>NCEE01000026.1 GCA_002280555.1 Sphingomonas sp. 32-62-10
AGCAGCGCAATCCAGGGACTTTTTCTTATCATGGGCCATTTAAAGCCCCCATTTCCTTCAGCTGTCGAGAGTGGGGCCAAGTGTTCAGTCATCGGCGTTTACTCAAGCCTATCGGCGATATCCCGCCCGCAGAAGCCGAGCGACATTACTAATCCATGGTGGATGACCTTCCCATGGTCGCGCAGCGTAAATCATCTAGCCTCCCGCGACTGCGGCGCGGTTCCCGCGATCGGCATCTCGTCATGCCTGTTTCTCGCCCGATTTTTCGAAAATTCCCTGTTTTTTTGCCACATAACAGGGAAAAGCAGTGACGGGTTAGCGACGCACTGCCCGGGTCAGCATCTCTCAAGCCAGGCGCTAGAAATACCAAATATTTCAAGTCAATTGGACTGAGGCAGACCGCCGAAATCGCTTGGCTATCGACCTCGTTCCCAAACGTGCACGAAAGCTCGCCATTTGACGCGGATCGGTTGCCGTTCGTCGGACATCGTATCGACAAACTCGGCAAGGCGCTGCGATTTGGCGGCAATGTAAAAAGTGAAGAAAGTCATCGGAACGAGGGCAGCTACGAAATAGAGCGATTTTTGAACGAACGACACCTGGGTCAAATCGATCAGGTTCATGCCCAGAAAACCAGTCACCAAGGTACCAATCAAGCCAAAAAAAGTAACGACCGTCAGCCGAACAACCGTGTTGGCCTGCTTTCGCAAACCGTCGCTGTCGAGATAGCTGATCATATCGAGTACTTCTTCGCGCACGTCGACAAACAGCCGCTCAGTGCCGAGATGGTGTGTCCATAGCTTAAACAGGTCTTGTGCCGGACGCTGATTGGAAACCTCTTGGAACCAATATCGGTGGGTAAATCGTAGAAAATTTACGTGGCACAACCGACTTTCACGTTTGAAGCGCTTTACCGTTGTGGCGGAGTAATTTTGCAATTGGCTCATGGCCGTTGCGAGCCGATCCCTTACGATCAGGAGGGCTGCCTTGTGGAAATGGGCGATCAGCCCAAGCAGAAAATATTGGTGTCGGAACTGCGAAAGGATGCCCGTTTCTGCGTTGGTAAAGTGCGGATTATCGGCCTCGCCGACCATGATGAAGGCGCGCCCTGAACAAATCATGCGCGTCGCCGTCTGATCATGCCCGCGTTGCCCATCCCAGAACCGATCATAGCAATGCCGCGCTTCGAACCCTTCAAGAAACCCCGCCGCAAAGGGGGCAAGCCCCTTTGGCCCAGGCCGTGCCGCCAGCCCGAGCCGCATCCAGTCATCCCGACCGATGCGATAAGGATCATCGACGGCGAGATAAGCCAGCATCGGGATACGATGGTGTTCCAACTGCCGATACAGGATTGGCCCATGTTCGCTGCCATGATGCGGCATCAGCGGCTGAAGCAGGAACGACCAATGGTCGGCCACGCGCGGCGACAAATGATTGCTGACGAAATCGAGATAACGCTCCCTTTGGTGATAATCCGATGTCGCAAGGACGGCACCCTCATGGGACCGGAGTTGGACACTGGCGCAGCAAGATGATCCATTGCCATTGGCATCCCATGAGTTTGGATAGGCGCGTCCAAAGCGGAACATTATTTCCTGGACCTGTTCAAGTGACAGGTCACTGCCATCGATCTCGACCGCCAGCACCGCCAAGTCGACATCATAAAAGAAATAGAGTTCAATCCGCTCGACATTCAGAGTCAGTGTTGGATCACCCTTGCGAAGAACCAGATCGATCGTCGCGACATCGCACCGCCGAAAGGTGCGTATCGGACGGTCTGACTGCGCCTTTGCTCGATCCGCCGCTTGGCCTTCACCATAGAGGAAGTGCTGCACGTCAGGTGTGAAGGCGACGAACTCCGCATACCGCCGTTCTCGGAGGTCGACAGAACTTTCAGCATCATCATCGACGACCTCCTGCCACGCCGTATCCAGCGACAACAGGCGCTCCCAATAAGCAGTGGCGGTGATTTTTCCTTCCTGCGGTGTCAGCTGCAATGGCCAGACAAGGATTTGCCGAAATTGCCGGACCAGAATCTCAGTGGCGCAATCACCCTGCCCCTGGCCTTGCTGATTGATCATCATTTACCCCCCCAGGTCAGATCGCGTCACAATCACACGGTCATTTTGATAGAGCAACACCGGGCGCACGCCCTTTCTGATCGGCATTTCAGCGGTCAACCCAGTGCGAGAGTTTATTAGCTTGCACTGTGCGGGCGAATCCATGTTGATGCAGAAAGGAACGAAGGGGGCTTCGTTGGATATGCCAACAGGATCGACATTCAAGGAGCGCCTTGCCGAGCTTGCCGCTCATCCGCGCCTTGAGCGTCCTTTGGTGTTGGTCGGTATCGCGGTTATGGTTGTGGGGACACTGCCTGAAATGTCGGCGACCTATGCGCTGGTTCTTACAGGCTCTTGCCTATCGATTGCCGCCGCTTTCGCCATTCTTTACGCGGTCCGCATCTGGAGCTCGGAACACCGAGCGATGGCAGCGCGCTCGCCAGCCGCTATTGTCGATCTGCTTGCGGCCGCCCCCATCCCGCTGGCGTTGGCGGTTGGTGCATCAGCCGCCGATGCCCGGCTTTTGGGGATTCTCTGGGCGCTCAAGTTGATCCGGCAAAACCCCGCATTTGCCCTCGTCTTGCGGGTGTTGCGCAGCGAACGCCAGCCGCTGCTGAGTGTCGCTACTGCCTTTCTGGTGATTACGCTGTTCGCGTCCACGCTTGCCTATCTCGCAGAACGCCAAGCGCAACCCGAAGCGTTTAGCAGCATTCCTGCTGCGCTGTGGTGGACGGTGACCACGATTACCACGACCGGCTATGGCGACAAAACCCCGATCTCCTTCTTCGGTCGCGTGGTCGGTGGATCGGTCATGATCGCGGGCATCGGATTATTCGCGCTGTGGGCAGGCATATTGGCAAGCAGCTTTTCTGCCGAATTGAAGCGCCGCGATTTCCTCGAAAGCTGGGATGTTGTTGTTCGACTGCCGCTGTTTCGCGGATTGGGGTCGGCGGCCCTCGCCGAGATTGCTCGGCTGCTAAAGGTTGAAAATTTCGCCCCTGACACGCCGATTGTTCGTGCTGGTCAACCGGGCGACAGCATGTACTTCATCGCCGAGGGAGAGGTTGCGGTGGTCGTCGGCGATCAGCGAATCCCGCTAAAGGCAGGACAGTTTTTTGGCGAAGCGGCGCTTATCGCCAGCGCGCCGCGGAATGCGACCGTGGTCGCCGCCGGGCGTGCCCGGCTCTTACGCCTTGATGTCGTGGAGTTTCGCGACCTTGCTTCACGACTCCCGGAATTGCTCGCCATTATCCATTCAGAAGATTCGCGGCGCAAACCTGGCGAGGATTGACGACAGTTTGAGCGATGGGCGCGCGCGCCAACATCGACTCTCTCGTCGCGTCACTCATCAAAAAAATGGTGGAGCCGTGGGGGATCGAACCCCAGACCTCTGCAATGCCATCGCAGCAAAAACTCAAGAAATGGCCCAAATACGTGGGTTTTAGATAGGCAAAACAGCTAATTCAGAGCGATTGGGAGCAATTTGCGATACCAGTGCGATACCAGATGGGCTGTCAGCGCTTTTCATCAAGCTCATGCTCCCGGTGCCGATCGACCGCTTTTGCTGCCGTCACGAGGCTCACGGTTTCGCAGCTAGCAGCAATGTATAGCGGAAAATGACCTAGCGGCCATCATAGCACCAATGTGCCGAAGCGGACGTTTGTTATGAACTCGGCACCGTGGCAGCTGTCGAATCAGTTGTTACCGTTCGCCCGCGCGGCCTCAAACGTCCGCTCCTGCCAAAAACCGACATTCGCTCGTTGAGCAGCAACCAGATAGCACTGAGCTCTAATCTCTTCCATTCAAATGCTCAGCACCTGTTCGCCGCATCCAAACAATTTCATTAGACGGGTCGGTACCGCGGTCGAACGCCGGTCCTCGACATTGCGCAGCGAGAGCGGAAACCGGACGTCCATAATCACGACCAGACGGATTACCTCCGGCGATGAGTGGAAACAGCGAAATGGGCTAGGTGGCGGCGCTTTTGATTTGCGTCTCATCCCGTTCGCTATCATCAGCCCCGTTGGTCACACAGTGCCCCGTTGTGAGCGTGCTTTCGCCGCGCGTGATCTCGGTCGCTGCCGCTCGGCACGCTAGTTAATCCGTCGATCCTGCCTTATTGGTCGTTCGGGATTTGGGGGGAATGCAATGCGAATCCAGACGTCGTCGGCCATACTCGCCAGCCTCGCCAGCCAAGCCGTTGCGCACGACATGGGTCAGGCTGACGCGCGGCCGACGAAAGCCATTGCTCTGGCGACATCGGCGACGCGAATCCTTGACTTGGGCGAACCAGCCACGCCTCCTAAAGTCGGCGTCGAGCTCACGCCGTCGCCCGCAGCGGAATATCACGACGATTGGAGCGCCTCTGCATGGGTCTTCCTTCGGGAAGGCAGAGGTCTCAGCGCAACCCCGTTCGCGGGGCAACTCGGTGGCGCGCAAGCCGGTATCCGAGTCGTCCGCGTGCTCGATCGGCGCGCTGGAATCGGCGCTGTCGCTCGCCTGGCGACACCGCTTCGTGGCCGCGGCGCCGAATTCTCGGTTGGGGCCGAATGGCGCCTTCGCAAAGCGCCGATCCGCTTTGTTATCGAGGAGCGGATCGGGATTGATGGCATCAAGTCAGGGCCTGGCGTCGGCGTCATCGTCGGCGATACGCGTCTGTTTGGCGGCAACATCAGGCTCGATTATTATGGCCAGGCAGGTGCCTTGCACCGCGACCGCTTCGAACCCTATGCCGATGGCGCGGTCCGCGTGGCCCACCACCTGACGCGCGACGGCGGGCTCGACATCGGGCTCGGCGCTTGGGGCGCGGCGCAGCGCGGCGTCGAGCGAGTCGACCTCGGGCCATCGTTAGGCTTGATTCTCCCGGTGGATCGGCAGCGCTTTCGGATCACGGTGGATTGGCGCCAGCGGATCTTTGGCAATGCGCTACCCGGTTCGGGTGCCGTCGTCACGCTCGGCGCTGACCTCTGACAGCGCCGAGCAAGCCCCCAACCTGATTTCATCCGACGGGCAACGGGCGCTGTGGCATGGTTTCGCCCAACCGCTCGCTCGTTACCAGCCTGGGCATTGTGGCTTCGATAGCTGGTGCCCAGTTCGAAAAATCCTGCGATGCCTGACGAAGGCTTAGCGGCGGGATCGAACGCTCGACCCCCAACAGCGCTTCGACATCGACCTTGCGCCGCTTGGATTTCAGCCAGATTTTTCGAATGCGGTGGTGATCGATCAGGCCGCGCTCGACCAACAGGTCGCGAAAGCGTCGATAGTCTGCGCGCAGGCGTCGGCGGATGTCGCGCGATAGTTCGCCGTCGGAGTCGTCATGGCCGACCCATATACTGATTGCCCGTTCGAGCGCTGCATCCTCGCGAGAACCGGCGAAGCGAATTGCATAGGCAATTTCACTGAGCGGTGCGTAGGCGAACAGCGCATCGGCGATCCCCGCACGCCGGACAAGGCGGTTCAGCCTGCGGCGATCGGCGCAGCTCAGCTCTTCCCCCATCAAAATCACCGGGCGGTCACTGGCCTCCACGCAAATGACAGCGTAACGCGCGCAGTCTTCGCGCGACAGCCGGGCGAACAACGTGTCATTGAGGGCAGCGTCAAGGCGACGCATCGGCAGACGGTTGCGCTCGGCAAGCGCCTCGGCGATCTGCGCGCCGGTGCACAATTCGAGGTCTTGAAGGGCTAGACCGAGCGGCCTGTGAAAGCTGTGCGCATAAGCGCGAACCCGCTTCACGGCATCGGCCGATAGCAATCCATTGTGGTGCAGGATATCGGTGAGAAGTGGCCGCTGCCGCATGAGCAATGCCGCGCTCGGGAATTGGTGATCGGTTTTGTCCCAGCTCACCGCCCGCTGCCGCAATTGCACGCCAAGGTGCCGCTTGAAGGCCCGGAACAGCGAATGATAGCTGACGAAATTCCCTACCACCGCGCGCACCGGCGACAGCAGCGCGGCAGAAACGCCGTGGGTGCGGCCAGTGAAGAAGGCCCGTTGCGCCAACCGACTGGCGAGAAGGCAGAGATTCGCACTGAGGACCGCCCAAACCCACGCCGCCTCGATCAGCGGCGGCAGCGTATCGAAGAGTCCCAGCAGCACGGCAGAAACATAGGTGATCAACAGCAGCGCCACCAACAAATAGGCCACCATGACAGCGACCGCAGCGATAATGATCTTGCGATCGCGGAACAGAAAATAGCGGTTCCACAGGCTGCCATACCAGCCGAGCGATCGCCAGGCCGCAAAGACGATACCATAGACCCACCGCGTTTTCTGTCGCACCGACAAGGAGTATTGATCGGGAAATAGCTCCCGCGTCGAAACGATTTCGCCGGATTTCATCCGAAAGCGTACGAACATGCTTCTGAGGCCCAGCATATTGAGCCGGTGCGAGATTTCATAATCCTCGGTAAGGCTGGCGGCATCGAAGACGGCGCCTTGTTCAGCCAGCGCGTCGATCGCCTCGATCGTGAAAGCTGTGGCAACGCCGGCCGAGGGGACCTGCTTGTTTACGCGTGATCGAACCCAGAGATCCTTGCAGTGCAGCTCGGCAAATTCATCCATGTAGATGCCCGCGACGATGCGGTTGAGCGGCCGATTGATCGAAAAGACCGGCAACTGAACCAATGGCGCGAATTCCGTGTACCAGTTCATCAGCCGCAGTGAAAACGGATGCACGACGTCCTCGGCATCGTGCAGCACGAAGAACGCAAATGGCTTTCCCGTCTGTTCGGCGTGGGCGAGCGCGGCATCCTTCAGCTGGTTCAGGGCATCGGCCTTCGACGTGGGGCCCGGCCGTTCGAGAATGACTGGCTGCACCTGACGGAAATTGCCCATCGCGCTTCGGACTTGTTGTTCGGTCGCTGGATCATTTGGATAAACAGCGACGAAAACCCGGTAGTTTGAATAGTCGATGGTGCCGCAATAGCGCCGGAGCATGGCGGCGATAACGGCTGACTCGTCCCAGGCCGGAAGCAATATCGCTGCCCAGCGCTCGGGCTTGCGTCCGATCATTTCTTCAGAAGGTGCCGGATCGCGGCGCGCCAGCCTGAGGATCAGGTGCGTGATATCAAGGAATGCGTCATCGAGACCGCTGATGAAAATCACAACCGCAGCAATCGTTATTCCGATGCCGAGCATTACCCAAATCTGGACGAGAACGATTTCAGCGACAGCCATGATAGACCCCCACACCGGATGTGGGATGGTGATGGCAGCCTGCGCCTGAATGAGAGCTTTCAATTGATCGTGTTTTTGTATCCGTTCGTCGCAACAGTCCCTCAGCTGGATCATGTTTGGCTTGATTAATGCAGAGTGAATACTCGCCTGCTGTATCCCGAGGTGGATTGCGAATGGCTAGATTGGGCACCGCTTTTCGCTCAGGCCGATGGCGCAATACAGGTATCGACTTGATCGTTTGCCGCCCAATGTCGGCTACTAACATTGTCCCAACCCTGCTACGCCACATCCAAAGGGTTTCATGACAGCGGCCAGTACCGCGCCTGAACAACAGGTCCCCGACGTTTCGGAACAGCAGCGGAAACCCGACCAACACCATAATCACAAGCCGGATCACCTCGAGCGAATAGTTTAAATAGAAAAAGAGGGTGCGGGTTTCATCCTGGATCGGCGGATCATCTGCACGAGATGTTAACGCGCTGGGGCCCCTGTTACGTGGGTTTGAGCACGCCAATTGGCGATGTTCCGCCACCGTTTCTGCCAGGGTTGGTGCCTGAGCCATCATTGCCCAATCAGCAGCCGGAGACCCGTCACCAGCAGTGCGTCTTGGCGAAGCATTGCCTCCACGGGCGCTGCATGCGCGGCTTCCAGTCGCCAATTCCCCTGCGGCACGCCATCGAAATAGGCGAAACCTTCAAAATCGCTGCGGGTAACGGCAACACGCTTGCCGCTGATGTCGATCAGAGCAACCTCGATTCCGGGCAGCGGTCGGTGCAGATCGCCTGAGATCGTCTCGACAAGCACTTCAATTTCGCCGGTTTGGCGCAGCGGCACTGGCACGTCGAGAACCTGGCCGGGGCGCACCACGGCGCTGACGCCGGGATCGACCGGCCGCAGGCGCAGGTCGGGCAGCGATGCGAGCTGGACTTCCATATCGACACGGCTGCCCGGCAACAGACCGCCAATGCGCGCCTTGCCGTCGGTGGAGGTTATTTCGCGGCGAATGCTGCTATCCACCATAAAGCTGGCGCCACCGATATCAGGTTCGCCAGCCCCTTGCGCGCCGTTGCCATCAATGTCTTCGAAGACATGCGGTTGCAGCACGCCGGTACGGCCAATGCCAGCGGCGGCTAGTCGATATCCGGCTCGGGAATCGTGGAACATGGCGGCCGACAGATTGAGCCCGAGGCGCCAGCCATTCGGTCCGACGCCAGCGCCGGCACCAACCGAGATCGCGCCGAAATGCCTTTGGGCAGTGGCGGCAACGGTGGCGGTGCCGCGCCGCGCATCCCAGCCAAAATCGATCCCCATGCTACCCCGTGCCGTCGCGCGCGCCGCCGATGCACCGATCTGATAAAGCCTGAACGCGCCGGCGACGCCATAATCGACCCCGCCGCGCAGCCGCCAGCCGCCGATGCCGCGCGCGAGGGCAATATTTCCCAGCAATGTCGGCGCAGCTGCATCGCGCCGTTCGACGCTGGCGCCCTGGCTGAAACGCCATTCGCCCATCGCCAGCGCCAAACTGGAATCAAGCCGGTCGACGGCGCTGCCACTGCGTTCGATCGTGCGCCGCCAGCCGACCAGCAGGGGCAGGCTGCGCCGCCCCAGGCCGACCCGCGTCGCCGCGGAAAAGCCGAATTCGCGTGCGAGGCTGCCAACCGCGCCGGGCCGCGATGGCCTGGTCATTCCGCCATAATCGGCGGCATCGACCTTGATGTTGGTGCGGCCCCATTGCCTGACGCCGCGCAGCGCCACGGCCGGTCGGCCGCCGCTATCACCCGCCACCAGCAAGCTGCCAAACCCGCCGAACATCGCCGCGTGAACGCCAGCGGCCAATGCCGGGCTGCCTCCAGCCAACGGCGCGCGCATGTCCACGCGCATTGAGACACCGCCGGCGATGCCATGTTCCAGCGTGGCAAAGGCAAAACTGCCTATCGCAGTCTGAGTGGGCACGAGCGGCCCGAATATCGGCACGCCGCTGTCAACGATCCCAACCGAATAGACGAATTCGTTTTCCGGGTTGAGTTCGTTGCCGACAAAGCGGGTAAAGGCGCGTTCCTCAATCTCGCCATGCGGACCGAACAACCTGACGATGTAATTGTTGGCGCCGGCGCGCAGCGGCACATCGGCAAACACATAATCGCCGGCCGCGTCGGGCTTGTCGCACACCGCCACCAGCCGGTCATCGCGGTGGAGTTCGGCGTCCCAGCCGCGCGGCAAGGGCCCGCGCAGTTCGATTTGGTCGAAAAGGTCAGCGCGCCATTGCGGCCGGTTGGAAATCACCATGCCACGCCCGCTGCTGGCGACGCCGATAAGCGGCTGCGCTGGAACATTGATATCGCCGATGGCAAAGCTGCGGGCATAAAGCGGGCCAAGTTGGTCGCTGGCCTCGCTTTCACGGCCCAGCGCAAGGCGGACGCTGGGTGGGCCGCCGCTGCCCGCTGCGAAACGCCCACGCGCTGTCATGCCGGCAAGATCGGCGACCAGTTCGGCCTGGCCGGCCAGAATATTGCCGCTGCTGCCCGAACCCAAACCCAGCGCAATGTCGAGCGTCGGCCAACCAATTGCCCCCCAGGGATTGGCGATGCGCGGAAAGTGTGGCCTAGCCGGTTCAGCGCCCGCAAGCGCCTGGCGGCGGCGTTCGACCCGATCAAGCCGCGCCGCAACGGGCAAGGGCTCGGCGCTGTCGATGATGATACGCAGATTGGCTTCGTCGTAACGAAGCGTCACCGGCAAAAACCTGGCAAAGGCCGCCAGCGCCATGCAGGGGCCTTCGGGTGATGGCGTCAGCTCGGCAGGGTCGACCGGCACCCGGCGATCCGGTGCGTGGAGGTCGATGACCTGCTGGCCATTGGCTTCGCTGCGCCCGATTTCCAGCGCGTCGAGCACCGGACCGAGCGGCAGGCAGAGCCCCGCTGCGGTCGTATAGGCAGGCAGCGATTCGAGCAGCTGAAAGCGCCCAAGGTAGAGCGCGACGATGCTAAGATCGTCACGTCCGGCGCGCGGCGTGCGGCTGCCGTTAATGCGCGCCCGTTCGGTACCGAACAGGCTGTCGAAATCCTTGTCGTTATCGCGCGACTGGGCGTGCGCCGGGGCGGCCAGCAACAACATTGCCAGCAAAAGCAGAAATATCCGCATGACCCGGCACAGACCGCCCCGTGTCTCGCCGGTTAGAGCTGGACGCGCCGCGACGCGATCAGATCGCGATCGGTATTGGGTGTATAGATGGCAATGCCGCGCACATTGTAGATCGGGTTCGCCTCACCCGCGATGGTCAACCGCAGATCGCCATAGGTCGATCGCGTACCCGCGCGGGTCAGCTTGATGACCATCAAATTGTCGGCCTTGTTTGTCAGGGCGGCGGAATCAACGCTGGCGCTGGCATCGAGTGCTCCGACACGGACGATGACCGGAATGGTGATCGACCGCACGGCGATCAACTGGATCGACAGAGCGCCGTCATTGGCATCGCTGGCGGTCGGCGTGGCGGCACCCGCGCTGGTCGGCGCCGACATCAGCCGCAAATGGCTGCGATATTCCCCGGGCGCGAGACCGGCGGGCACCGTTACTGAAACGCGCAGCGACTGGCGGGCGCCGGGATCGAGGATCACACGGCGCGGCGAGAAGCGGATCATGTCCGCCGCGAAAAGTTCACCAGGCCGCGTTTCGGTGACGGTTTCGAGTGCGCCATCCGCGCGCATCCGGCGATTTTCGACGTCGATGCGGAACGCGGTCTGTTCATCGCCCTTGTTGACGAGGATCAGCTCCGTGCTGCGTTCGGTCCCGGCAAGGACCACGCGGGTCGGGGCGATCATCAATTGGGCAGCAGCAGGGCTGGGCAGCGCGGGGATGACGATCGCTGCCAGCACTGGTGCAAGGCGCAAAAGGCGTTCAGGTGAAAAGCGCATGGCAGGGGCTTTCCTTCAAAAAGGGATTGAGGATGGACAGGGTTGGAGCCCGGGTCGCGAGGGGGCGATCCGGGCTCCTTCCCCTGCCAGAGTCGATTACTGATATTCGACAGCGACCACGAAACGGCCGGTGTACTTGCCGGCTGCCTGGCGAACGCCAACGTCGAGCATGCCGCCGACGGTGAAGCGGTCTTCGCCCTTGGCGAGACGGCCGGCGTCCTGCGAACCGGTGAAGTTGAACACCTTCATGCCGTCGCCCTTTTCATTGGTGATCTCGATGCCGCCGGGAAGCGAGATGGTGTAAACGGCATCTGCTTCACCCTTGACTTCGAAGGCAGCGGCGGTGTGGTCGAACGTCAGGCAGGTCAGCGCCGCGCCGCACTTCTTGTCGCCGGATGGCGAGACGAAAACCGTGTCACTCTGCGTCAACGACGGGGCAATGGTGCCGAAATACAGCGGCGCGCTGTTATCAATCTGGAGTGGTGCAATGATCTTGGCACCGGCGTCGGCTTCGGCAGTAGTTGGGGCAGCCTGGGCCGTACCGGCGAGCGAAACTGTGGCCAGCGCTGCAACAGCAAAAATCGTCTTCATGGTCATTTCCTTTTTCATCTTGGTTTCGGGCAGTGGATCGGGGTCCGCTGCTGCCGTTCAAATGCGCCACGATGGGCGGCGCTGTCGCGTCGGCATCCGGCTCAAAAATGACGGAATAGAATAGCGGCCCGCGCCAATCGGCGCGATCTTCATCATTTTTTAATCTTTGCCATGCCAAAGGCAAAAACATCCCTGCGGCCGGTCGCCGGAACCGACCTTTGGCACAGCTTTGCTATCCGAAAGTATAGGAACCCCCTGCGGACGGGAACTTGCCATTGCCCGCCGTTCGTCGCCATGAGGCCCTATCCGAAAGGATAGCGACCAATCCACGGAGCCGAACAGCTTGAGCAGCGATCCCGACAGCAGCGACCGCCAGAACGAAGGAGAACTGGCGCGGCTTGCCGCGCTGGCGGCGCTCGACGTCCTGGACACCCCGGCGGAGCGTGAGTTCGACATTATCGCTGAACTGGCGGCCGACCGCTTCAATACGCCAATCGCGCTTGTCAGCCTGATCGCCGCTGACCGACAATGGTTCAAGGCGCGTGTCGGCCTTGATATCTCGGAAACAGCGCGCGACGTGTCGTTCTGCGCCCACGCCATCGAAGGCGACGATGTCATGGTGGTGCCCGATGCGACAAAAGATCCGCGTTTTGCAGATAATCCCCTGGTCCTCGGCGAACCGCACATGCGCTTTTATGCAGGAGCCCCCCTGGTCCTGGCTTCGGGACGGCGGATCGGGACATTATGCATTATCGATCGCCGGCGTCGTGGCCTCGACCTAAGAGAACGCAGGGCACTCAAGCTGATGGCGCAGCAGGTCGTCGACCTGCTCGAATTGCGCCGGCTCCGTCATTCGCAGCAGATTTCGCAGATCATCAGCGAAACGGCGTCCGATGCCTTTGTCTGCACCGACAGCGACAGCCGGGTCATCTATTGGAACCGGGCGGCGGAACGCATGTTTGGCTGGACTGCCAGCGAGGTGCTGGGCAGCAGCCTCGATATCATTATTCCAGATCGTCACCGCCGCGCGCATCATGGCGGCATGTCGCATGTCCGCGCGACCGGACAATCGCGCCTGGTCGGCCGCATGGTGGAGGTGCCGGCACTGCGCCGTGACGGTAGCGAATTTCCAATCGAGCTGTCGCTCGGCATGTGGAACGCAGGCGATGACGTGCATCCGACCGGTTTTGCCGCCATCATCCGTGACGCCAGCCAGCGCAAACTCCTTGAGGCCGATCGCGATACGACCCGCGAGCGATTGGCCGAACAGGTCGCCGCCATCGAAGTATCGAATGACGGCGTCGCCATCACCGATACGGTGGGCCAATTCATCTTTATGAACCGCAGCCATGCCGAAATGTTCGGCTATGCCGATGCCGCCGAATTGATCGGCATGCACTGGTCAAACCTTTATACACCAGAAGCGCGAGAGCGACTTGAGGCCGAAGCCTTTCCCATTCTGAACGCCGAGGGGCGTTGGCGCGGCGAATCAATCGGCGTGCGGCGCGACGGCTCTGCAATCCGGCAAGAGATTTCACTATCGCTACGGTCGGACGGCGGCCTTGTGTGCGTTACACGCGATGTCGGCGAACGCCATCGCAGCGACCGAGAAATGGCGCGGCTACGCGAACAGTTGCTGGTGTCGCAACGGCAGGAGATCGTCGGCCAGATTGCATCCGGCATCGCCCATGATTTCAACAATCTGATCGCTGCCATCTCCGGGTCGGCGGCGTTGATCGTCGCCGATCCTGCCAATGGCGCCCGGCGGCAGGCAGAAAGGATAGAGAAGGCTGCGGCAAACGCCGCATCGCTGGTCGCCAAAATGTTGTCGCTCGGCCAACGGACGCCTGACAACCGCGAGATCGACCTGGCCGCCAAGATCCGCAACGTCGTGGAATTGCTCAGGGCCAGCCTTGCGCCCCAGCACAGCATTGTCCTGCGTCTGCCGGAAGAACCGATTACCCTTATCGCCGACAGTACCGAAGTCATGCAGGTGCTGCTCAATCTGCTCATCAATGCCCGCGATGCGATGGACCCGGACCAGCCCGGCCGGATCACGGTGGGGCTTGAAAGGTTGTTGCCCGGCGATCCAGCGGCCCGACCGGTCATCGGCCTGCGGCCCGTCGGCCCGGCCGCGCTGGTGCGCGTGGAAGATACCGGGAGCGGCATCGCCGAACAGGCACTGGCCGGCATTTTCGAACCCTTTCGGTCGGGCAAGGGGCGCAATGGCTCGGGGCTTGGACTGGCGGTCGTCAAGAGCATCGTCGAAGCTGCCGGCGGGGGGGTCGCCGTCGATTCGCAACCAGACAATGGCTCCCGTTTCGACATATTCTGGCCGCTCGATCCACCCGAACAATCGCGGCTGCCAACGATGCGGTCGATTCCCTTCTCCAACAATATCCTTAAGGGCCGCGCCGTGCTCGTCGTCGATGATAATCCGGCGGTCGTTGATGTACTCACCGAACTGCTTGAAGGCGCGGGCGCCGAAGTTGGCCCATGTCTCGAAGCGCGCGATGCGCTGGCGGCAATCGACGAGGATCCCGACGCCTGGGCATTGCTGATCACCGATTTCGACATGCCGGGAACGAACGGTGCCGAACTGGCTTCACAAGCTCGCCGGCTGAAATCCGATTTGCCGGTCCTGCTCTGCACGGCCCTGCCGGAACAATATGGTCGGCAGAATTCGGCGTTGCACAGCTTCGATGCCATCATTGGCAAGCCGGTTTCACTCGACAGCCTGCTTGCCGGTGCCGAAGCGGCGATCGAAGCCTGTGCCGCAAGGAAGGCCCGATGAAGATCCTGATTGCTGATGATCATGACCTGCTGCGCGATGTTCTTCGCTCCTATCTGGAAGCCGAAGGCGGCTTCGACGTTGAACTCGCGTCGAATGTCGAGGAAGCAGCCGCAGCAATTACGGCAGTTGGGCCGTTTGCCATCATTCTGCTCGATTACACGATGCCCGGCATGGACGGTCTTGAAGGGCTGAGGCGGATTAAGGCTGCGGTTGGCGACACGCCCGTCGCGATCATTTCGGGAAGTGCTGTGGCCAGCATTGCAGAACAGGCGATTGAATGCGGTGCGGCCGGCTTTCTGCCCAAGACCCTGCCGGCCAAGTCGCTCGTCAACGCCATCCGCTTCATGGCGGCGGGCGAACGCTACCTCCCGATTGGCCTGCTTCAGGCGATGCAGAAGGAAGCTGAGGCGACGCCGTTTGATGATCGATTGTCACCGCGCGAACAGCAAGTGCTTCGCGCATTGTGCGAAGGCAAAGCTAATAAGGAAATTGCCCGCGACCTGGAGCTGCGGGAACCGACGGTGAAATTGCACGTCAAGCTGGTCTGCCGCAAGCTCGGCGCCCGCAACCGCACCCACGCCGCGATGCTGGCCCGGGATGCAGGGTTCCGTTAGAGTTGGGGAGCGCCCCCTGAAACTTGCTGGGGTTGAAATGTGCAACACCTGGCCATGGGTGCCGTCAACTTTGGAGGCGCCCTTCGATCAAGCGTGATATTGACACCGTCAGTTAAATGCGAGCTGCTCGCGTCTGCGGCACGATAGCCCTGCGCTCTCGACCATGCGATGCGAAGAGTCGCCGAACATCGGGGCGCAAAGCTGCTGGACGGCTTCCGACTCGGATATGACCGTTCCTGAGCGTCAGCAAAGATCGTGAAAACCGACCGGCCGCTTTTCAGCTTCGCGGCGGATCGAACCGCCAAGTACCGGGCAGCCACATCAGAAAAGACGCAACGTGAGGGTGGTCCGGCGTTTTTCGAACGAAATACAAAGGATATCGGCAGGGCCTTTGAAGCATGCCTGATCGCCGCCCATGCGGCCAAACCTGCGCTTGGACTGGCACGGCAATCAACGGATACCGCCGGCAACCTCATCTGGCTCCCAGCGAGGAAAAAGCTGGGTGAGAGCGAGCCGCGACCAAAGATGGTGGGGTTGGGCTCGCCAAACACGCTGCGCCACACCATCCACACCTGGCACCAACGCCGCGGTGTGCCACAGGCGCAAATTGATTCAGCGGCCGGCCACAGCAGCGAACGGGGCTCTGGAGCAAACTACACCCATCTCCGGCCCGAGTATCTTCAGGAGTTTATCGCCTCCACAGAAGCGTTTTGGGCACCCGTTGGGGCGCATACCAAGGCCCATCTGCGATACCAGTGCGATACCAAGACCGCGGGATAAGCGAAGGGCGCTTGCGCGTACGCCGCCCATCTAGCTGATTTTCTTATTAAAAAAAATGGTGGAGCCGTGGGGGATCGAACCCCAGACCTCTGCAATGCCATCGCAGCGCTCTCCCAGCTGAGCTACGGCCCCATCTTTTTTGCCCGGGAGCGTCGCCATTATCGACGCGACGCCCCCTTGGCAAGTAGCGCATTTCGGGCTTTTTCGCGAGAAACGCTTTTAGCGCTCTTCCTCGTCGTTGGACGTTTCCACACCCAGATCGTCGTCACCGCCGAGATCGACCTCGTCATCGGGCGATGGCTCTTCGTCATCGGCGGCGATGTCCAGATCTTCGTCGTCACCGGCGAGATCGTCATCGTCCTTCTTCGGCGTCAGCGCCTTGGGCGCATCGAACGGCAATGGCTGCTTCGATTTCAGGATCGGCTCGGGCTCCCAAGCCTGGCCGCATTCGATGCAGGTGACCGGGTCATCCTTGCCCAGATCGTAAAAACGCGTTGCGCATTTCGGACACGTTCGCTTCGTGCCCCATTCCGGCTTCACCATAAGGTGCCTCGTGCCTTTCGAAGTAATGGGATTTTGTGGCTGTTGAGCCGCAAAGTGGGGCGCGCCTTGCCATAGCGCAAGCGCGCTGTCAAAGCCGCCGCCGATGTCGCACCCAGATCCCCTTCCTCGCCAATTCGTTGCAAGCGGTCCATTAAAGGGCGCGATGACGGTGCCCGGCGACAAATCGATCAGCCATCGGGCGCTGATGTTTGCCGCCCTCGCTGTCGGCACCAGCCGGATTGAAGGACTGCTGGAGGGCGAGGATGTGCTCGCCACCGCCGCTGCGCTCCGCGCGATGGGGGCAACGATCACGCGCCTGAAGGACGGCATCTGGGAGGTCAGCGGCGTCGGGGTCGGCGGGCTGCTGCAGCCGGCGCAGGCGCTAGATATGGGCAATTCGGGCACCTCGACCCGGCTGCTTATGGGGCTGGTTGCCAGCCACCCGATAACCGCGACCTTTGTTGGCGATGCGTCGCTATCGGCGCGACCAATGGGCCGGGTGATCGATCCGCTATCGCAGATGGGGGCAGATATCACCGCCAGCCCCGGCGCCAAAAACCAACAATGCTTGCCCCTGATGGTACGCGGAATCTGCCCGGCGGTGCCGATCAGCTACACACTGCCGGTGGCATCAGCGCAGGTAAAGTCGGCGGTGCTGCTGGCGGGACTCAACACGCCCGGCATCACACGCGTGATCGAGCCGGTCGCGACGCGCGATCACAGTGAGCGGATGCTGCAGGGTTTCGGCGCGCAGATTACGGTCGAGGAAACCGATCAGGGTCGCATCATTTCGATCACGGGAGAGGCCGAACTGACGCCGCAATCGATCACCGTCCCGGGCGATCCCTCTTCAGCCGCCTTTTTCGCGGTCGCCGCGTCGATCATCCCGGGATCAGACTTGCTGATTGCCAATGTCGGACTGAACCCCACCCGCACCGGGCTGTTCAGGGCGCTCACGATGATGGGTGCCGATATCGTGCAGGAAAACCCCCGCTCCGTGGGCGGCGAACCGGTTGCCGATCTGCGTGTCCGCCACGCACCGCTCCACGCGATTACGGTACCACACGAACTCGCGCCCAGCATGATCGACGAATATCCCATCCTGTTCGTCGCCGCAGCCATGGCAAGTGGTCGGACCGCGGCGCGTGGTGCGCACGAATTGCGCGTCAAGGAATCGGACCGGATCGCGACGATGGCAACCGCGCTCACCGCGATCGGCGTGGGTGTCGAGGAGTATGAGGATGGCCTTGCCATTACCGGATCGGCCGGCGCGCCGTTACGCGGGGATGCGCTGATCGCGTCGCGGCTCGATCACCGGATTGCGATGAGCATGGTGATTGCAGGCCTCGCCTCGCACAAGGCGCTGACGATCGACGATGTGTCACCCGTCGCCACCAGTTTCCCGACATTCTTCGAAACGCTTGACGCGCTGGCCGGTAAGGCCCTTTGATAGCGCCATGATTATCGCCGTCGACGGACCCGCTGCATCGGGCAAAGGCACCATCGCCCGCGCGCTCGCCAAGCATTATGGCTTGCCGCACCTCGATACCGGATTGCTGTATCGCGCCGTCGCGCTGACGGTGGTGCGCAATGAGCTGAATCCGGACATCGAGGCTGATTGCTTCGCGGCGTGCGATTTCGACGAATCGGTCCTCGCCGACCCCGAACTGCGGACCGATGAAATCGGTAAGATCGCCTCAATCGTATCGGCGCATCCCTTAGTGCGGACTGCCCTGCTCCACCGCCAGCGGCGTTTTGCCAATCAGCCTGGCGGCGCGGTGCTCGACGGGCGCGATATCGGCACGGTGATCGCGCCCAATGCCGACGCCAAGTTATTCGTCAAAGCGACGCCATCGATCCGCGCGAAACGGCGCCATCTGGAACTGCGCCAACACGGCGCGGTCGTCAGCATCGACAAGGTTCTGGCCGATATTCGCGCCCGCGACTTGCGCGACAGCCAGCGCGCCACCGCGCCTCTTGTGCTCGCCAACGACGCCGCCTTGCTCGATACGAGCTTTCTGTCTATAGAATCAGCCATCCAGCGGGCGATTGAGCTCGTGGAGGCTCGGACAAGGGTGAAGACGGCAACGTCCTGACCCGGCGAGGCGCGAAGCGGAACGGCAAAACGCCGATCCTGCTTACGCGCCCTTTTCGCTTTGTCGGCATGTCTTCGCGTGCGCAATTTTTCGACGGATGCCGCGTCCGGCAATCGGTCGCCGCGGCAACATGGCCAAAGACCGCCGGAGACAACCGGCTGGCCGGACAATAGACTTGGGATACAGTAACTTTATGGCCTCTTCGGCAAATCCAACGCGCGACGATTTCGCAGCACTTCTGGAAGAAACACTCGGCGATGCAGACGGCTTTGAGGGCCGGGTCGTCAAGGGCACCGTCACCGCGATCGAGAATGACCTTGCCGTCATCGACGTGGGCCTCAAGTCCGAAGGCCGCGTGCCGCTCCGCGAATTCGCCATGCCGGGCCAGAAGGCCGATCTGAAGGTCGGTGATGAAGTCGAAGTCTATGTCGACCGGGTCGAGAATATCCACGGCGAAGCGATGCTCAGCCGCGATCGCGCTCGCCGCGAAGCCGCCTGGGACACGCTGGAAACCGAATTCGCCAAAACCGCCCGCGTCGAAGGCGTCATCTTTGGCCGCGTGAAGGGTGGCTTCACTGTCGATCTGAACGGCGCCGTGGCCTTCCTGCCCGGTTCGCAGGTCGATATCCGCCCGGTCCGCGACGTTACCCCGCTGATGGACATTCCGCAGCCATTCCAGATCCTGAAGATGGACCGCAAGCGCGGCAACATCGTCGTTTCGCGCCGCGCCATCCTCGAAGAAACCCGCGCCGAGCAGCGTTCGGGCCTGATCCTGTCGCTGGCCGAGGGCCAGGTGATCGACGGCATCGTCAAGAACATCACCGATTATGGTGCCTTCGTCGATCTGGGCGGCATCGATGGTCTGCTCCACGTCACCGATCTCAGCTACAAGCGCGTTGGTCATCCAAGCGAAGTGCTGAACATCGGCGATACCGTGAAGGTGCAGATCATCCGCATCAACAAGGACACGCAGCGCATCAGCCTCGGCATGAAGCAGCTTGAGAGCGATCCGTGGGATGGCGCGATGGAAAAGTACCCGATCGGCGCCAAGCTGTCGGGCCGCGTGACCAACATCACCGAATATGGCGCGTTCGTCGAACTCGAAGCGGGCATCGAAGGCCTGGTCCATGTCAGCGAAATGAGCTGGACCAAGAAGAACGTCCACCCCGGCAAGATCGTGTCGACCAGCCAGGAAGTCGACGTCATCGTCCTCGAAGTCGATTCGGAAAAGCGCCGCATCTCGCTTGGCCTCAAGCAGGCAATCAGCAACCCTTGGGAAGCCTTTGCCGAGGCACACCCGGTCGGTTCGACCGTCGAAGGCGAAGTCAAGAATGCGACCGAATTCGGCTTGTTCATCGGCCTCGACAACGATGTTGACGGCATGGTCCACATGTCCGACATCGCCTGGGGCGTATCGGGCGAGGACGCGCTCAACCTGCACCGCAAGGGTGAGACCGTTCAGGCGATCGTGCTCGACATCGATGCCGAAAAGGAGCGTATCTCGCTCGGCATGAAGCAGCTTGAGCGCGGTGCGCCCGCCGTCGGCGGCGCAGCTGCAGCCGAAGGCAGCGATGCCGGCTCACGCCTCAGCAAGAACGCGATCGTCACCGTCACCGTGCTCGAAGTCCGCGATGCGGGCCTCGAGGTGCAGACCGGCGACGCAGGCGCGACGGGCTTCATCAAGCGGACCGATCTGGGCCGTGACCGCGACGAACAGCGGCCGGAGCGTTTCCAGGTCGGCCAGAAGTTCGACGCGATGGTGACTGGTTTCGATCGTTCGAAGAAGCCGACCTTCTCGATCAAGGCGATGCAGATCTCCGAAGAGAAGCAGGCCGTCGCGCAATATGGCTCGTCCGACTCAGGCGCGTCGCTCGGCGACATCCTTGGCGAAGCGCTCAAGGCGCGATCGGGCGACACCAAGAAGTAACCTACTCAAAATGGGGACATGAACTGGCGTCATGTCCCCATTATTTCCTCTACGCGTAATTTTATGTCGCATCTGTTCTGGAAAGCGACACAGAATAGGGCTAAGGCCTTGATCGATCGTGACGAAGCGGGGGCAACGTCACATCGATTACATGTGGGGGGAGACACAAACATGATACGCTCAGAACTAGTTCAGCGGCTGGTCGAGGAAAATCCGGACCTGACGCCACGCGACGTCGAATCCATCGTTTCAACATTTTTTGATGAGATTGCCGCACGATTGGCAGCTGACGGTCGGGTCGAGTTGCGCGGCTTCGGCGCTTTCTCAACCCGCGCGCGCGATGCCCGTAGCGGTCGCAATCCACGGACGGGCGAAGTCGTCGCCGTATCCGCCAAGCGCGTTCCCTATTTCAAGCCCGGCAAGGAAATGCGCGCCCGCCTCAACTGCGACGGCTGATTGCGCTTTTCCACCACGAACGCGGGTTGACCTCTGCCTGCCATTCGGCTTGCGTGCTTTCAGCGCGGACGTGGCGAAATCGGTAGACGCAGGGGACTTAAAATCCCCCTCTTCTGGAGTGCGGGTTCGAGTCCCGCCGTCCGCACCAGCCTTCTTGGCGCGTTGGTGGCCTGGGTGATCGCCCAAGAGCGGTGGCGCATCGCGCGTGCCAATGGCAAAGAAGCGCGATGAGGCCGGTTGCTCTTCCCCGTTTCGTTGCGCCTTTGCTGCTTATTGGCGGCATTTTGCTGGTCGCCAGTTGCAATCAGCGGCGCGATATCGGTCCCGTTGTGGTCAGCGCGATCGGCCCGGGTCCGGTATTGACCGATCCAGCGCGCGGGGCCCTCAGCGGTCCGGCGCGGCTGTTGCTTGATTCAACCGCGCAGGGCCTGGTCAGGTTCGATGCCGTCGGGCAAATCGCGCCTGGTCTTGCCGAACGATGGATCGTTATCGACAACGGCATGAGTTACATTTTTCGTCTGCGCGAGGCCGAATGGAGCGATGGCAGCCGAGTGACGGCGGCACAGATCGTCGAACGTCTACGGCGGCAGATCGCCCCGCGATCACGCAACCCGTTGCGTCCCTATTTGACGGCAGTCGACGAGATTGTGGAAATGACCCCCCAGGTGATCGAGGTGCGACTGAAGCGCCCGCGGCCTGATCTGCTCAAGCTCTTCGCTCAGCCCGAGCTAGCCTTGTTACTTGATCGACCACCGCGCGGCACCGGTCCGTTCCGGGTCGCACCATCGGGCAAGAACGGAACACTACTGACACCGGCCTTCGATCCGGCACGCGCCACCAGTGATGATGTCGAAGAACCCGGTCCCGAGCAATCCGTCCAGTTAATCGGCGAGCGTTCGGCGCGCGCCATCGTCCGTTTTGCCGAACGTCAATCCGATCTGGTCAGTGGCGGCACCTTTGTCGACTGGCCGCTGCTCAAGTTCGTCGAGATCGCGCCGGCCAATTTTCGGTTGGATCCGGCCGAAGGTCTGTTCGGGTTCGCTATTGTCAATCGCGAAGGCTTTCTGGCCGATGCCGATAATCGAGCCGCCCTCTCCCAGGTGATCGATCGCATCGCCATCGTCTCGGCATTTGCGCCCGGCTGGCAAGCGACCGAACAGATCCTGCCTGCAGCACTCGATTCCGCTGCCAATCCATCGATTGCAAGCTGGGCGACATTATCGCCTGCTCAGCGGCGCGAAGGTGCGCGGGCACGCGTCCGCCGTTGGAAGGCAAGCCATGACAGGACAATCACGATCCGAATAGCGTTGCCCTCCGGGCCCGGCGCGACCATCTTGTACGGGTTTGTCGGCGCCGCGCTCCGATCGATCGGCCTGACGCCACAACGCGTGAACCGCGATGCCCCTGCCGACCTCCGCTTGATCGACTCAGTTGCGCCCTATGACAGCGCACGCTGGTATCTCGCCACTGCGTGCCAGCCCTGTGGTGAAGATGTGGAAGGCGCGCTGAACGCAGCGCGCGATGCCGACTCGCTGTCCGAACGCGCTCAACGGATTGCCGAAGCCGACGCGCTGGTGAATGAGGATGCTGCTTTCATCCCAATCGCACGTCCGCTACGTTGGTCGTTGGTCGCGTTGCGGCTCAGCCGATGGCAGGGGAACGGACGCGCCTGGCATCCGTTGAATGAGCTTCGCACCAATACCAGATAGGGGAGCAGACAGGGGCCATGGCAAACCGCACCACCCGAATCGACCCGGAACAGGTCCGCAAGCTCGCCGCCCAGCTACCGCTCGGGCGTGATGCTGCCGGTGTGCGCAAGCGGATTGAGGCAATGGAGCATTTGCTCGAGGGGCTCATCACCATTCCCGGCCTTAACCGCAAGGTCGGCCTAGACGTGATCCTAGACTTCATCCCGGTCGCTGGCCCGACTATTGCCGCAGCGATGGGCGGCTGGATGATGTGGGAAGCTCGAAATCTGGGCATGACCAAAACCCATATGCTGCGCATGGCGGGCAATATCGGCATCGATTATCTGCTCGGCCTGATCCCCTGGATCGGTGCGGTGCCCGATTTCTTCTTCCGCTCGAACACGCGGAATCTGAAGATGATCAAGCGTTATATGGACCGGCACCACCCCTCAACGGCGATCATTCAGGGATAAAAGCTGCGCGCCGACGGCGTAAAGCGCCGGGTTCTGATCGATCCACAATTAATTGGGATCAGCAATATTGAGATGAAGCGAAGCCGCCAGCGGCGTTGGCCACCGGCGGCTTGGGTAATGTTACCAGATCACTTGATGGCGGCGAGGCCGTCGGTGATCTTCTTGATCATTTCGTCGGTCACGGCGCCGCCCGAATAGGGCTGTACCTGGGTCAGGCTCATCGCCTTAAACTGGTCATAGGCGGGGTGGGCCGGCAGGCCGGGGATCACGCCTTCCAGAACTGCCTTGGCGGCAGGATCAGCAACCAGTGCCTCGATCGGGCTGTCGATGGACAGCTTGGCGGCACCAGGTGTGGTCGCGGCTGGCGGGGTTGGCGCAACAGGTGCCGCAGGTGCGGTCTGGGCCAAAGCGGGAGCTGCAGTCAGCGTCAGCAGGGCGGCAACGGCAAAAAGCTTCATGGGGGCGTCTTTCTAGAATGGCTGGGCACGAATCGCCCAAGTCCTAAAAGCGCAAAATTGCGGCGATAGCTAGGCCAAGCCGCCTGCAATCAATGCCATCAGTTGACGCGCGCGAGCCCTGCGATGGTGCGATCGACCAGCGGCTTATCAGCACCGGCATCATGCCGATCGGTGATTATCTGCGTTGCTGCGCGCGTCGCAGCGTCGGCAGCGCGTGCGCGGACCTCTGCAATCGCGCCGCGTTCGGCAGCGGCAATCTTGTCTTCCGCCATCCGGGCGCGACGGGCGGTCAGCTCCGCCGCATCTGCTTCAGCCTTGGCGAGCATCGTCTTCGCTTCGGCTTCGGCGTGTGCGATAATGGCGGCAGCATCGCCAGCGCTCGCGGCGCTGCGCTTTTTCGCATCAGCGAGCAGCGCTTCGGCTTCGGCCCGCAGGCGATTGGCCTCATCCAGCTGTGCGCGGATCGTGCCGATCCGGCTGTCGAGCGCCTTGGCGATCATCGCCGGCACTTTCTGCCAGATCATCAGGCCGATCACGACGATCATCGACAGGGCAACGAAGCCCGGTGCCGAAATGCCGAACGCCGTGGGCGCTTCGTGATGCTCGGGCGCCACTGCCCCGTTAGCGAGCGTGGATGCGTGCGTTTCAGCCATGCGCGAGGGCAACCTTTACTTGCTGTTCGACCAGCGCCCGATCCGTCGCCACGCCCGACAGCTTGGCGACGATCGCCTCGACCGCGTCAACAGTCGACGCCTCGATTTCATTCAGCGCTGCCTGTTTACGGCTCTCGATCGAGTCGGTCGCGGCAGCAAGGCGGACGAGCATTTCGGCGTCAGCCTGCTTTGCGACGGCCTCAGCACGGGCAATCGCCTTTGCTTTGGCTTCGGCAACCGACTTCATCGCCTGGCCGCGTGCGCCATCAAGGCTGGAGTTATAGGCGATGTCGCTGGCTTCCGCCGCCGATCGCGCAGCTTCAGCAGCGGCGAGATCACCCGCGACCTTGCCGTTGCGATCGTCGATGGTCTTTTCAATCTTCGGCACCATGCCCCGGCCAATTCCGAAATAAATGAGCGCGAACACGATCGCGAGCCAGAACAGCTGCGAGGCGTAGATCTCAGCAATTTGGGAAAGCTGGGGCATGGCGGCCGATGCCTTACTTGACGACGAACAGGATCAGGATCGCGACGACGAACGCGATCAGGCCCAACAATTCCGACGCGGCGAAACCGATGAACAGACGGCCCTGCTGGCCATCAGCTGCTTCCGGATTGCGCAGCGCGCCTTCAAGGAACGAACCGAAGACGTTGCCCACGCCGAGCGCGGCCAGGCCGATACCAATCGCCGCAAGGCCGGCACCGATGTACATTGCACCAAGATCAGTCATGTAAAAACTCCCTAAGAATAAGCGTAACTTGATGGAAAAACTGGAACAAACCGATCCTAGTGCAGGTGCACCGCATCGTTGAGGTAAAGCGAAGTAAGCAGCGCAAACACATAGGCCTGGATCGCGCAGACGAGCAGTTCGAGCGCGCTGACGCCGATGATCATCACGAAGCTGAGCGCCGAGACGACGATGCCAAGCGGACCGCCTGCGTTTAGGCCCTGCACCACGAAGCTGCCAAACACTTCGAGCAGAATATGGCCTGCCGTCATGGCGACAAACAGTCGCAGGCCCAGTGAGAACGGGCGCACCATGAACGAAACGAACTCGACCGGGATGATGACCGGCATCAGCCAGCCCGGCGCACCGTGCGGCACGAACAGCGAAAAGAAATGCAGACCGTGCTTCCAGAAACCGACCGCGAGCACGATGCCGAACGACAGGAAGGCGAGCACGGCGGTGACGGTGATGTGGCTGGTGACGGCAAAGGCGTGGACGCCCGGCACGATCGCCAGCGGCAGCACGCCGATCAGATTCGACAGCAAAATGAACATGAACAGCGAGAAAATATACGGCGCGAACTTCTTGCCTTCCGGCCCGATGTTCACGCGCATCATATCATCGATGAAGCTGATCACCGATTCCACCGCGACCTGCCAGCGGCCAGGGATTAGCTGACGCTTCATGCCGCCGCGCATGAACACATAAAGCACGCCGAGCGTGACAAACATGAACAATGCCGAGTTGGTGAACGACAGATCGAAGCCGCCAAGCTTCAAATGGCCGAACAATGGTTCGACCAAGAACTGTTCCATCGGGTCTATCTTGCCAGCCACGCCCGCTTACCCTTGTTCAACAATGCAGGACGCCCGCGTCATTCGGGGCGTTCCTTGGAAATTCTGAAGATGTTGCGAAACGCAACAACCACGCTCAACGACAACAGGATCAGCAGCCCCCAGGGCGACGTGCCGAACCAGCTATCAAAACCCCAGCCGATCACCGCGCCACCCAGTGGAGCGCCGATCAATTCCGCCAGCACTCGACTGCCCTGCTTATAGCCCTTGCCGGTCGGTGCCGAGATAACCGCTGCCCCGTCCTGCGCCAGCTTCGCACGCGCAATTCGGGCCGCAAGATCATCGGGTCCGTTCTGGCGATCGTCAGCCAACGCGAGCACATCCTGATAAGAAAACGCCGCCGCGCAAAGAAGCGGGCGACGACATGCACCGGCAGGCCACAGACCCCCGATGCGGGGTCGCTTTAGAAAGGGGGGGCTGGCAAGTCAACCGGGCGTGGCCCCGCCTGCCAAGACAGGCGGGGATCAGTCCCTAGCATTACGCCGCGCGACCGATCAGAGGCAGAACGAATCGCGTTCCGGCGCGGCATCGGTGCGCGTTTTCCAGCTGCCGTCGGGAGCCTCGTATTTTTCACCTGGCACGGTCTTGGCGATCAGGTTGCAGCCCGAGGTGATGGCGAACTGCTCCACTGTCGCGCCATCAGCTGCGCTGCGCGTATAGGCCGCTTTGCGCTGGATGTTGATGTTGTTGACGAGCGCGCGCAGCGCAGGCGTTTCCGTACCGACGATGCCCAAGTAACCGTCACGCTTTTCGCCAACCTGGCCCGCCGAACGCGCCGCCTGATAGGCTGGATCACGTTGCGCGAGCGCTGCGGTGGCGGCCAAGCCGGTGACGAGCAAGGCACCAGCCGCGATCGCCAGCTTTGCGGTGTTGCGTGAAAACTTGGCCATCAAAATATCCCTGTATTATTCTCAATCAACGCCTTTGCCTTGCCGTCGAGCCGGTAAACGACATCCTGAGTGATCTTGATGTTGAGATTGATGACGATCGGCTTATCCGGCGCGGTAACGCTGACGCAACCGCCAGCAAGCCCTACTACGCCCAAAAGCGCCATTGTCATCCATCTGCTCATCGCACCCTTGGTCGGTCTCCTGGCGTCTTTCGTCAATGCGGATTGTTTCATGGCATGGGCTCGCTTGCAGGGGGCTGAACGGGTTTGTCAGCCTGTGTTGTGCTTGGTGTGGTCCCGGGCACCGCCCGCTCGCGCACCTGCTTGTTCTGTTCTTCGATCAACCGGGGCAGATTACGTTCGATCAGTCGGCGCGGATCATAATAGGATTGCGTAAAATCGATCAGCTGGCGAAACGGCGCCTCGATTCGGACATTGAAGACGAGCGGCAGTTTTTGCAGCCGGCGGATCAGGAAGTTGCTCTTTGTGCCTGCCCCCTGGCTGATCCCGGCAAAGCGCACCTCGGTGATCATCTCGCCGGCCAGTGGCCCGTTCATCTCGATCGCCAGCGTTTTGTATTTCAGCGATTTCAGCGCCTGAAAGGCCATATTGCCCCAAAACCCCAGATCTTCCTGCGACAATTCACCGACATAGGCGATCGTGCCGCCCGACTCGCGCACCGTCAGCGTGCCGTCCTCGATCCGACCGCCCTGCTCGTTGAAAACCATCGGCAGCACCCCGTCGAAGGTGCCCGTGGCATCGAGATTCTTGAAATCAAACTGCTGCAGAAACTGAGCGGCATTCACGCCTTCGACTCGAAACGTCATCCGCCGTTCCCGGCTTTCGGTAAAGTCGAGCACGCTTGGCTCGAGCACCAGCGTGCCCCCGGCAAACGGCCACCGCCCACCTTCCACTGCAACGCGCGATCCCGGGAGGGTCTGGTAGCGCACCAGCCCCTCGGTCACCGGGACACCTGGATTGATGATCGCGATGGACGCCACCTGACCGGGCGCGCTTTCCAGATTAAGCAGATCGGTGAAGCGGATCTCCCCCGACAGACCCGTCACTGGACCAAAAGCGGCAGCCAGATCGGTGCCGGTGGTCCGGAATACGCCGTCGCTTTTGACCCCATCGCGCGTCCAGCGGACCTGGCCGCTGCCTGAAACGACGCCTTTCACTTCGGCGATTACGCCCTTGGTAAAACGGGTCAGCTGGAGAGGTTGCAGCGCTTCACCAAAGCTGATTCCCGGAACATCAAGATCAGCGTGGCCGATACCGCTGCCAAGATCGTGCGCGATCGACACCGTCGTCACCGACGTGCCGGTTTCAGAATGTTGCAGCCCCGCCGTGGCCACGATCCGGTTGTCGGCCAGCGTAAACGACACGTCCTTGCTGGCGAGCGGATAAAAACGCGGATCAGCATCGTCGTCGGCAACGATCAAGCTGCCGGTGATGGCCAGCCTATGGCCATCAAACTGCCAATTGCCTTCGCTACCGGACATTAGCAGCGGCACCCGCGCGATATGCCCCGCCCCGGCAGCAAACCGACCGTTCGCCCCCTGTTTGACGAGTTGTCCATTCAAGCTGCCGATATCGAGCCTTGTGACGCGATCAGAGTCGCCAAGCCGGGCCGCAAGCCCAGCGACCTGAAAATCGCGCGCCGACACGCCAAACCGCGCCGATGCTGCGGTCAGGGTCAGAGGGGAGCCGCCCAGTGCCCCCGCCAGCCGTGGCGAGGCGATCCTCCCGCTTCCGCTCATCGTGCTGCCGTTGACGCTCACCAACGCTTCGCCCGTGGGGCAAAGCTGCAGCCGGGCGCTGCCTAGCGCCAGCGATCCGATCGTCAGCCGATCAAAATTGAGCGGGGCGCACGCCCGATTGATCCGCCAGCGACGTCGCCCGTCCCATTCAGCCTGCAGCGCCAACCGCGCGCCATCGATCCGCCCGCTGCCGATTGGCCCGGATAGCGTGGCAAATGTCGACAGCCGGGTCGCGCCGCCTGGGGTTGCGGTAAAATCGACATTGGTCAGCGAAAGCGCCGCACCGCCCGCAGCATAAGGCCTGACGATCCCGCTGCCGGTGATGGGCGATCCGGCAACATTCTGTGCGAGCCGGATGACGGCTTCGGGCAGTCCACCCCCGGCGATCGCCAGCGTACCGTTCAGGCGAACGCCGTCCGGGCCAATTTCGACACCATCGCCCCGGTTGAGCGTTACCAGCGCGCCACTCGCCGAACGGGCCTCGACCGCTGACAGGTTGATATTCTGGGTATCCGCCTTGCTCACCAGGCCTACGTCACCGCCAACGGTCATATCATTCCCGGCCATCACCGCCGCCCGGACAAGTTGGTCGAGAAGCGGCGCAAGCGGCGTGCCCCCCGCCCCGCCGCGCCACCCCGCCAGCATTGTCCGCGTTGCGGGTGCCATCGAAGCGCCGGTGAGCGACGCGTGCCCCTGCAGATCGCTGCCCTGCCTGCCCACCCGATAGCGCCCGACCAGCGTCGCGCCCTTGGCCTTCAGCGCCGAAGTCAACAATAGCCCGCTTTGCACCGAATATCCGCCGCGCGTTGACGCAGCCGATCCTTCAAAATCAACCACGCCCGATAGCGCCTCGACCCGAGCCGCCGGCGCTTGCACCCCGGCTAGCGACACCGCCGCTCTGCCCTGCCAGCGATCAAACCGGGCATCGAGACGAGCGTCGAAGGCGATTGCCGCGCCAGACGCCCGCGTTGAACCGCAAGCGACCGTCGCGGCCCGTAGCGGTCCCATCAGGCGGGGCTGGCGATCGGTGATCTGCACGGCCCAGTTGGCCGCTACCCGATCGGCGGTGCACCCGGCTGCCGTCAGCCGCTCGCTGATCAATGTCGCGCGCCCGGACCAGCCATTGTCAAGACGCCCCCGCCCTGCGAGCTTGATGCCAATCACGCCTTGCGGCGCCGTCAGCTGCATCCGGCCATCGGCAATATCGAGATCGATGGCTGGTAACGTCACTGGACCACCGGTCGATGCAGGCAGCAGGCGATCAAGACTGCCGAGCAACAGCTTGCCGTCCACAAGCGATCCGCGGAGCCGTACCGCCCCGGCGCGAAGCCCCGTCACCGTCGCTCCGTTAAGGCCGATTCGGGTCGACACCTCCACCCAATCTGCCACCAAATCGGGCCGCGCTGGATCGCCGATCACCACGCCGGTCAACCGTTGGGTGTTGAAGCCGATATCGGCAATCCGGTAGCGCGCCTTGGCGCCGTGATCGGCCAGATAGCTTTCGATGTAATTATTGGCGATCGGTTTGCGCTGGCTCCAGACGCCCAGCAGCCCCGCCAGCGACACGGCGGCAATGCCCAGTGACCAGCGCGACGCGCCATTATACCAGCGCCTTCTGGAGCGAGCCGGAGAAAGATCGGCATCCGGCGCTGTATCGCGTTCTGCCGCCACGGTAATCGTCACTCCCAACCCGCCCCTCACCCTGCCACAGGGCGCGATGTCGTGACCATAAGCCACGATCGCGCCTGCGCAATTGCCTGGTTACCGAACAGACCTTAATCCTTGAAACGCATGAGCGTTCCCACCCCCGAAATGATCGACTCGACTCCGGATGTCGGCGACGCCAGCGTGCCTGGGCATGCCGGCCACCGCGCGCGAATGCGCCAGCGGTTGCTGGGGCATGGCGGTGATGCGTTGCTTGATCATGAACTAATCGAATATCTGCTTGCCCTGGCGATCCCCCGCCGCGATACCAAGCCGCTCGCCAAGGCGTTGCTGGCCGAATTTGGGGGAATCGGCGGGCTTTTCACCGCAGAGCCTGAGGCGCTGATGCGGGTGAAAGGCATGGGCGAAACGGCGGTTGCCGCAATCAAGATTGCCCAGGCCGCCGCCCTCCGGTTGCTGCGCGCCAAGGTGGCCGAGCAGCCGGTGCTGAGCAACTGGCAGGCGCTGATCGATTATCTCCAGGCCGATATGGCGCATCACGTGATTGAGCGGGTGCGCGTACTCCACTTGAACACCCGCAACATGTTGATTCGCGACGAGTTGGTAAGCGAAGGTTCGATCGACGAAGCGGCGGTGCATGTCCGTGAAGTTATCCGTCGCGCGATTGATCTCGGATCGGCGGCGATCATTCTGGTGCACAACCATCCGAGCGGCGATCCATCGCCAAGCCGGGCCGATATCGATCTTACGCGGCAAATTGCCGAGGCCGGGAAACGACTGGGGATCACCGTGCACGATCACCTGATCATCGGGGCGACCGGTCATGTCAGCCTTCGCGCACAAGGGCTGATCTGACACACAACAAAAAGCGGCCGCGATACCAGGGGAAAGTATCGCGGCCGCAATCATGCGGGGGTGCTCAATCCCCGCCGAACGGGAAGATTATCCCTTGTTCGATGACAGGAAGCCGGTCAGCTCGGTCTTGGTAACCGACTTGCTCTTGTCCGCATCGGCCTGCGCGAAGGCGGACTTGGTCCAGGTCTTCATCGACTTGCTTTCCGCCGTCACCGACTTGTCGGAGGCTGAGCGCAGCGCGACCATCCAAGCGCCAAATTCGGCGGTGTTCAGAGTGCCATTGCTATCCTTATCATAGGTCGGAAATTCAGCTTTAACGACCTGCGCAATCTGATCCGGGGCGGTCACTGGCTGCGCCGCAGTGGAAGCCTCCGCTGGCGGCTGCTGAACGGTCGACGGATCGCCCGGGGCAGGTGCTGTGGGTGTCGTCGACTGGCCGAGTGTCTGTGCAGCAGACGACGGTGGTACCGGCTGCATGTCAGTCGGGGTTTGCTGCGCGATTGCAGGGGCGGCAACCAGCATGGCGCTGGCGAGCAAAGTAAGTTTCAACATCGTGTTTCTCCAATTTCCACTCAAAATTCGGTGAGGCGGCGAGAGGGGGTGGCTTGCTGCCTCATCCTAACAAACCCCAGTCGATTGATTTAGCTGCACAATTTCGTTGTTTGGTGACACGGCCTGTCCCTGCTACCTCCCGGCTCGTCTTGAGTCCGTTCGCCTCGCGCGACGACTTGCTGCCAATCACCCAAGGAACAGCCATGATTCCCCGTTACTCCCGCCCCGAAATGGTTGCCCTGTGGACGCCCGAAGCCCGGTTTCGCATCTGGTTTGAAATCGAGGCGCACGCCACCGATGCGCTCGCCGAGCTGGGCGTGGTGCCGAAAGAGGCAGCGGCCGCGCTGTGGCGCTGGTGGGCCACCGATCCGGTGATCGATGTCGCCGCTATCGATGCGATCGAGGCGGTCACCAAGCATGACGTGATCGCCTTCCTCACCTGGGTTGCCGAGCAGGTGGGCGATGAGGCGCGCTTCATGCACCAGGGGATGACGTCCAGCGATGTGCTCGACACGTGTCTTGCGGTGCAGCTTGCGCGGGCCGCCGATCTGCTGATCGCTGATATCGATGCGCTGCTCGCCGTGCTGAAGCGCCGCGCGATCGAACACAAGCTGACCCCCACCATCGGTCGCAGCCACGGCATCCACGCCGAACCCGTCACCTTTGGCCTGAAGCTGGCCCAGGCCTATGCCGAGTTCGATCGCAACCGCGCCCGGCTGGTCGCGGCGCGGTCGGATATCGCGACCTGCGCGATTTCCGGTGCGGTCGGCACCTTCGCCAATATCGATCCGGCGGTGGAGGCGCATGTCGCAGCCAAGCTGGGCCTGTCGGTGGAGCCGGTTTCCACCCAGGTGATCCCGCGCGACCGGCATGCTATGTTCTTTGCGACGCTGGGCGTCATCGCCAGTTCGATCGAGCGGCTGGCGACCGAAATCCGGCACCTGCAGCGCACAGAAGTGCTGGAAGCCGAGGAGTATTTCTCGCCCGGCCAAAAGGGCTCATCGGCAATGCCGCACAAGCGCAACCCAGTTCTGACCGAAAACCTGACCGGCCTTGCGCGGATGGTGCGCGGGTACGTCACCCCGGCGCTGGAGAATGTCGCGCTGTGGCATGAACGCGATATCAGCCACTCGTCGGTCGAACGCTATATCGGCCCCGATGCGACAATCACGCTCGATTTCGCGCTCGCCCGGCTGACGGGGGTGATGGACAAGCTGCTCGTCTATCCTGAGCGGATGGAGAAGAACCTCAACAAGATGGGTGGTCTCGTCCACTCACAGCGCGTGCTGCTCGCGCTGACGCAAGCCGGGGTGAGCCGCGAGGATTCCTATCGTCTCGTCCAGCGCAACGCGATGAAGGTGTGGGAAAGCGACGGCGCGCTCTCGCTGCTCGATCTGCTACTAGCCGACCCGGACGTCACCGCCGCGCTGCCGCCCGAGGAAATCGAGGCAAAGTTCGATCTTGGCTATCACCTCAAGCATGTAGACACGATCTTCGCACGGGTATTTGGGGATGGTTGATCAATCTAGTGTTTCCCACTAGATTACACCAATGGATCGACTGATCACCGCGACAGAAGCCAATCAGCGCTTCTCGGAGATGCTCCGCGACGTGCAGAGCGGCGAAAGCTTTGTCGTAACGTCGCGCGGTAAGCCGGTAGCGCGACTTGTACCCATCGATGAAGCAACGGCGATTGCCGAGCAGCGTAGGAAGGTTCACGATTTCCTCGATTATGTCGAAACCTTGCCGATTAGAGATGCCGGCCCCTGGAAGCGCGACGATTTGTACGACCGGTGAATATCGCGCTGGACAGCAACATTTTAGTGTACGCGGCAGGAGTGCAGCGCGGCACTGCGGATATTGCCAAAATCACGCGAAGCCGATCGATCCTGCGCGACCTCGCGAATTGTGCACTATTGGTAGTTCCGGCGCAGGGCCTGGGTGAATTGTTCAACGTTTTGGTCCGGAGTGGGTTCGATCGGGCCGCGGCCCGATCAACCGTTAGCCAGATCGCAGCAACGTATCAAATCGCCTATAGCGACGCCGCAAGCTTCACCGGCGCACTCGACCTAGCGACCGATTACAAGCTGCAATTCTGGGATTCCCTGATCCTGAGTACCGCCGCCAATGCGGGCTGCGCGCTGCTATTGTCCGAAGACATGCAGAATGGTTTCACTTTTCGCGGCGTGACGATTGCCAACCCGTTCTTTGACCCGGTGCACCCCGCACTTGCGCGCCTACTGAACGGGTGACTCCGCCGGATTGCACGGAACGCAATCACGATTTCGTGTAATAATATTGCGACGCGACGCAACAATTTCCACATGATCGGTGCCGGAATGATCCGGCATTCGGAGACCGTACCATGCGTAGCTTTGAAGCCGTCGCCACGGGCGTTATGGCCATTGCGACCCAGGCGCTCGTGATCGGGGTGATCCTCACCATCTGATCGACCAGCCCCCGCCCCTTGGCTCAAGGGGCGGCAAGGCTTGGTTGTTTAGATCGCAACGCCAACGAGATCGTCAATTGATGTCGATCATGACCGAATCGGCCGTCGCTGCTTCTCCGCTAAACTGGGCCAGGATGGCGGCACGCGTTTCCGGCCAGCAGGACAAATTCCAGCGGCTCGGTAATTCGATCCCGACAATCGGATCGAGGCCAGGTGCCGTTCGCCGAAGGGGTAGGGTCTGCTTGGTCTGAATGCAAAAGAATGGGCAAACAGCAGGCGCGATTGAGTCACCCTCGGGATCATCCAGAATCACCGCAAGACGGTCACTCCGCAACCTCACCAACGATCCGACCGGAAAGATACCGATCATTACCGAGAAATGACGCAGAATCTCTGCGTCGACCTTGCCTGGATTACTCGCCAGATATTCCAGCGCCTCGGCAGGCGATGACGCCGCCTTGTAAACGCGTGCCGATGTCATCGCATCGTACATGTCGCAGATGGCCGCCATCCGGGCGTAAATCGAAATGTCTTCGCCGCGCTTGCGATCGGGATAGCCCGTGCCATCGACGCGTTCATGATGATGGAGGCAGACATCAAGGACGATTTGCGGCAACCGACTGTTCGATCCGGCGTCCCGCTGTCCTTCGATCAGCATCTCATAGCCCCATAGCGCATGATTGCGGACGATATCCTTTTCATCCGGCGTCAGCGGGCCCGGCTTGTCGAGCAGCATGGTCGGCACGCGCGCCTTGCCGATATCGTGCAGCAGGCCAGCAAGGCCGATCTCGTGGTGCGATGCAGGCGGCAATCCCATCTGCCGAGCAAGGCTGATCATCAGGCCGCACACGGCGACCGAGTGAACATAGGTATATTCATGGCGGTCCTTCAGTCGCGTCACACCGAGAACGGCACTGGGATGCCGCGAAATCGACGCCTGAATGCCGCTGACCAATGGCCACAACTTTTCGACGCTCAACCCGCGCCCGAACCGAACATCTTCGAAAGTGTTGGCGAGTTCCTGCTTGGCGGCAGAAACGATGTCACGCGCGCGATTGCGTTCCTGCGCGACCGATGCCTTGCGAGCACCGAGGTGGAGAGCAGCCGGCCCCAGTGTGCGGCGAACGACCGGACGCTCGGCTGGTGGCGCTATTGGGTTGGCGGTTCCGGGCTGCCGCCACTCGCTTTGCAGCAAGCTATCACCAGCGCCAGTAAACCGAATTTTTGTGTGCATGGGCCACCTCTCGAAGTGAGGAACTTATGCGAATGCGGTAGGCCCAGGAAGGTTGATGAATTGAGCGGCATGTTGGTGGATTTCGGCTTAACCTGATGGGCAATCGACAAAATCATCGGGTATGCGCCCATAATGGGTAGGGCGATTGGCCGGCAGAGACTAATGGCGAGGTGCGACAAATCCACCGGCTCACAAGCCTCAATCTCTGCTCGGCTCAAACGCTCGCTGGAAGGCCTGCGAGACCTTCCAGCCTATCGCTTTCAACCCAGCGCCGACTTGATCTTGCCAAAAAAGCCGCTCGATTGCGGGCTTTCCTGCCCTGTTTCAGTCGCGCGGAATTCCTCCAGCAATTCGCGCTGGCGCTGCGACAATTTGGTTGGTGTCTCCACTTCGATTCGGATCACCAAATCACCACGCCCGCGCCCCTGCAGCACCGGCATACCGGCGCCACGCTGACGAAGTTCGCGCCCACTTTGCGTGCCGGATGCGATACGGATTGTGTGGTGCTCGCCATCCGGCCCGGGGATCACAATCTCTCCGCCAAGCGCCGCTGTCGTGAAGCTGATCGGTGCCCGGGCGAACAATGTTGTCCCCTCACGTTCGAAAATGGCGTGACGGGCGATATGCAAGAAAATGTAGAGGTCGCCTGCCGGTGCGCCGCGCGCGCCAGCCTCGCCCTCGCCGCTCAAGCGGACGCGGGTGCCTTCATCTACGCCGGGCGGGATGTTGACGGTCAACGTCTTGGTCTTGTCGACCCGGCCATCCCCGCGGCAATTGGGGCAGGGATCAGCAATAACCTGGCCAGCGCCGTGACATGACGGGCAGGTGCGCTCGACAACGAAAAAACCCTGCTGCGCACGCACCTTGCCGTGGCCGCCACAGGTATGACAGCCCTTTGCACTGGTGCCTGGCCGCGCGCCGGTGCCCGAACAACTGTCGCACAGGCCCGATACATCGACGGTGATCTCACTCGATTTGCCGTGAAAGGCATCCTCCAGCGTGATTTCCATGTCGTAGCGCAGATCAGCGCCGCGCCGTGCCGCCTGACGACCACCACCGCCGCGCCCGCCGCCCATGAACTCGCCGAAGATGTTTTCAAAAATGTCGCTGAACGCGCCGAAATCATCGCCGCCGCCACCGGCATGGCCGCCGCCCTGACGGAACGCGGCATGGCCGAACCGGTCATAGGCGGCGCGCTTCTGCGGATCCTTCAGTACCTCATAGGCTTCCGAAATCGCCTTGAAGCGCCCTTCCGAATCCTTGCACCCGGCATTGCGATCCGGGTGATATTTCATCGCGAGCTTGCGATAGGCGGATTTGATCGTCGCATCGTCAGCGCCGCGATCGCATTCGAGCAACTCGTAGAAATCAATCTCGGTGGTCATTCTTGGCCCCCGCCTCGCTCCCCGTCACCCCAGCGAAAGCTGGGGTCTTTTGCCACCGGGCGATAACCTTGTGGCGCAAGATGCCAGGTTTCGCTGGCATGACGGCTTGCGTGCATGTTGTTTACGCTTTGGTATCGTCCACTTCCGAGAATTCGGCGTCGACCACATCCTCGGCAGCGGTTTCGGCTGCTGGCTCACCCCCCGGTGACGCCTCGGCGGCGGCCTGCTTTTCATAGATCGCCTGACCAAGCTTCATCGCGACCTGCGCCAGTGCGTTGGCCTTTTCCTTCATCGCTTCGGCATCGCCGCTTTCGACCGCCGTCTTGGTTTCGGCAATCGCCGCCTCAATCTCACCCTTCAACGCCACATCGACCTTGTCGCCATTCTCGGCGATCTGGCGCTCGGTGGTGTGGATGAGCGATTCAGCGTTGTTCTTGGCTTCCGCCGCCTCTCGACGCTTCTTGTCTTCTTCGGCAAACTGCTCGGCATCGCGGACCATCTGTTCGATGTCACGATCACTAAGGCCACCCGACGCCTGGATGCGGATCTGCTGCTCCTTACCGGTGCCCTTGTCGCGTGCCGACACGTTGACGATGCCATTGGCGTCGATATCGAACGTCACCTCGATCTGCGGCACACCGCGTGGTGCGGGCGGAATGCCGACCAGATCGAACTGGCCGAGCATCTTGTTATCCGCGGCCATTTCGCGTTCGCCCTGGAACACACGGATCGTCACCGCCTGCTGATTGTCATCGGCAGTCGAATAGGTCTGGCTCTTTTTGGTCGGGATCGTCGTGTTGCGATCGATCATGCGCGTGAACACGCCGCCCAGCGTCTCGATACCGAGCGACAGCGGCGTCACGTCGAGCAGCAGCACGTCCTTGACGTCGCCCTGCAGCACGCCCGCCTGAATCGCCGCGCCCATAGCGACGACCTCATCGGGGTTGACGCCCGAATGCGGTTCCTTGCCAAAGAATTCCTTCACGACCTGGCGCACCTTGGGCATGCGCGTCATGCCGCCGACAAGCACAACCTCGTCGATCTGTGCGGCCTTCACGCCCGCGTCGGCCATCGCCTTGCGGCAAGGCTCGAGCGTGCGTTGGATCAGGTCTTCAACCAGCCGCTCGAGATCCGAGCGGGTGATGGCCTTCACCAGATGCTTTGGGCCGTTCTGGTCAGCGGTGATGAAGGGCAGGTTGACCTCGGTCGATGCCGCCGATGACAGCTCGATCTTGGCCTTCTCCGCGCCTTCCTTCAGGCGCTGCAGAGCAAGCTTGTCCTTGGTCAGGTCGATACCCTCGGCCTTGCGGAAATCCTCCGCCAGGAAGTTGAGCAGCTTGTTGTCGAAATCTTCGCCGCCTAGGAAGGTGTCGCCATTGGTGGCCTTCACCTCGAACACGCCATCGCCGATTTCGAGGATCGAAATGTCGAAGGTGCCGCCGCCAAGGTCATATACCGCAATCGTCTTGCCGTCCTGCTTATCGAGCCCATAGGCAAGCGCCGCTGCGGTCGGCTCGTTGATGATGCGCAGCACTTCAAGGCCAGCAATCTTGCCTGCGTCCTTGGTTGCCTGACGCTGGGCGTCGTTGAAATATGCGGGAACGGTGATCACCGCCTGCGTCACGGTTTCGCCCAGATAGCTCTCGGCGGTTTCCTTCATCTTCTGCAACGTGAAGGCAGAAATCTGCGCTGGCGAATAATCCTCGCCACCCGCCTTCACCCAGGCATCGCCATTCGGGCCCTTCACGATGTGATAGGGGACCAGCTCGGTGTCCTTCTTGGTAATCGGATCGTCGAAGCGGCGGCCGATCAGGCGCTTCACCGCGAAGACGGTGTTTTCCGGATTAGTGACCGCCTGGCGCTTGGCCGGCTGGCCGACCAACCGCTCGCCATCCTTGGCGAAGGCAACGATCGACGGCGTCGTGCGCGCGCCTTCGGCGTTTTCGATAACCTTGGGCTTGCCGCCCTCCATCACTGACACGCAGCTGTTGGTGGTTCCCAGATCGATCCCGATAACTTTAGCCATAGTGGTGTTCGGCCCCTACCAGTGTGATTAATGCCCTTACGGCAAAGCGCCCTGCTCCGCCGTATCGTTGCAGGCGATATAGGGGGGCTTTTGCTTGCCGCAAGATTGCGACTTTTCTAGAAGTGCCGCGAAATCCTGCTGCGCTATCCCAGGATGGGAGAATCACGATGCGAATGACGGTAACACTTGCGATCGCGGCGGCGGCGCTCAGCGCCTGCGGGCAGCCCGCGCAACTCTATGTCGACAAGGGCTATGTCCGCCTGCCCGCCGTGAAGGGCAACCCCGGTGTCGCCTATTTCACCGTCCATGGCGGTGATACTGACAATCGGTTGCTGAGCGTCACCGCGCCGACCGTGATCAAGACCGAACTACACGAAAGCATGATGAGCGGATCGATGGCATCGATGGCGCCGGTCAAGACCGTCCCGGTACCCGCCAAAGCCAAGATCGCGTTTGCGCCCGGCGGCAAACACGTGATGCTGTTCACGATCAACCCGAGCGTGAAGCCGGGCGGCAAGATGAAATTGATCTTCACGTTCGCGAACAATCTGAGGATCGAATATGACGCGCCGGTCATCGGCCCCGGCGATCCGGCACCGAAGGGCTGACGAATGGCTGATCACCCCGGCAGGCCGTTGACTGCCGGCGAAATAGCGCTCGCGAGGAGCGTTTTCGGCACCGCGATCGATTATGCGCCGGTGCGAATCATCCAGCGCAAATGGGCCTTTTTCCAGCCGCGTAACACCGTGATGGCACCGCGCGGCCACCTGCATTTTCACCCCAAGGGCTGCCATTATTGCGATGATTTCGCCGCCGGTCGCCGCGACGCGCAGGGGCTCTTCATCCACGAAATGACGCATGTGTGGCAGCACCAGCAGGGTATATTTCTGCCGATCGCGCGTCACCCCTTTTGCCGGTACAGCTATGCCATCAAACCGGGCCTGCCGCTGAAGCGCTATGGCATTGAGCAACAGGCCGAAATCGTCCGCCACGCTTTTCTACTTCGGCATGGCGCAGCACTGCCGGGCGCTCCGCCGCTCGCGCAATATGAGAGCATCCTGCCATTTGGGTAACGCCCCGGCTGGCGCCGACCCCGCACAGCGCCTAAGCTTGTATCAAATGAAACCGGTTTTAAAGGATCAGCGGCATGCATGACCTGCGCCATTACGGCCTGTCACCTGAGCGGGGGTTTCTGTCTGCCACCGAAATCGATGAAGTGCTGCTGCCCGACGATTTCGCCGAAGTGGATGATGCCGCCGCGATCCTCTCAGGGCTGGTCAGCACCGGGCAAGTCCGGCGGTGGCTGGGCGCGCTCCCGATCCCGAATTACGACGCGCTGATCGAAACCGGCGATACCGCCGCGATTGGGGTGGCAATGGTGCGCTATTCCTTTCTCGTTCAGGCCTATGTCTGGGGCGAGCCGACCCCCATCACTTTACTTCCCGCAAACCTGGCTTTGCCCTTCGTCGCGCTGTCCGACGCGATCGGGTTTCCGCCGGTGATGAACTATGCCGGCTATGTGCTCGATAACTGGTACCGGCTCGACAAGACCGGGCCGATCGCGCTTGAAAATCTGGTGATGGACCAGCATTTCGCGGGAGGGCAGGACGAGAATTGGTTCGTGCTGGTGCATGTCGCGATCGAGGCGGTGGCAGGCCGCGCGCTGGCGCTTGGCGTCGATCTGGTGCGCGCAAGCGATGCTGGCGATGCCGCGACGACCGAAAAGCTGCTGATCGAGATGAATGGCGTGTGGGATGAGATAAACGCGATCTTCGACCGCATGGTCGAGAAGTGCGACCCCTATATCTATTTCAACCGGGTTCGCCCCTACATCAATGGCTGGAAGAACAACCCGGCGATGCCGGACGGGCTGATTTACGAAGGCGTTGCACGGTTCGACGGAAAACCGCAGGCACTGCGCGGGCAAACCGGATCGCAAAGTTCGATCGTGCCGACAATGGATGCCTTGTTTCAGGTGACGCACACCGATGACGAATTGCGGGCGTTTCTCGCTGAACTCCATCATTACCGCCCCCGCCAACACCGTGCTTTCATCGACGATATGCAGAGCGCCAGCCATTTGCGGGATTTCGCGCGGTCGCAAGATCAGTCGCTGAAGGACGCCTTCAATGCGTGCGTCGAACAGGTCGCGCGGTTCCGCAGTCGTCATCTGGAATATGCCGCCAGCTATATCAACAAACAGGCATCGAATGCGGCGGGCAATGATCCTGATGTCGGCACGGGTGGCACCCCATTTATGAAATATCTGAAGAAGCACCGCGACGAAAACCGTGCGCAGGTGATTTGAAGCGATTCCCAATTGCCGCGTTTCGCTTTAGCATCGCGCAGATGATGAACGCGCGGGGATCAAGACTGGCGGTAACCGGCACCATGGCGCTGCTGTTATCGGCTTGTGCGGGCGGCAATGTCCGCCCGGTCAGCGACACGCCGGTCAAGATCGGCAAACCCTATGCCGCACGCGGCAAAACCTATGTGCCGGAAGCTGACCCCGGCTACGACATGCTCGGCTATGCCAGCTGGTATGGCAGCGAAAGTGGCAACGTGACCGCGAGTGGCGAACGATTCCGCCCCGAATGGATCACCGCCGCGCATCGCACGCTGCCGCTGCCCACTTATGCCGAGGTAACCGCGCTCGATACCGGGCGGCGCATCCTCGTGCGGATCAACGATCGCGGGCCGTTCGGCGCCTCCAAGCGCATCATCGATCTGTCGCGCGGTGCGGCGGAATTGCTGGGGGTGCGGGCTCAGGGGCTGGCCCGGGTGCGCGTGCAGCGGGTGGAGCCATCGAAGAAAGACCGTGACCGGTTGCGCACTGGCAAAAAGCCGCGCGAACTCGATCCGGTGTCGGGCCGGGTGTTGCGGAATCTGCGCGATCAGTTTCTCGCGGCGGGGATGTAACGCCTAGAGTGCGTCGAAATCGATCGGCTCGTCCTTGTCGATCGCGTTATCGGCGGCTGGCATCGGGTATTTCAGCCCTGTAGCGCAGTTGAACAGCAAGACTTTGTCGTCCGTGCTGACCAAGCCCTGTTTCAGCGCGAGCCGATAGGCCGCCAGCGTCGCGCCGCCTTCGGGGCAGAGCAGCAGCCCGTCCTCGCGTGCGCAGAAATCGACCGCCTGTTCGATCAGATCGTCATCAACCGCCATCGCGATACCGCCGCTTTCGCGCACCGCCCGCAGGATCAGGAAATCGCCGACCGCGCGCGGCACGCGGATGCCGCTGGCGATCGTGTGCGCGCCCTCCCAGCGATCGGCATGTTCGACACCGTCATCGAACGCCTTGACGATCGGCGCGCATCCGCTTGCCTGCACCGCAAACATCTTGGGCCGTTTCGGGCCGATCCAGCCGAGCTTTTCCAGCTCGTCAAACGCCTTCCACATGCCGATCAGCCCGGTACCTCCGCCGGTCGGGTAGAAGATCGCATCTGGCAGGGTCCAGCCGAATTGTGCGGCGAGCTCCAGCCCCATCGTCTTCTTGCCCTCGATCCGGTACGGCTCCTTCAGCGTCGAGCAATCGAACCAGCGCCCCTCGGCCGCGCCCTTCCCCACAATCGCCCCGCAATCGTCAATCAAGCCGTTCACGCGGTAAACGCGGGCACCCTGCAGCGCGATTTCGCGGACATTGATCTCGGGCGTATCCTCAGGACAGAAGACGATCGTCTCGATCCCGCAGCGCGTGGCGTAGGCGGCGAGCGCGGCACCGGCATTGCCGTTGGTCGGCATCGCGATCCGCTTAACGCCCAGTTCCTTGGCCATGCTGACCGCCATCACCAACCCGCGCGCCTTGAACGACCCCGTCGGCAGTCGTCCCTCTTCCTTCACCCAGGTGTTCGCGCCACCAGAGGCAGGCACCGACACCAGCGGCGTCTCGATCTCGCCGAGGCTAACGACATTCGTTGTGTGGCGAACCGGCAGCAACTCGCGCCAGCGCCACATATCGGTCGGCCGTGCCTCGATCAGCGCACGCGGCACCGCTGCTCTGATCGCCGCGAGGTCATAGCGCACCAGCAACGGCCGCCCGGCCCGTGAAAGGCCGTGTAGCTGGTCAGCCTCATAGCGCTCCCCGGTCATCGAGCATTCGAGATGGGTGACGAAGGTAGCGCGATCGGCGGTAAGGTTGGCGTTAAGCGGCATGGCCAGCAATTCCGTTTGGTTCGAGCGAAGTCGAGAACCCACCGAGCCGCCAGCGCACGCTCAACCGTGTCTCGACTTCGCTCGACACGAACGGGATCGGGGAATCACTCCGGCTTTTTCGCCACCGCCACCAGTGCCGGGCGAAGCAAACGATCGCGGATCATGTAGCCTGCCTGCATTTCCTGCACGATCGTGCCGGGGGGCGCATCGCTCGGCATTTCCATCATCGCCTGATGGCGATTGGGATCGAGCGTTTCGCCCAGTGCCTCGATCTTCTGGATCCCGTCCGCGCGCAGTTCCTCCGGCATCGCCGAAAGCCCGCGCGACAGATTGTCCGCCACCGACAAGATGTCGCGGGCAAACGCGGTCACCGCATAGGCGCGCGCGTCGATTGCTTCCTTCTCGCTGCGGCGGCGCACATTCTGCGCCTCGGCGTGGGCATAGAGCACCGCAGCTTTCGCCTCGGCAAGCTCCGCTTCCAGCACAGCCACGCGTTCTGCCAGTAGCTCGGCCTCGCCCAGTTCGAACGGTGCCGTGTTGTCCTGCTCGTCCGCGACCTTTTCGGTCGACTCGATATTCTCGTCTTCGGTCATCACGTTCTATTTTGTCCCGTTATTCGTCACGACATCAGCCGCGCCAGTGTCGTGGCGGTAAAATCAACCATTGGCACAACCCGCGCATAGTTCAACCGTGTCGGCCCGATGACACCCACCACGCCGACCACGCGCCCGTCGAGACCGTGAAACGGCCGGGCGATGACGGAAGATCCCGACAGCGCGAAAAGCTTGTTTTCCGCCCCGATAAAGATCCGCGTTGCATCCCCTTCACGCGCGCTATCCAGAAGTTGGGCAATCTCCTGCTTGCCTTCAAGATCATCGAGCAAATCCCTGATCCGATCGAGATCGGCGGCGGCGGCGGCATCGATCAGCCGCCCCTGCCCGCGCACGATCAGCACCGGGCGGCGGCTGCTGTCCTCGCTCCATACAACAAGGCCCTGTTCGACCAGTGCGCGCGCCGCCCCATCGAGCGCGGCGCGTTCGGCGGCAATCTCGCGCTCTATCTTAGCGCGGGCCTCGTTCAGCGTCATGCCGGCCAGCATCGCGGTCATGTAATTGCCCGCCTCGGTCAGCGATGACGGTGTAACGCCCGGGGGCAGATCGACGACGCGGTTCTCGACCGATCCGTCCTCCGCCACGAGCACCGCCAGCGCCTGATTGGCGGATAGCGGCACAAAGCCCACCTGACGCAGCACGAGTTCGCGCTTGGGCACGAACACCAGCCCGGCACAGGCCGAAAGGCCGGAAAGCGCGGCAGTGGTGGCGGCGATCGCCTCCTCAACCGGCCCGGCCTGCGTAACCCGCGATTCAATCGCCGCACGTTCCTCGGCGCTTGGCTCCATCGCCTGCATCATCCCGTCGACGAACAGCCGCAACCCGCTATCGGTCGGCATCCGGCCGGCGCTGGTGTGGGGTGCTGCGAGCAGGCCGAGCTCTTCCAGGTCCTGCATGACGTTGCGGATCGATGCGGCTGACAGGTTCAACCCGGACAGTTTGGAGATGGTGCGCGATCCGATCGGCGTGCCCGAATCGATATAGCTTTCCACCACCGTCCGAAACACATCACGGGCGCGGTCGTTCAGTTCGAGAATGGGTGGGTTCATGACTGCATAGCTATGTGTTCGGCGGGGCGGCGGCAAGGCATGGAAGGATGTGAACGCTTGCCGGGATTATGTCCGCGCGGAGAGCCGTTGCACCAACCACCCAATCGACTAAGGCGGCCCGAACCATTTCCAGGAGAACACCCCATGCGCCCATCAGGCCGCGCCCCCGATCAGATGCGCACGATCAGCATCGAACCGCGTTTCACCAAGCATGCCGAAGGATCGGTGCTGATCGGCTTCGGCGACACCAAGGTGCTGGTGACGGCATCCGTAGAAGAACGTGTGCCACCGTTTCTGCGCGGCAAGGGCGAAGGCTGGGTGACGGCCGAGTATGGCATGCTACCCCGCGCCACCCACACCCGCGGCAACCGCGAGGCCGCGAAGGGCAAGCAATCTGGCCGCACCCAGGAAATCCAGCGCCTCATCGGCCGCTCACTCCGGTCGGTGACCGACATGAAGCTGCTCGGCGAGCGGCAGATCGTGCTCGATTGCGATGTGATCCAGGCCGATGGCGGCACCCGCACCGCATCGATTTCCGGCGCGTGGGTCGCGCTGCGTCTGGCGATTGATGGGCTGATGGCAGAAGGCAAGCTGGCCGCCGATCCGCTGAGCCAGAAGGTCGCTGCAATCAGCTGCGGGATCTATCAGGGCACGCCAGTGCTCGACCTCGATTATGATGAGGATTCGAACGCCGATGCCGACGCCAATTTCGTGCTGCTCGAAAATGGCAACATCGCCGAAGCCCAGGCGACGGCCGAAGGCGCGACCTATGACGAGGAAGGGCTCCTCCGTTTGCTGCGCCTTGCCCGCATCGGCTGTACCGATATCTTCGCCGCACAAGCGAAAGCCGTCGCGCAGTGAGCGATGTCGCCCCCCAGGCGATTCGCAAGCTCGGCAAGGGCAAGCTGGTGATCGCCACGCATAATGCGGGCAAGGTGCGCGAGATTGCCGATCTGCTCGCACCGTACGGCATCGAAACTGTGTCGGCGGCCGAACTGGACCTGCCCGAGCCTGAGGAAACCGGCACCACCTTCATGGCCAATGCCGAGCTGAAGGCGATGTCAGCGGCGGATCTGTCGGGCCTGCCCGCCCTCGCCGACGATAGCGGGTTGTGCGTCGAGGCGCTGGGCGGCGATCCGGGGGTCTACACCGCCAACTGGGCCGAAACGGCGGACGGCACGCGCGACTGGATGATGGCGATGGGTAAGGTCGAGCAAAAGCTCTTGGCGCTTGGCCCCGATGCCAGCCGATCGGCGCAATTCGTGTCGATGCTCGCACTGGCGTGGCCTGACGGTCATGTCGAATGGTTCGAAGGGCGGATCGACGGCCACCTCATCTGGCCACCGCGCGGCGAGATGGGGTTCGGCTATGATCCGGTGTTTGTGCCGGAGGGCGAAACGCGGACCTTTGCCGAAATGAGCTTTGCGGAAAAACAAGCGAGCAACCACCGGTCGCGGGCGTTCGCCAAACTGGTCGCGGCGGTGTTTTGACCGACGTGACGCCGCTTGCGCTTTACGTCCACTGGCCGTTCTGCGTTTCGAAATGCCCCTATTGCGACTTCAACAGCCATGTCCGCGAAACGGTCGATCAAGCCGCTTGGCGCACCGCGTTGCTCGCCGATCTCGCGTATGAGGCGAGGCTGACGCAGGGCGCGCCGCTGGGATCGATCTTCTTCGGCGGGGGTACACCGTCGCTCATGCCGCCCGAAACCGTGGGCGCGATCATCGCCGCTGCCGAGCAGGCCTGGGGCTTTGCGCCGGACATTGAGATTACGCTGGAAGCGAACCCATCATCGGTCGAGGCAGCGCGATTTGCCGATCTGGCAGCGGCGGGGGTGAACCGGGTTTCGCTGGGGCTGCAGGCGCTTGACGACGCGACACTCAAATTTCTCGGCCGCGCGCATGGCGTGTCTGAGGGGCTGGCCGCGCTTGATACTGCCCAAGCCAACTTCGCGCGCGTCAGCTTTGATCTGATTTATGCCCGCCCCGACCAGACGATCGCCGCCTGGGAGGCCGAGCTTGCCCGCGCGATTGGGTTCGGCACCGAGCATCTGTCACTCTACCAACTGACGATCGAGCCCGGCACGCGCTTTGCGACCGATGCCGCGGCGGGGCGATTGGTGATCCCGGAAGCCGATTTCGGGGCAGATCTGTTCGAGGCCACTCGCGCGCTGACGAGCGCGGCGGGGTTACCCGCCTATGAAATCTCCAACCACGCCCGCCCCGGTGCCGAGAGCCGCCATAACCTGACCTATTGGCGCTACACCGATTATGTCGGCATCGGCCCTGGCGCGCACGGTCGGCGCGGCGGGGTGGCGACGGTGCGCCATAAAAAGCCCGAAAATTGGATGAGCGCGCTGGCCCGCAACGGCCATGGCGCTGAAAGCGAAACGCCGCTCGCGCCTGAAATGCGCCTGACCGAAGCGATACTGATGGGCCTGCGGCTGCGCGAAGGCGTCGACCTGACGCGCATTGCAGCGCTTGGACAATCCGCGATTGACGACGTCGTCGATCAGCGAGCCGCGCGGTTGCTGGAGGCCGAAGGGCTGATCGCACGCGAAGGCACCCGCCTTCGCGCTACCGATGCCGGCATGCCGGTTCTCAACGCCGTTATCGCGACATTGATCGGTTGACCTATTTCGCAAACCCCGTGGGCGCGGGCGACACCGTCGTCGTCGTGCCGGGGCGGATTTCCTGTACCTCCAGCGCCCGTTCGGCCACGCCGTCGCGGCCGAAGCGGAACGCGCCATCGATCCCGGCAAACCCGCCGCGATCATCCAGCCGATCCGCCGGAAATGGCGCGCCAATCGCCCAGTCACGCATGATCCGCACCGTCAGCAGCACCGCATCATAGCCGAGGCTCGACAAGCGGTAGGGCGCGGTGCCGAACCGGGCGCGGTACTTCACGGCATATTGGCGATAGAGATTGTCGGATACGCTGGCGAACCATGCACCGGTCAATGACGGTGAACTGGTGATCGCGCTTTCGGTATTCCACAAATCGGTGCCAAGAACCTGCGCTGCCGCCGCGCCATTCTTGCGCAAAATCGGCACCGCAACCGCCGCCGTGGCGCCGCTATCGGCAATCAGGACCGCCTGATAGGGCGAATTTTTAGCCATCCGGGTGATCGCCGCACTGATCGATCCGGGTGCGCGATCATAAGTCTGAAGCGTTACGACCTGCCCGCCAGCGCCTTCCACCGCACGCAGCAACGCGGTCGACGCGCGTTCACCGTAAAGGCCGTTCGGCACCAGCCCTGCAAAGCTGGTCATCCCGCGCCCGCGCGCGAAATTGACGACACGGGCAATCGAATCGCCCGGTGCATAGCCCATCACATAAGTGCCGTTACCGGCCACGCTCGTGTCATTCGAAAAGGCGATCAGCGGAACACCTGCCGCCCGGGCAATCGGCGCGACCGCACGCACATCATCAGCGAGCAATGGCCCCAGGATCAGCTTGTTGCCATCGGCAATCGCCCGCCGCGCCGCAGCGGCTGCACCTGTATTGGTATCGTAATTGGTGATGCGGATGCGCTCGTTCTTGGTATCGAGCACCGCGAGTTGGGTCGCATTGGCAATCGACAGGCCGACCCCGGCATTGCCACCGCTGAGCGGCACGAGCAACGCGACCCGCTGGCGGGCGACATCCTGCGGGATGCCAGCGTCGACGCGCGGCTGCTGAACCGGAACCGGGCGGGTTGCCGCTGGGCGGTTGACGGGCTGCGCAGGCCCACGTGGCACCATCGTCTGGCACCCGGCAAGCGCAAGCGCCGCGCCTGCCGCAAGGGTGAATTTGCGAAACAACGCGGCCAGCCGTTGCGGTTTGCCCAGTTGCAGTTTGCTGTTGGCGTCTGCCATGACGATCCCCGATGAACGCTGAACTCTTGCCTGGTCTCTATATCGTTGCCACCCCAATCGGCAATCTCGGTGATCTATCACCGCGTGCCGCCCATGTTCTGGCGAATGCGGCGATAATCGCGGTTGAAGACAGTCGCGTTACGGGGAAGCTGCTCAACCATATCGGCATCAAGCGCCCAATGACCCCGTATCACGACCACAATGCCGAACAGGTAAGGCCGGGATTGGTTGCACGCATGGCGAGCGAGGCCGTCGCCCTGGTGTCCGATGCGGGCACGCCGCTGATCTCCGATCCAGGCTATAAGCTGGTCCGTGATGCGCGGGCGGCGGGGCATAATGTCGTCACCGTTCCCGGACCCTGCGCGGCCATTGCCGCTCTCACCCTGGCGGGCCTGCCGACAGATCGGTTCCTTTATCTCGGTTTCCTGCCCCCCAAACAGCATGCCCGAGCCGAGGTGATTGCAGAGATTGCTGCGGTTCGCGCCACGCTGGTGATCTATGAATCGGGGCCACGACTGGGCGCGCTGCTCGCGGCGCTCGCCGAGGGGCTGGGCGACCGCGATGCAGCGGTGACGCGTGAGATTACGAAACATTTCGAGGAAGCGGTGACGGGTACTCTCTCAACCCTCGCCGCACTCTATGCCGATGCTCCGCCCAAGGGCGAGATCGTCGTCGTCGTCGCGCCCCCCGGCCCGCCCGAAGTTGCGAGCGCCGCCGATGCCGATGCCGCATTGTTCGAAGCGCTGACCCGCCTGTCGACGGGGCAGGCAGCGAGCGAAGTTGCCAAGAAGCTCGGGCTCGATCGCAAGATGCTCTACACGCGGGCGCTGGAACTCAAGGGGTGACCGCCGAACGCAAGGCCGCCGAAGCACGCGGACGGCGCGGCGAGCGGATGGCAGCCTGGTACCTGCGCTTGAAAGGGTGGCGAATCCTTGACCAGCGCGTGCGCACCCCGGCGGGCGAAGTGGATCTGGTAGCGAAACGCGGCGCGCTAATCGCTTTTGTCGAGGTCAAAGTACGCGCCACCGCTGCCGAACTCGATTACGCGATCGACGAGCGGCGATTGGCCCGCGTTGCCGCGGCGGCGGGAATCTTGATGCCCGTCTATGCCACCGCCGGGGAGGACATCCGCATCGACGTGATCCTGATCGCGCCGGGTAGTCGCCCGCGCCACATCGAAAATGCGTGGATCGGGTGACTTCCGAAGGCCGGACGCCTAGATGACGGGCAACGACCCCTTCCCGTTCGGGCTGTTAAAGGCTGATCTCATGTCGCTTACCGTTGCCGTCCAGATGGACCCGCTCGACACCATCAACATCGCGGGCGATTCGACCTTTGCGCTGATGCTGGCGGGGCAGAAGCGCGGGCACCGGCTGTTTCACTACACCGCAGAGGACCTGAACTACGCCGACGGCCATGTCTGGACGCATGCGCACCCGGTGACCGTCCAGCGCCAGGAGGGCAATCACTTCAGCTTTGGCGACGCGACCCGGCTCGATCTGGGCGAGCAAACCGATGTCGTGCTGATGCGGCAGGACCCACCGTTCGACCTCGGCTATATCACCGCGACGCACCTGTTGGAGCGGATTGCGCACCGCACTTTGGTCGTCAACGACCCCGCTAATGTCCGCAATGCGCCCGAAAAAGTGTTCGTGCTCGATTATGCGCGGTTCATGCCGCCGACGCTGGTCACCCGCAGCCTTAATGAGGCGCGCAAGTTCCTTGCCCAGCACGGCGAGATCGTCATCAAGCCGCTCCACGGCAATGGCGGCAAAGCAATCTTCAAAGTGGGGGCTGACGGCGCGAACCTCTCAGCACTGATCGAGGTCTTCAACACCGCCTGGCGTGAGCCGCATATGGTGCAGGCATTCCTGCCGGACGTGGCGAAGGGCGACAAACGGATCGTGCTGGTCGACGGGGTGGTGGCGGGCGCGATCAACCGGCTGCCGGGTGAAGGCGAAATCCGATCGAACCTCGCGGTCGGCGGTTCGGCGGTGAAGACTGAACTGACGCCCGAAGAACATGAGATTTGCGCCGTGCTGGGGCCGGAACTCAAAAAGCGCGGGCTGTTGTTCGTCGGCATCGACGTGATCGGCGGCAAATGGCTGACCGAGATCAACGTCACCTCCCCCACGGGCATCGTCGCCATCGAAGCGTTTGACGGCACTGATGTGGCGGGCATGATCTGGGACGCGATCGAGGCGAAGGTCGCAGCGGCATAATGCCCGCTGCCCCGGATCGCGCGGAATGACCGAATTCTTCCTAAACTTGATCCAGACTGCCGGCTATCTGGGCATTTTCCTGCTGATGGTGCTCGAAAACGTCATCCCGCCGGTGCCGTCTGAAGTGGTGATGGGGTTGGGCGGGATTGCAGTCGCACAGGGACGGATGAACATCGTGCCGCTGATGATTGCCGGGACGATCGGCAGCTTGCTCGGCAATGTCTTCTGGTATGAGATCGGCTACCGGCTGGGGCATGAGCGGTTCCGCCCGTTCATCGATCGCTATGGCCGCTGGTTGACCGTGGAATGGCGCGATGTCGAAAAGTTGCAGCGCTTTTTCGTGAAACACGGCCAGTGGGTGGTGTTCATCTTCCGCTTCATGCCGATCGGGCGGACGGTCGTGTCGATCCCCGCCGGACTGGCGCGGATGCCGCGCGGGCGGTTCCTGCTGTGGTCGACCGCCGGGATCACGATCTGGAACGCGGTGCTGGTGGGCGCGGGCTATTGGCTCGGCACACGCTTCCACGATCTCGATCGGTATCTGGGGCCAGCCGCGACAGCACTGCTGGTACTGGCGGTGATCGCCTATGCGTGGCGTGTGGTGATGTGGCGAGCGAGTCGCTAGGCCCGAGGGTGCGCGTTGCGATACACGTCGAGCAGATGCGCCGCATCGACCTGGGTGTAGATCTGCGTCGAGCTTAAACTGGCGTGCCCCAACAGTTCCTGCAGCGACCGCAGATCAGCGCCGCGACCCAGCAGGTGGGTCGCAAACGAATGGCGCAGCGCGTGGGGGGTGGTGCGTTCTGACAGGCCGAGCCGGGAGCGCGCCGCCTGCACGGCGCGGCGGATGATGGCGGGGGAGAGCGGCCCACCCTTTGCACCGCGAAATAGTGGCTGGGTGCGCTCGATCGGCCAGGGGGTAAGGCGCACATAATCCTCTATTCCGGCGCGGACTGGCGGCAGCAACGGGACGATGCGGGTCTTTTCGCGCTTGCCCGTGACCGACATTGCCTCCCCCAGCGGCAGGATCGCCCCCGTCAGCTCCACCGCCTCGCCGATCCGCAAGCCCGCGCCATAGAGCAGCAGCAGCACCGCCCAGTCGCGCGCGGCGATCCAGGGTTCGGCGGCGCTGTCCGCTACGTCACCAGCCAGCGCGACAGCCTCGTCAGGGGAAATCGGGCGCGGTACGCCCTTCTTGACGCGCGGCCCTTTCAGGGTGGGGGCCACGCCGCCCGCGCTGGCGAATTTCAGGAAACCCCGCACTGCGGAAAGTTCTCGCGCGGCCGAGGCATTGGTGAGCCCCTCGCCCCGGCGCAGCGCGAGAAATGCGCGGAGATCGGCGGTCGAGACACGTGCCAGCGCGGCAGGATCGACCTGGCTTCCCCAATGCTCGCCCAAAAAGGCGATCAACCGATCGGCGGTCGCCCGATAGGCGCGCACCGTATGCACCGATCGCCGCCGGTTGCGGCGCAGATGATCGGCATAGGCCTGCGCAAGGGGCTCAGAATTGGCCATAGCGCCCCGTCTAACGCTCTCCCACCACTTTGGGGAGGGCGGGTGGATGGGCTAAAAATGCGCGACGCCAATTACCCGCCATCCCGGATGTTAGGCTTTCCCCAAAAATGTCTCCATTTTTGGCAGGAAAGCCTTGCAGTCCGGGATCCACCGGGCCCCAGACTTCGACCTCACGGTGGATCCCGGACATCTCGATTTTCTGATCAAATCAAGATTTGAAGAAAATCGGCTTCCGGGATGACGGTTGTTCAAGTTACCCGATCGTCTGGCCGCTTTTCGCCCAATCGGCCATGAAGCCCTCGATGCCCTTGTCGGTTAACGGGTGCTTGACGAGCTGGCGGATGACGGCGGGCGGTGCGGTCATCACATCGGCGCCGATGCGTGCGCTTTCGAGGATGTGGACCGGGTGGCGCACGCTTGCGACGAGGATTTCGGTGTCGAAGCCGTAATTGTCATAGATCAGCCGAATGTCGCGGATCAGGTCGAGCCCGTCGAGGCCGATATCGTCGAGACGACCCACGAAGGGCGAGATGAACGTTGCGCCCGCCTTGGCCGCGAGCAGTGCCTGATTAGCCGAAAAGCACAAGGTGACGTTCACCATCGTGCCATCATCGGTCAGCGCCTTGCAGGTCTTCAGTCCGTCGATCGTCAGTGGCACCTTAACCGTTACGTTGTCGGCGATCTTGCGCAGGATATCGGCCTCACGCATCATCCCGGCATGATCTAGTGCCACGACTTCGGCCGAAACCGGGCCGTCGACGATCCCGCAAATCTCCTCGACCACCTCAAGAAATTTGCGCCCCGATTTGGCGATCAGTGACGGATTGGTTGTCACCCCGTCGACCAGCCCCGAATCGGCGAGGTCACGGATTTCGGCAGTATCTGCGGTATCGACAAAGAATTTCATGATGATGCGGCCCCGATAATGTGACGCGCTCATGGCAAATTCGGACGCGCCGGACCAGCCCCAATCCGGGTAAGTCAGTTCGGCAGTATCGCCATTTCAATTGTCGCGGTTTTCATTCCCGACAAACGCATCGCGTAACGACCAGGCAACAGATCGAACGTCACCATCTTGCGAATACCCGAACAAGCAGGCCCGTGACCGTGACCGGTCGAGACGAGCGTCGAGCCGCCCGACGCGACGTCGATCCAAGCCGCATTGCCAAGCGCGAGCGTGTAGCTGCCGGGGTTTGCAACCGTGATGAACAACGTCGCCGCCCGACCACCGCGTGCTGCTTCCGCCGCCGTCAGCCCTTTCAAACGTTCATGGCCCGCCACCGTGAATCGCTTCCCGATATTGGGCGCTGACGACAGCTCCCCCCAACCCGCGAGCGGGGCGGGCAACGCCAAGGGCGTTACCGGGCATGGCACCGGCGCGTGTGATGCGGTGGCCGCGACTTGAAGCATGAACAACAGGGCGTGGATCATCGGCATCATCTTTCACAAGCGGCGTGAAGCGTCACTATGTTTCACCATATACGGCACCGAAGCCCGATTGCCAGTCGTAACACGTTGTTCAAGCCGCTTTGCCGCGCGCGCCGGAGCCCCCATAAAGACAGGATGAACTCCCGCGCCCGCGTCATCATCATGAATTCTGCTCTCGGGCCGCTCGATTACCGTGTGCCGCAGGGAATGGACGTTGCGCCCGGATCGATCGTCGTCGCACCGCTCGGTCCGCGCCAGCTTATCGGGGTGGTGTGGGAAGCGGAGCGGATGCCGTCGGAAGCCGAGGTCGGCGACAATCGGCTGCGCAACCTGATCGCCACGGTCGACGCCCCACCCATCCCTGCGCCGTTGCGCCGCCTGATCGAATGGACCGCGAGTTACTATCTCGCGCCGCCAGCGTCGGTGCTGCGGATGGCGCTCGCCTCCACCTCGGCGCTAGACGGTGCACGAACGGTGACGGAGTATCGCGCCACGGGTGAGATGCCAACACGCATGACACCGCAGCGCGCGCAGGCGCTCAACCGTATCGGTGAACGGCAGGGTCTGATCCGCGAACTTGCCGCGGCCGCTGGGGTTACCGACGCGGTGATTCGTGGTCTGGTGAAGGCGGGCGCGATCGAAGCGGTCGAGGTCGCGATCGACAGCCCCTATCCGGAGCCCGAGCCCGATTTCGCCCAGCCCGCGCTATCCGCCGATCAAGCGGCTGCCGCAGCTGCCCTGTCGGCAGGGGTGACCGACCGGCGCTTCGCCCCCACCCTGCTCGACGGCGTCACCGGGTCGGGCAAGACCGAGGTCTATTTCGAAGCGATCGCCGCTGCGATCCGCACCGGGCGACAGACGCTGGTGCTCCTCCCCGAAATCGCGCTGACCGAGCCGTTCCTGACGCGTTTTGCTGCGCGGTTCGGGTGCGCGCCGGTGGCTTGGCATTCCGATCTGCGACAGTCGCAGCGCCGCCGTGCCTGGCGCGCGATTGCGAGCGGCGAGGCGCTGGTAACGGTGGGCGCGCGATCCGCCCTGTTCCTACCCTATGCCGATCTGGGGCTGATCATCGTCGATGAAGCGCACGAGACGAGCTTCAAGCAGGAAGACGGGGTGCATTACCACGCCCGTGACGTGGCGGTGATGCGCGCCAAGTTCGAGGGCTGCCCGGTGGTGCTGGCATCGGCCACCCCGGCGATCGAGACGCGGCATCAGGTGGCGCTTGGCCGCTATGCCGAACTGAAGCTGCCGGGTCGTTATGGCACCGCGCAAATGCCAGTGATCGAAGCGATCGACCTGATCGCCGAACCGCCCGAGCGCGGTCGCTGGATCGCCCCCCGGCTGGTCCGCGCCATCGATGAGACCCGCGCGCGGGGCGAGCAGGTGCTGCTGTTCCTCAACCGACGCGGCTATGCGCCACTCACCCTGTGCCGCACCTGCGGGCACCGCTTCCAATGCCCCAATTGCACCGCCTGGATGGTCGAGCACCGTCTCGTCCGGCGCCTCGCCTGCCATCATTGCGGCCATGTCGAGCAGGTGCCCGAGGCATGCCCCGAATGCGGCAACCCCGATACACTCGTCGCCTGCGGGCCCGGGGTGGAACGCATCGCTGACGAGGTCGCGTTGTACTGGCCCGATGCCAAGCGCGCGGTGGTGACGTCCGATACGCTCTGGTCCCCCGCCAAAGCCGCCGAATTCGTCCAGCGGATGGAAGCAGGCGATATCGACATCGTGATCGGCACGCAGCTGGTGACCAAGGGCTATCATTTCCCCAATCTGACGCTGGTCGGCGTGATCGATGCCGATCTGGGGCTTGGCGGGGGTGATCTGCGCGCGGCGGAACGGACGTTTCAGCAGATCAGCCAGGTCGCAGGGCGCGCAGGGCGTGAACGCAAGCCCGGACATGTCTTCATCCAGACGCACAGTCCGCAGGCCGCTGTGATGCAGGCGCTGGTGAAGGGCGATGCCGATGCCTTCTATGCCGCCGAAACCGAGGCTAGGCGCGAGGCCGATGCGCCACCGTTTGGCCGCTATGCAGCGATTATCGTATCGTCGGAGGATCGCCAGGCCGCCGAAGACGTGGCGCGCGAGATCAAGCGGGCCGCGCCTGAATGCGACGGCATGTATGTCTATGGCCCCGCACCCGCGCCGCTGGCAATGCTGCGCGGGCGGCACCGCTTCCGGCTGCTTGTCCATGCCCGCCGCGCGCTCGACGTGCAGGACGTGATCCGCGCCTGGCTGGGTGGGCTCGGTTGGCCCGCAAAAGTACGTGTCGCCGTCGATGTCGATCCCTATAATTTTCTGTGATCCTGCCTTATGGACGCCATCGGGCCCGGGCATGCTTGTCGAAGGCCCTTCGATAGAGTGATCCGATGATCCGACTGATCCTGTTTCTGGCAATGCTTATAACGGCGACGGCGCCTGCGCGAGCCGATGACATTTCGGCGGCGGCGCGGGGCGTGGTGCGTGTTGTGACGATCGCATCGGCGGAAGGCGAAGTTGTCGGCTTCGGGCATGGCAGCGGCTTTGCCGTCTCCCCCAACCGGATCGTCACCAACGCGCATGTGGTGGAACTTGCAGCGCGGTACCCCGACAATGTGGTGATCGGCGTTGTCCCGTCGGAAGGCGATAAATCCTATCAGGGCAAGCTGATCGCCTATGATGCGCAGCGCGATCTCGCACTGATCGAGTTTACCGGCACGCGCCTGCCCCCGCTCACATTCTACCCCGGTGCTGCGACCGATGGCGAGGCCGTGATCGCACTTGGCTACCCCGGAAATGTCGATGTCGCGACCGCGCAAAGTGCCGCCGATTTCATCAAGCCGCTTGGCCCGGTGCGGTCGCAAGGCGGGTTTTCGGGCACGCGCAAACTGACCGGTGTCGACGTGCTGCTGCATACAGCCGGCATCGCGCGCGGCAATTCGGGCGGTCCGCTGCTCGATATCTGTGGTCGGGTGATTGGCGCCAATTCGGCGATCACCAAGGCCGAGGAAGGCGATTCGAGCTTCGGCTTTGCCGTCGCCAATTCCGAAATCGCGGCATTCCTGAAAGAGGCCAAACAGAGTTTTGCGCAAACCAGTGCGCCGTGCATTAGTGCCGAGGAACGGCTGCGGCAGGGCCAGGATGCGCAGGTCCGATCCGCCGAGGCGCGCGCCGCCGATGCGCAGGCCGCCGCCATGCGGGAGGCTTTGCAGCGCGAGGTTGCGCTCGACAAGGCCCGGATCGAAGCCGAGCGGCGGCGCGAAAATGTGATCGCGATTGCCGGACTGTTGCTGGTGATCGGCGCGCTTGGCATCGGCGGGGCGGGCATCCTGGAATCGCGGCGGCGGCGACAGGGCGCGATCTGGACAGGCGCCGCAGGCGTGCTGTTGATCATCGCCGCCGCAGTTGTGTTCCTCACCCGGCCGTACGGCGACGTTACCCTCGCCGTGCCGCCGCCCGACACGGCCCCCAGCGCCACCGTGCAGGCGAGTTTCGGCAAGATGCTGTGCCGGATTGCGCCCGACCGCAGCCGGATCAACCTGTCCAATCCCGCCGACGTCACGATCGACTGGCAGCCCGATGGCTGCATGAACGGGCGAACGCAATATGCCGAAAACGGCGCCAAGTGGGAACGCATCCTGGTGCCGAATGACGAGCAGACCGTATCCGTGCTCGAATATGATCTGGCGACACGCAGCTATTCGGAAAGCCGTTACCTGCTTTCAGCCGCGCAGATGAAAAAGGCGCGGTCGCTGCGGGGGGCGGTGAAGCAAAAGGCCTGCACGACCAGCGAAGCCGAGCGCCAACTGCTGTCGCGCCAGCAAACCGCAATCCGCGCCGCGCTGCCCGCCCGCCCCGACGAGTGGCTGGTCTATGATTGCGCGCCGGCGCCCGCGGATACCCCAAAGGGAGCAGCGCCGTCGGCGGCATCGTGACGGCGCGCCCAGTAAGGCTTCATCACTTGCCCCCGCCGCGCGGCGACGACCAGTAACGCGATCCCGAAAGCTGTGCAGATCAGCATCGCAGGCAGCGATGCCTCTGCGCCGAAATCGCCCCCGGTTAGCAGTTCCGGACCGGTGATGCGCGGGACCAACAGGCCCTTTACCTCGAAACCCGATACCGCGATCCCATAAATACCGCCCTGAGTGAAGTTCCACGCAGCGTGAAGCCCGATCGCTGCCCAAAGCCGCCGTGTCACCATATAAATCGCCGCGAGCATCACCCCGGCCTCGATCGCGATCGCAGCACCGGCGAGCGCGCTGGCATTGGGATTGCCGAGATGCAGCGCCCCAAACAGCGCCGCCGACAGCACCAGCGCCACCCAACTGCCCAGCCAATTCTCGATGATCCGGAAAAACAGCCCGCGCAGCATGATCTCTTCGGTCACGCCCGACACGATTGAGATACCGATGATCGGATAGAGCACGCTCAACGGCTGGGTACCGACGACTTCATAGGCACCGGCCAGCGCCATCACCGCCACCACCGACGAAAACAGCACCACCCCAATCGCGAGCCCTGCCAGCAATTCGACCAGTGCACCTTTCAGCGACAAGTCGGTAACCTGGCGATGCTCGACCAGACGCCCGAAACCGATATAGGCGATGACGAACACCGCCGCGACAATCGATCCGCCAACGATCGCCCATTGCCCGTCACTCCGCGCGCCAACTGCAGCGGCAAGGCCAGTCGCGATCACGCTGGCCCCCGCCATCACCCCAAATGCGACGATCAGAGTCATCGGCGGAAAGTGAATAATCCGCCAGACGAGGCTCTTGCCGCGCGGCTTGGTTGCGATGTCGTCCATACTTCCCCCAGAGTTGCGCGCGCAGCGTAGCGGTCGCTCTCTACGGGTAAAGCCCTTTCAGCCGCGATCGATACGGGCAGCGAAGCATCCATGCGCGGCATTGTGGGCGTGGAGGTATGCGATGGCAGGATCGGCGAATAGCTGTTCGATCTTCTCCCCTGCGTCGTTCGCCAAAGCGAGCGCGGCGTTGCGTAGCATACCGGCTTCGTCGAACGCCCTCAGCGCGATCGGTCGGTTGGCGAATACGGGAGGTAGCGCATTTTCCAGCGCAGCCGCCCGTGTCGCGCGCTCACGGACATAGATCGCGTAGCGATTGCGATAGGGCGAGCCCACCGCGTGATCCTCAAAATTCAGCAGGATCACCGGTTCGCCGACCTCGGCATCTTCAAGGGTGATCCGGCACGGGTAGCCGGGCTTGTGATCGGCCTTCACGCGGACGGCGCCAATCTCGGCCAGTTCTGCGTCGCTGCGTCCGATCAAGTTCGCGAAACGCTCAATTGGCAATCCATTGATGCGATAGCTCGTCATTTCACGCTCTCCCGGTCCAACAAGACAACCTTGCGATCGACCCCATATGCATAGCCGCCCATCGTGCCGTCACTGCGCTGGGCGCGGTGGCAGGGGATGATGACCGCGAGATGGTTTGCTCCACATGCGGTTCCTGCGGCGCGAACCGCGCTGGGGTTGCCCGCCATCGCGGCGAGCTGGCTGTAGCTGCGGGTTTCACCGGCGGGAATCTGGCGCAGTGCCTGCCAGATCGCCTCCTGAAACGCGGTGCCGCGCACGTCCATCGGCAGATCGATATCGCGATCGGGCGATTCGACGCTGTCCACGACTTGCGCTGCCAGATCAGCGAGCGCCGATCCACCAGGCAGGATCTCCGCCTGAGGGAAGCGCAACCGCAGCGCCGCCTCGCCCTCATCGAACGATACCCGACACAGCCCCTTGTCGGTCGCTGCGACGAGCAGCGCCCCAAGGCTGGTATCGACGATCACCCAGCGGATCGTCGCCCCTGCCCCGCCGCGCTTCCACGCGCTCGGCGTCATGCCAAGTCGCTTGCCTGCGCCTTCGTAGAACCGGCTGGGGGCCGAATAGCCGGCCTCGTAAATCGCCTCGGTCACGCTGGTCTCCTTCATCAATGCCTGCGCCGCCGCCCGCGCTTTCAACCCACGCGCATAGGCGGCGGGGGTCACGCCGGTCGCGCGTTTGAACAACCGGTGGAAATGATGCGGTGCATAGCCGACCATCGCCGCCAGCTCGTCGAGCCCGAGCGTCTCCTCTGCCCCCTCGATCAGCGCAACGGCGCGAGCGACCGCGACCCGGTCACGCCCGACCTCATCGGGCTTGCAGCGCAGGCAGGCACGAAACCCCGCCGCCGCCGCCTCGGCGCCATCGCGGTAGAACACGACATTCTCGCGCCTGGGATGCCGCGCCGGGCAGCTTGGCTTGCAATAGATGCCGGTGCTCAGCACCGCGCCGACGAAACGGCCATCGCTGTGCCGGTCGCGGGCGATGAAGGCGGCCCAGGCCGAGTCGGGATCAATGGTCTCAGTGCTCATGCCGTCGATATAGGCGCGCTGCGCGGCCGCTCCATCCCGCGCGTTGCGATCAAAACAGCCGCCGATTCGGAGATCGCAACCCCTTGCGGCTCCTTCATAAATCACTTTTTCGACGGAAGGTCTTGACGTAATAAATCATTTAATTTATGTTTTACGTAAATTAAATGAGGATACGCAAATGCAACATGGAAAGTCGACTTATCCGGAACGCCAGTTTCGCGGTAGCTGGACGGGCTTTTCGCTCTCCCTTTGCGCGGTCGCGGTCGTGGCGGCGCTTGTCTGGGGCAACGGCAACACGCCTTTCCCCAAGGCCAGTTCGGCAAGTCCGCGCCTGCATACCGAAATTTCGATCGGCAGCGGCTCGCTGCAGGTCAGCTTCAACTTCAACATCAATTGAAAGGACGCATCATGAAAGCATTGGCCATCGACCGGCTGCACGCCGAAAGCCAGCGGCTGAAAAGCCTCTTCGGATGGGCGGTTGGGGTTGGCGCCTTCCTGCTCTTTAGCCAGATCCTCTATGTGCCGCTCAAAGGCCTGATCTTTGCGATCGGCACACCTGATATGGTCGGCGCTTCGGCAATGATTATGGAAACCGCCGTCAGGTCGCTTCCCGCAGTTGCGCTGATTGCCGCGCTCTGGACGGCCCGGCAGCTCTTTGAGGTCTATTCGGGCGGGACAATCCTTTCCGCGCGCGGCGGCCGACTAATCGGTCGTGTCGGCGACTGGCTGACGGTCAGCGCGATCCTTGCACTCGCGGTTGGCCCCGCCAACGACCGGATGGACGCGGTGACGGGCGCTTACATCACTACCCAGATCGCGCTGATCTGCGTCGGCCTCGCGATCAGGCTGCTTGGCCGGGTTCAGGCAGTTGCCGCCGATATTGCCGCCGATCACGCGCAGATCGTCTGAGCCATGCCGATCATCGTTACCCTCGACGTCATGCTCGCGCGGCGAAAGATGCGCGCCAAGGACCTCGCCCAGCGGATCGACATCAGCGAGAGCAACCTGTCGCTGCTGCGATCGGGCAAGGTTAAGGGCATCCGTTTCGAGACGCTCGAAAAGCTGTGCCAGGAGCTTGATTGCAAGCCGGCCGACCTGCTCGATTACGAGGATGAAGGCGGAATCGTCTGACGCCCAGCGCGGCTGGCGGCTGCGATCAAACCGCCGCCGCCTCCCCGCCATGACGCAGCATCGTGACGATCAACGCCAGCCACGCAAGGAACAGCAATATCGCCGCCAGCAGGAACGGCGCGCCGGGGAAGTACAGCCCCTTCACATCAGCAAAGGCGCCAAAAACGCCGGTCATGATCGGCGGGCCGATGATCGAGGTAAGACTGATCACGCTGGCAATCGCACCCTGCAGCTCGCCTTGCGCGTCGTCGGGCACGCGCAGCGTCATCATCTGCTGCATCGCCGGAAAAGTGACGCCCGCCAACGCACCGACGACCATGCCGATAAGCAGGACGGCCGTATTCGGGGCAGTCGCCAAAATCAGATAGGATGGCAGGCCACATCCAAGCCCCACCACCGCCGTGCGCCGCGCCCCGAATCGCTTGACCAGCGGCCCGACCGCGAAACCCTGCGCACCCGCCATCATGATGCCGAACAACGCGATCGTAATGCCGATAACCAAAGGGCTCCACCCAAAGCGGGCGATCCCTTGAAAGCTCCACACCGAAAGCTGCGATTGCGCCGCGAGCTGCATGAACAAAATCGTCACCAGACACCCGATCACCAGCGGCATCCGCGCCATCTGCACAACACTGCCGACCGGGTTGGCGCGAAGGATGGAAAAGGCGCGGCGGCGATCAGGCGGCAGCGTTTCCTTCAGCACAAACCAGCCGATCAGCGCGCCCGTGAGTGCAACGCCGCTCGCCGCCATGAACGGCACCCGCTCGCCCAGCCCGCCGAGCAAGCCGCCAATGCCGGGTCCGAGAACGAACCCTGCCGCCCCCGCCCCGCCCAGCGCGCCGAAGGCCCGCCCGCGCTCGGCCGGCGGGACGATATCGGCAATGCAGCTATTGGCGGCCGTAAAGGTAGCGCCCATGATTCCGGAAATGACCCGGCCCAGGAACAACCATGCAAGCGTCGGCGCCCAGGCCATAAGCGCATAATCGATCCCCAGCGCGAACAGCGTCAGCAGCAATACAGGCCGCCGCCCAAACCGATCGCTCAGTCCACCGATCACCGGCGCGAACAGGAACTGCATCACGGCATAGGCAAACAACAGCCACCCGCCGATCTCCGCGGCGCGGTCGATCGTCACGTCGCTGAGCGAGATGATGAGTCGCGGCATCACCGGCAGGATCAGCCCCAGCCCGGCAATGTCGACAAACACGATCATCGCGACCAGCGCGAGAACCGAGCGGTTTGATCCGCCTTCGGTCATTCGTCCCCCAATGAACGGCTAAAGTACTAAGGTTAGGCTCACCCGCCATTTGCCTCAAACAGCTCAAGCGTGCGTTCGCGCGCCAGATCGGCGCTGGGTTCGTGGTAATCCTTGCGGCGGTCCGAATTGAAGCCGTGTCCGGCTTCGTAGATGTGGACGGTCGCATTTGGCCAATCGCGCGCGACTACCTTGTCGACACCTTCCATCGGGATGCCGTTATCATAGCGCCCGAAATGCAAAATGACCGGCACCTTCGGCTCCTCATCGACCGCGCCGGGGATCAGGCTTCCATAATAGCCTGACGCCGCCGTCACGCCGGTCAGTCGCGTCGCCGCGAACCAGGCTACCGAGCCGCCATAGCAATAGCCGACGACGAACACCGGCCCCTTGCCCGTCAGCGCATCGATGCAGGTCTGCACATCGCTGAGGCTCTGATCGAACGGGTGCAGCTCCCGGGCGAGCTGCACCGCACGTGCAAAACCTTCGCCGGTATAATCGGCCTCAAACCCCGGATGCTCGCGATCGAACAGCGCAGGCGCCAGCACTTCATACCCGTCCTGCGCATATTCGTCGCACAGATCGCGGATGTGATCGGTGACGCCGAAGATTTCCTGCACCAGCACCAACCCGCCGCGCCGCGTGCAGACCGGC
>NCEE01000027.1 GCA_002280555.1 Sphingomonas sp. 32-62-10
AAAACGCTGATGTTCGTCGGCGCTAGCTGCGACCGGAGCGACATCGAAAACGAGTGCAAGCCCGCTTTTGTCGCACAATATACCGGCACGGACTTGAGCGGAATGAAGGCCAGCCCCGACGTGACATTGATGATCGCTGCTCTGCCGTCCAGCGTCAGAAAATGCGGGACGAATAGCGCAGACAGTTCGATGCTCGCGGTCAAGTTCGTCTCGATCTCGCTTTCACCGTCGAACAGCTCAGGCGCGCCGGTCAGAAAACTGGTCTCGCGCTGAATACCGGCGTTGTTGACCACCATGTTGACCTTCGGAAATTCGGTTGTCGCCCATTCAAAAAGACGATGGCGCTCTGACCGGACGGAAACATCGCAGGCCAGGGTGTGAAGCGACGGAACGGCCTGCTTTGCGGCGTGGAGCCTGCGCTCATCGCGACCACAAATGATGACATCATTGCCACGCCGCGCGAACACGGTTGCAATGGCGAGGCCAATGCCAGCCCCCCCGCCCGTCACAAGCACGGTGTTACCGCTGATGTTCATCGACGGTCACTCCAGTCGAACGGTCTGCTTCAACAAAGGCGGCTTGTAATCGAAGGCCGCGTCGCGAAACTTCGGGGGGCCAAAGCGCCCCTTCGCATTATTTGAACAGCCGACCGGTTCGCGGGGTATGCCCAGAAAATTGGTGTCGAGTTTGCCGTCATCATCAACATCATGCCACAGCGCCACAGCGTATCGGCCCTCCTTCACATCACGGAAAACGCAGTCCGCCTTTTTCCCCGTCGGCTTCACTTTAACGCGGGCGATGGCGCGCTCCGGTTTGTTGGGGAAACCCTTTTCAGTGTTGTACAGATCGCAATACACTAAGCCTGCACCTGTCTTCAGCGCATCGACCTGCATGACGATTCCGGCTTGAGCGCGGTCGTCTTGTGATTGGGCGGTATTGGGCGCGAAGACAGAAACGAAGACTGCGGTTACCGCGCAGAACATCCTGAATTGCATGACATATGTCCTTTTTGTTCCAGCCACGGCGAGCTTCGACGTACCGCGCATATGGCGGTGATCATCCCGAAAGGCTTGAACGCATTTGCGCAATCGATGGTGACTCAGGGGAAGCGCACGGCTCAATCCAGCGCACACCGCCCTCAAACCGGAAACGACGATACTGCCGTCGTCGTCAGGCGCCTCCGTTCAGGGTTCTGATCGTCCAAACATCCTGTGCCAGTACCGGATGGGTCACATAGGCGTAGGACAGGAATAGAATATTGCCATCGGCTGGGGTGCGTTCGGGTGACGCCTCGATGATCATGAAGGCCTGCTGCGCGTCGTCATACCCAACAGCGACGGCTGTATGCGCATTGGCGCGACCATCATCTGGAGATAGCCCATCGATCCGACTGCCCGGCGTCGCAACCGATCGAGAATCATGGCCATGCAGGAAAAGAAAGGCAAATGGCTGCCCCGTTGCCAAACTCGTCTTGAGCGTCAGCAGGGTCGCCACCGCAGACCGCGAGGGTTGGTCGACGCAAAGAGCCAAGCTGGCGTCGCTGTCGGCCGCCTTATCTGCTAGCCCCGTTGCCTGCTGATCGCGAGTTAACGGCGGGTCAATTGGCGCTGTCCCGGCAATGATGCGCTGGCCATATTGGATGAGCAGCGTCGAAGAATTGCATTTGGGCCGCTGCGGCAAGCGTCGGCGCACTTCCTGAACACAGGTCAAAATAGCATTCAGGGTGTTCGGGCCGATCGGGTCAAAGCCACCAAATACATTGCCGGCACCGCGCAGATCAGTCGAATCGGGAACCCGTCCAACGGCCATCACCCGCCCTTCACGCCAACTTTAATAATCAGACTAGACGCTTATCTCCCGCCTTCGCTATCAACCACATGGATAGGCCGCATGGGGGAGGCGGCCAGAACAATGATCGATGCCTTCGAACGCTGGCTACTCCGCAATTTCGACGAAACCGGGCGCGCTTATGCCACCCAGCTGACCGCTCGGGCGTCGCGCTCGATTTTGGGCGTGTTTACGCTGGCAGGGACGATCATCTTCATCGGCATCACGTTTCACGGTCGTGTGGCGCCAGAAGTGCTCAATCCTTGGCTGGCGGGAATGGGCCTCGTTATCGCCTCTCCAATGTTGCTGACCGTGGCATTTGCGATTCAGGGGCCGAGCACTGAAGCTGCCCTTCGCCCCTATGCCAAGATATCGCGGTTGACGACCTTTGCGATGTCAGCGTTGATCGCTTTGAGTATCTGGATTCTGCTCCCCAATGCCGATCTGCCTCTGCAGTACGTCATGCTGGTGTTGTACACCACTTTTGTGGCGATGGTGCTGGGTGCCGATCCTGGCCCGTGGCAGATGATGGAACAAATGGCCGTGATGGCATCCGCGATTGCCTTCGTCCTCGTCTATCAACTGCCTTATGCCGTGCCGCTGGCCATTGTGCTTGGCGCTGTCGCCATCAGCCTGGTCGGGTTGCACCGAATGACCTATCAGTCCATTCAGGCGGCGATCAGCGCCCGGGCCGATACCGAGCGTGCCAATACCGCCCTGGCGGCAGCCTTGGCCGATGCCGCCACGCAACGCGATGCCAAGACGCGGTTCATCGCTGCGGCATCACATGATCTTCGCCAGCCGGTGCAGGCCGCTGCCCTGTATTTCGAACGAGCGTTATCGGATGGTGATCCGCGCCTTCGAGAACGCGCTGCCACGGGTGCGCGCCGGGCATTTGCCGCGGTCGATGCCCTGCTTGAAACAATGCTCGATCATTTGCGCTTCGAGGCAGGGGCCGTCACGGCACGGATCGAGCCCGTCGCGCTCGAAGCAGTGTTTGCCAATATCATCGAGCATCACCTGCCCGCCGCGAGTGCCGCAAAAATTCGATTGATCGCGGTGCCCAGCAGCAAATGGGTGTTGGCCGATGCGGCCATGCTGCAAAGAGCGCTTAACAACGTGATCGGCAACGCCATCCGGCATTCGAACGGCGCGCGCATTTTGCTCGGTGCGCGCCAACAGGCAGAATCGATCTTCCTCTGGGTTATCGATGATGGACGCGGGATCGGCGCTGACGATATCCCGCGCCTGTTCGACGATTATGTTCAAGGGAGCGGTAATGGAGCGGCCGTTGGCGGGTTTGGAATCGGCCTGTCGTCATCGCGGCGGATGATGGAATTGATGCAGGGTGACATCATGCTGGATCAGCGATGGCAGCGCGGCGCCGCCTTTCGCCTGCGGCTGGCAGCGGCACCATCTGCCCGCGAGGAGCGACTGTGGAAAGCTGCCTGATCGCCGATGATCACGCCCTGGTTCGCGATGCGTTGGCGATGTCGGTGGAAACGAAATGGCCCCTGGCGACAATATGGCAGGCCGATGATTATCCATCGGCATGGGCGGTTGCCGAGCGTCAGCCCGATTTGTGCCTGGTTGATTTGGGCATGGCGGGATCCCTGCCACGCGAGGGCATTGCCCAAATCAGGCACCGCGCGCCCGATACGCGGATCGTGATCGTCACGGCAGCGCAGAACGATGCGCTGATGCTCGCGCTGCTTGATGACGGGGTGGCCGGATTCATTTTCAAATCGGCCAACACCGCCATGATCGCCGCTGCCATCGAACTGGTCCTGGCCGGCGGGCGTTACCTGCCCCCACGCATTGGTGAGATGGCGACGATTGCCAATCCGTTGGAGAAGTCGACCGAGCGTCTGTCGCCGCGCCAGATTGAAGTCCTGCGGCTAATCGGTGACGGCGAAACGAACAAGGAAATCGCCCGAACGCTTGCGATTTCACCATCGACGGTGAAAGCGCATATCGCTCAGGCGCTGGCGGCATTGGGGGCGGCGAACCGAACCGATGCCGCGATGAAAGCACGCGACATGGGTCTGATCTAACGTCAACGATCGCGGCGACCGACAGGGCCGTTATGTTACCGGCTTCATCCCGCCGAAGAAATCGAACGTTTCCGCACGCACCCAGCCAAATTCATAGTTCAGCAGGAACAGCACAAACATCACCGTGGCAACGATCGTCGTGCGCAGCGCGATCTTGCCGAAGCTGAATTGATGCGGCGCGCTTTCGGCTTGCCCCGGGATTCGCTCAACCCCTGCCTCTTCCGCCGTCCGCACCCCGAAGGGCAGGACGAGGAAGATCGAAAATGCCCACATCAGGAAATAGATGGCGAGCATGGAAGTGATCTGCATCGGATCAGGCCTCGATCAGCAGCACGTCGACGATCGGCTTTTTGCCGGTCCAGCGCCCCGCGACGCGGCGCACGGCAAGGCGCACCTGTTCGCGGGTCTTGTCGCGATCCTTGCCGCCGTCGCGCACGGCCTTGGCAGCGGCATCGCTCGCTTCGTCGAGGAAAGGCTCCCGGTCTTCCTCGACCGGTATCCCCTGAATCTTGAGCTGGGGCTGCCCCATCAGCGCCCCGTTCTTGCCGACCGCGACTGCGACCGAAATCTGGCCGTTGAGCGCCAATTTGCGGCGTTCGTTGATGGTGGTGCCATCCGCCGGGAGGATCACGTCACCATCGAGCACGAGCCGACCGACCGGTGCATGGCCGATCTTTTCGGGCGCGCCGGGCGCGAGCCGAACGATATCGCCATCGCTTTGCACCAGCGCGCGGGGCACCCCCTGCGACAGGCCGAAGCGTGCATGTTCCATCATGTGCCGCATCTCACCGTGCACGGGCATCAGCAGTTCCGGGCGGATCCAGCCATACATCGTCGCCAGTTCGGGGCGGCCGGGATGGCCCGAGACGTGCACATGCGCCTGCCGATCGGTGATCATGATCACGCCTTTGGCCGCCAGTGCATTCTGGATGCGGCCGATGGCGACTTCGTTACCGGGGATCTGTTTCGACGAAAAGACCACGGTATCGCCCGCATCGAGCGAAATCTGATGCGATCCGAACGCAACCCGGGCGAGCGCAGCGCGTTCCTCCCCCTGCCCGCCGGTCGCGACGATCAGCACCTTGTCGCGCGGCAAGCGCATCGCCGCATCCCAATCGACGCTTTCGGGGAAATCGGTGAGGTAGCCGGTGGCCTGCGCGACTTTCAGGATGCGATCGAGCGAGCGCCCTGCCACACACATCGCGCGGCCCGTATCGCGCGCAACCTCGCCCAGCGTTTTCAGGCGGGCGGCGTTGGACGCGAAGGTAGTGACGAGCACACGGCCCTTGGCGGCGGAGACGACATCGTACAATCCCTTCCGGACGCTGCTTTCGGAGCCTGAGGCTTCGGGATTGAACACATTGGTCGAATCGCAGACGAGCGCGAGCACGCCTTCGTCACCGATCGCGGTCATCACTTCGGCGCTCGCTGGCGCTCCGATGACGGGTTCGTCATCGAGCTTCCAGTCGCCGGTGTGGAATACCTTGCCGTACGGCGTGGTGATCAACAGGGCGTTACCCTCGGGAATGGAATGCGCCACAGGCACGAAGCGGAAGCCGAACGGCCCGAGCTGGAAATCCTTGCCGGCCTTCACGATGTTGAGCTTTACACGGTCGGCAATGCCTTCCTCGTCCAGCTTGCCGCGGATCAGACCGGCGGTGAAGGGGGACGCGAACAACGGCACGCCCAGATCCTCGGCCAGATAGGGCAGCGCGCCGATATGGTCTTCATGGCCATGCGTCAGCACGATGCCGAGCAGATCGTCGATCCGCTCTTCAATGAACGCCAGATCCGGCAGGATCACGTCGACGCCCGGATAATTGGGATCGGCAAAGGTGATGCCGCAATCGACCATCACCCATTTGCCATCACAGCCATAGAGATTGACGTTCATGCCGATTTCGCCCGACCCACCCAGGGCCAGGAACAGGAGTTCTTTCTTCGGGACAGTCACTAAGTTCTTGTTCTTTCTGTTTCGGCCACTCGCGGTGGCGAACGGCCATGGGAGTGCGCGGTCAGGCGCATGAATTTCGAAGAGAATGGGAAAGCGGCGCTGCCAGATCGGTGCTCGAACAGGTACGCGCTGCCATATGCTCTAGGCAGCTATATGGGCGCGATCCCACAACATCGCCAGTCCCTGAATGGTCAGATCGGGTTCGACATGATCAAAAACATCGGTTTGACGTTCGAACAGGATCGCCAGACCGCCCGTGGCGATCACCTTGACCGGTCGGCCGACCTCCGCCTTCAGGCGCGCGACCAGCCCTTCCATCATGGCGATATAGCCCCAGTATATCCCGATATGCATCTGGCTAACGGTATCGCGGCCGATCACGCTCATATCGGCGGGCGCCTCAATGGCGATACGGGGCAACTTGGCCGCCGCCGTCACCAGCGCGTCAAGAGACAGGTTGATACCCGGACAGATGATGCCGCCCTTATACGCCCCGGTATAATCAACAACGTCAAACGTCGTCGCGGTACCGAAATCGATGACGATCAAGTCGCCGGGATACAGCGCATGGGCAGCGATCGTATTGACCGCGCGGTCGGCACCCAGCGATCCGGGTTCCTTGACATCGATCTCGATCCCCCATTCGACCGGCGACTGCCCTGCGATCAGCGGCTCGCCACCGAAATATTTGCGCGCCAGCGTCTGCAGATTGTGGAGCGCGCGGGGAACGACCGTGGCGATGATAACGCCGTGAATGTCGCTGCGATCATGCCCCTCCAGCTGAAGCAGCTGGCTCAGCCATACGGCATATTCGTCCGCCGTGCGGCGCGGATCAGTGGCGATGCGCCAACGCGCGACGATCGCCCGATCTTTCAGCAGGGCGAAAACCACATTGGTATTTCCGGCATCGATCGCGAGCAGCATGGCCAAAAGCCCTTCAGATCAAAAACACATCGCCTGCGTGAATGGCACGCGCGGTGCCGTCCGCCAAGCGCAGGATCAGCGCGCCGTCACCGTCGAGCCGTTCGAAAATGCCATCCACCGCGCTGCCATCGGGCAGGCGCGCGGTAAGCGCGGTGCCGGGGGTGTGGGCGCGCGCCATCCATCGATCGCGCACGGTGGCCAGCCCCTCCCCGCGCCACCGCGCAATCCAGCGCGCGAGCGCGTCGGCGAGAGTGCTGACAAAATCATCGGGCGTCGGCGTTACCCCGTGCGCGGCGAGGCTGGTCGCGGGACGATCGAGATCGACCGGGTGGTGCGCCAGATTAACGCCGAACCCGATCACGATCGCGTCCCCGGCCCGCTCGAGCAGGATACCCGACAGCTTAGCGCCGCCGAGCAGCAAATCGTTGGGCCATTTGAGCGTGGCGTTGTGATGCCCGAAATAGGCGCTCACCACTTCCTCCAGCGCGACGGCCGCCACCAGCGCCAGCGTCGCCGGGGGCGGATCACCAGGGCGCAGCCGCACCAGCGTGCTCGCGTAGAGATTACCCAGTGGCGATTGCCACGCCCTACCCTGCCGCCCGCGCCCCGCCGTTTGGCGATCGGCGCGCAGCCATAACCCTTCCTCGGCCCCCGAGGCGGCAAGCGCGATCATGTCGGCGTTGGTCGATCCGGTTTCGGCGACCGATCTTATGGTGATTATGGGAACATCACCTGGGCTGCGGCCATGCTCCACACCCCCATGGCAGGGATGGCGAGATATCCAAGCGGCGAAAGGAACGCGACGGAAGCAAGGATCAGCCCGCCTTCAAGCTTGCTCTGCATCGGCGCAAAGCCAGGACCTGCAGGCTCGTCGATATACATCATCTTCAAGATCCGCAGATAATAATAGGCTCCAATTACCGACGCGGCGATACCGATGGCGGCAAAGGCAAACAGATCGGCCTCAACCGCTGCCCAGAACACCGCGAGCTTGGCGTAGAAGCCGAACAGCGGCGGAATGCCCGCCAGCGAGAGCATCATGATCGCCATCGCCAGCGCCAGCCGCGGCTGGGTACGCGAAAGGCCCGACAAACTGTCGATTGCCTCGATCGGCTGTCCGTCAACGCCCCGCATCTGCAGGACGATGAGAAAGCTCCCTAGCGTCATCACGACATAAATCGCGAGGTAGACGAGCACCGCAGCTACACCCTCGGCCGATCCGGCGGCAAGGCCGACCAGCGCAAAGCCGACGTTGTTGATCGACGAATAGGCCAGCAGCCGCTTGATGTTGGTCTGGCCGATGGCGCCCGCAGCGCCCAGCACGATCGAAGCGAGTGAAGCGAAGATCACGATCTGCCGCCATTCGAGGACGGCTGGCCCCATCGCCTCAACTGCAACGCGCACCGTCAGCGCGATCGCCGCCACCTTGGGTGCGCTGCCGAAAAAGGCGGTGACCGGGGTCGGCGCGCCTTCATAAACGTCGGGCGTCCACATGTGGAACGGCACTGCGCTCATCTTGAAGGCGAGTCCGGCGAACACGAACACGAGACCAAAGGTCAGCCCCTTCGAATGCCCTTCGCCATAAGCCGTTGCGATCGAACTGAACACGGTCGTGCCCGAAAAGCCGTACACCAGCGACATGCCGTAAAGCAGGATGCCGCTCGCGAGCGCACCGAGCACGAAATACTTCAGGCCAGCCTCGGCCGAACGCGCATCCTGCCGCATGAAGCTGGCGAGCACATAGGCGGCAAGGCTCTGCAGTTCGAGGCCGACATAAAGCGTCAGCAGATCACCCGCCGACACCATCATCCCCATGCCGACGGCCGAGAGCAGGATCAGTACGGGATATTCAGGGCGCAGATTATCGCCGGTGGTCGAATCGAAGAAACGCGGCGCGATGATGATCGCCACGGCCGCCGCGCCGTAGATCAGCACCTTGGAAAAAGCGGCAAAGCCGTCAGCGTGGTACAGCCCGTAAAACGCCGTCCCGCCACTTGATGCGGGGCCGATCAGCGCGATGCCGGCACCGACCAGTACGGCCACCGCGGTCCAGGAAATCGCGCGCGATGCCGCCTGCCCGCCCCAAGCCGCGACAAGCATCAGCACCAGCGCGCCGATCGACAACACGATCTCCGGCAAGGTCATCACCAGATTGGCGGTATAATCCATCAATGCGCCTCCGCATGGGGCGTGGCCGCTGCCGGTTTTCCGGGCGTTGGCTGTGAATCGCCCTCCGGCGTGGCGCGCGACACCCGGGCAACCAAGGTCGCGGCATCATCCCGCATCGGCGCGATAAAGCTTTCGGGGTAAACGCCCATCCACAGCACCGCTGCCGCGATCGGCACGAGCAGCGCCATTTCACGCAAACTGAGATCAGGCATTGCGCGGACATCGTCATGGACGATCTCGCCAAAGGCGATCCGGCGATAGAGATAGAGCATATAGCCAGCGCCGAGGATGATGCCCGTCGTGCACAGCAACGTCGCGGTGGTCGACACCTGATAGGTACCCGCGAGGCTCAGGAATTCGCCCACGAACCCGCTCGTACCCGGCAGGCCGACCGAGGCCATCGTAAACAGCAGGAACAGTACGGCATAACGCGGCATGTTGATGCTGAGGCCGCCATAGCGATCAATCTCGCGGGTATGCAGCCGATCATAGATCACACCCACGCACAGGAAGAGCGCGGCGGAGACCAGCCCGTGGCTGAGCATCACGATCATCGCGCCTTCGATGCCCTGCTGGTTGAAAGCGAAAAGCCCGATCGTCACGATCGCCATATGCGCGACCGACGAATAGGCGATCAGCTTCTTCATGTCCGACTGCACAAGCGCGACCAGCGAGGTGTAGATCACCGCCACTGCAGACAGGGCGAGGATCAGCCAAGTCAATTGCGCCGAGGCTTCAGGGAACATCGGCACCGAGAAGCGCAGGAAACCATAGCCGCCCAGCTTCAGCAGCACGCCGGCGAGGATCACCGATCCCGCAGTGGGCGCCTGCACGTGCGCGTCGGGCAGCCAGGTATGGACCGGCCACATCGGCATCTTCACCGCGAACGATGCGAAGAACGCCAGCCACAGCCAGGTCTGCGCGTAATCGGGGAAGTCGGTATTGAGCAATGTCGGAATATCGGTGGTGCCCGCATATTGCGCCATCCACACCATCGCGATCAGCATCAGCACCGATCCGAGCAAGGTGTAGAGGAAGAATTTGTAGCTCGCGTAAATGCGGTTCGCGCCGCCCCAGATGCCGATGATGAGGTACATGGGGATCAGGCCTGCCTCGAAGAACACGTAGAACAGGAACAGATCCTGCGCCGCGAAGGTGCCGATCATCAGCATTTCAGTAACGAGGAACGCCGCCATATATTCAGGGACGCGCTTCTGGATCGTCTCCCAGCTCGCGCCGATGCAGATCGGCATCAGGAACACGCTGAGCATGATCAGCAACAGCGCAAAGCCATCGATCCCCAGCGCCCAGCCGAACCGACCAAACAGCGGCAGTTGGGCGTGCTCGACGAACTGCCATTGCGGCCCGCCGATATCGAAATGGGTCCATAGATAAGCGCCGAGCGCAAAATCGATCAGCGTCGCCAGCAGCGCCAGCCAGCGCGCGCCGCTGGCGTTCAGGAACAGGCACAGCACCGCCGCGACGGCGGGCACCGCGATCATGATCGTCAGGATGGGAAGGCCGGTCATCGCCATCAGCTCGCAATCGCCCAGGTGACGACCGCGGTCAGCCCGAACAGCATCACGAACGCATAGGTATAGATATAGCCGGTCTGAAGCCGCCCAGCCATCCGGCTGCCCAGCGCGACGACAGCCGCCGCACCATTGGGGCCGAAGCGATCAATCGTCTGCTCATCCACCTGGTGCCAGAACAATCGACCAAGCGCGAAGGCAGGCTTCACGAACAGCAGATCGTACAGCTCGTCAAAATACCATTTGTGGAGCAGGAAATCGTAGATCACGCTGAAGCTACGCGCGATTTGACCGGGCAGCGATGGCCGAACGATATAAGCGAGATACGCCCCGCCCAGCCCCGCCAGCATCGCGATGCTCGCGCTCAGCTTCACGAACAGCGGCACTTCGTGAATTTCGTGCATCAAATGCTCACGGAACGCGATGCTGCCCTTCCAGAACGCTTCACCCGCCTCGGGCTCGATGAACGCACCGTGGAACACGAACCCGGCGGCGATCGCCCCGACCGACAGTAGCAGCAGCGGCAACCGCATCGACCAGGGGCTTTCATGCGGGTGATAGCCCGCCGTGCCGTCATCGCTGGAGGGCGCATGGTGATCATGACCATCATCGGCGTGGTGCCCGTGATCGTGATGCGCGTGCACCGCGTGCTGAATATGTTCGGACTGCGCCCAGCGCGGCTTGCCATAGAAAGTCAGATACATCAGCCGCCACGAATAGAAGCTGGTGATGAGTGCCACGATCATGCCGACGATCGACGCGCCGGTTTGGCCCGATGCCCATGCCCCTTCGATGATCGCGTCCTTGGAATGGAAGCCCGCAAAGCCGATCGCGGGCAGCCCCTCAATCACGCCAGGAATGCCGACCCCGGTGATCGCCAGCGTCCCCATCATCATCACCCAGAAGGTGACGGGGATGCTTTTGCGCAAGCCACCATAGAAACGCATATCCTGCTCATGGTGCATGGCATGGATCACGCTGCCCGCGCCGAGGAACAGCAGCGCCTTGAAGAAAGCGTGCGTGAAAAGGTGGAACATCGCCGCACCATAAGCGCCGACACCTGCAGCAAAGAACATATAACCGAGCTGCGAACAGGTCGAATAGGCGATCACGCGCTTGATATCGGTCTGTACCAGCCCGATCGTCGCGGCGAAGAAACATGTGGCGGCCCCCACCGTCGTCACCACGGTCAGCGCGACCGGGCTCTGCTCAAACATGGGCGACAAGCGGCACACCATGAAAACACCTGCCGTCACCATCGTTGCAGCATGGATCAGCGCGGAGACGGGCGTCGGCCCCTCCATCGCATCGGGCAGCCAGGTGTGCAGGCCAAGCTGCGCCGACTTGCCCATCGCGCCGACGAACAGCAACAGACACAGCACCGTCATCGTATCGGCGCGGAACCACAGGAAGCCGATCGTCGATCCCGCCATCCCGGGCGCAAGCCGCAGGATTTCGTCGATCTGGACGGTGTTGAACACCAGATAGGTGCCGAAAATGCCGAGCATGAAGCCCAGGTCGCCGACGCGGTTGACCACGAACGCCTTGATCGCCGCCGCGCTGGCGCTGGGTTTGCGGAACCAGAAACCGATCAACAGGTAGGAGGCGAGCCCCACCCCTTCCCAGCCGAAGAACATCTGGACCAGGTTATCGGCGGTCACCAGCATCAGCATCGCGAAGGTGAACAGCGAGAGATAGGCGAAGAAACGCGGTTGATCCGGGTCTTCCTCCATATAGCCCCAGCTATACAGATGGACGAGCGCAGAGACCGAGGTGATGACGACCAGCATCACACTCGTCAGCGCATCGACGCGCAGCGACCAGACGATGTCGAGACTGCCCGATCGGATCCAGTCGAATACCAGGGTGACGCTCGGGCTGGCAGTGTCGGCGAAAAAGCCGAGAAAGATCGGCCAGCTGAGCGCGGCCGAGGCGAACAGCGCCCCAGTGGTCAGCACCTTCGCCGGCACATTGCCGATCGCGCGATTGCCCAACCCGGCGACGATGGCCGCGAGCAATGGCAGGAAAACGATGAGAAGGATCGATGCCCCCACGGAAAACTAACCCTTCATCCGGTTGACATCGTCGACCGAAATCGTGCCGCGGCCGCGGAAATAGATGACGAGAATAGCCAGCCCGATCGCGGCCTCCCCCGCTGCCACGGTCAACACGAACATCGCAAACACCTGACCCACCAGATCGCCGAGATAAGCGGAGAAGGCGACGAAGTTCAGGTTCACCGCGAGCAGGATCAGCTCGATCGCCATCAGGATGACGATGATGTTCTTCCGGTTCAGAAAGATGCCGAGCACCCCCATCGTAAACAGGATGGCCGCGACCACAAGGTAATGGACGAGACCGATCACAGTTCGATCCCCACTCGTCCGTTCGTCCCGAGCATCGTCGAGGGACATGCCACGAGCGCTGCGCGAATGGCACGTGTCTCGACTTCACTCGACACAAACGGAGTCGGTGTCGCCAACTCAATCACAGCTCCACCCCCTGGCCGACGGGCGCATCGACATTGCGGGTCGCATCGCGCGGGCGACGAGCGACCTGGCGGGCGATGTTTTGCGGCTTCACGCCACTACGCTGGCGGTGGGTCAGCACGATCGCGCCGATCATCGCGACAAGCAGCACCAGTCCTGCGCCTTCGAAGATGTAGAGATAGCGGGTGTAAAGCAGGTTCCCGATTGCTTCGATATTGGGCACATCCCCCGTCATCGGCGCGATCCGCCGCCCGAGCGCGATCCCGCCCGATTTCCAGGCGCCGAGCGCGACGAACAGTTCGGCCGCAAGCGCGACGGCGAGCGCCATACCGGGCCAAAGGTAGCGGACATAGCCCTGGCGCATTTCGGCGAAATCGATGTTGAGCATCATCACGACGAACAGGAACAACACCGAAACCGCGCCGACATAAACAATGACGAGCAGCATCGCGATGAACTCTGCCCCCACCAGCAGCATCAGCCCGGCAGCGTTGAAAAAGGCGAAAATCAGCCACAGCACCGAATGCACCGGGTTGCGCGACGCAATCGTCATCGCACCGGAGATCAGCACGATCGAGGCGAACAGATAAAAGGCGAAGATCTGGATCATGCGCGCGTCACCGCAACCATCACCCCAGCGGAAACGGGGGTCCCGCACAGGCGAAGCGCTCCCGAGCCGCGTGAGACCCCGGCGTTTGCCGGGGTGACGTGTTGTTGGTGAATCATGATGGTCCCTGAAGTCACAGCGCGCTTAGCGATAAGGGGCATCGGCGGCAAGGTTTGCCGCGATCACACGCTCCCACCGATCGCCATTATCGAGCAATTTCGCCTTGTCGTAGATGAGCTCCTCGCGGGTTTCGGTCGCGAATTCGAAATTCGGCCCTTCCACCACCGCATCCACCGGGCAGGCTTCGGCACAAAGGCCGCAATAAATGCACTTGGTCATATCGATGTCGTAGCGGGTCGTGCGGCGGCTGCCGTCGTCGCGCGGCTCGGCTTCGATCGTGATCGCCTGTGCCGGGCACACCGCCTCGCACAGTTTGCACGCGATGCAGCGCTCCTCGCCATTGGGATAGCGGCGGAGTGCATGCTCTCCCCGGAACCGCGGCGAGATCGGGTTCTTCTCGTAGGGATAGTTGATCGTCGCCTTGGCGCGGAAGAAATAGCGCAGCGTCTTCATGTGTGCGCCGATGAACTCGTAGAGCGTGTACGACTTGATGAATTGCGCGATGCTCATTTGATTTGTCCGGGGACCTGAGGGAAGCAAAAGAAGCGGGTTTCCTTGGCGCTCTCAAAAATGTTCAGGGCAACACCCATTCCGTCCCCATCCTTAAATGTGAGCGTGATCTCCAGCTTGGCTGGACGACCCTGTTGTTCCCCATCAAGCGATGCGATCAAGCGCGTCACATTGGGCTCTTTTTCCACTTTGGCGGCCGTGACGAAGCCCTTCTCAAACATTGATGGCTGGTTCTTCACCTTTGTCACGGCAACGTTTGCGGCATTTTCGCCGCGAACAAGGCTGATTAAGCCAACCTCCTTATAGCCAGACTCCGTCGGCAGTTCGGTGATGCACATGTGATTCAGGGTGACCTTGCGGCGAAACTCCTCGGGCGCGACCTCCGACGTCTGGAGCGGCGGGGCGACAAGGAGCGCAAGCCAGATCATACCGGCAGCCCCACGCGCTGGATCATCAGATAGCCGCTCACCAAAAACACCCAGATCAGCGACAGCGGCAGGAACACCTTCCACCCGAGCCGCATCAGCTGATCATAACGGTAACGCGGCACGGTCGCCTTCACCCAGCTGAACAGGAAGAAGAAGAACAGCATCTTGCCGAACAGCCAGATGATGCCTGGCACATAATAAAGCGGCGCCCAATCGACCGGCGGCAGATACCCACCCCAGAAAAGCGTCGCATTCAGCACGCACATCAGGATGACGTTGGCATATTCGCCCAGCCAGTAGAGCGCGAATGCCATCGAGGAATATTCGGTCTGGTATCCCGCGACGAGCTCGCTTTCAGCCTCGGTCAGGTCGAACGGCGCACGTTGGGTTTCCGCGAGCGACGAAATGAAGAACACCACCGCCATCGGGAAGAGCAACGGGTTGAACGCGAAGCCATTCACCGGGAATGCCGCAAAGCCCCAGACATTCTTCTGTGCGTCGACGATACCGGCAAGGTTGAACGTGCCCGACCACAGCACCACCGAAATCAGCACAAAGCCGATCGCGACTTCATAGCTGACCATCTGCGCCGCCGCGCGGATCGCCGAGAAGAAGGGATATTTGGAGTTGGACGACCAGCCCGCCAGGATAATGCCGTACACCCCAAGCGAACTCGCCGCGAGCACGTATAGCAGCCCGACATTGATGTTCGACAGGATCAGATCGGCCTGGAAAGGCACCACCGCCCATACGATCAGCGCGACGGTAAAGGTGATGATCGGCGCGAGCAGAAACAGCCCCTTGTTCGCGCTCGACGGGATGATCGTTTCCTGCAGGAATACCTTCAGGCCGTCCGCGAACGATTGCAGAATGCCAAATGGCCCGACAACGTTCGGCCCGCGGCGCAGCGCCATCGCCGCCCAGATCTTGCGATCGGCATAGATGATCAGCGCGACCGCGAGCATCACCGGCAATGCGATCAGCAGGATGTCGATCAGCGTCGCGAGGAACCACGCGCCCTCAAACGGCATGCCGAGATAGGTGAACCACCAGGTCATTCCGCCGCCTCCGCAAAGCTTTGGCCGTGCACCAGTTCCGCCGAGCAGCGCTGCATCGTCGGGCTGGCACGGCAAATGGCGTTGGTGAGGTAGAAATCCTTGATCGGATAGCCGATCTCGCCCTCGCCTTTTGCGTCAAGTGCGGCGGGTGCCCAGTCGAACGTCACAAGCCCAAGCTGCCCGAGCTCAGGCACAGCTTTGGCCATGTCGGCGCGTAGTTGATCGATCGTGTCGAACGGCAGCGTGTGGCCCATCACCGCCGAAAGTGCCCGCAGGATCGTCCAGTCTTCACGCGCATCGCCGGGCGGGAACACCGCCTGTTCGCCGCGCTGAACGCGGCCTTCCAGGTTCATCCACGTCCCCGATTTCTCGGCATAGCTTGCGCCCGGCAGGACGACATCGGCATGCGCCGCGCCCTTGTCGCCGTGATGGCCGATATAGACCTTGAAGCTTTTGGCGAAGTCCCAGAAATCGACCTCATCCGCGCCCAGGAAGAACACCAGCTTGGGCTTTGCTGCGGCGATATCGGCAATGCCGCCCGGTTGCGCATAGCCGAGCATCAGCCCGCCCATCCGCGCCGCCGCCATGTGCACGACGTTGAAGCCGTTCCAGGCGGTGCCGTCCTCCAACGTGCGCACCAGATTATGCTGCTTGGCGAACGCCAGCGCGGCACCATGCCCGGATTTCAGGGCAGCCCCGCCGACGATGATCATCGGCCGCTGGGCATTCTTGAACGCTTCCGCCGCCGCCTCAGGCAGCTTGCCCATCGCCGACAGGCCATTGCCCAGCCATTCGACCTTATAGGTCAGGTCCGTCTCCGGCCCGATCGCGAAGACCTTCGCCCCCTTCTTGATCGCCTTGCGTACCCGGGTGTTCACCAGTGGCGCTTCCCAGCGCAAATTGGTGCCGACCAGCAAGATCGCATCTGCGCGCTCAACGCCCGCAATCGTGGTGTTGAAGTTAACGGCCGCCAGCGACGTGACGTCATAGGCCATGCCGGTCTGGCGCCCTTCGAGCAACGACGAACCCATTTTCGCGAGCAGCGCCTTGGCCGCAAACATTGTTTCGCAATCGATCAGATCGCCAGCGATGGCCGCCACACTTTTGCCAGCCTTTACTGCCGCAATTGCAGCGAAGGCCTCATCCCAGCTCGCCTCAACGAGCTTGCCGTCCTTGCGCACGAACGGTCGATCGAGCCGCTTGCGCACGAGCCCGTCAATTGCGTGGCGCGTCTTGTCGGTCGCCCACTCCTCGTTCACGTCTTCGTTGATGCGCGGCAGGCAGCGCAGCACCTGGCGCCCGCGGCTGTCGAGCCGGATATTGGTGCCGACCGCGTCCATCACATCAATCGTTAGCGTCTTTTTCAGCTCCCAGGGCCGTGCCTCGAACGCATAGGGCTTCGAGGTAAGCGCACCGACCGGGCAGAGATCGACCACATTGCCGCTGAGCTCGCTTGTCACCGCATGTTCGAGATAGCTGGTGATCTGCATATTCTCGCCGCGCCCGATCGCGCCGATTTCCTCAACGCCAGCGACTTCCTCGGCAAAGCGGACGCAGCGCGTGCACTGGATGCAGCGCGTCATCACCGTCTTGACGATCGGGCCCATATATTTCTCGGTTACCGCGCGCTTGTTCTCGTCATAGCGCGACGATCCACGGCCATAGGCGACTGACTGGTCCTGCAGATCGCATTCCCCGCCCTGGTCGCAGATCGGGCAATCAAGCGGGTGGTTGATGAGGAGAAACTCCATCACCCCTTCGCGCGCATTCTTCACCATCGGCGAGTTGGTGAAAATCTCCTGATTTTCGGCCGCTGGCAGCGCGCAAGAAGCCTGCGGCTTTGGCGGGCCGGGCTTCACCTCGACCAGGCACATGCGGCAATTGCCCGCGATGCTCAGGCGTTCATGATAGCAGAAACGCGGGATTTCCTTCCCCGCCAGCTCGCACGCCTGCAGCACGGTGGCACCCTGGGGCACCTCGATCTCGATACCGTCGATTTTGAGTTTAGGCATTATTCAGCAGCTTCCATCATCGGTGCCGCGTCACCACCGCGCTTCTCCGCAATGCGGCGTTCCATCTCAGGGCGGAAATGCTTGATCAGGCCCTGGATCGGCCAGGCGGCCGCATCGCCCAGCGCGCAGATCGTGTGGCCTTCGACCTGCTTGGTCACCTGGTAGAGCGTGTCGATCTCGCTGACGTCGGCGTCACCGGTGCGCATCCGCTCCATCACGCGCCACATCCAGCCGGTGCCTTCGCGGCAAGGGGTACACTGGCCGCAGCTTTCGTGCTTGTAGAAGTAACTCAGGCGGCTGATCGCGCGGACGATATCGGTCGATTTGTCCATGACGATCACGGCAGCGGTACCGAGGCCCGAACCGAGCGCCTTCAGCCCGTCGAAATCCATCGGCGCGTCCATGATCTCGGCGGCCGGCACCAAGGGTACCGATGAGCCACCGGGGATCACCGCGAGCAGATTATCCCACCCGCCGCGCACACCGCCGCAATGCTTCTCGATCAGTTCGCGGAACGGTATGCTCATCGCTTCCTCGACCACGCACGGCTTGTTCACATGGCCGCTGATCTGGAACAGCTTCGTGCCCTTGTTGTTCTCGCGTCCGAAGCTGGAGAACCATTCGGGCGATCGGCGCAGGATGGTGGGCGCGACCGCAATCGATTCGACATTGTTGACCGTGGTCGGGCAGCCATAGAGCCCCGCGCCCGCCGGGAAAGGCGGCTTCAGCCGCGGCTGGCCCTTCTTGCCCTCAAGGCTTTCGAGCATCGCGGTTTCTTCGCCGCAGATATAAGCGCCCGCACCGCGGTGACAGAACACGTCGAAATCATAGCCCGATCCGCACGCATTCTTGCCGATCAGCCCCTTGTCATACGCCTCGGCAATCGCCGCAAAAAGCGTCTCCGCCTCGCGGATATACTCGCCGCGAATGTAGATATAGGCGGCGCGCGCGCGCATCGCGAAACCGGCGACCAGCGCGCCCTCGATCAGCTTGTGCGGATCGTGGCGGATGATCTCGCGGTCCTTGCAGCTGCCCGGCTCGCTCTCATCGGCATTGATGACAAGGAAGTTCGGGCGATCGGGCTTCGGCTCCTTGGGCATGAAGCTCCATTTGGTGCCGGTCGGGAACCCCGCGCCGCCACGCCCGCGCAGACCGCTTGCCTTGATCTGATCGATGATCGTATCCGGCCCCAGCGCCAGCAGCGCCTTGGTATTATCCCAATCGCCACGCTTCAGCGCCGCCTCCAGCCGCCATGACTGGAAGCCATAAACATTGGTGAAGATACGATCTTTGTCGGCGAGACTCACGCCTTGTCTCCCCCCGACGTGTCACGACCCGATCGGTTCGTAAAGATGCCGAAACCGCCGAAAAGAAAGCCCAGAATAGCCCAGACGACCCATGACTCGCCGTTGATGAACCTGAACACGGCCAGCAACAGGAAAATGATCCCGATGATCGGTACGCCAGCCTTTGTGGCATTGGGCATCACCACCCTCCCCAGCAAGATGTTTCTCGGTCAGCGAGCATGAGTATCGACCTCATCCTCGTGGCGGCGGAGCCAAAACGCCCAAACTTGGCCGCCGATGAGCAAAAGAGCGAATTCGAAACCGGCCTGATCAAGCTGTTTCGGGGAATCGATCCAAGCATCGAAAGCAAGAATGATCGCCATGGTCAGCACCGACCATATCAGCCCCGCAGGAATCGGGCGCTCACGCAAGAGCAAATACCGGTTATTCATTGTCATCGCCCCTGCCCAATCAGCTTTTCGGCAACGAAATAGGCGGCAACACCTGTGCCGAGGATCAGCGCAAGCACAATCAGCCCAAAGGCGAGCTTCACCAGCGCGACGAGGACGAACAGCGCGAGCAACGCGACGCCGATTGCGATCAGAATGTTCATGCCGTCATTCCTCCACCAGTTCGAGCCGTTGCTTCACGCGGCGCATATCAATGATCAGCGCACTCACATCGTGCTGAACTGCAGCCAGATGGGTATCGATACCAAGCAACCGGTGCTCCATCGCTGTCTGGCGCAATTCCATGCTGGTCATCCGCGATTTCACGTCGCTCGTGTCGCTCCGGATGCCTTGCAGCATCTCGGTAATGAACCGCGTTTCCTCAACCGTCATGCCCATTCCCCGCGATAATCGTGGTTCTCGGTCACCATGTCCTTCAGCGTGGTCGGGCCGCCCTCCGGGCAGCTCGTCTGGCGCCCGATCTGTGAGCCCGGTGTCGGCGCCTCTCCCCGCGCCAGTGCTTCGAGCACTTTGGTCATGCGATCATAGTCGAGATCTTCGAAATTGTCGTCGTTGATCTGCACCATTGGCGCATTGGCGCAGGTGCCGAGACACTCGACCTCGGTTAGCGTAAACAAGCCGTCGGGCGTCGTCTTGCCCTTGATCAGGCCATGGTTCTTGCACGCGGCAAACACGTCATCCGATCCCGCCAGCATGCACGGCGTCGTCCCGCACACCTGCACGTGATAGCGACCGACGGGGGCGAGATTGAACATCGTGTAGAAGCTCGCGACTTCATACACCCGCATATAGGGCATACTAAGTTCGCGCGCGACGAACTCGATGACGGGCACCGGCAGCCAGCCCTGTGTCTGCGTCGCCGCGCCGACCTGTCGCTGGGCGAGATCGAGGAACGGGATCGACGCCGATTGCTGGCGACCGGGGGGATAACGACCGACGATTTCCTTCGCCTTGGCGGCGTTTTCCGGCGTCCAGGCAAAATCGCCCCAGCGCGCGCGGGTTTCGGCTTCGTCGGGGATAGGGGCGTGATCAGCCATTTGCCTTGGCTTTCATCGGATGGGAGTGGGTGGTGCGTTCAGCGCGGCGTTTTTCGGCGCGGGGATAGAGGAAACCCCACCAGATGGCGTTGAAGGCAACAGCGACGATCAGACCGGGCGTCCCACCGATGACCACGACGTTGGGCAGTCGCAGAAAGCCAGCATAATCGGCACAAGTCAGCACGAACAGGCCGACCGACAGGATCGATAACGGCACGCGAAACCGGTACGCGACATCGTCGGCAAGGTCGACGACGCGATTGAACCCGCGAGGTGCGCTGCCAGCTGGGATGCGGTGCGCTTCACTCACTTCCAAATACTCCGTCACCCCGGACTTGATCCGGGGTCCCGCTGCCTTTCGACGCGGCGACAAACAAGAAGCGGGATGCCGGATCAAGTCCAGCATGACGGGGGAAGGAAGCTGCGCTCACCGGTCGCACTCGCCAAAAACGATATCGAGCGCGCCCAGAATCGCCGTCGTGTCGGCCAGCATGTGGCCCCGGCTCATGAAATCCATCGCCTGCAGGTGCGAGAAGGCCGTCGGGCGGATCTTGCAGCGGTACGGCTTGTTGGTGCCGTCGCTCACCAGATAGACGCCGAATTCGCCCTTGGGGCTTTCGGTCGCGACGTACACCTCGCCTGCGGGAACGTGGAAGCCCTCGGTATAGAGCTTGAAGTGGTGGATCAGCGCTTCCATCGATCGCTTCATCTCGGCGCGCTTGGGCGGCACGACCTTGCGATCGAGGCTGGCGATCGGCCCTTCGGGCATCTCGTTAAGGCACTGCTTCATGATCCTGATCGACTGGCGCACTTCCTCGACGCGGACCATAAACCGGTCATAACAATCGCCACGCGTGCCGACCGGGATTTCGAACTTCATCCGGTCATAGACGTCATAGGGTTGCGACTTGCGCAGATCCCACGCAATGCCCGCGCCCCGGATCATCGGGCCGGAAAAGCCCCATTTGATCGCGTCCTCGCGGCTCACCACCGCGATATCGACGTTGCGCTGCTTGAAGATGCGGTTGTCCGCGACCAGGCTGATCGCATCCTCGAACAGCCGTGGCAATCGCGTGTCGAGCCAGTCGGCAATGTCGGTCAGCAGCTTGAGCGGCGTATCCTGATGCACGCCGCCGGGCCGGAAATAGGCCGAGTGCATCCGCGCGCCCGAGACGCGCTCGAAGAAGTTCAGGCAATCCTCGCGAATTTCGAACAGCCACAGATTCGGCGTCATCGCGCCGACATCCATCATGTGACTGCCGAGATTGAGCATGTGATTGGAAATGCGCGTCAATTCAGCAAAGAACACCCGCAGATATTGCGCGCGCAGCGGCACTTCGAGATCGAGCAGTTTCTCGATCGCGAGCACGTAAGAATGCTCCATGCACAAGGGCGAGCAATAATCGAGCCGGTCGAAATACGGGAGCGCCTGCAGATAGGTCTTGTGCTCGATCAGCTTTTCGGTGCCGCGGTGGAGCAGGCCGATATGCGGGTCGAGCCGCTCGACGATCTCGCCGTCCAGCTCCATCACCAGCCGCAACACGCCGTGCGCGGCAGGATGCTGCGGGCCGAAATTGATCGTGTAATTCTCGATCGCGACATCGCCGGTGGTGGGATCGGCGGCATCGGTGATCCCGGCAAGCTTTTCCATATAGTCAGCCATTGTCGGGGCTCGCCTTCTTGGCACGTGACGCACGCGGCTTTTTCACCACATCGGGGTCGACAGGCTTGGGGCCGGCATCGGGACCGGACTTGCCCGCACCGGTCTGTGCGGTGGTTTCGGTGGTCTTGGGCGTCGGCGGCGGCGGTGCGGCGGGGGGCGTTGCCGGCGCCTTCTCGTCACCGGGCAGGATATAGTCCGCCCCTTCCCAGGGGCTCATGAAATCGAAGCTGCGGAAATCCTGGGCGAGCTTGACGGGCTCATACACCACGCGCTTCGCTTCTTCCGAATAGCGCAGCTCGACATAGCCCGAGAGTGGGAAATCCTTGCGCTGCGGGTGCCCGCGAAAGCCGTAATCGGTGAGGATGCGGCGCAAATCCATGTTGCCGTCGAACAGCACGCCGTACATGTCGTACACCTCGCGCTCGAGCCAGCCCGCGACCGGCCACATCACGGTCACCGACGGCACCGGCTTTTCCTCGTCGGTCGTCACGCGCACCCGGATACGGTGGTTCCGCGTCAGGCTGAGCAGGTGATAACAAACGTCGAAGCGCTCGGCCCGGTCGAGATAATCGACCCCGGCAATCTCCATCAACTGCTGGTATTCAAGCCCCGGCGTATCGCGCAACGCCACCATTGCATCGATCAAGTGCAGGCGATCAACCGTCAGCGTCACCTCTCCATGCGCATCGAGTGTATCGATAATCATGCCGCCCAACGCGGCGCGGGCGACATCGATCACGCCGTCATTTGGCGCGTAACGAGGAGCAGAGGAGCGCATCAAATCCTCCCCGGCACGGGGAGGGGGACCAGCGAAGCTGGTGGAGGGGGATCACCGCAAGCGTAACGCTGCCGGCCTGCCCCCTCCGTCAGCGCGTTGCGCTGCCACCTCCCCATGCTGGGGAGGATTTCGGTTGTGCGAGCCATCACCGTTCGATTGTCCCGACCCGGCGGATCTTCCGCTGGAGCTGCATGATGCCATACAGCAGTGCTTCGGCGGTTGGCGGACAGCCGGGGACGTAGATGTCCACGGGGACGATCCGGTCACAGCCGCGCACCACCGAATAGCTGTAATGATAATAGCCGCCGCCATTGGCGCAGCTGCCCATCGAGATGACGTATTTGGGCTCGCTCATCTGGTCGTACACGCGGCGCAAAGCCGGGGCCATCTTGTTGCAGAGCGTGCCCGCCACGATCATCACGTCAGACTGGCGCGGCGACGCGCGCGGGGCGGCACCGAAGCGTTCAAGGTCATAGCGCGGCATGTTGACGTGGATCATCTCGACCGCGCAGCAAGCGAGACCAAAGGTCATCCACCAGAGCGATCCGGTGCGCGCCCATTGGAACAGCTCTTCAGTCGAGGTGACGAGGAAACCCTTGTCGCCCAGTTCGCTGTTGATGTCGTTGAGGAACGCGACGTCCGGCAACGTGCCAGCCGCGGGTGCCCGTTCGAGTTCTACTCCCAATCGAGCGCTCCCTTTTTCCACGCATAGGCAAGGCCCAGCGCGAGTTCAGCGATGAAGATCATCATCGAAATCCACGCCACCCAGCCAAGCTTGAACACCGAAACGGCCCAAGGGTAAATGAATGCCGCTTCCAGATCGAAGATGATGAAAAGGATCGCGACGAGGTAAAACCGCACGTCGAACTGGCTGCGGCTATCCTCGAACGCGGGGAAACCGCACTCATATTCGGTCAGTTTTTCGGGCGTCGGCTTGTGCGAACCCGTCAGCCGCGACACCGCCATCGGCGCGAATACGAACACCCCCGACAGGACGAGCGCCACCCCGATGAAGAGCAGGATCGGCAGATATTGTGACAGATCGACCAAGGGTCCCTCGCAACTGCGGAATCGCTGGAGCGGGCTTTAGGACGATGCCATGGGGGGAGCAAGGGCGGCGGGTATCATTATCCCGCCTGACCCGTGTCCGATCCGTTTTGGGCCCCCAACGCCAGCGTCATGAACCGGTTATGCGGGCTTTCGACATAGTCCGCATAGGGGCCACAATCGATGAAACCGAAGCGACGATACAGCGCATAGGCCGGACCAAAGGACGGCACCGTGCCGGTTTCGAGATTGAGGCGGTGCCATCCCCTTCCCCGCGCTTGATCAATCAGATGCCCCAGCAAGCGGGCAGCGACGCCGCGGCGCAGATGCGCGGGGTCGGTGCGCATCGATTTCACTTCGCCCTCGCCGCCCCCCAGATCTTTCAGCGCCGCACAGCCGAGCAGCGCCTGCCCCTCCCACAGCGTGAAAATCGTGATGTCCGGCGCACGCAGCGCCTCGATCCCCAGCGCATAGGCATATTGCGACGGCGTCCCTGCATGCGCGGCAGTCACGTGAAGCGCGATCAGGGCGGTGATTTCAGGGCCGGTTGCGTCGTCGCGGACGATGGTGAAATCGCGCGCCTCGGCCTCAACGCGATCGGCACCTTCCCTTCCCGCCATCATTTCGGGATCGGCACAGATAGAATGCGGGTGATGTGCTGCGCAGGGCGACCCGTGGGCTTTGCGACATCATAGGCTGCCCATTGGGCATCGGCGACGATCAAGAGGCGGTCGCCCGACACGGCAAGTTGGGTTGGATCGGGATAGTCCGCGCCGCCCGCCAGCACCTGCAGCGCCGCCATGTGCTGCCCATCCGCCGCCAGCTTGAACGCCAGCACAACGCCCGGCGACTGGCTGTTCTGAATGCCGATCATCCAGTCGCCCGCGCCCACCAAGCCATCGACCCCGCGTAACGGGCGGCCATCCTCCCGGACGATCGGCGTTCGGACGCCGGTCGCGTCGACACTGGCGATGCCGGCGCTGTAATCGGCGACCAACAGCCTGCGTCCGTCATCATAGCGCACGGTTGATTGTGCGCTGCGTCCGACGCCGACAGGCACCACCACGTCGAGCGCCCGGCAATCGCTGCGACAGGCATAGACGGCGCCGTTCATCGAATCGCTGACATTCACGGTGCCCTTATGGACCGAGACATCTCCGAAATGCGGATCAGCACCTGCAGGACGCAGATTGGCCTTCAGCCTGCCCCGCCGATTAATCGCAATCAGGGCGCCACCACTGCAGGGATCGCTGGCGACGATCCGGGGGCAATCCGTGGCGATCCAGATCCAGTCGCGGCTGGCATCGAACGCCATTCCGAGCGGGCGTGCGGTTCCGCGCGGCATCTTCAGCACGCGCACCAATTTCGTACCGCGCCAGACGAGAATTCGGCGATCGACGACGCTGCTCAGCCAGATTGTTTCGCCATCGGTGGTGATTCCTTCGATCAACCGGTGCGTCGCAGGGACTTCAAGCACGATTGACGATTTGGGTAGCGTATCAACTGCATGGGGTGCGCTGATCGCCACCGCTACCGCCAGTCCGGTTATAACACCGATCACGCGGCCTTAGCCGACGGGGTATGCCGCGTTGGCCCCATGCCAACCGTCGCGATCACGGCAGCTGTTCGCCGCTGTCCACGCCCCATAGCCGGTTCGCCTCGACATAACCGGCACGGCCACGCACATCGAACCAGCACCAGCCGCGCGAACATTTGCTGATCCGGCCGACCACACCGGGGGCCGCCCGCCAGAGCAAGGGCGCATTGAAACGAGGCGCTTCCACCATATCGGCGGTGCTACCCATGATGATGCCGGTCCGTGTATCGCTCAACAGATTGCCCTGCATCCAGCCTTGCGTCCCATCGGGATCCTCGATCTTGCGCCATTCCTTGTAGCTGTCGACGATCTTGATCGGCAGGTCGGCGCGCAGATACAACCAGCTGGCGGGGAAATTACGTCCCGGCCCGGTGCGCATACGGGCCTTTGACGCCGCGATTGAGGCATAATAGGGTGCCTTGCGCGTTTGGGATTGGGCTGAATCGGGGGCGATGCCAGCCAGTATCAGCACCGCTGTGATCAGTTTCACCCCAGCCAAGAATCGCATGCAGCCCCCCGTTTTTGGTTAATCGGCGTTTACCTTGAATCAGCCTGTTTCTTCAACACCGTTGACGGCGCTATCGTGAGCCGCCAATCGATACAAATGCCCGAAATGAGACGCCCCATGCCAAAGGTGCCCCATCCCAAGGTGATCGTGACGCGCGAGCTTTCCGATCAGGTGATGGACCGGATGGAGCAGTTGTTCGACACAACGAACAACCGCCAGGACATACCGATGACGCGCGATCAGCTTGCTGCGGCCATGGCCGATTGCGACGTGCTCGTTCCCACCGTGACCGATGATATCGATGCGGGCCTGATCGAGGGGGCGGGTGAACGGCTTCGCCTGATCGCCAATTTCGGTGCAGGCGTGAACCATATCGCATTGAAAGCCGCCCGCGCGCGGGGGATTATCGTCACCAATACGCCCGGCGTGCTGACGGAAGATACCGCCGACATGACGATGGCGCTGATCGTTTCCGTCCCCCGTCGGCTGGCGGAGGGCGAAAAGCTCGTCCGTTCGGGCCAGTGGAAGGGGTGGAGCCCGGGCGGGATGCTTGGCCACCGGATTGGCGGCAAAGCGCTGGGGATCATTGGCATGGGCCGCATCGGCCAGGCGGTCGCCTTGCGCGCGCGCGCATTCGGCCTGTCGATCCATTACCATAACCGCCACCGCCTGCCCGCTGTGCTGGAAGCGCAACTGGCCGCAACCTGGCACGAATCGCTCGATGCGATGCTAGCAGCGGTCGATATCCTGACCATCCACACCCCGCGCAACGCCGATAGCGAGGGCTTGCTCGACGCGCGCCGGATCGCGCTGTTGCGCCCGCATGTGTTCCTGATCAACGCTGCGCGCGGCGGCATTGTCGATGAAGACGCGCTGGTCGACGCGCTCGAAGCGGGCAGGCTCGCCGGGGCCGGGCTCGACGTTTGGAAGCACGAACCGCAGATCGATCCGCGCCTGTTGGCGCTCCCCAATGTCGTCATGCTGCCGCACATGGGCTCCGCGACGTATGAGGGGCGGCTGGCGACGGGCGACAAGGTGATCACCAATATCCGCGTCTGGGCAGATGGCCACCGCCCGCCCGATCAGGTGCTCGAAGGCTGGATCTAACTGCGCCTCTGATTGGCGCCATGGCGAGGGAACGTGATCAGATGCCATTGGAAGGCCCCAGCATCGACCCGACCGAGGCGCGGATAAAGAGCCTTACCCTTGCCGGATTCACGCTGATCGAGCACGGACTGCTCATCATCATCGCGCTGCTGACGCTCGGTGCGGTGGCGCGGGAGGTGAACTCCGTCATTCTCGCGCAGACGATCACGCTTGCCGATATCCTGCTGATGTTCCTCTACACCGAAGTGATCAGCATGATCGCGGTCTTCTACAACGGCCGCGGCTCCGTCGCGCCTTTTGTGTACCCGATCTTCATCGCCATCACCGCGCTGGCCCGGCTGATCGTGCTGCAGGGCAAGAACATGAAGCCCGAAAATATCGTGTTCGAGGCAAGCGCGATCCTGCTGCTGTCGCTCGCGGTGGTGATCATCCTGCGATCGCACAAGCAATTCGGGAACTGAGCTTCACATCAAACGGTACGTTCTCCCGCGAACGCGGGGGTCCAGAGCCTGATGCGTTGCGGTTGGCGATCCCGGACCCCTTCCTTCGCAGGGGCACATCGGCGGATCATTTCATCAGAACACGGTCTAAAAAGAACTGCCTCAATCCCCCCTTGAAGTTATACGCGCCGTGGCCTGCGAACATAAGATTCTGATCGGTATCGCCGCCATGCGCGATGTCCTGCAGTGTCTTCTGGATACAGAAACTGCGCGGATCAGCGAGGCGACCGGTGGAATTGGTGTCGCTGTCCATCCATGACGAGAAGGCACAGTGGCTTAGGCAGCCCATGCAATCCGACTGGTCCTGACGGATCACTGCCTTTTCGGCGGGCGTGACGAACACCAGCGTATTGTCCGGCGTCTTGAGCGCATCGGTGAACCCGGCACCGTACCAAGCGCGCGCGCGCAGCAAATCGCCTTTGGTGACCCAGAAATTCTTGCCGCGCACACCGACGTCGAGCTGGAATTGATGATCCCCCGCCACTTCGGTCGAATAGGGAATTTGCCGCTCGGAACGTGCTTCGAGCATGCGCAGGAACGGATTGCGAACCGCGCTCGAATAGAAACCCGTCGGCGAAAAACGGTGAAGCAGGACCTCCCCCTCTTCGATCTGGGTCAGCTTGTCCTTCCACCCCTGGGGGATCGGGCTTTCCTGGGTCAGCAACGGGCGCGTGCCAAACTGAAAGGCGATCGAGCCCAGTTCGGGGTTATCGATCCAGCTGCTCCAGTCGCGCAGATACCAGACGCCGCCGGCCATCACGATCGGCACATCGTCCGAAATACCACCTTCGCGCATCGTTTCACGCAGCGCTTTCACGCGCGGATAGGGGTCCTCGGGCTTGCGCGGGTCTTCGGCGTTCGACAGGCCGTTGTGCCCACCTGCCAGCCAGGGATCTTCATACACAACCGCAGACAACCAGTCTGAAGCCTTTGAATAAGCACGCTTCCAAAGCGCCCGAAAGGCACGTGCCGAGCTGATGATCGGCAGGTAGCTGACCTCGTATGACGCGGCGATCTCCGAAAGCTTGTACGGCATTCCTGCGCCACAGGTGACGCCCGAAACCATGCCCCGCGTCCGCTCCAGCACACCGTGCAAAATACGCTGCGCGCCGCCCATTTCCCACAATACGTTGATGTTGATCGCGCCCTTGCCGCCCGCGATTTCGGCCGCGCGGCGCACCTGTTCGACGGCACCGTCGATCGCGTATTGGATCAGTTCTTCGTGGCGCTCCCGACGCGTCGATGCGCGATAGATTTGCGGAATGATCTTGCCTTCGGGATCATAGCTATCGGCATTGACGGCCGATACCGTTCCAATCCCGCCCGCAGCGGCCCACGCACCCGCGCTCGCATGGTTGGTCGCAGCAACGCCCTTGCCGCCTTCCACGAGCGGCCACACTTCGTGCCCGCCATAGATGATCGGCTTTACGCCCTTGAACACGCCACTCTCTCCATCCCGTCATCTCGTCGTAAGAACATACCAGTATAGCGAAAGCGCCGTCCGGTGCGAGCAAATTGCGACTCAGCCACCCATTCCGGGTTTGCCCATTGCGGCAGCATAGAGGCCAGCATAGGCCGAAATCATCTTTTCTTCGCCATATTCCGCCTGCGCCTTGGCCTGGTTGGCCGCGCCGATCGTGCGCCGAAGATCGGCATCATTGACCAGTTTTTGCAGCGCATCGCGCAGGTAAACCTCTCCATAATGCGAACAAATCACCGGTTGGTTCGCGTCGGACACCATCGTCGGCACATCGCCGACCGGCGGTGCGGCGATTGGCAAGCCCGATGCCATCGCTTCAACGACCGAGATTGGAAATTGTTCGCTACGCGATGACAAAACGAAGATATCGAACAGGCCGATGTACCGGTTCGGCTCAGCCAGAAACCCAGGCAAGTGCAGCCGATCGGCGATTCCCATCGCGCGCGCTGCCTGCTCGATGTTGGCGCGCTCGGGGCCCTCACCCACGATCACCAGCCGAAACTTGCCCGAAAGCCCACCCGCTGCGCGCATCAGCATCGGAAAATCCTTTACCGCGCGAAGACCAGCCAGACTGCCGATCACCACTTCACCCGGCTTACGGTGAAAGCCGGGGATAGCGCGGGGCTCGGACTTGGCTGCGTACCGATCGACCGCGATGCCGTTAACGATGCGGTGAACGCGCGCGGGCGGTTGCTTCCAGACGCCCAGCGCGATGCCTTCCAACGTGCGCGAGGGTACCACCAGCGCGTGCGCCGCCCCCAGCGCAAGGCGTCGATAGGCGTTGCGTTCGGCCTTTAGCCCGCCCGCCTCATCTTCGTTGAACCCATCCTCATGGTGCACCAGCGGCGGCACGCCCTTGCCGAACACGCGCCGCGCCATCACACCGTCGATCGCGCCCCAGTTATAGGTCAGCACCAGATCGAAGCGGCGCATATAGCGCGCAATCGCTTCATAGCGCGCCACCGATGGCCGCCCGGTGAGCGGTGGCGGATCTTGCGCGATTTCATACGGAACGCCCGCCGCAATCGCATCCCGCGCCCCAAGCGCATTCGGCACCCCAGACACGATCGTATGGCGCACCCGGTCTCCCCAGGCGTTCATCAGCCGGATGGCGCGCGCTTCCTTGCCCCCCAGATCGAAGCTGGAATGTAGATGCAGGATATGCGGCCGCTGCGACATCAGCGCCGCCCTAGCCGATTCCGAGCGCTTTGCGGGCGACTTTCTCGAGTTCGGGGTCGAGCTTTGGCGGGTCCATCGGCACGGTCGCTTCCAGCCGATCGGCGATATAGGTCAGCGCAGCAATGCGGCCGGCTTTCTTGTTGTTGCCGTCGATCACCTGCCAAGGCCCCCAGCGCGTATCGGTCCGGCGAAACATTTCGGCCATCGCATCCAGATACTCGTTGCGGCGCGCGCGGTTACGATAATCGTCCAGCCCGGTCTTCCAGCGCTTCCAGGGGTGATCGAGCCTTTCCTTCAGCCGCTCGTCCTGCGCCTCCTGTGTCACATGGATGAATAGCTTGACGATCGTCGTCCCCGAATCGGCCTGCTGCGCCTCGAATTCGTTGATCTCATCATAGCCACGCCGCCAATCGGCCTCGCTGGCATAGCCTTCGATCCGTTCGACGAGCACGCGCCCGTACCAGCTGCGATCGAATACCGCGATGTCGCCATCACGCGGCAACCGCTGCCAGAACCGCCAGAGGAAATGCCGCGCTTTCTCATCGGGGCTCGGTGCTGCGATCGGCCAGACCTGGAAATAACGCGGATCCCATTCCGCGGTCAGCCGCTGGATGATGCCGCCCTTTCCCGCTGCATCCCAACCCTCAAATACAATTGCCGCGCGTTTTTGGTGGCAGATATGCGCCGCCTGGATATGCGCGAGCCGCTCTTGAACCTTGGCGAGATCGACGTCGTAATCACCGTCATATTTTGCGCCAATTTCATAATCGGCGAGGTTGATTGTCATACCGGTTTCACCTCTCCCAGGTCTGGGCCCAGATCAGGGACATGAACGTCCCAAGCCCCCCGGCGACGCAACACCAGCAAATAATAGATCACTGACAAGCCAATTTGCGCGCCCGTCATCAGCAGGCCGGGGCGCCCCTCCTCAACATCAAGCCAGTTGAGCCAGATGATATAGCCCAGCGCCATGAGGGTAACGACGGGCATCAGCGGATAAAGCGGGCTCTTGAACGGCGCATCGGCAAGCATGCCCTTGCGCCGTCCCTCAATCATCGCCAGCGCGATTCCGGCATAGATCACCACCAGTCCCGTACCGCTCAGCACCAGCAGCAGCTCAAGCGACAGGAAGCAGCAGGCGATCCCTGCCCCACCCGCGATCAGTGTGCTGATCCAGGGCGAGGCGAAACGCGGGTGGATCGCCGTCAGCCAGATATCCATTGGCCTGCCCCAGCAGCGGTCGCGCGCCGTGCCATAGAAGAAGCGCGCACAGGCAAGGATACAGGCGATGATCGCGTTGACGACGGCCGTGGCGACGCCGATCGATACCCAGGCGGCGGTGGTGTCACCCGCGCGCATCTTCACCAAAAGCCCGAACGGATCGTCGCTGGCAAAGGCCGCTTTCAAATCCGGCGTACCCGCCAGCAGCGCGAGCATCGGCAGAATTTCGAGCAGCAAGGTGAGCGCGACAGCCCAGAAAATCGCATGCGCAATCTTGCGCGGCGCTTCGTGCATTTCCTCGCCGAAATAGACCGCCGCGCCGTAGCCGTTCAGCGCAAAGATGCCGATCGATGCCGCCAGCCCCATTGAAGCGGCGGAGGCGGGCTCCAGCGTGGCACCATTTGCGGCGAGCATCACCGGGTTGGCGAGCATGTCCGCCAGCGGACGCACGGCGTTGCCGAACCCCAGCCAGACGACTGCGACGACCGCCAACACCTCGACCAGCAGGAAAACCCCCGTCACCCAGGCGTTCACCCGGATCTGCAGCACGGCGACCAGCATCGCGCCTGCAATCACCGCGACCGCGAGCGGCACGGCGGGAATGCCGGGCAACACCATCCCCAATATCGCCGCCAGCCCCAGCGCGAGCGCGGGCGGAAACAGGATGTTGTTGAAGACGTTGACGCCCAGCATCACGAAACCGGGCAACGGCCCCAGCGTGCGCGCCACCATCACATATTCACCGCCCGCAACCGGCCATTTCGACGATAATTCGGCATAGATATAGGCGGTTGCGACGCAGACCATCCCGGCGAGCAGCATCGCCCAGATCGCGCCCGTACCCGCCGCGCGGAGCATACCCGGCACGATCACGAACAACGACGATACCGGGCTCGTAAGCGACAGTGTCAGAAACAACACCCCAACCACCCCCAGGCTGCGCACGAGCGCCGTTGGTTCGGGTGGTTGCAACTGGTGGTCGAGCATCGTTCCCCTTACCCTAAACGTCGCCCCGAGCCCGTTGGGCTATGCGGATGGCTTTGGCGCTGCAACCTCTACGGTACGGATATTAAGTTCTCGCAACTGCTTTGGCGTCGCAAAATTCGGGGCACCCATCATCAGGTCCTCCGCCTTCTGGTTCATCGGGAAGGTGATGACCTCGCGGATGTTGGGCTCGTCGGCGAGCAGCATGACGATGCGGTCAACCCCAGGAGCCGAGCCCCCGTGCGGCGGCGCGCCGAATTTGAAGGCATTGATCATGCCGGCAAAATCGCGGTCGACATCGGCCTGGCTATACCCGGCAATTTCGAACGCCTTGTACATGATTTCCGGGCGGTGGTTCCGGATCGCGCCCGATGACAGCTCAACGCCGTTGCAGACAATGTCATACTGATAGGCTAGAATATCGAGCGGATCCTTGGTTTCCAGCGCCTCCAGTTCGCCCTGCGGCATGCTGAACGGGTTGTGGCTGAAATCGATCTTCTTGGCGTCCTCGTCATACTCGAACATCGGGAAATCGACGATCCAGCAGAATTCGAAGCGGCTCTGGTCGATCAGCTCGAGCTGTTCAGCAACGCGGGTGCGCGCCAATCCAGCCAGCTTCGCTGCCTGTGCTTCCTTGCCGGCGGCGAAGAAGATGCCGTCATCCGGGCCAAGGCCGAGCGCATCGGCGATCGCCTTCATCCCTTCCTGCCCGTGATTGTTGGCGATCGGACCGCCAAACACGCCCTGCTTCTGCGTGGCATAGCCAAGGCCCGGAAAGCCCTCGCTCTGCGCCCAGGCGTTCATGTCGTCGAAGAATTTGCGGCTCTTGTCAGCCGTCGCTGGTGCGGGCACGGCGCGGACGACATCACCACCCTCAACCATCGACGCGAACCGGCCAAAGCCCGATCCCTTGAAATGATCGGACACGTCGGTGATCAGCAGCGGGTTGCGCAGATCGGGCTTGTCGTTGCCATATTTCAGCATCGATTCCCGATACGGAATGCGACGGAATGGCAGCGCGCTCACGGTACGCCCTTTGCCCTGCCAATCGGCGAATTCCTCGAACACGCCGTGCAGCACGGGTTCGATCGCCGCGAACACGTCATCCTGCGTGACGAAGCTCATCTCGAAATCGAGCTGGTAGAATTCGCCCGGCGAGCGATCAGCGCGGGCGTCCTCATCGCGGAAGCATGGCGCGATCTGGAAATAACGATCGAACCCCGCGACCATGAGCAGCTGTTTGAACATCTGCGGCGCCTGCGGCAGCGCGTAGAATTTGCCGGGATGGACGCGGCTGGGCACGAGATAATCGCGCGCGCCTTCGGGCGAGGACGCGGTCAGGATCGGCGTTTGAAACTCGGTAAAGCCCTGGCCGATCATCCGCTGGCGCAGCGACGAGATGACGTGCGAGCGCAGCAGGATATTGGCGTGCAGCCGCTCGCGCCGCAAATCGAGGAAGCGGTAGCGCAAGCGGATATCCTCGGGATATTCGGCATCACCTGCCACCGGCATCGGCAGTTCCTGCGCATGGCTCTGGATCACCGCCTCGGTCGCGCGGATTTCGATCGCGCCGGTCGGCAAATTGGGGTTCACCACATCAGCCGCGCGCGCAATGACGGTGCCGGTGATGGTCACAACGCTTTCGTTCTTCAACCGCTCGATCACGGCAAAGGCGGGGCCGCTCACATCAGTAACGATCTGGGTGATGCCATAATGATCGCGCAAATCGATGAACACCAGATCGCCATGATCGCGCTTCTTGTGCACCCAGCCCGACACGCGGACCTGCTGGCCGACATGATCGGGACGGAGTTCAGCGCAAGTGTGAGTGCGATAGGCGTGCATGGTGGGCAACTTCTCAATTGGCGTCGCCCCAGCGCAAGCTGGGGCCTTGTGGGATAGGGCGCGCCGGTTGCCGCAACACGCCGACTTTCGTCGGCATGACGGCTTTGGCAGTTGCCCGCGCTTCCCCGCCAACCCCGGCTTTGTCAAGACGAACGACTCTCGTTATGGCGTCATGAATGCACATTCACGACCTGATCGACGATTCCGCCGCGCTCGCCAATCTTTGCCACCGCCTTTCGCAATCGCCGTTCGTCGCGGTCGATACCGAGTTCATGCGTGAGAACAGCTATTGGCCCGAGCTGTGCCTGATCCAGATCGCCGATGCGAACGAAGCCGCGGCAATCGACCCGATGGCCCCGGGCATCGATCTGAAGCCACTGCTCGATCTGCTGACCGAGAATGATGAGGTGCTGAAGGTATTCCACGCCGGCGGGCAGGACATCGAGATTGTCTATAACCTGACCGGCAAAACGCCGTTTCCGATGTTTGACAGCCAGGTTGCGGCGATGGCGCTGGGGCAAGGCGAGCAGATCGGCTATTCGAACCTCGTCGAGAGCTATCTCGGGATCAGCGTCGACAAGGGCGCGCGCTTCACCGATTGGAGCCGCCGTCCGCTCGACAAGCGCCAGATCGAATATGCGATCGGTGACGTCACCCATTTGTCGACGATCTTCCCCAAGATGCTCGAACGCCTGCGCAAAACCGGTCGCGGCGCGTGGCTCGATCAGGAAATGGAGCGGATCGCCAATCCCGCCAACTACGCGAACGATCCCGAGGAAGCCTGGAAGCGCGTGCGCATCGCCGGGCGCAAGCCAGAGGTGCTTGGTCGGCTGAAGGCACTGTCGAAATGGCGCGAGCTTGAGGCACAGGCGAAGGATTTGCCGCGCGGGCGCATCATCAAGGACGAAACATTGGCCGATCTGGCTGGCACGCCGCCCAAGAAACAGGCTGATCTGGCGCGCGTTCGCGGCCTGTCGCCAGCCTGGGCGAACAACGATATCGGCGCACGGCTGATGGCGGCGCTGGAAGCAGCTAAACCGATGAGCGCGGCAGACATGCCCGCGCGCGAAGACCGCAAGCAAGGCAATGGTAAGGAAGGCGCGCTGGTTGCCGATCTGCTCAAGCTGCTGCTGAAAATCCGCGCGCGCGATATCGATGTCGCCGCCAAGCTCCTTGCCCGAACCGAGGATCTCGAGGCACTGGCCGCCGGGCAGCGCGAGGGCCTTGCGATCCTTGAAGGATGGCGGTTCGAACAATTCGGCAAGGACGCGCTCGCGCTGGTCGAGGGGCGGCTGGCCTTTGCAGTCAAGAACGGCAAGCTGAAGATGACGCGGGCGGAGGACGAATAGCGACCTAACCCGGACCCTGGATCGATCGATTTAGGGCGCGTTATGATCAAACCAACTCCCCCTCCCCATCAGGGGAGGGGATTTACCCAATCCGTGCGATCACAAACCGCTTTAAAAAGCGTAGCCGACGCCGATCGACACACGGGCATCGTCGTCGCCTCGGCCCCAGCGGCCGCGGCCGGCGACATAGCCCGACAGCGGACCCTGACGCATCGCGATTCGTGCCTCCGCAAATCCACTATTGCGCTCGGTATCGGCCAGCGTCAGGACCGTGCCGCCCATCGCGTGCCGCGCATTCGTCAGGCGGACAGCGGCGGTCCTGTCACCCGCTTCGTTTTCGATGCTATAGCCACCGCGAAGCGCAGGCCGGATTGCGCCTAATTGGATGCCGACTTCGCCGCCAAAGCTCGCCGTCACCTGGCTGAAACTGCGGTCAGCATAGGTAACATTGGAAACCGACGCTCCTCGTTCTGCGTAACCGTCGAGTTGGAGATCGACATAGTCAACGGCGGCGAATGGCATCACGCTGAAACGGCCAACCGGCAGTCTCCAGCCCACTTCACCGCTGGTCGCCCAGCCATCGCCACTCGTCCTGCCGATGGCCTGCTGTCCGTAAACCGAAAGGCGACCAAGCTGGGCAAACTGGGCATCGCCCAGCCATGCACCCGATGCTTGGGCATAAAGGCCATTCGGCAATTCGATTGCCGCATAGCCACCAACCGTCCACGCCTCGGCCTGGATCGGCGCGCCAAAGGCAAGGCCACCGTCCAGGTTCCGATAGCCGCCCGTCACGCCAACCCGGATGATTTTGCCGATCGGGATGTCGAGACCAAGCGTCAACGACGTCGTGTTGACATCGAGGCCAGTGAGCGGGCTAGCGCCAGCGCCGATTTTGCTCCGGTCGGTATCGAGCCACAACTTCCCGCGGCGACCGCCTGGTGCTGCGTCCCAGCCGCGCTCGCTGTTCAGGAACCGCATTGCCGGCAACGTCGTGCTCTTGCCCAGACCAGTCATCGCCATGCGCGAGCCATAAAGCACATCCGGCGTCAGCAGGTTCAGTGCCTGCAACGCCTGCGGATCGACATAGGTTGGCAGCGTCAAACGATAGACCAGCATCACATTGTCGTTGTTGCCGGTACCGTCGAGCGCGCCGAGCGTTGCCGGCGCACCGTTGAAGCTGGCATTGGTCGCTTGAAAATCGTTATCGTTGCCGACGAACAGGAAAAAGTCCTGCGGGGCACCTTCCTCAAGCACCGGCGCCAACGCCATCGCCTCGATCTTCTCGCCCAAAGAGGTCAGATTGGTGAGCGGCAACCGCGTCAGGCTGAGCCCAACGCGCGCGAGCTGCGTCGGGTTAAGCAGATTGACGAGTTCGACTTGTTGGACTGGCACGATCGACGAAAGCAATGTGCCATTCGTGGCGATCGGAGTCGTCGTCGTCTCAAAATTGGTACCGGCCAAATTGGTTGCCCCGGTGGTGTCGACCAGCAGGACGCTCTTGAAGACCGGCGTCGGGCTCGTGCTGGCACCCGCTGCGACACCGCGCCCAAGGCCATCACGAGCAAGCACCAGAAATTGATTGTCATTCAGCGCAAGGACTTCTGACTGGGCAGCTGTACGATCAGGTGCACCGCCCGATCCATTGTTATTGAAGACCGGCAACTGAAGAACAAAATGGCCAATAGGATTGGTTGGGGTTGCGTTGCTGCTGATGTCATAAATCAGGATGCGTGTGTTGTTGCGCGTTTGCTGGTTGGCACCGTTGGTGTCCTGCACCGTCGCCGATTGCAGGATCGTCACCAGCTTCTTGTTGTCGGGGGTCAGCGCCAAGGCCTCAAGGCCCTGATTATTGCGACGGCCAACAACGCCCGGCGTGACACTGTTGAAATCGATTGTGCCTGCGGCGTTGCGCGGCAGCAGCGCATTCACCGTCTGGATGACCCCGATCTGCCTGCCGGTCGCATCGAAATAATAGATACCCGCTGCATATTCGTCCGAAATGTAGAAATTACCGTTGGGAAGAAAGGCAATTGCTTCCGGATCAAGGCTGATGAGGCCATTGGCCGTGCCCGCGGTCGCCAGCGGATAGACCACACCACCGCGGGTGACAGTGCTGGCGCCCGGATCTCGGCCAGTAAACTCGTTGCCGAGCGCGTCGCGCAAGGTGAAACCGCCTGTGGGGGTGATGACCAACTGGCTCTGCGAACTTGGCAGTAGTGGCAGTGCGGCCGTTCCGGTGAGCGGTGAGAACCGGATTGATTCAGCGTGGACGCGGTCGCGATAATCGATTCCGCCGTCAAACGGGCCGCGATCGGGCAGCGTGAAGATGTCGCTGCTGTAACTGCCGTCGGCGTTGCGCCGCCATGTCTTCAAATTGATCGCCATGCCGGAAAAGCTGCCCAGCGTTTCGCCGCGAAAATCGCGCGTGTTCGCATCCAGGCGGCCGGCGCCAACAATTCCCTTGTTCGTGAAGGTCGTCCCGCCGAGCGTCACGGTGGTCGGTCCATCAGCGGTCGAGATATTGGGAGTCGTGATCTGCCGCGATTGCGCCGCCGCCGACGTCGCCGCCAACATGCCGAGCGTGACTGCCGCAAACGAAACGGTCGCACGAAGCGCAGTGATTTTCATTTGGATCCCCCCAAACCGCCATCATGGCGACGGGTCGGCTCTAGGGAGTTAGTCTTACAGTTTAAGACGACTGTGGTGATGCTTTGGTTACTTGCCGGTGACGATATCGCAATCGATACCGCCATTTTCACCCTTTCACCCCCGCACCACCGCCTGACGCCCGAGCGCATTAGCGAGCGCCTTGTGGCGGCGCTCGACCGCTTCGCTGTAGAGCGCGCCATCGCCCGGCGCCAAGGTGAGCGCCACCGCCGCGCCGTCATCATCGATCCGCGATCGCTGCAGCGGCCCGGCCAGCCCGCCGCTCATCCGCTGCCCCAGCCGCATGGCAAGACCCCAGGCGGTCGCGCGTTTCAGTTCGGTGGGGGTCGCAAGTGCGGGAATCAGCGGCGACGCATCCGTACCGCCACCAAGCGACGTGAACAGCGCCTGCGCCAGCAAGGCGCGGCCATGCGCATCGATCGCCACCCAGTTGCCGTGCAGCGCGATTTCGACGCCGCGTTCGGCGCGAAATTCAGGGTTGGCGCGCCAGCCCACATCAGCGAGCAGACATGCGGCATGACGTAATCTCGCGATTTGTGGCGGCTCGCCCGCGAATAGCGGCGCGATCCAGCCGTCGAGCAGATCGCCATGTTCGGCAAAACGGCCAAGCCGCCGCCCTTCGTCACGTGCGGCAACGATCAGCGGGTCCAGCGCCCGCTCCTCGGGCGACAATGCGCCGAACAACAGCCCCTCGCGCAGCCCAAATGCCGAAACGATCGTCGTACGCGCGCCGAGATGCCGCAACAGCACCCCAAGCAGCGCATTCGCATCGCCCAATGTCGGCACCCGCGCGGACGACAGCGTCGGAATCGCGCGCAGCTTGCCCTTGGCGATATGGCTGAGCGTGCGACCGTTCCGGATAATCGCGGCGGGCGCCATTTCATATTGGTGCAGCACCGGCAGGGGATAGCCGGTGACGTGCATGTCGAGCCGCGCCAGTGCGCGCCACGATCCGCCGACGAGATAAAGAGGGAGCCCGGTGCCCTTCCCTGTCCACCCCGCCTGCTCGATCATCGATCCGACCCGACGATCGAATGACCGAAGCCCTTTTGATCTAAGCGCGCCAAGCCGCAATACGCCGAGCGGGAACGAGGCACGTTCATGCACTTCCCCGCCGCATACGCGCACCAGCTCAAGGCTGCCGCCACCCAGATCGCCGACAATGCCGTCGGCATGCGGAATGGCCGAAAGCACGCCGAGCCCCGCCCCCAGCGCCTCCTGCTCACCGCTCAGCAGTTCGACCTCAAGCCCCATGGCACGGGCATCCGCGAGCAGCTCATCGCCATTGGTCGCATCACGAACCGCGGCCGTGGCGACGGTGCGCAACCGCGTCACCTCCATTTCGCGTGCCAGCGCCGCGAACCGCGCAAGCGCTATCCGCGCGACGCGCAGGGCCTCGGCGTCGATCGCCCCGGTATCGGCAAAGCCGCGCCCCAGCCCGGCCATCACCTTTTCGTTGAACAGGATCGCGGGCAGTCGCGCCGGTCCCTGATAGACCACAAGGCGGATCGAATTGGAGCCGATATCGATAATCGCGGTGCGCGGCTCCGCGATCGGATCAACCTTCGGTTTACGGAAAAGCAATGTGGCCATCAGGTCAGAACGCGCGAGCTGGCATTAATGACGCCGCCGCAGCGACAATTTCGGCACCGAATCGCTGCCTTGCAGTGCCGCTCCACGCCCGGACAGCGACGGGTTGGTCATGAAATAGCGGTGCAGATTGAACGGGCGACTACCCGGCGCAACGCGCTCATAGTTACCATCGGGCAGCAGCACCCAGCTTTGTTCATTATCGATCAGGTTCGCGACCATCACCTGATCAAGCACCTGATCGTGCACGGTCTTGTTCTCGATCGGCAGCAGATACTCCACCCGGCGATCGAAATTGCGCGGCATCGCATCGGCGGACGAAATGAACAGCTTCGCGCCGTCATTGGGCAGCGCCTTGCCATTGCCGAATGCCCAGATGCGGCTGTGCTCCAGAAAGCGCCCGATCACGGATTTGACGCGGATATGCTCTGACATATCCGGCACGCCGGGCTTCAGGCAGCAAATACCACGAATGACGAGATCGATCTCGACCCCCGCATTGCTCGCCTCATACAGCTTTTCGATCACGGCGGGATCGACCAGCGAGTTCATCTTCGCCCAGATGGAGCCCGGCTTGCCCGCGCGCGCAAAGGCGATCTCGGCATCGATGCAATCCACCAGCCGCTTGCGCAGATCGCGCGGGGACAGGCTGACCAGCGCCATATTCTCGGGCTCGACATAGCCGGTCACGTAATTGAACATTTGCGCCGCATCGCGCCCGATCCGCGGATCCGCCGTGAAGAAGCTAAGATCGGTGTAAATTTTCGCGGTGATCGGGTGATAATTGCCCGTCCCGAAATGGCAGTAGGTACGATACTGCCCACCCTCGCGCCGGACGACCATCGATACCTTGGCGTGGGTTTTCCACTCCATGAAGCCGTAGACGACCTGCACCCCTGCCCGTTCAAGCGCCGACGCCCAGAGCAGGTTCTGCTCCTCGTCGAAACGCGCCTTCAGTTCGACCACGGCGGTCACCGACTTGCCCGCCTCGGCGGCAGCGATCAGCGCGTTGATGACGGCGGGCTGTTTACCAGCGCGGTACAGCGTCTGCTTGATCGCGACGACATCGGGGTCGCTCGCGGCCTGGCGCAGGAACGCGAGGACAACGTCGAAGCTTTCATACGGGTGATGGACCACGATATCCTTGGCACGGATCGCGGCAAAACAGTCGCCGCTATACTCGCGGATTCGCTCCGGGAAACGGGGCGAATAGGGCGGGAATTTCAGGTCTGGGCGATCCTCATCGACGATGGCCTCAAGGTCACCGACACCCAGAAATGCCGCGCCATCGGTAACGAACGCATCGGAACCACCCAATTCGTCGCGCAGTGCCGCGCTTAACTGTTCGGGCATCCCCGATTCAAGTTCCAGCCGAATCACCCGCCCGCGCCGCCGCCGTTTAATGGCATTGGCGAAGTAGCGAACCAGATCCTCGGCTTCTTCCTCGATCTCGATATCGCTGTCGCGCAGCACGCGGAATTCGGCGGCACCGATGACGCGGTAGCCAGGGAAAATCACCGACGAGAACCGCTTCACCAGCGATTCGACCGCGATGTAGCGCGCCGATTCGCCCGGCAGGCGAACGAAACGCGGCATCGGCGCGGGCAGCATCACCAGTTCCTGAATCGGCTGATCGTCTGACAGGCGCACCAGATCGAACATCACCGCCAGCCCCTTATTGGGCATGAACGGAAACGGGTGTGCAGGATCGAGCGCTTGCGGCGTCAGAATCGGGAAAATCTGTTCGCGGAAATGGGTTTCGAGCCACGCCAGATCGGCAGGCGCCAGCGCCTCATCGATCATCTTCGATCCGAGCACGGCGATACCGGTTTCCCCGAGCAACCGGCGTAAATCGCGCCACACATTGCGTTGGCTTTCGACCAATGCATCGGCACCCGCCACGATCGCGGTCAATTGCTGGCTGGAATTCAGGCCATCGGCGGACAGCCGGTCGACATCCTGCAGCTGCTGCCCCTTCAGCCCGGCGACGCGGACCATAAAGAACTCATCGAGGTTCGACCCAGAAATCGAGAGGAACCGCAACCGCTCCAGCAGAGGATGTGCGGGATTGCATGCCTCCTCCAGCACGCGGCGGTTGAAGGCCAGCCACGACAGCTCCCGGTTGAAATAGCGGTCGCCCGCACTGGTGCCGACGAACAGATCGTCATCATCGACTTCCGCGATATGGGCGGGGCGGTTCATGCAGCATCATTCCCTGTAATGACGGCGCGATCGATGATCAGGCCCAGCGGCGCCAATGTGCCCCGCGCGAGCGGAATCGACAAGCGTTTGCGGCTCTGTCCGATCTCCTGATCGAGCGCATCGACCGCCCGCAGCAGCGCGACATGGCTGCGTTCGACGCGGGCAACCAGCCATTGCAGCAATTCTGGCCGCGCATCGAGCCCGCGCCGCGCAAATTCGCGCGCGAACAGCGCCTCCATCAGCGAATCGTCGGGCGAATGGAGTGTCAGGATCGGCGTTGCCGCCAATCGCGACCGAAGATCGGGCAATGTCACGTCCCACGACGGCGGCGGTGCATCCGCGACGATCAACAGCGGGCGGCGACTCGCTTGCGCGGCGTTCCAGGCGTGAAAAATGGTCGTCTCACTCGCGCGCTCGGCATCGTCGATTGTGGTACCGCCGCTCTGGACGGCAAAAATCCGCGCCAGCAGACTGCGACCTGATTTGCGCGGACCGACCAGCATCGCGGCCATCACCGGCCATGCGCCCCAGCGCTTCAGCGACTGGGCGGCGCGCTGGTTCGATTCGCTGATCAGAAACTCGTCCTCGCGGGCATCCGCCGGATAGGGTAGCGGCAGGGAAAGCTGCTTCATCCCGCCGTCGCGTTTTCGGCCTGCCCAACAGGTTGCGGCGATGGCGTGCGTGCCCGCTGAATGCGAATCGCGCCCGACCCCAGCGTCACTTGCCAGCCGCGCGCTTCCAGCGCTGCCTTCAGCGCCGCTACATCGCCGTCATAGCCGACGCGCATCACCGATATGCCGCCAAGCGCCAGGCTGGTGGTGATCGCCGATCGCACACCGGGAATGCCGCGCAGCGCACGTTCGGTCGCCTCGACCGCGGCCGATCCGGGCGTGTCGAATTGCACTGATATGGCACCCGACCCACCATCGACCACCACAGCCTCGTCGCCCGCGACCGACTCATCGTCGGTCGCTTCGTCTTCCTCGTCGAGACCCGGCGGGCGGAACCGCAGACCGGGATCAACGCGAAGAACGCCTGCGGACAGGGCATTTTGATAGGCCTGGTCAATCCGCTTGATGCCAGCGTCGAGCAACGCGGGCAGCGCATCACCGCTTCCCACCCGCAGCGAAAAACGCGTCAGCAACCGGTTGTCGGGCCCGAACCGCGCCTGAAACTGCCCGACGATCGGCCCGCCGGGATATTGCCGGAACAGGTGGACGATCGGGATCAGCACGTCCGATGCGCCATATTGATCAAGGATCATCCGCCACCAACCGCGACTGGGGCGGTTGATCTGCCCAGCATTCAGCAGCAGCGAATCAGGGCCGGTTCCCGCGCTGCGCCGCCTGACCATTCGACCGGCAGCACGAGCATCGGCGGCGACCGAGACAAGCTGCCCGCGACGCCCAAAATCGATGCGGCCCGATTGCGATCGAACATCACCCCCAGTCGCGCAACATAGCGATTCGGGCCGATCTGTTCATTTTCGACGACGATCCCCGAAACGATCGAATCGAGTGCCGAATCGGAGAGATTGCCGCCACCGCCGCCCATCCGCCGCGACAGCATCTGCCAGCCCTTGCGCTGCGCCAGGCGCCACCCTGCCAAGCGAGCGGCATTGGCGGTCTTGCCAGATGTATCGACCTCCACCCCGCCTACTTCAAAACTCCCCGAACCGCCCGGCGACGAACGGCGCTGGCCGGCATCGCCCTGCGCGACGCTACTGCCATTGATCAGCCCGGCCACCAGCAAGGCGGCGATGGCGAGCGTCGTCGGCACGAAACGGGGTCGGTTGATGGCCATGTCGGCGCCCTTTTGGCGAAGCAGACGTGGAAATCCAAGCGCGTTATGGCTAGGCCGCAGCAATGAACGATCCACATGACGACAAATCGGGCGAACCGGGCGGCTATACCTATGCCCAGGCGGGCGTTTCGATCGCGGCCGGCAACGCGCTGGTGCGCGCGATCGGGCCGATGGCAAAGGCAACCCGACGCAAGGGGGCAGACGCTGATCTGGGCGGTTTCGGAGGCTTTTTCGATCTGAAGGCGGCGGGTTTCGTCGATCCTTTGCTCGTTGCCGCCAATGACGGCGTCGGCACCAAGCTGAAGCTCGCGATCGAGCACAACGCGCATGACGGTGTCGGAATCGATCTGGTCGCGATGTGCGCCAATGACCTGATCGTCCAGGGCGCGGAACCCCTGTTCTTCCTCGATTATTACGCGACCGCCAAACTAGTGCCCGACATCGCCGAGCGCGTGATCGCGTCCATCGCCGAGGGCTGCCTGCAGGCGGGCTGCGCGCTGATCGGTGGCGAAACGGCGGAAATGCCCGGCATGTATGCCCCGGGCGATTATGATCTCGCCGGTTTCTGCGTCGGCGCGGTCGAGCGCGACCGGGTGCTGACGGGCGCGGCCATTGCGCCGGGCGACGTCATCCTGGGATTGGCATCATCGGGGGTGCATTCCAACGGCTTTTCGCTGGTGCGCCGCCTCGCTGCCGATCGCGGCTGGCGGCTCGATCGACCCGCGCTATTCGATCAGCAGGTGCTGCTGATCGACGCGCTGATGGCCCCCACGCGGATTTACGTGAAAAGCCTGTTGCCGCTGCTCGCCGAGCGCCGCCTGAAAGGGCTGGCGCACATTACTGGCGGCGGCCTGCTGGAAAATGTGCCGCGTGTGTTGCCCGCTGGCACCCATGCCGTGATCGATGCCGCAGCGTGGGAACAGCCCCGGCTGATGGCGTTCCTGCAGGCGCAGGGCAATATCGAGCCTGAGGAAATGGCCCGCACCTTCAACTGCGGGATCGGCATGATCGCGATTGTCGCCGCCGATCAGGTGAGCACCGTCAGCGATGCGCTGACTTCGGCAGGCGAAACCGTCTTCACGATCGGAAGGATCGACGCGGCCGAACGCGGTTGCACCGTCCATGGCCCTGCCGAAAGCTGGGGCGCGCGCGCCGACTGGTCGGCCACGCATCATGGCTAAGAAACGGGTTGCCGTTCTGCTGTCAGGCCGCGGCACCAATTTTGCCGCGCTGTTATTCGCGTCGCGTGCCGCTGGCTGTCCCTATGAAATCGTGATGGTGATCAGCGACGTGGCGGATGCTGCTGGGCTCAACATCGCCCGCGCGGAGGATGTTGCAGTTTTCACGCCCACAGCCGACGACAAGGCGTTGTTCGAGGCGGAGGTTAATCGGCTGCTGGTGCATGCGCAGATCGACGTCATTGCACTCGCCGGGTTTATGCGCATCCTGAGCGGGGGGTTCGTTGAACGATGGGAGGGGAAGATTCTCAACATCCACCCCTCGCTGTTGCCAAAATACAAAGGGCTTCGCACCCATGCCCGCGCGATGATCGATGGTGAAAGCCACACGGGCGCTTCGGTCCATCTCGTGACCGCCAAGCTCGACGATGGGCCAGTGCTCGGTCAAACGCCGGTGGCCATCATTCCCGGCGAGGATGTCGTGGCGCTCGCCGACCGGGTGCTGGTGGCCGAGCATGAACTCTATCCGCGGGTCCTTGCCGCGTTCTGCGCACCATGAGTCCTGACCCCGCTATCGAGCTGGCGCGGGTACGCGCGATCTGCCTAGCATTGCCGGAAGCCGACGAGCGCCTTTCGCACGGCTCGCCCGGCTTCTTCATTACCAAGGGCAAGTTCTTCGCCTATTTTTGGCATAACCACCACGGCGACGGCATCACCGCGGTGCATGCGAAAACCAGCGGACGCGAAGAACAGGCGATGCTGATCGAGATGGACCCGGATTTCTATTTCAGCCCGCCCTATCTGGGGCCGAGCGGATGGATCGGCATGCGGCTCGACCTCGCCGGTACCGATTGGGATCGTGTGGCGGACCGGATCGCTGCTAGCTGGGCCCTCATCGCCCCCAAACGGTTGCTGACGGAGGGACTAACATGAGCGACGATCCAGTTGCGCCCCCCGCCCCCGAAGTAACCGCCGAAACAGTCGCGATCCGCCGTCGTTGGCTGTCGCTGGGCGAAGCGGTGGCGGTCGCGGGGGTCATCATCGGCGGGCTGACCTTCTGGAACAGTTTTGAGGAACGCCGCGACGCCCGCGAAATCCGCGCCGAGGAACGTGCAGCGGCAAGGGAAGCCGCCCTTGCCGCCGCCCGCCGCACCGGCCTGATCGCGACCGAGGCCGATGGCAGCAAGATCGCGTTCAAGGGCGTCGATTGCGCGCTACAATCGACCGATATCCGCTTCCCCAAGCCATTGGGCGTATCGGCACAAAGCACGGTCACCGTCCACGAGTTCGAGGCGGCATGGATTGCGCGGCCGCTATTGAAGCTGACCGATGGCGGCGATGACCGGCGCCAGGGCCGACTGCCGGTGCTGATCGACAGTCTGTGCACGGGGCCAGAGGGCAACCGGCAGGAATCGGCGATCTACGACATCGCCTGGCGGATCGAGCCGGCGTTACTGGGCCGCAGCCTGAAACTGCGCGGCATGGTGATGCGCCAGCGCATCACCGGCAGCAGCGGGCAAGCAACGCTTGACGCGCTCTGGACAAAGCCCTGAGCGCGCCGAGCAGCTACATCAACCGACGATTTCTTCGGGCTTGAAGAAGAACGCGATTTCGATCGCGGCATTTTCTTCGCTGTCCGAACCATGGACCGAATTGGCTTCGATCGATTCTGCAAGTTCCTTGCGGATCGTGCCGGGTTCGGGAGATCATGAACGACACCAGATCGTTGAAGAACGGCCGCTCGCGGTGGACGCCGTAGAATTCCTCGGCCTGTTCGCGGCTCATATGAATGCGCTTGGAGGCAACGACGCGCAGGCCGGCTTCCTCCAGCATCTTGGTGACCGCGCCGGTCAGGTTGCGGCGGGTGGCATCGGGCTTGATGATCGAAAAGGTGCGTGTCGCGGCCATGACTGGTGCGGTTCCTGTGTCTGGAGTGGTGTAGGATTAGATCGACCGCGCCTTTAGCGGCGAGCGCTGCAATCGGCAAGCCACGCCCGTCCCGCCGCTGAGTCCCAATCCTAGGCCGCCTGTTCCCAGCCGCCGCCCTCGCCCTGCTTCCAGTATCGGCGCTCGACCCCGGGCTTGTCGGCCAACGCGCGCCAGGCCGCTCGCGCCTCGACGATCGCGTCGTCGTCGAAGAAGTGGAAGGCACGGTCGAATTCCAACGCTTCATCGCGCCAGCGGGAATCGGCAATGGCAATGTTGCGCGCACCATTGGCGGGGGTCGCGTCAGGCGCGATGAGCACCGGCTGGGCGGCATCGTTCGCACCGCCCGCCTGCGCATGCGGTAGAAAACTCTCCGCCGTGTAGCTCCAGAGCAGCTTGTCGAGCGCAGCGCGGCGCATGGGCTCCTCGGCCACGATCAACAGTCGGCCGCCGCTTTCGATGACCTTTTCGGCAATCTTCGGCAGCACGCGGTCGAGCGGGCGCACGGTCAAGTGATAGAAATCGACCTGCACGCCCGCCCCTTTTCTCAAGCCTCGAAATTATCCGCGACAAACCGGTCGAGCAGCCGCACGCCATAGCCGGTCGCGCCCTTGTCAAAGGTTGCGCCTGGTTTGTCGGCCCAGACCATCCCGGCAATGTCGAGATGCGCCCAGCGGACGCCCTTGTCGACAAAGCGCTGGATGAACTGTGCTGCCGTGATCGAACCCGCGCCGCGCGGGCCGACATTCTTCATGTCGGCGATCGGGCTGTCGATCAGCTTGTTGTATGCATCGCTGAGCGGGAAGCGCCACAGCATGTCGCCTGTCGCCTTGCCCGCTGCGAGCAGCTGATCGGCAAGCGCATCGTCATTCGCGAACAGGCCGCCATGTTCGTTGCCCAGCGCGATGATCATCGCGCCCGTCAGCGTCGCGAGATCGACGATCGTCTTGGGGCGATGGTTCTTCTGCACCCAGGTGATCGCGTCGCACAGCACCAGCCGCCCTTCGGCATCGGTGTTCAGGATTTCGATCGTCTGGCCCGACATCGAGGTCACGATGTCGCCGGGGCGCTGGGCGTTGGCGTCAGGCATATTCTCAACCAGACCACACACGCCAACCACATTCGCCTTGGCCTTGCGCAGCGCCAGCGCCTTCATCGCGCCGGCAACCGCACCCGCGCCGCCCATGTCCCATTTCATGTCTTCCATGCCCGGCCCGGGCTTGAGCGAGATACCGCCGGTGTCGAACGTTACGCCCTTGCCGACCAGCGCCAGATCGGGATCACCCGCCCCCTTGCCGTTCCATTTCATCACCAGCAGCTGCGCATCGCGCACCGAACCCTGGCTGACCCCGAGCAGCGCGCCCATGCCGAGTTCGGCCATTTCCGCTTCGCCCAGAACGCTGATTTCGAGCCCGAGGCCCGCGACATCAGCCTTCACCCGCTCAACGAAGCTTACCGGGTAAAGAATGTTCGGCGGCAACGCGACGAGCGTGCGGGTGAGGTCGAGCCCCTTGGTCACGGCGTCCTGCCCGTGCCAGGCATCTTCCGCACCCGCGGGCGCACCGACGAGGGTGATGGTGGTGAGTGTCGGTTTGGCCTTTTCGGCCAGTTTGGTGCGATAGGTATCGATCCGCCAGCCGCGCTGCACTGCAGCCGCTGCAAAGCGCGCAACCGCGCCAATAGCGGGCGCGCCGCCCAGACTGGAAAAATCGACAACGAGTTCCTGTACACCGGAAGTTAGCAGTCGCGCTGTCAGCGCACCCCCAGCGCGTTCGTAATCTGCCTCGGCGCCCGGTCCGACGCCAACTAGCAGCAGCTGAACGACATGATCGCCATCTGCGAAAAATGCCTCGACGATGCCACCGGCCTCCCCCTCGAACCGGGCGGCGCGTGCTGCACCCCGAACAAGGCGTTGCGCATCGGCGGTGATCGCGCCGAAATTGAGCCGGTCGAGCCCGTCCTTTTCAACCGGCAATGCGAGCACGTGCGCAGTGGAGGGGCGGGTAGCGGCGAACTGAATTTGCATTGTGATCCTTGCAGGGTCGATGGGGACGTTCAGCCTCCTTAGGCCTTCGATCTCCAACTGGTAAAGCCGCGATGCCCCAGATCACCGGTAGCACCATCGGTGAAGCGGTTGCGGCAAAGTATGAACCGACATTGCAGGCCCGCCCCGGCAATGCGATAGGGCGGCAAAAGGCGGCGGCCGTTTCCGCCAGTCGGGGACTGTGCCTGCGTGAAGCGTTCCGTACTTCTTGCCTCCTGCGCGCTGGCAGCGATGATGATGGCGGCAAGCCCTGCCGCCGCACAGGATTTGCAGGACCGCCCTGTCGAGATCCCACCGCCCAGCGAAACGTCGGTGCCCACCGACGGTGATCAGGTCCAGTTCAGTGCCGAAGGCATCGAATATGACGGCAACGCAGACATCATCACCGCCACGGGCGATGTTCGCATGTTCCGTCAGGGCGATCGGTTGCGCGCCGACCGGATCGTCTGGAACCGCAAATCCGGGCAGGTCGTCGCCACCGGCAACATCGTCGTCACCAATCCGGGCGGCGATGCGGCTTACGGCGATTCGATCGAACTGACCGATTCGCTGAAGGATGGCGTGGTTGAAAATATGCTGGTCGTCCTCGATCAGGGCGGGCGGCTCGCGGCTGATCGTGGCAGCCGTAAGAACGGAATCGTCACACTTGATGATGCTGCCTACACGCCGTGTTCGGTGGTCGATTCAAGCAACTGCCCCAAGGAACCATCATGGAAGATCACCGCCATCCGGGTTGTCTATAATCCGGACAAGAAGCGGATTTA
>NCEE01000028.1 GCA_002280555.1 Sphingomonas sp. 32-62-10
CGCGTTCTTCGACAATCTTGTCGAGTGCGGCGGCATTGGCATCCGACCGGGCGATCAAGCCGTTCAGCCCGCCGAGCGATTCCGCCCATTCGAGCGCGAAGATCACGTCCTCCACGGCGAGCATCGACGGGGTGTTGATTGTCTCGCCCTTGAATACGCCCTCGGCGAGCGCGCCTTTCGACACGAGCCGGAAAATCTTGGGCAGCGGCCAGGCGGGTGTATAGCTGGTCAGTCGCTCGACCGCGCGCGGGCCGAGGATCAGGATGCCGTGTGCGCCTTCGCCGCCCAGCACTTTCTGCCAGGAAAAGGTCGTCACATCGAGCTTGTCCCACGGCATGTCATAGGCGAACACGGCGGAGGTCGCGTCGTTGAAGCTCAGGCCTTCGCGGGTGTCGCTTACCCAGTCGGCATTCGGCACGCGGACGCCGCTGGTCGTGCCGTTCCAGGTGAACAGCACGTCATGCGACCAATCGACCGTATCGAGATCAGGCAGCTGGCCGTAATCGGCCTTGAGGATCGTCGGATCGAGTTTCAGCTGCTTGGCGGCATCGGTCACCCAGCCTTCGCCAAAGCTTTCCCAGGCAATGGCGGTGACGGGGCGCGCGCCGAGCATCGTCCACATCGCCATTTCATAGGCGCCAGTGTCGGAAGCGGGGACGATGCCGATCCGGTGGGTATCGGGCACGCCCAGAATCTTGCGGGTCAGGTCGATCGCATGCTGCAGCCGCGCCTTGCCGATCTTGGACCGGTGCGAGCGGCCGAGCGATTCGGTTGCGAGTTTTGCTGCATCCCAGCCCGGCGGCTTGGCGCACGGACCCGATGAGAAAAACGGGCGGGCAGGTTTCGTCGTGGGTTTTTGGGGCGCAGGCGCAGTGGTGGCGTCGAGCGCAGTAACGTCAGTCATGTCAGTCTCTCCTCACAGAGAGCACGCGCGGCGTTGGGACCGCGTGGCCCACTTACTACCCTGCGCGAGGTCGGCTGGACTGTCAATATGGCGCGGTTTTTATTCGGGGTTTTGCGGGCGGCATCAGTTTGCAGTAGGGCGAATTAATGAACGATCCCAAAGTGCCCGACCGCGTCTTTGCGCCCGCCGCCGAAGACGCCGAAACCGCCAAAGCCCAGCTTTCCACCCCGCAGACCGAGCATCCGGCCTATAAGCTGGCTTTCCAGGACATGGATTTCCTGCTGCGTGAGGATTTGCGCCCGGTGCGGTTCCAGCTCGAACTGCTCAAGCCTCAACTGGTATTCCAGGAAGCCGGCATCAGCTCGACCTTCGTGTTTTACGGATCGGCGCGCATTCCCGAACCCGCCAAGGCGCAGGCGATGCTTGATCTGGCGACCACGGACGAAGCGCGCAGGCTTGCCGAAAGCATGGTCGCCAAGTCGCATTATTATGATGTCGCGCGCGATCTTGCCCGGCTGGTCAGCGAATGCCCGCGTGATGATCATGGCAAACGCCAGTTCGTCGTCTGTTCGGGCGGTGGCCCGTCGATCATGGAAGCCGCCAATCGCGGCGCGGCGGATGTGGGTGCCGAATCGATCGGGCTCAACATCGTGCTGCCACACGAACAGGCCCCCAATCCCTATGTTACGCCGGGGCTGAGCCTGCAGTTCCACTATTTCGCGCTGCGCAAGATGCATTTCCTGCTGCACGCCCGCGCTTTGGCGGCGTTTCCTGGTGGCTTCGGTACGTTCGACGAGTTGTTCGAACTGCTCACCTTGATCCAGACGGGCAAAATCAAGCCGATTCCCGTGCTGCTGTTCGGACGAGCGTTCTGGAACCGCGTGATCAATTTCGAGGCGTTGGTCGAAGAAGGCGTCATCTCGGCGCGCGACCTGAAAATCTTCACCTTCGTCGAAACCGCGCAGGAAGCGTGGGATGTCGTTCGCGATTTTTACCGCGAAACGCCGGACCCGACCGAATAAGGGCCGGGTCCAACAATAATTCTTACTCCGCCGCTGGCACCGCGGCGTTATCGGCAGCCACCTCGGCATTATCGGGCGTAGTCGTCGTTTCGGCCGCAGCAGCTTCGGGCGCTGCGGGGAGCGGCAGGTTTGATCCTTGCGCGTTCAGCCACACGATCACATTGGCGCGGTCTTCGGGGTTGGCGAGGCCCGCAAAGCTCATCTTGGTACCCGACGCGAATTTGCGCGGGTTCGTGAGCCACTCATTCATGGTCGCGAAATCCCAGTTGCCGCCCCTGGCTTTCAGCACGTCCGAATAAGCAAAGCCCGCATGTTGGGCGATCGGCTTGCCGATAATGCCCCACAGGTTCGGGCCGATGCCATTTGCGCCGCCATCGGCTGCGTTGTGGCATGATGCGCATTTCTTGAAGACTTCGGCACCCTTGGCCATGTCAGCCGATGCTAGCAGCGTTTCGATTGGCTGTTCGGGGGCAGCCTCGCCAGCATCGGTTGCTTCGACGGCGCCCTCAATCGGATAGCCGGGTTTTTCGAGAGGTTCGGGCTTGAACAGGAGATTGCCGACCATGCCAAAGCCCAGCGCCACGAACAGCGCTGCCAGGATCCAGCCTGCAATCGTATTGGTCCGAATGTCCATCTTGGGGTAACGCCTCTCGTGAAAGTCGGCTCCCTTTAGTTTCGCAACTGCAGCACCGCAAGCGCGCTTGCCGATTAGGGCGTCCGTCGATAGGCGCGGCGCGATGGAAAATTTTGCCGCACCCGCGCGCCCGATCGTTGCACGCATGGCCGCTGAGGCTGCCGAACACCCCGAACGTGCCGTTGCTTTTCAAGGGGCGCCCGGTGCCAATTCCCATGTTGCAGCGGTCCAGGCGTTCCCCGATGGCCTGCCTTTGCCCTGTTTCGATTTCGCCGATGCGATCGAGGCGGTGCAGGACGGGCGCGCCGATTGCGCGATCATCCCTATTGAAAATTCGCTCCACGGCCGCGTCGCGGACATGCATTTCCTGCTGCCCGAATCGGGTCTGGTGATCACCGGCGAGCATTTTCTGCCGATTCGCCACGCGCTGATGGGCGTCGGCACCCGCGATGATGTGCGCGAGGCGATGAGCCACCCCCAGGCGCTCGGCCAATGCCGCCACTGGCTTCGCGACCACGGCATCGCGCCGATTGCCTATCCCGATACGGCGGGCGCCGCGGCGGTGGTGGCCGAACGCGCCGATCCTACGGTGGCGGCGCTGGCACCACCGGGGGCGGCGGCGATCTATGGCCTGAACCTGCTCGCCGAAGATCTGGCCGATGCCGATCACAATATGACGCGCTTTGTGGTGCTTGCCCGTGGCGGCCGTCCCGTTGAGGGCGATGGGCCGTTCATGACCACGCTGATCTTCGAAGTGAAAAACGTGCCCGCCGCGCTCTACAAGGCGCTCGGCGGCTTCGCGACCAATGGCGTCAACATGACGAAATTGGAGAGCTACCAGCGCGGCGGCAGTTTCGCCGCGACTGAGTTCTACGCCGATATCGTCGGCAAGCCCGGCGATCCGGCGCTCGATCGAGCGCTTGAGGAACTCGGCTTCCACTCCAAATGGGTGCGCCTACTCGGCACCTATCGCCAGGCGCGCGCGAGGGGGTAGGTTGATTTGGGTTCGTGCCGAGGCGCTACCCCGCTGCCCACGCACTCAGCAGCGTATGCGCGATCGCATAGGGCGGGGGTGCCAGAAACGGCCCCGGTTCACCCGCCAGTACCGACTGCACGACCGCGCGGTCGACCCAGATCGCGTCCTCCAGCTCGTTGGTGTCGAGCGTGATCACGTCATCTTCTGCCGTCGCGACACAAGCCATCATCAGCGATGACGGGAACGGCCAGGGTTGGCTGGCGACATAGCGCACGTCCGATACGCGCACGCCCGCTTCCTCGAAAATCTCCCGCGCTACCGCCTCTTCGATCGATTCGCCCGGCTCCAGAAAACCGGCCAGCGCCGAATAACGCTCCGCTGGCCAGGCGGGCTGACGGCCCAGCAAGGCACGACCCTGATGTTCGGCGATCATGATCACGACCGGGTCGACACGCGGGAAATGCTCGGCGCTGCACTTTTCGCACTGGCGCGCCCAGCCCGCGCGGAACATCGTCGTCGGTGTGCCGCAATTGGCGCAAAACTGGTGGCGGCTATGCCAGTCGAGCAGGCTGCGCGCGGCGGCATAGGTTGCCGCCTCGCCGTCCGCGAACCGATCGAGCATCCCGAACAGCCGCATCGGTCGCCCGCCGGGCGCACGCATGCCTGGCGTGAAGGCAGCGAAATGCGGGCGATCCCCATCCAATCCCAGCAGGATCAGCTCGGCATCGTCGGGCACATCGGCCAGGCTGCCCCAGCTCAGCTTGCCCTCGGCGGTCAGTTCTGGCTCGAAATTGTCGAGCTTCAGCACCCGCGCGCGCCAGTCGCTCGTCGCCGCCGCCAGCGCATCGGCATCGTGGCGCAGCCGATCAGCGCGGTCGAGCAGCCCGCCCGTAAAGCCGGGGATCATTATTGGGCGAGATCGGCGTACAGCGCCTTGGTGAAATCACGCCGCAGCGGCCATTTCTCGCCGGGCAGGTAATTGACCATCACCGTCGCGCGCAATTTCCGCGCCGGATCGACCCAGGCGATTGTGCCCGCGGCACCACCCCAGCCATAAGTGCCCTTGGAAGGCCCGCCGGGGACATCGACCAGATACACCGAACCGCCCGCACCAAAGCCCTGCATCGGCCCGGTAGCACCGCCCGTGTTCGCCACCGCGCCGCCATAGGTAACGCCGGCAGGCAACAGATTAGACATCGCCAACGCCACCGTTTCCGGCTTCATCAGCCGAACGCCGTCAAGCGATCCGCCATTTTGCAGCATGTGCAGGAACCGGTCATAATCATGCGCTGACATCACCAGACCGGCACCGCCATAAGGAAAGCTGGGTGGCTTGAGGAAGATCGATGTCGCACCGGGATCGAGCGGCACGCGGTTCGCGCCGACCCAGGTATAGCCCGTCACCAGTCGACCAGCATCCTTGCCGGGCACGGTGAAATAGCTCGAATTCATCTTCAACGGCTTGAAGATGCGCTTGTCGAGATAGGTTTCGAACGGCATCCCGCTCGCCACTTCGACGACGCGGCCAAGCACGTCGAGCCCGATCGAATAGCTCCATTTGGTGCCCGGCTCGGCGATCAGCGGCAGCTTCGCGACACGGTTGGCGAATTCCTCAAGGCTTTTGGGGCGAACGAGCCGCAGCTGCGCCTCCACCGATTCATTGGCGCTGAACGGGGTGATACCGTTGCGCTCATATTCCTTCAGCAGCGGTCCTTGAGTGATGATCGTATAGCCAAGACCGGCGGTGTGGGTCATCAAATGGCGGACCGTGATCGGCGTGGTTGCGGGCCGCGCGGTCAAGTCCTTCATGGGATCGACCAGCACGGTCATGTTCTTGAAAGCGGGAATGAAATCCGAAATCGGCTGGTCGAGCTTCAACTTGCCCTGTTCGACCAGCATCATCGCCGCCATCGCGGTGATCGGCTTGGTCATCGAATAGACGCGCCACAGCGAGTTTTCATCGGCCTTGGCGGCACCGGCGTCGCTCGCGATCGTGCCCGCGGCCAGCACGGTCGGCGCGCTGTCACCACGCCCGACAGTGGCGACCACGCCGGGCGTCTTGTCGGTGGCGGGATAGCTGTCGACCAGCGTTTTGGATTGGGTGAGTGGTGCGCGCTCGATGATGGTCGAAGGCTGACGCTGGGCTTGCCCGGCAAAGGCTGCGCCCGTGGTGAGCGCGAGCAGGGCCACGCCAAGCGCCAGGTTCCGGGGTGTCGTCGCCATGCTCATCTCCATCATTTTCGTCGCGCCAGCTGGGCGGCCTTCGCGAACACCGTTGGCAGACCGGCCGAATCGAGCGCTTCGATCGCCCACCACTCGCCGTCTGCCGGGGCTTCATGCCCCTCGGCGCGCCCGCTCGCAAGCGCGGGCGGCGAACCAGCAGCACATGGCCATCGCGCTCCAGCCAGAAAACCGTGCCGTGGCGGTGGGGCTTGGCCTTTTTGCCCGCTTTCACCGGAAAGGCCGTGGGCGTACCGGCAGCAGCGGCGCGACAATGGGCACGCAGTGGGCATAACAGGCACTGCGTCGCGCGCGGGCCACACAGGCTCGATCCCAGGTCCATCATCGCCTGCGCGAAATCACCGGCCCGATTGTCGGGGGTAATTAGGTCGGCGGCGGCGCGGATCAGCGGTTTGGCGGCGGGCAGGGGGGTGTCGATCGCGAACAGCCGCGCGACGACGCGTTCGACATTGCCGTCCACCACCACCGCCCGCTTGCCGAATGCAATCGCAGCGATGGCGGCGGCGGTATAATCGCCAACCCCCGGCAAGGTCCGCAGCACGGGCTCGTCGGCTGGGAACACCCCGCCATGATCGCGCACCACCGCCCTTGCACACGCCAGCAGATTGCGCGCGCGGGCATAATAGCCAAGCCCCGCCCAGGCGCTCATCAAATCGGCATCTTCCGCCGCTGCCATCGCCGCCACCGTTGGCCAGCGCGCGATAAAGTCGGCAAAGCGCGGGCGCACCGTCGCCACCGTGGTCTGCTGCAACATGATTTCGGATAGCCACACCCGGTAGGGATCGGCTGTCTCGCCGGGGCGGCTGCGCCAGGGCAGATCGCGGGCATGAACATCGTACCAGCCGAGCAACGCGGCAGCGATGCTTTGATGATCGGAGAGCTTGGCGTCCACCGTCTCGCTATGGCATGGGAACGATCATGAGCAACAGCGACCTTCGCGATCCCCGGCCAAAGCCCGCACCCCGCAAGGCAAAGCCAGCGGTTGCCGCCAAGGACACCCCGAATCGCGGCGGGCCGGCGCGGGCAGTGGCTGATTTGTTGCCCGATGTCGGCGGGGCTGCTTTTCGGCGGTTTGGCTTTGTCCAAAGCGCTGTCGTCAGCCGCTGGGCGGAAATTGTCGGCCCGCGTTATGCGGCGGTATCCGCGCCCGAATCGATCAAGTTCCCCCATGGCAAGCGCGCAGAGGGCACGCTGACCCTGGTGGTGCGCGGCGCGCATGGCCCGATGATCCAGCATATCACGCCCGAGATTATCGAACGGGTAAACCGCTTCTTTGGCTATGCAGCGATTGCAAAGGTCGCGATTCACCAGGGTGACGTGCCCGCGCCGCCGGTGCGCAAGGCACCGCCATCGATCCGCGCGGTGCCGGTCGAACTGGGCGATAGTCTGCGCGCTATTGCCGATCCCGAGTTCAAGGCCGTGCTTGAAGCGCTTGCGGCAGGCGTGGCAGCCACGCGCGGCCCGCCGATCATCGAACCATCGGAGCCTGTGGAATGACGCGTGTATTGATGGCGCTGAGCGCCCTCGGCATTGGTGTTACCGGTGCGGCACAAGCACTGCCTGCCAAAAAGCCTGTCGTTGCGAGCGCGCCAGTCGTTCGCGATTGGACGACGACGGTTACCACCACGCCCGCCGGAAACGTGATCCTGGGCAACCCGCAAGCCAAGGTGAAGGTGATCGAGTATCTGAGCTTCACCTGCAGCCATTGTGCTGCCTTTTCGGTTGAATCGGCAGCGGTGCTGAAAGGACAGCTGATCAAATCGGGATCGACTTCAATCGAATATCGCCCGATCGCGCGCGATTTGCTTGATCTGGGCGCGACCTTGCTGGTGCGCTGTGCCGGGGGACGGGGTTTTGTGGGCGGCGCGGAGGAGATTTTTGCGCGCCAGGGCGAATGGCTGCCGATCGGCATCGGGTTCATGGAGCGCGATGCAAAGCGGTTCGCGCTTGATACGCCGCTCGAACAGGTACGCGCCGCCGCGCAGGCGAGCGGATTGATCGATCTGATGCGCGGGCGCGGGTTGGCCGATGCCCGGATCAATGCCTGTTTTGCGGACAAGACTATCCTGCCCAAAATGCTTGCCAATGGCGAAGCAGCGCGCAAGGTGATCAAGGGCACGCCGTCAATCGTGATCAATGGCGTGCCGACCGATGAATTTGTGTGGGAAAAGGTGGAGCCCCTGCTGCGCGCCAAGGGTGCCCGCTGATTTCCCCGTCCACTGCCAACCGGCCCCGTTGGGGCAAATCGATCAAGGAGTATCATGTGATGAAGCTGGGTCTGATGCTTGCCGTACTGCCCGCGCTTGCTCTTGCGGGCTGCAATAAAAGTGCCGATGGCACTGTGTCAGCGCCTTCGGCGTCGGTGGCAGCGGTGCCCGCGCCGGCGGGCAAGGCCTGGGTTGATGTCGTCTCGCGCACGCCGGACGGCGGCTTTCGGATGGGCAATCCCGATGCGCCGATCAAGGTGATCGAATATGGATCACGCACTTGCCCCACCTGCGCCAATTTTGATCGCAACGGCCTGCCGCTGTTCAAGGCCGGACCGATCGCAGCGGGCAAGGTTTCGTATGAGTTCCGCGATTTCCCGCTGCATGCGTATGATCTGGGCCCGCTGCTACTGGGCCAGTGCGTTGATGATGCCGCGCTGTTCCCGATGCTCGATCAGATGATGCTTGAACAACAGCGTCTGCTCTCCCCGCTTTCCACCCTGCCCGAAGAAGTGGTTGCCAAGGTGCAGGCCATGGAACCGCTCCAGGCCGCGACCTTTTGGGTAGAAACGCTTGGGTATCTGGAATTCGTCAAGCAGCGCGGCTTGCCTGAGGCAAAGGCGCGTGCCTGCCTGGCCGATAAATCGGCCGTTGAACGCGTCGCGATCAACCTGCAGGCGGCCGATACCCAATACAAGATTTCCGGCACCCCGACCTTCATCGTTAATGGCAAGGTGGCTGAAGGCGTGCTTGACTGGCCAGGGCTCGAAAAGGTGCTGAAGGCCTCCGGGGTCTGATAAGGAACACTTAGCAGCGTGCAGATCAAGCGGCTTCGGCTGACCGGGTTCAAGAGCTTCGTCGATCCCGCCGATTTGCGGATCGAACCCGGGCTGACGGGCATTGTCGGGCCCAATGGGTGCGGCAAATCGAACCTGCTTGAGGCGCTGCGCTGGACGATGGGCGAAAACAGCGCGAAGTCGATGCGCGGTGCCGGGATGGAAGACGTGATCTTCGCCGGCACCGCCACTCGCCCGCAGCGCGATTTTGCCGAGGTGTCGATCCTGCTGGATGGGGCAGGGGACGATAGCGACGAAACCGAAATCGTCCGCCGCATCGAACGCGGCGCGGGTTCCGCCTATCGCATCAACGGCCGCGATGTCCGCGCCAAGGATGTGTCGCTGCTGTTCGCTGATGCCGCAACGGGCGCGCATTCGCCCGCGCTTGTCAGCCAGGGCCGGATCAGCGCGGTCATCGCCGCGCGCCCGGCCGAGCGCCGCGCGATGCTGGAGGAAGCCGCCGGGATCGCCGGGCTCCACGTCCGTCGCCGCGATGCCGAACAGAAGCTCCGCGCCACCGAAGCGAACCTCGCCAAGCTCGACGAGCTGATCGGCGAGCAGGAAGCCCGCGCCGCAGCACTCCGCCGCCAGGCAAAACAGGCCGAACGCTACCGCGCGCTTTCTGATCAGATTCGCGTCGCCGAAGCGCGGATGATCTTTGCCCGCTGGCGCGATGCCGCTGCCGCCGCCGATGACGCACGCGCCGAAGCCACCACCGCCGAAGCGCGCGTCGCCGACGCCGCCGAAGCCCAGCGCGCTGCCGCTGCCCATCAGGCGCAGGCCACCGAAACCCTCGCTGCTGCCCGCGCTGCCTCGCTCGCCGCGCGCGACCGGGCGAGTGAGGCGGGGCACCAACTCGCCACCTTGCGTACCGAACGTACCACCGTCGATCGCCGCATCGCCGATCTGGCCGAGGCGCAGGCGCGGATAGTGACCGATCGGGAGCGCGAAGGCGCGCTCGCGCACGACGCGGCAGAGGCGCTCGCCCGGATCGCCGAGGAGGCGAAGCTGATCGAAGCGCGCATTGCCGATGCCGCCGCGCGCCAGCCCGCGCTCGACGCCGCGCTTGCCGATGCCGAGCGGGTGGCGCGCGATGCCGAGGTCGCCCTCGCCCAGGCGCTCGCCGCGCAAGCCAGCGAAGCCGCCGAAGCGCGCGTCGCGCAAGCCGCCCTCGCTGCCGCCACCGCCCGGCTCGATCGCGCCACCCGCGATGCCGATCGCGCCGCCGCCGAAGCCCGTGCGCTCGGCGATACCGCGCCGCTGCTGGCCCAGCGTAGCGCCGCTGCCGATGCCCGCACCCAGGCGCTCCGCCACGCCGAAACCGCCCGCGCCGCGCTTGCCCAGGCCGATGCGACCGAACGCGCCGCGATCGACACCCGGGACCGTGCCCAATCCGCCCGCGCCACCGCGCACGCTGAACTCGCGGCGATCGACAGCGAAAGCGCCGCACTCGCCAAGGCCACCCGCAGCACGGGCAAGGACCGCGTCCTCGATCAGCTCCGCCCCGATCCCGGCTATGAACGCGCGCTCGCCGCTGCGCTGGGTGATGATCTGGAAGCCGGGCTCGATCCCGCTGCCGAACACTTCTGGGGCGGCGCGGATCCGCAACCCGCCGACCCAGGCGCCCCCGCCGGCACCGTCCCGCTCTCCCGCCACGTCGCCGCGCCCCCAGCGCTCGCCCGCCGTCTCGCCCAGGTGCTGGTGGTGGAAAGCGACCCCGGTCATCCCCTCGCGGTCGGTCAGCGACTGGTGACGATGGCGGGTGTGCTGCGGCGCTGGGACGGGTATATTGCCAAATCGGGCGGGGCCGCTGCCGCCGAACGGCTCGAACGGATGAACCGCCTCCGCGCGCTCGAGGCCGCGCGCCCCGCCGCCGTCCGCGCGGTCGAGCAGGCGGACGGCGAACTCGCCCGGATCGACCAGAGCATTGCGGACGCCCGCCGCGCCGCCACCGATGCCCGCCGCCTGCTCGAAACGGCGGACGCCAGCGCCCGCGACGCCGCCCGCGCCGAGGACCGCGCCACTGCCGCGATCGAGCGCATCGAGGCGCAGGCCGCCGATCTCGCCACCCGGCGCCAGCGCATCACCGCCGAGGTCGACGAAGCGACCGCCGACGTCACCCGCGCCCGCACCCATATCACCACGCTTCCCGATGGTAGCGACACCCGCGATCAGGTCGCCACGCTCCAGCGCGACGCTGACCAGCGCCGCACCGCCGTGGCGCAGGCCCGTGCAGACCGCGCCGCGCTCGACCGTGATGTCGCGATCGACCGGGAGCGGCTCGCCACCGGCCAGGCCGATGCTCGCAACTGGCGCGCCCGTGCGGGCGAGGCCGCGCGCCGCATCGCCGATATGGCCAAGCGCGAGGAGCAACTGGGCGAGGAAGCCGCGATCCTATCCGCGCGCCCCGCCATCCTCGATCGCCAGATCGCCGAGCTTGAGGCAACCCACGCCGAAGCGCGCGCCGAGGCCGAAACCGCCCAAGCCGCCGAACGCGCTGGCGAGGCAGCGATGCGCCAGATCGAGGAAACCGCCCGCCAGGCCGCCGAAGCGCTGTCGCAAGCCCGCGAAATCCGCGCGGGGGCGGCGGCGCGTGCCGAAAATCAGGAACTCCGTCGGGTGGAGATGGGCCGCCTCTCAGGCGAGCGCTTCGAATGCCCGCCGCCAGTGCTGCCCGAACGGGTCGGCTTTCGCGCCGATGAGATCCGCACGCCGACGGATGAATCGCAGCGCCACGAACGGCTGAGCGTGGAGCGCGAGCGGATCGGCCCGGTCAACCTCGTCGCTGAAACCGAGCTCGCCGAGCTGGAGGCCGCGAGCTCCACCAACGCCGCTGAGCGCGATGAACTCGGCCAGGCCGTCAACCGCCTGCGCGGCTCGATCGGTACCTTGAACCGCGAAGGGCGTCAGCGGCTGCTCGCGGCGTTCGAGGCGGTCGATGGGCATTTTCGGCGGCTGTTCACCACCCTGTTCAACGGCGGCAGCGCGCATCTGGAACTGATCGATTCGGATGATCCGCTCGAGGCCGGACTGGAAATCATGGCCCAGCCCCCCGGCAAGAAACTGCAATCGCTCACGCTCCTGTCGGGCGGCGAACAGGCGCTCACCGCAGTCGCGCTGATCTTTGGCCTGTTCCTCACCAACCCCGCCCCGATCTGCGTCCTCGACGAAGTCGATGCCCCGCTCGACGACGCGAACATCGTACGCTTCTGCGACCTGCTCGACCGCATGACCCAGGAAACCCGCACCCGCTATCTGATCGTCACCCACAACGCGGTCACGATGAGCCGCATGCACCGCCTGTTCGGCGTGACGATGATCGAGCAGGGGGTGAGCCGGCTGGTGTCGGTGGATTTGGGGGGAGCGGTGGGGTTATTGGCGGCTTAGGAGCCGACCCAGTTTTCGAAATCAACCGTTTGCGTCTGTCTGTTTCTGCGCCGCAACGATCTGTTCGACGCCAGCAAGCGCCAGTTTCAACCGTGGGACGACGAAATCGAGAAACGCCCGCCGCTTAAGTGGTTGTACGCGCTGGCGTTGATGGACGAGGCTGACCGGAATCGGATCGGGTGAAAAATCTCTGAGGATCGTTCTGATTCGCCCGTCCGAAATCGCCGCCGCCGCCTGATAGGACATCACCCGTGCAATCCCGAGCCCCGCCGAGGCAGCGTCGATCACGGCGTCGGCAGTGTTAACTGAAAAGCGTGGTGAGATGGATATTGTCCTGGCATTCGCGGCGTTGCCGATCGTCCAGTTTCGATAGGTCTGGAGCCCTTCGAACGCGATGCAGTGATGATCGGCCAGGGCGTCTGGGGTGTCGGCGGTGCCATTGCGGGCAAGATAGTCGGGGCTTGCGCAGATCACCCAGCAGACTGTGCCGACGGTCAGCGCGATCAGATCGCTGTCGGGCAGGCGGCCAATCCGCACCGCGACGTCGACATGCGCCTCGACCAGATCGATCACCTGGTCGGACAGAACGAGCCTCACGGTCACATCAGGATAGGCCGCCAGAAAATCATGAATGATCGGGGCGACATGCAGCTTGCCGAACATGATCGGGGCGGTGACGATCAGCTCGCCGCGCGGCGCGCGATATTCGCCGCTCGCGGCGCGTTCGGCATCGGCAAGGTCGTCGAGCAGTCGCCGGGCGACTGCAACAAAGGCTTCGCCCTGTTCGGTCAGGATCAGCTTGCGGCTGGTGCGCACCAGCAATTGCGCCCCGAGATGCGCCTCCAGGTCCGAAACGCGCCGGCTCACCGTCGGCAACGGCGTGTTCAGCGCGCGCGATGCCGCTGACAGGCTGCCGCCGTCTACAGCGGCGATCAGGGTGCGCATGGCTTCGAGCCGGTCCATTCAACATTCCATATTGTGGAAGGTAATGTCTCAAAAATAGCACCTGCTCTCTGAAAACGGAAGAACCTACTTACGGGTCACCGGCCAACACGGCCAAATCAAAAAAGGACCCAAGCCATGACCCGTATCGTTACCCCCGCTACCGTTGCCGATGCACCTGAAGCGTCACGCCCCCTGCTCGATGCTGTCGCCAAGCAGCTCGGCAGCGTCCCCAACATGTTCCGCGCCATCGCCACCAGCCCGCATGCGCTTGAAGGCTATCTCAGCTTGTCGGGCGCGCTCGGCAAGGGCACGCTGCCTGCCGCAACCCGTGAGCGAATTGCGCTTGCCGTCGCTGAAGTGAATGGCTGCAGCTATTGTCTTTCGGCACACACCTATCTCGGTCGCAACCTCGCCAAGCTCGACGATGCCGAGATCACCGCCAACCGCAATGGCGCGTCGAACGACCCCAAGGCTGACGCCGCCGTCCGCTTTGCTGCCAAGGTCGCCAAGGATCGCGGCCATATTACCGACAGCGATTTCGCTGCCGTCAAACTCGCAGGGTACACCGACGCACAGGTGATCGAAATCGTCCAGCATGTCGCGCTCAACAGCTGGACCAACTTCTTCAACGAAGTCTTCCAGACCGAGATCGACTTCCCCGTCGTTGAAGCCCGTAAGGCCGCCTGAACCCCGGCTACCGACGACAGCACAACCCGGCGGGCGCTGCCCATCCCCTGCAGCGCCCGCCACCCCGTCCCCGAAATTCCGCAAGGAGCCCCGACCATGTCCCGGCGTCTGCCCCTCATCCATGCCGTGTCGATCGCCTCGATCGTGTTGGCGACCGCGTTCACCGCACCAACCCCCGTCAATGCCGCTGCCACCCGCGTGGCCCCCACCAGGAAAGCCATTTCAATGCCCCAGACCAGCTATCACTATGCCACCGTCAATGGCCGAAAGGTTTTCTACCGCGAAGCCGGTGATCCCAGCCTGCCGACGATCATCCTGCTGCACGGCTTCCCCAGCAGCAGCTTCATGTACCGTGATCTGATCCCGCAACTGGCGGGCAAGTTCCACGTCATTGCGCCCGACTATATCGGCTTTGGCCAGTCCGATGCGCCGTCGGCGACCGCGTTCGATTACAGCTTCGATAATCTCACCAATCACGTCACCGGCCTGATCGATCAGCTCGGCCTCAAATCCTATGTCCTCTATATGCAGGATTATGGCGGCCCGATCGGTTTCCGCATTTTCACCCAGCGCCCCGATGCGGTGAAGGGCTTCGTGATCCAGAATGCGAACGCCTATATGGAAGGCGTGGGCGATCCGCCGAAACAAGTGTTCCTGCCACTATGGGAGCACCGCGATGCCCAGTCGGAAGCAGGCGCGCGCAGCTTCCTCCAGGCCGGCACCACGCAGTTCCAGTACACCGTCGGCGCCAAGAACCCGGCAGCGATCAGCCCGGATAACTGGACGCACGATCAGGCGCTGCTCGATCGCCCCGGCACCGATGTCTATCAGCTCAACCTGCTCGAAAACTACAAGACCAATGTTGCCTTGTACGATAGCTGGCATGCCGCCTTCCGCCAGCATCAGCCCAAAACGCTGATCCTGTGGGGCAAGCATGATCCGTTCTTCGTCGAAGCAGGCGCCACCGCGTTCCTGAAGGATCTGCCCCAAGCCAAGCTCGTCTGGCTCGATGCCGGCCATTTCGTCCTCGACGAGAACGCAACGCTCGTCGCTGACGAGATCAAGGCAAGCTTCGCCGCGCGGTAACGACGCTCCCTTCCCGGACGTCGAGCATGTGTTCGACGTCCGGACATCGGTGAAGTCTGTTTAATCCAGAACCCGATCTAGGGCCCATTTTAACGCAGAATTGTTGGACCAAACTTTCCTACAACCCGGAAATTTGTTAAGATCACTTTGTCTTATTTCAAAACCGCCACCCGCTCTTTACCATCGTCGCATCCCCATCCGGTCGAGCGTTTCGATCCGCTCATCCCGTCCGCGCCACGCCCCGCACCGTCACAATTTGTCACCCAGGTCGTCACTTTCATCACCTTTCGCCGCGCCTCCCATCCGAAATTGCGCCCCTCCGTCAAAATCAGATGGCAACCCGCAACTTCCGCAACTTCACCCCGCAACTTCACCCTCGCCGCGCCTCGAACCACCCCCAAATCTGCTGCACATGCGAACACCCCTTGGGCCAAACGCCAACCCGTGGTACGCGCCCCGCCATGCTCAATATCAACGGCATTACGGTGCGGCTTGGCGGTCGCACGATATTGGAACGTGCAAGTGCCACCTTGCCGGCGAAGAGCCGCGTCGGGCTGATCGGGCGCAATGGCGCGGGCAAATCGACGCTGATGAAGGTGATGATCGGCGCGCTCGATCCTGATGACGGTGAGATTGAGATGCCGCGCAAGACGCGGATCGGTTATCTCCAGCAGGAGGCCCCGCACGGCACCCGGACCCCGATCGAGACCGTGCTCGATGCCGATACCGAGCGCGCCGCGTTGTTTGCCGAGGCTGAGCATTGCGTCGATCCGGACCGCGTGGCGGAACTCTATGAGCGGCTCGAAGCGATCGATGCCTATACCGCCGAGGCGCGCGCGGCGCGGATTCTGGTCGGGCTCGGCTTCGACGAAGAAATGCAGCAGCGCCCGCTCGACAGCTATTCGGGCGGCTGGAAAATGCGCGTCGCGCTCGCCGCGTTACTGTTTTCCGAACCCGATCTGCTGCTGCTCGACGAGCCGTCAAACCATCTCGATCTCGAAGCGACGCTCTGGCTTGAAAGCTTCCTGAAGGCCTATCCGGGCATGATGGTGGTCATCAGCCACGAACGCGATCTGCTCAATAATGTCGTCGATAACATCCTCCATCTGGAGGGCGGCAAGGTGACGCTTTATGCGGGTGGCTATGACGCGTTTGAGCGTCAGCGGGCTGAGCGCGCGGCGCAGCTGCTGGCGGCGCGGGCGAGCCAGGACGCGCAGCGCGCCAAGCTGCAGGAATATATCGCCAAGAATTCGGCCCGCGCCTCCACCGCGAAACAGGCGCAGTCGCGGCAGAAGATGCTCGCCAAGATGCAGCCGATCGCGGCGATGGCCGAGGATCCGACGCTCAGCTTCGATTTCCCCAGCCCCGATGAACTGAAGCCGCCACTCGTCACGCTCGACATGGCGACGGTGGGCTACGGCGAAAAGCCAATCCTCCAGCGGCTGAATCTGCGGCTCGACCCCGATGACCGGATCGCGCTTTTGGGCCGCAACGGCAATGGCAAGACGACGCTGGCCCGGCTGCTCGCCGCCCAACTCGCGCCGATGGACGGCGCGATGACCAAGTCGGGCAAGATGCGGGTGGGCTATTTCACCCAGTATCAGGTCGAGGAGTTGGACGGCGACGATACCCCGCTGGAACATATGTCGCGGCTGATGGGCGACAAATCGCCCGCGGCGGTGCGCGGGCAGCTCGGGCGGTTCGGCTTTTCGGGGCAGAAGGCGACCACCAAGGTGGGCAAGCTCTCCGGCGGCGAGCGCGCGCGGCTCGCGCTGGCGCTCATCACCCGTGATGCGCCCCACATGCTGATCCTCGACGAGCCGACCAACCATCTGGACGTCGATGCCCGCGAGGCGCTGGTCCAGGCACTCAACGCCTATGACGGCGCGGTCGTGGTCGTCAGCCATGATCGCCACATGATTGAGCTGACCGCCGATCGGCTCGTGCTGGTCGATGCCGGCACCGCGCAGGAATATGGCGGTAGCCTCGACGATTATACCGACCTGATTCTGGGCCGGAACCAGCCCAAGGGCGATGGCGGTTCGGCCAAGGGTGGCGGCTCGAAGAAGGACAAGAAGGCCGCAGCGCAGGAGCGCGAGCGCGCGGTGGCATTGAAAAAGGCAGCGCATGAGGCCGAGGCGCTGGTGGTGAAGCTGACGGCGCAGCGCAGCGCAATCGACCGGGCGATGTTCGATCCGTCGGGCGCGGAGCCATGGCTGGCGAAACTGTCGATGGGCGAGCTGTCTCAGCGCCGGGGTGAGGTAGAGGCGAAGTTGGAGATCGCTGAGGCCGCGTGGCTGGAGGCGAGCGAAGCGCTGGAATCGGTGCCGGCTTGAGCCAGAAGCAATAGTGCTAGGTGCCGCGAATCAGGGGGCGGAGCCTTCGAGGGATAATCCAGGCAGCGAACATGGCCTTGTCGGATGTCAAAATAGTTAACTTATCCGCGTTCCAACGCCGCGTTTGCGAGTGAGGCTGTAGGAAATGCGACGAAATGCGGGCCGAAATGCACTTTTTCCTATCAATCGTGTATGGATTGCGACAAAGGGATTTTGGACACCGAGGGGGTCGGGTGCTGGGGCATATGGTGTGCCCGGGGAACGACCAAAATTTATAGATGGAGGTAAGTCCATGAAGAAGATCATTACGACGTCGCTGATCGCAGTTGCCACGCTCGGCCTCGCTGCTTGCACGCCTGCTGCTGACACGAACAACACGGCTGCCGTGAACGAAGTCGAAGCCATGGACGCAAACGCCATGGACATGAACGCCATGGACACCAACGCCATGGACACCAACGCGATGGACACCAACGCGATGGACACCAACGCCGTTGAAGCCACCAACGCAATGTAATTCATCATGGGCCTGACAGAATGGCGACTTGCCGATCTGTTGGACCCAATGATCAAATCAGAAGCCGCGCCGCCAACCAGCGGTGCGGCTTCTTTGATTTCGGGCAATGGCGAGGCTTTATTCGGCATTGTCGCTGACGGCATTCGACAAGCCGCCCGTAAACTGCGCCGGTCTGAGCGACAGTTGATGCAAACAGTTCCTTCGCTATTTGATTTCCTACGTTTTTAGTAGGAATATAGCGGTGTGACGCAGGGGAAGCTCCCTCGACACCACAAACTCGGCCCGGCAGGTGCTGCCGGGCCAATTTTTCACGCCCGCCCGCTCGCTAACGCCATGCCGGCCGCATGGCCGCTCGCCCAGGCCCATTGGAAGTTATAGCCGCCCAGCCACCCGGTAACGTCGACCGCCTCGCCGATGGCATACAGCCCCGGTACGGTCCGCGCGGCCATGGTCTGCGATGACAAGCCATCGGTGGCGATGCCGCCCACAGTCACTTCGGCCTTTGCAAAGCCTTCGCTGCCATTGGGCACGAATTGCCAGTTGCGGAGCCGCGCACTGGCTTCACTCAGCAGCCGATCGGGCACGTTGGCCAGCTCGCCCGCGGCCCCGATCCGCTCCGCCAGCACCTCGGCCAGCCTGCCCGGCAATGCTGAACCGATCATGCTGCGAAGCGTCGATCGCGGCTGCGCGCGCTTGGCGTTGACGAGCCAGTCGAGCGCCTGCCCGGGCAGAAAATCAATGCCGATCGGCTGGCCATGCCGCCAATAGCTGGAGATTTGCAGGATGGCCGGGCCGGACAGGCCACGGTGCGTGAACAGCGCCGCCTCTCGGAAGGCCGCATTGCCGCACCGCGCGACGACCTCGGTCGCGACGCCGGATAGCGATTGGAACAGGGCTTCATCTGCCCCCAGCGTCAGCGGCACCAGCGCCGGGCGCGGCTCGACGACTTTCAGGCCGAACTGGCGGGCGAGATCATAGGCAAAGCCGGTTGCGCCCATCTTGGGGATCGACGGCCCGCCGGTGGCGATCACGAGCGCGGGCGCCGTTTCGGTCCGGCTACCGAATTGCACCTGAAATTGGCCGTCGGCATGCGCCACCGCGCGGATCGGCTCGCCAAGCGCGAGATCGACCTGACCGCGCCCGCATTCGTCGAGCAGCAGGTTGACGATCTGTTTCGCCGAGCCATCGCAGAACAGCTGGCCGAGCGTCTTTTCATGCCAGGCAATGCCATGCGCATCGACCAGGGCGATGAAATCGGCGGGGGTGTAGCGGCTGAGCGCCGATTTGGCGAAATGCGGGTTGGCCGACAGGAACCGATCGGGCGCGGTGCCCGTGTTGGTGAAATTGCACCGCCCACCGCCTGAGATCAGGATCTTCTTGCCCGGTGCATCGGCGTGATCGATCACGAGCACGCGTCGTCCGCGCTGCCCGGCGACCTGCGCGCAGAAGAGCCCGGCGGCACCCGCGCCCAGGATGACGACGTCGTACGGCAGGGACGTTTTTATTCGACGCTTCCCGAAAACCACATGCGCTGCAACTCGCGCTGCTTGTCGAAATACTGATGCTTCAGCGCGCCGGCGATGTGCAGGAACACCAGCGCGTACAGCACGAACGCGATATATTCATGCGCTTCGCCAAAGCTGTCATGGATCGCCTTCTTGGTCGCCGGGTCCATCGCCATGATGAAGCCGATGCGCGGCCATTCGAACGCGCCGAACAGGAACATCGGGTTTTCCGCTGCCTTGTCCCATGCCGAATCCATGATCCAGCCGGTCAGCGGCATGGCGAAGATGATGGCATAAAGCAGGAAATGGGTGAAGTGGCTCAGCTGCACTTCCCACTTCTGATAACCGCTGTGCAGCGCCGGTGGACGGTGCGTCAGCCGCCACAACAGCCGCATGATGGCAAGGCCAAGCACCGTGATGCCCACCGATTTGTGCAAGTTAATCGCGGGGCGTACAGATTCATCGGGGTAATATTCCCAGGTCAGCGCCAGGAACACGTTCAGGACGATGCCGATCGCGACAAGCCAGTGGAGCGAGATCGCAAGGCTGGTATAGCGGCGTTCATCCATGCAGAATTCCTACTCTATATTGCACTGCGGCACTAGCCGATCGTGGCCATCGACCTTAGCTGGTTGCAAGCCTGTGTTCATCACAAATCGGAAAAAGTAGCGGCGCATGACCCCAATGAGCCAAACGCTCGTCGCGCAATCGCCGCGACTGACGCCCAGACCTGTGCCGTTCGCCAGCTATGCGATCATGGGATCGGTGGTGCTGTTGTTTATCGCGCTGGTTGCACAGACTTTTTTCCGCACCGGGCTGGCAAGTTGGTCGGTCGGGCTCGTGTACATCGCTTATGACACGGCGCTACTGATATTCACCGCCAGCAAGACGCATCGATTGGCGCAGCCGATATCAGAGACCCTATCGATTGCGCGACCTGGGCAGGCGCGGCCCAGCCTTGGCGTCATCATCGCGGCGCACAATGAAGCCCGTGTACTCGGCATCACGATCGACACGCTGACCGCGCAGAGCGATCCGCCCGATCTGATCCTGATCGCTGATGATGGATCGAGCGACGATACGCCTGCTGAACTGATGCGACTTTATGGGCTGGCGATGCCGGCGCTGGACTCGATCAGCGATCCCGCTCTGAATTTGCCAACGTTGCGGTGGTTGCGCGTGCCCCATGGCGGCAAGGCACGTGCGTTGAACGCGGCGATCCAGCAGATCGATACCGATGTGGTGCTGACGGTGGATGCCGATACACTGCTCGATCCCGGCGCACTGGCGGCGATGCGGAGCGCATTTGCGGAAGAGCCCGAACTGGTCGCTGCCACCGGCGTGCTGACCCCGATTTGCGGCCCAACGTTATCCGGACGCATTTTCCAGTGGTTCCAGACCTATGAATATGTCCGCAACTTCCTGTCGCGCTATGCGTGGATGCGCGTCGACAGCTTGTTGCTGATATCAGGCGCATTCGCCGCGTTCCGCCGCGACGCGCTAATCACGGTCGGCGGCTTTGATCCGGCGTGCATGGTCGAGGATTATGAGCTGATCCACCGGCTCCACCGCCATGCCGCCGATCAGGGGCTCGGCTGGACGATCCGGGTAATCGGCGCGGCCACCGCACGCACAGATGCGCCCGCGTCGCTGATGGCATTTCTGCGTCAGCGTCGCCGCTGGTTCGGCGGCTATCTCCAGACGCAATATTGGAATCGCGACATGATCGGCAATCCGCATTTCGGGTCTCTTGGCACGGCTCAGATGCCGGTCAAGACGCTTGATACGGTGCAGCCAATCTACGGAATCGCGGCGTTCATCATTCTGATCACGCTGGTGGTGACGGGCAATTTCACGCTCGCCTGGCCGATCCTGGTGGTGATGATCGTCAAGATCATCTTTGATCTTGCGTATCACCTCTGGTCGCTGCGGCTCTACGCGCGCTGGACCGGGCAGGCCGAGGGGCTGGGGATGGGCTGGGCCATTCTTGCCGCGATCCTTGAGCCCTTCACCTTCCAGCTGCTCCGTCATATCGGCGCGACCTGGGGATGGTACAGTTTCCTCACCGGGCGAGAGACATGGGGCCGCCAGCGCCGCACCGCCATCGAGGGAGCAGGGCGCTAAACCTATTCGATTAGGTTGACTTATCTTCCACCACCGTTCGCCCTGAGCGAAGTCGAAGGGCAGGCGTAGCGCTTGGGCTTCGACTTCGCTCAGCCCGAACGGGTTAATGCATGAATGACGTCGCCATCATAGGAAACTCGCCAGTAGCGTGACGTTCAGCGTGATGATCACCCCCGTCACCCCCCAGGCCGCCCATTTCACCCAGGGCGCATTGGCGAAATTGCCCATCACCGTCCGGTCGCTGGTAAAGGCGACGAGTGGGACGACCGCGAAGGGCAATTGTAGGCTCAGGATCACCTGGCTCAGCACGAGCAGGTCGGTCGCACCGCGATCGCCCATCAACCCCACGACGATGACGGCAGGGATGATCGCGAGCATCCGCGTGGCCATGCGGCGCAGCCAGATCGGGATTTTGAGATCGAGAAACCCCTCCGCCACGATCTGTCCGGCCAGCGTGCCCGTGACCGTCGAATTCTGCCCCGCCGCGAGCAGCGCCACCGCGAACACGACGCTGGCCGCCCCCGCGCCAAGCGTGGGACTGAGCAATTCATAGGCGCGGCCGATTTCCGCCACATCGGTGCGCCCGGTGACGTGAAACGCCGACGCTGCAAGGATCAGGATCGCCGCGTTGATGAACAGCGCGAGGCCCAGCGCGACGCTGCTGTCGATTGTCGCGAGCCGGATCGCGTGGCGCTTGCCGGCATCGTCGGTGTCGAACGCGCGTGTCTGAACGATCGAGGAATGCAGATAAAGGTTATGCGGCATCACCGTCGCGCCGAGAATGCCGATCGCGATATAGAGCATCGCCGGATTGGTGATGATCTTCGTCGTCGGCACCAGGCCGCCCGCGATTGCTCTCAGATCGGGTTGGGCGATCCATAGTTCATAGGCAAAACAGCCTGCGATGACGATCAAGAGCGTGACGATGAACGCTTCGAGCAGGCGGAACCCGTATTGCTGGAGCGTCAGGATCAGCAGCACATCGAACGCGGTGATGGCAACCCCGGCGATCAGCGGCAGCCCGAACAGCAATTGCAGCGCGATCGCGGTGCCGAGCACTTCGGCCAGATCGCAGGCAATGATTGCGATCTCGCACAACACCCAGAGCAGCAGGCCGACGGGGCGCGAATAACGCGCGCGGCACGCCTGGGCGAGATCCAGCCCAGCCGCGATCCCGAGCTTTGCGGCGAGCGCCTGGAGCAGCATCGCCATCAGATTGGAGATCAGGATTACCGACAGCAATGTATAGCCGAACGCCGATCCCCCGGCGATATCGGTCGCCCAATTGCCGGGGTCCATATAACCGACCGCGACCAGATAGCCCGGCCCGCTGAACGCGAACATCCGCCGCCACCAGACCGCGCCCTTGGGCACGCCCACGGTTCGATAGCTTTCGCTCAACGTCACCCGGCGTGCGATGGGCTCTTCGTGCCGATGCGCGATACCGCCGAAATCGCCGTCAAAGGGTGGGGGTGGGGCCATTCATGTTCCTAGGTCTTCGAGCATTTAATCTGCACCGCTCGTGCTGAGCGAAGTCGAAGCACATGGCGATGCGCGTAGCCTTCGACTTCGCTCAGGCCAAACGGAAGTGGTACAAGGTGCCGCTTTTCGCGCTAGACCCGGTAATGACCGGCACGTCCAACGACATTTGCCGATCAGCCTGAACGATCGGCCCGGCGATCAGTGCCCGTTCACCCGCGCAAGGATCGCGTCGAGCTTGGCCAGCAGTGCGGGGTCGCGCTTGGCTGGATCGGTCATCAACGCGAAATCGAGCACGGTATCGATGGGTGAGGGGGTGCGCTCGGCGGGGAGCGACGCGATCAGCGCGCTGACCGTCTTGCGGGCGGTATCGCCATTTTTGTGCATCTGCTCGATCACTTCGGCAACGTCGACCGCGGCCTCGCTTTCGCGCCAGCAATCATAATCGGTGACCATGCCGATCAGCGCATAGGGTAGTTCGGCCTCGCGTGCCAACTTCGCCTCGGGCATCGCGGTCATGCCGATCACATCGGCGCCCCATTGGCGGTAGAGCAGGCTTTCGGCACGGCTGGAGAATTGCGGCCCCTCCATGGCGAGATAGGTCGCGCCGAGCGTTACCTTGCCGCCAGCGGTTGTCACGGCTTGCGCTGCCAGGGAAGAAAGACGCGGGCATACCGGGTCTGCCATCGATACATGGCCGACCAGCCCGGTGGTGAAGAAGCTCGACGGGCGCGCGACGGTGCGATCGATGAACTGATCGACCACCACGAAGCGCCCCGGCTCCAGCTCCTCGCGCAGGCTGCCGATCGACGAAATGGCGAGAATATCGGTGCATCCGGCGCGCTTCAGCGCATCGATATTGGCGCGCGCGTTGAGCTCGCTTGGCGAAATGCGGTGCCCCCGGCCGTGGCGCGGCAGGAACACCAGGTTCACATCGCCCAATTGCCCGAACAGCAATTGATCCGATGGATCGCCCCAAGGTGTCGACACATCGCGCCATTCGGCATTGGCCAGACCATCGATCGCGTAGAGGCCTGATCCGCCGATGATCCCGATCGTCCATTTCCCGTTCATCACTTGCCTTTCATGGGGTAGGCCGCGCCCAGTTTGCCAAAGGATTAGCCGTTCATGCGATTCGCGATTGCTCTTGCCGCCCTCAGCTTGCCCGCCGCCGCTCATGCCGCCACGCCGATCACGGGGCAATGGCTGACCGTCGATGGCAAGGCGATTGTCACGATCGCTGAATGTGGAAACGGCGTATGCGGGCGCGTGACCAAGGTGCTGAAACCCAACCCCAAAGGCCCGACCACCGATTTCCGCAACCCCGATCCGTCAAAGCGCAACCGCCCGATCGAAGGCTTGCAAATCCTCGCCAATTTTACCGATGGCGGGAAGGACTGGCAGGGTAAAATATACAGCCCCGAAGCGGGCAAGGAATATAAATCTTACCTGACGCGCAAGGCCGATGGCCGACTGCAAGTGAAGGGGTGTATTGCGTTTTTCTGCCAGACGCAGGTGTGGATGCCGGTGAAGTAAAGATCTTGGTGCCGAATCAAACCACCACACCCGTTCGCCCTGAGCGAAGTCGAAGGGCAAGCGCTACGCAGGGGCTTCGACTTCGCTCAGCCCAAACGGATCGGTCGATTCCGCCGTTTTGGTGAGCAGTCCTCAAACCACCGCCATATCCACCTTGTAATGATGCCACGCCATGATCGCTGCCGCGCCCCGGTGCGGACGCCACGGCTCAGCGATCAGCCGGATGGCCTTTTCTGTCGGTCGGGTGTCGAGGCCCATGATCCGCCCGATTTCGATCTGCACGGCCAGGTCGCCCGCTGGCCAGATGTCGCATCGACCTTCTGCAAACAGCAGGTAGATTTCGGCAGACCAGCGACCAATGCCTTTCACACTGACAAGCGCGGCGATCGCTGCCTCGTCGTCGTCGGGCAGGTGTTGCAGGTCTAGGCGACCGCTCGTGACTTCCTCGGCCAGACTTTTGGCATAGCTGGCCTTTTGGCGGGACATGCCGGCGGCACGCAGCACATCGTCACTGGCATGGGCAAGGCTGTCGGGCACGTTCAGATCGCCCAGTTCCGACTCCAGTTTGCGCCAGACCGACTGCGCCGCGGCGACGCTCACCTGCTGGCCAATGATCGTGCGGAGCAGCGTGCCATAGCCGCGATCACGAATGCGCGGTTCGGGATAGCCGGCCCGTTCGACCGCGCGGGCCATAGCGGGTTCGATCGCCGCCAGCGCATCGAGCGCCTCGGTCAGTTGCGTGGCGGTCAGGCCCATCGAGTGTTTCCTTGAAATCGCACGCTCAAGGCGGCAAGGCGGCGCAACACACGCCTTTTGGAGGATCGAATGCCGCAGCTTACCGTCGTCATGCGTAATGGGGAAGAACGGACGATCACGGGCGAAGCCGGCCTGTCGGTGATGGAAGTGATCCGCGATGCGGGCATCGATGAAATCCTGGCCTTGTGCGGCGGTTGTGCCAGCTGTGCGACCTGCCATGTCCATGTCGACCCGGAATTTGCGGCCAAACTGCCAAAGATGGGCCCCGACGAAGACGATCTGCTCGACAGCACGTCAGACCGCGACGCCAATTCCCGACTGTCGTGCCAGATTCCGTTCACGAACGACTTGGATGGCCTGCGCGTGACGGTGGCCGCGGAGGATTAAAGGGGGGCTGCTAAACTCTAGGCCCGATCATGTCTCACCCCTTTCGTCCTGAGCGGCTGGCTTGGCAGGAAGTCTGAGAGTTCAACCGTTACTCTGGGCGAACGGGTACACCGCAAAAAAGGGCGCATGCGGGGGGCTTGCACCCCGCCCTTGTCCCGTTACGTTTGCGTCAACGTCTTTGGGGAAATTCATGCGCCACCATCTTCTGCCGCTCACCGCCGCCTTGCTTGCTATCGCCACCCCCTCCGTCGCGCAAACGGCGCCCAAGGTCGAAGAAGCCTCGATCGCCGATCTGAAGGCGATGATCGCCAGCGGGGCGGCTACCAGCGAGATTATCACCCAGGCCTATCTCGCCCGGATTGCGGCGATGGACCGCAGCGGGCCGACGCTGCGCTCGGTGATCGCCACCAACCCCGATGCGCTGGCGCAGGCGCGGGCGGCCGATACGCGCCGCAAAGCGGGCAAGGCGCTCGGTCCGCTTGATGGCGTACCGGTGCTGGTGAAGGACAATATCGAGACCAAGGACCCGATCGCGACGACGGCGGGCAGTCTCGCGTTGAAGGACAATGTCACGCTGCGCGATGCGCCGATGGTCGCGGCCCTGCGCAAGGGCGGCGCGGTGATCCTGGGCAAAACCAACCTGTCCGAATGGGCTAATATCCGCTCGAACAATTCGATCAGCGGGTGGAGCGCCGTTGGGGGCCAGGTGCGCAATCCCTATGCGCTTGATCGCACGCCTTGTGGTTCCTCCAGCGGTACCGGCGCGTCGATCGCCGCGAGCTTTGCGGCGGTCGGCATCGGCACGGAGACCGACGGATCGGTCGTCTGCCCGTCCTCGATCAACGGGCTGGTCGGGCTGAAGCCGACGATCGGGCTGGTCAGCCGCACGCATGTCGTGCCGATCAGCCATAGCCAGGATACGCCGGGGCCGATGGCGCGCAGTGTTACCGATGCGGCGATTCTATTCTCGGCGATGATCGCCAGCGACCCCGCCGATGCGGTGACCAAGGATGCCGATAAGTATAAGCGCGATTATGCCGCCGGGCTGGCGAATGCGTCGCTGAAGGGCGTGCGGATCGCCGTGCGGCGGCCGACCATGGGGGCTGATCTCGCCAAGGCATTCGATGCGGCGCTGGCGGTGCTGAAGGCGCAGGGCGCGGTGCTGGTGGATGTCGAGATGCCCAAGCTCGACGGGCTCGGCGCGGCCGAGTTTGCAGTGCTGCTGAGCGAGCTAAAGGGCGATCTCAATGCCTATCTCGCGACCACCCCCGCTGCCGTGAAGACGCGTACGCTGAAGGAGGTAATGGCCTTCAACGTGGCGAATGCGGCGACGGAAATGCCCTATTTCGCGCAGGAAACTTTTGAGGCGGCGGAAAAGACGCGCGGGCTCGATGATCCGGAGTATCTGGGCGCGCGGGCGAAATCGAAGCGGCTTGCCGGGGTGGAGGGCATCGACGCGATGCTCGCCAAGGCGAATGCGCAGATCCTGGTCGAACCGAGCTACGGCCCCGGCTGGTTGATCGACGGCGTCTATGGCGACCAGTATAACGGCCCCTCATCAAGCGAGCTGCCCGCCGTGTCGGGGTATCCCAACCTGACCGTGCCGATGGGGCTGGTGCGTGGGCTGCCGGTCGGGCTGTCGTTCATCGGTACAGCGTATAGCGAGGGCACGCTGCTCGGCGCGGGTTATGTTTACGAACAGGCAAGCAAGGCGCGCGTCGCGCCACGCTATCTGCCGACGGCGGATGTCGGGCCGGGGATGGATGGGGTGCGGTAGGAGAGGGTTCGATTAACCGCTTACCATCTTCCGTTAGGGCTGAGCGAAGTCGAAGCCCACGCGCTGCGCATGCCCTTCGACTTCGGCCCAAGGGCCGAAGTTTATCCTGAGCGCCTGCCTTGCAGGCAGTCGAAGGGCTGAGGGCGAACGGGGTCGTGCCGAAGTCACCAAACTTTAGAGTCAGTCCTTCTCGAGCAGCTCCACCCGCACTCGCGTCGCGCGGAGGGACAGCCGCACCTCGATCATGAACGTTATAAGCCCGGCCACGAGTAGAATTGTTGCCAGAATGAAGGTGAGCGCGACGATGGTGCCGATCTTCCAGTTGGTGAGCTCGGCCACAAACAGCAGCGCTACGACGGAGCAGATCGCCACCGCGCTGCTGACGCACAGGAAAAGCGCCGCGTTGATCATCGACATGCGCCGATCGAGCTGGCGCAGTTCCCAGACATGGCGATCATGCTCGGGGCCGCTGCTGCTCGGGTGAAGCTTCTCTAGCGTGCGCGACCGATCAATCACCCGGGCAAGGCGACCGGCGATCACGTTCAGCACTGCGCCGATTCCCGCGAGCAGGAACACCGGCGCGATGGAAAGCTGGATCGCCTGGGCGATGGTCGAAACGGCGGGCATGACGGACATGGCGTTACCTGATAGGGCATCGGCCAAATCGTCAAGCGCCAACGGGTTGGTAACGACTGTTGCTGTAAAATTGCTGCATGACGAAGCCGATGCTGCTTGCCGATTTCGCGCGTCTGCCGCCAGCGATGGTTGCGCAGGTGGGCGACGGGCTGTCGGCTGCGATCGACAGCGTCGCGGTGGCCGCGCCCGAAAGTCATCGGTTTCTGCGCTACCACTGGTTTGCGGCGGCGCTGTCGGCCTATGGCGGCCAGGCCCGAACGATTGTGATCGAGGCGGACCGGGTACCGATCATCGCGTTGCCGATGGTCGCACTGGGGCCGCGTTGGGCGGGGCTGGCGGCGGTGCCGGGGGGCTATTGGCCGTTCCGCAGCTTTCCGACGGCGACGGATACTCCCGCCGATGCATTCGCGGTGCTGGTCGCGGCGCTGGCGCGACAGATCAACGCGCTGCGGATTGGCCCGGTCTATGATGGCGATCCTGCTGCCACCGCGCTGATCACCGCAGCACGCGCGCAGGGCTGGGCCGTGCTCGACCGGTTTGTGGCGGACAGTTTCCTGCTCGATATGGCCGCCGAAGCCGCAAATGGCTGGCCGCGCAATTCGACGCTCCGGAAGAATCGCTTCCACGAAAAGCATCTTGGCGACCATGGCGCGCTCGACTGGCGGTTCTTTGACGGCGCAGCGCTGAAGGCGAGTGGGTTTGATGCGCTCGCCTCGATCGAGGAAAAAAGCTGGATCGCGGCGCGCACCGACGGCCATGATGCCAAGTTCACCGCGACCGGGCATGGCGCGTTCTGGCGCGCGCTCGCCGATGATCCGGTGCTCGCTGGCATGATGCACGCGGCTTTGCTCACCGTGGATGGTGTGCCTGCCGCCTTCTCGTTCGATATCGATGCCGGGGCGCTGAAATATGCGGTCGCCAACAGCTATGATCCCGCCTTTGCCAAGCACTCGCCGGGCAAATTGCTCTATTACCGTAACCTCGTCGAAGCGATGGCGCGGGGCATCACCCAGGTCGATTGGGGGGCGGGGGATAGCGGGTACAAGCGCGTGATCGGCGCGACCCAGGGCCCCGCGATCCGCGACTGGTTGCTGGTGCGGCCGGGCTTGCCCGCGATGCTGGGGCGGATGCTGAAAGGGCGTTGGGCACGCAGTGGCCATAGCGGCTGAACCTGCCCCGGTTGACGATCATGCCAGTTTGGCGATAGCAATTAGCCGTTACCTCGGAGTGGTCATGTTAGGAATTGTCGCCCGCTGATTGCTGGCCCGGGCATCGCCCCGCAGCCCAGCATCGTGCATTGCCGCCGCCCCATGCGGGCGGGTCTTGGCGTGCGGGCGCTAACCCCATGTCTGGGGCTGACATTTCCCATGAACATCTCAAAATACGAACAGCGCGTGCTGCACGCGCTGGCGCAGGGCGGGCGCATTGTTCACCGCCGCGACGAACAAGGCCGGATCAACGCGGTCGATTGCTTTACCCGCGAAGGATACGTGCTTACCGATTGCACCCTGTCACTGTTCCAGCGGCTTCGGCGTCGTGGCTTGATCGCGAGCCAGGGCGGTGGCCCCTATCGCGCAACGCGGCTGGGGCTGGCATCGGTGCGGTCACAACTTGATAATCGATAGGGGTCGGGGATGGAGGATCAATCACCGCTGCTGGCAGGAATCGAGCTTGGCGGGACCAAGGCGATCGCGGTGCTGGCGCGCGGCCACACCATTGTCGCGCGCGAATCCTTCCCGACCACCGCCGATCCGGCGGCGACGCTGGCAGCGGTGGTGGCGGTGATCAGTGGCTGGCACACGCAGGCGCGGCTGGCCGCGATCGGCATCGCCAGTTTCGGCCCCGTGGCGCTTGATCCGCACGCGTCGACCTATGGGCAGATCCTCGACACGCCAAAGCCGGGCTGGGCGGGGTTCGATGTGCTCGGCAGCGTGCGGCGGGCGATCGACGTGCCGCTGGCGATCGACACCGACGTCAGTGCGGCGGCTCTGGCCGAGGGGCTTTGGGGCGGTTCAGCCGGGTGCCGCATCCATGCCTATGTGACGATCGGCACAGGCGTTGGCGGCGGCATCGTTGTGGACGGGCAGCCGCTGCACGGTTTTCTCCATCCCGAAATCGGTCATGTGCGGGTGCCGCGCGTGGCGGGCGATGCGTTTGCCGGGGTCTGCCCGTTTCACGGCGATTGCATCGAGGGGCTGGTCGCCGGACCGGCGCTTGCCGCGCGCACCGGGCTGAGGGGCGCGGACATTGCCGATGATCATCCGGTCTGGGCCAATGTCGCGCAGGAACTGGGCGATTTCTTCGCCAACATGCTGGTCAGCTTCGCGCCTGAACGGATTGCGCTGGGCGGCAGCGTGGTCCTCGGGCGGCCATCCTTGCTTCCCGCGGTGCGCGCGGTGGTGGCGCGTCGCCTTGGCCGATATCTGCCCGCTACGGGCATGGCGCCTGAAGCCCGGATCGCGCTGGCTATATTGGGCGCGGATGCCGGGCCGCTGGGGGCAATCGCGCTGGCGTTGCGGGCGCTGGGTTAGACCCGCAGATAGCGAAAGTACCACACCTCATGCCCCTTGGTCCGGGCTTTGCGTTCATAGCGGGTTTCGGGCCAGTCGGCGGGCAATAGGTGGGATCATCAGTGCCGAGCCGAAACTCGCCGCCGGGTTTCAGCTTGGCGTGGATCAGGTCGAGCGGGCCGTGGTTCACCATCCGGCGCTTGGCATGGCGCGCTTTTCGCCACGGATCGGGGTGGAGCAGATAGACGCGCTCAAGCGAGGCATCGGGTAGCCGCTCGATCACCTCCAGCGCATCGCCCATGTGGAGCCGCACATTGTCCAGCCCCCCGTCGCGGACATGCGCGAGTGCACCGACTACGCCGTTCAGGAAGGGCTCGCAGCCGATGAACCCGCTGCCCGGCCGCATCGCCGCTTGCCCTGCGAGATGCTCACCGGACCCGAAACCGATCTCCACCTCAAGCGGCCGATCATCCCCGAACAGCGCCATCGCATCGATCGGCCCGGTTTCGGGTACCGAGATTTGCGGCAGCAATTCCTCGATCAGCGCGGCCTGGCCCTGCCGCAATTTGTGCCCGGCGCGGCGGCCGTAGAGGCGGCGAATGGTGGTGGGATCGCTCATAAAAAAGGGGCGATAGCTGCACGCTACCGCCCCCGCCATCGTTCAGCGCAGTGCGTGATTTACGCCAGCGCTGCCTTCAGGTCGTCGACCAGGTCGGTGCGCTCCCAGGGGAAGAAATCCCCCTCGGGCTGGCGGCCGAAATGGCCATAGGCGGCTGTTTTCTGATAGATCGGCTTGTTGAGCGCGAGGTGGGTGCGGATGCCGCGCGGGGTAAGGCCGCCGAGCTTTTCGATCGACATGATCGCCTCTTCGATCTTGTCATCGCCGACGGTGCCGGTGCCATGCGTATCGACATAGAGCGACAGCGGCTTGCTGACGCCGATCGCATAGGCGAGCTGGATCGTGCAGCGCTGGGCGAGCCCGGCGGCGACGATGTTCTTCGCCAGATAACGGGTGATGTACGCGGCCGAGCGATCGACCTTGGTCGGGTCCTTGCCGCTGAACGCGCCGCCGCCATGGGGCGATGCACCGCCATAGGTGTCGACGATGATCTTGCGACCGGTAAGCCCGGCGTCGCCGTCCGGCCCGCCGATTTCGAAACTGCCGGTGGGGTTGATGTGATAGACGGTCTCGTCCGAAAGCAGCTCGGCCGGGATCACGCTGGCGACGACCGACTTCACATAAGCGTGGAGTTCAGCTTCCTTCTCGCCCTGATCATAGCCCTTGGCATGCTGGGTCGAGACCACAATCGCGGTGCACGCGACAGGCTTGCTGCCCTCATAGCGCAGTGTGACCTGGCTCTTGGCGTCGGGCTCAAGGAAGGGGGCGACCTTCGAATGGCGGTCGGCCGCCATTTTTTCGAGGATCTTGTGGCTGTAATAAAGCGTCGCGGGCATCAGATCGGGCGTGTCGTCGGCCGCATAGCCGAACATGATGCCCTGATCGCCAGCGCCTTCATCCTTGTTGCCGCTCGCGTCCACGCCCTGCGCGATATGCGCCGATTGCGGGTGCAGATTGTTTTCGAAGCGCAGCGTCTGCCAGTGGAAACCGTCCTGCTCATAACCGATGCGCTTCACGGTCGCGCGGACGGTCGCTTCGACCTCTTCAGGCACGCCGGGTGCCCAGTTGCCTGCTTCGTCCATGATGCCCTTGCCGCGAATTTCACCCGCAAGCACGACGAGCTGCGTGGTCGTCAGCGTTTCGCAGGCAATGCGCGCCTCAGGGTCCTTCGACAGAAACAGATCGACGATCGCGTCCGAAATCTGATCCGACACCTTGTCGGGATGGCCTTCTGAAACTGATTCGGATGTGAAGAGATAGGATGAACGCATGGTAATCCCTTATGACTGGGCCAGAGAAGCGGCACCGGAATAGCGGCTGCGGACCGCATATAAAGCTTTTGTTATATGCGCCCTATCGCGCTCGCTGGCGAATGGCAACAGCCAGTGCGAGCATCGCCGCTGCGACCAGCGCCGCCATCCAGTTGCCTAGCATGGCGAAGATCGTCGGCGGGTGCGGCTGGGGAATCGGCAGCTCGATCGCACCGTCGCGGTCAGCGGGGATGCTCGCCAGTACGCGGCCGTCCGCATCGATGATTGCCGATACGCCGGTGGGGGTCGCGCGGATGACGGGCAGCCCTTCCTCGATGGCGCGGAGCCGTGCCATCGCCAGATGCTCGACTGGACCCCAAAGCCCGTACCAGCTGTCGTTCGACGGGTTGAAGATGAAGCGCGGGCGCTGGGCGCGGTTCACCGTTTCGCCCGAAAAGATAATCTCGTAACAGATCTGGAATCCAACCAGCCCGAAGCCCGGCAGATCGAGCGCGGCGGGGCCGGGACCGGGGCGGATATCGACATCACCGGGCACCAGCCGCGACAGGCCGATCGCCGACATGATCGGGCGGGCGGGCAGATATTCGCCCCATGGCACCAGATGCGCCTTGTCATAGCGGCCGAGCAGCCGCGCTTTGGAATCGAGCGCCAGCACCGAATTGCTCACCGAGCTCAATTGTCCGCGATCGTCGAACTGCAACCCGTTGCCGCCTGCCAGCACGACATCGCTCGAGCCGAGCATCGCGGCGATGCGTGCGCGTGTCACTTCAGGCCGTCCGCGCCAGTAATATTCGGGGGGGTAGCCGTCCTCGACGAACAGACGCAGCGCTCCTTCAGGCCAGACGATCAGGCGGGGGGCCGGGCCGGGGGTCCCCATGAGACGCGCAATGGCGGCGAGATTGGCTTCGGCATAATCGTCGCGCGGGCGCTCCTCCTGATCGAGATTGGGCTGGATCACGCGGATGCGGGGTGTGTCGGCGGTAATGGCGGCTGGAGTCTGCGCTAAATCTATTCCGTTCACCGCCAGTAACAGGGTAGCGCCCAGCACGGGCGCGGCGAGCCTCCAGCGGCGTTGCGTCACTAGCAAAAGCAGCGCGCCAGCCACCACCACGCTCAACCCGCCTAGCGCATAAGTGCCGATCAGGCTGGTCGATCGTCCCACGCCGATCAGCGGTAGCCAGATCGCCGCGAGCGGATTCCATGGATAGCCGGTCAGCATCGTGCCGCGCAGCCATTCGGTGACGATCCAGGCCGCCCCCGCGACCAGCACATAGCTGCCGCCAATCGGCGTTGTGCTGTCGCCATTCGCGCGCGGGCTCGCCAGACGCCACATCAGGCCGGCGGCGAGCATAGGGTAGATCGCTAGATAGGCGGCAAGGATCGACACCGCCGGATAGCCGAGCCAGGCCGGCATCGCATCCTGTAAGGTGAAGGCACGTGCGATCCAGTTGTTGCCGATCGTGAAATGGGCGATCCCGAACAGCCAGCCACGCCACAATGCCGCGCGCAAACTCGGCGAATCATGGACGATCAACAACCAGGCGGCGAAGCAGGCCAGCGTCACTGGCAAAAGATTGAGCGGGGCGAATCCGGTGGCGGCCACGGCGCCAAGGATCAGCGACATCAGGGCGGGGCGTTTCGTCACGCCGGGGCTATCGCTTGGTTCGCCGGGATTTGCTAGCAGCTTTGCATGATGCGCCCCTTCCACCTCGCCTTTCCCGTTCATGATCTCGCCGCCGCGCGTGCCTTTTACGGCGGGGTGATGGGCTGTGCGGAGGGGCGGTCATCCGATCATTGGATCGATTTCGACCTGTTCGGGCACCAGATCGTCGCGCATCTCGATCCGTCGGCAAAGCCAGTTGTCGTCGCCAATGCCGTTGACGGCCATGACGTGCCGGTGCCGCATTTCGGCGTAGTGCTGACGATGCCCGACTGGCAAGCGCTGGCAGACCGGGTCGCGGCGTCGGGGATCGCTTTTGGCATTGCGCCGCACATCCGGTTCCTTGGGCAGCCGGGTGAGCAGGCGACGATGTTCTTTTACGATCCCAGCGGCAATGCGCTCGAGTTCAAGGCGTTTGCCGATGATGCGATGCTGTTTGCCACCCAATAATGATGTCGGTCTGGCGAGGCGATCATCGGGTCAGTCGTCGTGGATCTCGATTACGCCCACTCTGGCCAATTGCTCGGCTGTTTTGGTGAACTCGGCGAGAATTGGTTCGAGCATCGGTTCAAGCCCCAGAATATCGATCACGCCGGGCGGCGGCGTTACCCCGCCCCGGCAATCTTCGATCAGCAATCCCCGCTCGATCATCTTCTCAACCTGGCGACGCACGGTTTCGCGCGGCAGGCCAGTCGCCGAGGCGATGGCATTGCGCGAGATCGGGATCACCCATTCGCGCGGCAAAATGGCGGTCGCGGTAAAATTTTCGGGCACTGTACGTTCGCGCATCAGTTTCTGCACATTGGCAACACAGACGGTCAGGTAGATCAACATTTCGGTCGGGCTGATCGCAACCTTACCCGCTGAAAATGCCCGCTGCGTTGCAAGGAACATATTGGCGACGCCGAACATCGCGACTCGCCAGTTTGCCGCCATATTTTCAGGATTGGTCGCAATCCTTACGGCCATTATCGTTCGTTCCTCTTCCTCGCCAGACAGTGCCGACTACGGACAGACCGTTACCCAAAGCGGGTACGGTAGGAACTACGTAATTCAAATCGGATGATTTCGGCAATAGGAATGACAATAGCTGTGCTGCTTTTTTTCCACTATTTCCGGATGGCGCGCGGGCTTTACTGACCTAGCGCGTGCCGCTGACCCGCCAGATCACGTTACCGACGTCATCGGCAACGAGCAGGCTGCCGGTTCGATCGAGCGCGACCCCCACTGGTCGCCCTTGCGCATCGCCATTCTTGTCGAGGAACCCGCTCAGCACGTCGATCGGCTTTGTGCCTTTCACGGGGAAACCATCGGCGGCAAATGGTACGTAGATAACCTTGTAGCCCGATACCGGGGTTCGGTTCCACGATCCGTGTTGGCCGATGAAAGCGCCATTGGTGAACTGCCCGCCCAATGTCGCACCTTTGGCAAAACTCAGGCCGAGCGAAGCGGTATGCGGACCAAGCGCATAATCGGGACGTTTCGAATATTCGAGCAAATCGGGCCGTTCGGGCTGAACGCGCTTGTCGACATAGCCGCCCCAATAGCTGTTCGGCCAGCCGAAGAAATCGCCCAGATTAACTGCCGTCATGTAATCCGGCGCGAGGTCCGATCCGAGCATGTCGCGCTCATTCACTGTCGTCCACAACCGGTCGGTCTGCGGTTCGAATGCCAGTCCCTGGGGGTTACGCAGTCCGGCGGCGAACACGCGGAAGGTTTTAGCGGCGGGATCCACTTCGAGAATGTTCGCGCGGTTCACCTCTACATCAAGCCCGTTTTCGGCGATGTTGCTGGCCGAGCCGACAGCAACATACAGCGTTTTGCCATCGGCACTTGCAATCACGTTGCGCGCCCAGTGGTTCCCGCCACCGGGATAACGCACGACGGTTTCCGGCTTGGCGGTGATCTTGGTCTGGCCGGTCGCATAGGGTACGCGCACAAGCGCATCGGTGTTGGCGATATAAAGCTGGTCGCCCACCAGCACCATGCCGAGTGGCGAGTTGAGCCCGCCGATCAGCACCGAACGGGTTTCTGCAACGCCGTCACCGTCTGCATCGCGCAGCAGCGTGATTCGATTGGCCGAAGGCACGCCCGCGCCGGCTTTTGACATCAGCGCCTTCATCACCACGCCGGTGATGCTGAACCCGCCCTTGCGCGGGGGCGAGTTGGTTTCTGATACCAGAATGTCGCCATTGGGCAGCTGATAAATCCAGCGGGGATGATCGAGGCCCTTTGCAAAGACGGCTACCTTCAGCCCCGGCGCGGGCACAGGCATCGCGCCATTCTGCCAGCCGACCACATCGGCGACCTTGATCGTCGGGATGGTCTGCACGCGCGGGGGCGTGATTTTGGGGCGCGGGCCCATTACCGCTTCGAGCGGCAGCCGGGCTTGGTCAGGCTGGCTGACCCAGAACCACGTACCGCCCGCAAGGACGACCAAAATGGCGAGGACGATCAGGATGTGTTTGCGCATGAACCTTAGGTAAGGTGGTTCCGGCTTGGGGAAAAGGTCAAAAGAAACGGCCGCCGACACAGGGGTAATGTCGGCGGCCGAACGGGCTGGTGTCACCCACCAAAGGGCAAGCGGGGAACTTGCCTGGGGATGGGGTCGGCAGGTGCGCTGCCAGCTACTCACCTCTCGGTAAGCTGAGGGTGGAGTAGCAGCGGCAGTAAAATCGGCAAAACAGATTAAATCATATTCACTGATCGATAGCGTGATTGTTCGCAGGCCTGTCAATCCTCGACAAAAGCGCCGGGTTGGGGCGGGTGAAGCCTTAGGCGCTGAATCCGTTTGGTATCGGCTTCAATCACCTCAAGCCGCCAGCCGCTGGGGTGTTCGATGCACACGCCCGTTTCGGGCACATGGCCCACCAATACGGCCGCCAATCCTCCGATTGTGTCGATATCATCATCGGTCTCGGCGAGGCGCGGATCTATCGTTGCGGCAACATCTTCGAGCTCGGCGCGGCCATCGGCATCCCATGCGCCGCCATCAATCGGCACGAGCAGCTGCTGAGGCGCCTCGTCATGCTCGTCCTCGATATCGCCGACGATTTCCTCGATCAGATCCTCGATCGTCACCAGCCCCTCGGTACCGAAATATTCGTCGAGTACGATCGCCAGATGGACGCGCTTCTGCCGCATGTCCGCCAGCAGATCGAGCGTCCCCCGCGACATCGGCACGAACAAAGGCTGGCGGATCAGTCCGGCGATCGAGGCCGGATGCGGGGCCCCCGTCGCCAGAATGTTGAAGACGTCCTTGATATGGATCATCCCGATGATCGTATCGAGCTGATCACGGTAAACGGGCAGGCGGCTATGCCCGGCCTCGGCAAACAGCGTCACCAGATCGGCAAAGCTCGTTTGCTCCTCCACGGCCATAATATCAGCGCGGGGCACGCCGACATCGCCCGCATCGCGCTCGCCGAAATGGAGCAGGTTGCGCACCATCTGGCGCTCGAGCGGGGAAAGATCACCGCGCGCATCGGGTGCGGGATCATCCTCATGCGCGTCAATCGCTTCTTCTAGCTGCGCGCGGAGCGAGTCATCGGCGGGTTCACCGAAGATGAACTTGCGGAAGGAGCGCCATAAGCTGCCTTCCTGGGAGCCGGCATTGCCGGTCTCGGTACTGGGGCCGTCGGCCATCGGGGTTGGTTAGTCCTCGTGCAGTTGATCGTTCAGATAGGGATCGGCGATGCCGAGCGTGGCCAGCACATCGCGTTCGATCTGCTCCATCGCATCGGCCTCGGCCTGCCCCTGATGATCATATCCTAGCAGATGCAGCGTTCCGTGCACGATCAAATGCGTGGCGTGATCGTTGAGCGTGATGCCCTTCTCCGCCGCCTCCGCTGCGCAGACGCCTTGGGCGAGCACGATATCGCCGAGCAGCACTTCACCGTCATCGGTATTGGCGACCGTATCGAGCAGATCGGGCGCGATCATCGGGAAGGACAGGACGTTGGTCGGCTTGTCCTTCTGCCGGTAATCGCGATTCAGCACCTGCACCTCGGCATCGTCGGTGAGGCGGATCGAGATTTCGATCGTGGCATCGGCGGTGGTGAGCGCGCCATATGGGGTAGCGTTCAGCGCAGCGGTCGCAGCACGTGTGGCGAGGGATTCCCAGTCGGTCGCTTCCGGCCAAACAGGTTCCGCCGATAGCGCGACGTCAAGCATCAGGCGAGATCGGTGTGGGCAAAGTCATCCCCTTTGTAGAGGAGTTGCGCGTTGTTTGCTTTGGCACAGGCATAGGCGAAACAATCGCCCATATTGAGTTGAGCGGCGTGGCCGGTTCCCTTGCCGAAGCGGGCGTAAGCGTCCAAGGCGAGATCGCTCTCCGCCTGCCCAATCGACACAAGGGTCAAACAGTTTTCGGTCGCGAAATCCCGAACAATGGCGTTTGCCTCGACGGGAGATTTTTTCAGTCGCAGGCGGACCCCTGCCGTTGATTCCCATTGCGAAACGGGCGACCAAAGCCTTGGTTCGGTGGCGTCCAACCGATCTGCCAATCCTTCCCAGCCCGGCTCACGCCCGACGATAGCCACCACAATCGACGCATCGACAAAGGTCGTCACAAGCCCCCCGATAGATCATCATAAAATGCCTTATCCGGTATCGGGCCCATTTCCTGTGGCAAAGGATGCCGCTTCCAGAAATCGATCATGCGCTCCCGCAACGGGCGATCATCAGCTTTCGCACCGGTTGCACTGCGATCAAGTTCGTGACGCAGCGCCAATTTTACAGCGGCCGTTTTGGTCAAGCCGCGCAGCGATGCCAGCTCCTCCGCGAGCGCGTTGGCTTCTTGATCCTTGATATAGAGTGATGCCATTTGACCCTCCTAGGATATCCTATTATGGGCAGGGATATCCCTCAAATCAACCATCCTTCCCCTCGTACGCCTCCACAATCCGGCCGACGATCGGGTGGCGGACAACGTCGCCTGCGCCAAACCGGCAGATCGACAGGCCGTCGACGCCGTCGAGCCGACCGACCGCGTCGTTCAGCCCGCTCGCGTTCATGCCGCCGGGCAGATCGGTCTGTTTGGGATCGCCGCAGACGACCATGCGGCTGTTCTCACCAAAGCGGGTGAGGAACATCTTCATCTGTGCAGGCGTGGTGTTCTGCGCTTCGTCGAGGATGATGAAGGCATCCGCCAAGGTGCGGCCGCGCATGAAGGCGATCGGGGCGATTTCGATCTCGCCCGATGCGATGCGGCGTTCGACCTGTTCGGCGGGCAGGCAATCGTTCAGCGCGTCGTACAAGGGCCGCAGATAGGGATCGACCTTCTCTTTCATATCGCCGGGCAGGAAGCCGAGCTTTTCCCCGGCCTCCACCGCCGGGCGCGACAGGATGAGCCGCTGGATGCTGCCGGTGATGAGCTGCGCAACGGCCTGCGCGACCGCGATATAGGTTTTGCCGGTGCCCGCTGGCCCGAGCGCGAAAATGATGTCGTTGTTGAGCAATTCGCGCATGTAATGCGCCTGCGCCACGGTGCGCGGCACGATGGTTTTCTTGCGGGTGCGGATCATGATCGAGGGCGGGGCACTGGCTTCCGCGCTGATGATGCCGTGGAGCGTGGGCTCGGCCGACATCGCGATCACCGCCTCGATCAGCCCGGTATCGATGATCTCCCCGCGCACGATCCGGTTGTAGAGCCCGTTGAGCACATCGCGGGCCGAGGCCACCGCTTCCGCCGTCCCCTCAAGCCCCACCTTGTTGCCACGCGCGGTGATGTACACGCCGAGTCGGTTTTCGAGCAGCAACAGGTTCTTGTCGAACTCCCCGAACAGCTGCGGCATCAACTGGGGCCGATCAAAGGTCAGTTCGGCGCGGCTGCGATCACCGGATTGCGCGGGGACAGGCTTGCGGCTCATGCGATTCCTTCGCGGCGGAGGGGGGTAAAGTTGCGGAAGTTGCGGGTCTGGAGCGTTTTCGCCGAGGACCCGACAGGACCAGCGCGGCGAACAAGGCCGGGGGTCGCGTGGGAAGGGCGGGTGTGCTGCATCCGCCCGGGAGTTTGGCAGATTGGGGGCGTGTAGGACAGGGGAAAAGTGGTGGATTTTTAGGTTATAGTTGTCGATCTTCAGAGCACGCTAATCGAGTAACACCTCGTCATTACGAGCGCTGCGAAGCAATCCAGCCTTACCACGCGCGGCACGCTGGATTGCTTCGCTGCGCTCGCAATGACGAAAGGGATTGGCGCGAGGGATACCACAACATGATTATCGCAGAATTGGGATCGTACCTAGAAGGCATTGTGGCGGAACTGGTCACGAACGGATGCTATAACTCCAAGAGCGAAGTGCTGCGTGAAGGTATCCGCCTTGTACAGGAGCGCGAAGCGTGGCTGGCAGCGCTCGACGCATCAATTGCGTGCGGGTTCGAAGATGCGGCGGCGGGACGGACCCAGCCTGCCGACGCGGTGTTCGACTAGCTCGAAGCGAAATATCGCGGCTTGGCCGACGCCGCTGCATGACCCTCGTCCTGACGGCGAAGGCCGAAAGGGATCTTAAGGCGGTCGGGGTTTAGATCGCACAAGACAATCCAGCCCGCGCACTTTCCATTATCCGCAAACCGCGACAACAATGCGAAGCACTGGTCGCCTTCCGCAACCGACTTTGACTTGTTCCCGGCCATCAGCAACAGGGCGCGTGCCCGGCGGGTGTCTGGTAATAATTTAGTAATCTGTGGATCAGGGGAGGAGTAGGCAGTCGTGCTACACATTCTGAACGGAGACTGAGACTAGGAAGTGCTATTTTTCGTGTGAATACGGAGAGCTGAATATCGACCTTGAGTTCGTTAGCTATTATGAGCCCCAGTATCGTTGATTGGTCAAATTAAGACTTGAAAATTATCGATATTTTGAGAAGATAGGAGCGTTCGAGTCGATTAGGATAAGCTGGGAGGCGTAAAATGTCTGTTCAAGTAGCTTTGATGCCTGTTCAATGGGCAGATTTAAAAGATATTGAAGATGTTGATCCCATCAACAGCGCTGATGACGAGTGTCTGCGTGAAATATATGATGTGCTGAAGCGGTATGGTAAAAGCGGTCGTTTTGGTATTAATTTGATACACAAGCATTTTGATATGAATGACGACGAAGTTTTACTTGAGATAACCGACAAAAAGGAGAGATCCCTTGTGTTGCGCCCTGCTAAGCGGGATTCGGCTGCAGTTCAGCGCACGGTAGAAACAAGTTGGGTACTCTCAGAAGATGGAAACCAGAAGGTGACAGCTCAATGCTACGTGCGTTGTGTCAGAAACATTCACGGTAATCATGAAAATGGCGGCCATTATTGGGCGTAGAATAATAGGATTTTCAAGAGTTCGTCGGGAACTCTGGGAACACTGAGCCCAATCCGCCAATCGGCATGCCGTACTTGGTCCAGCATCCACTAGGCCGCAGGAGTTGACGCCGATCAGTGGATTGGTTGGCCTTCGGCCGCCTACGGCCCGCTTCGCTGGCAATGACGGGTGGTATGCGGTGACCTCGTGATGCTTCAGGGCTGGGGCGCCACCACCCGCTCCCCCATCACCGAATTCGCGCCCGCCTCGACAATCTCGAACCCGACCAAGTCCCTGATCGCGATATTGTCCAACATCCGCAACGATCACAGCAGGGGCGATATGCGGATCACCCCGCCAATGACTTGGCGAGGGTCATCATCGCTTCGCGCGGTTTGCTGCCCGCAGGTGGCTTCATGCTGGTGAAGAAGATGTAGCGATCCTCGCCGATGAACACGTGGAGCTGATTCATCTGGTCGGTCCAAAAGGCGTCCTTGCCGAGGCCGGGGACCGGCTCGATCGTGGCCCCGAGGTTGTCGACAAGCGCGTCCTTGGTGCGCTGCATCGCCTCGGTCGTGTTGTCCGGAACGGGGGACTGGCGCGCGAAAAACGTCACCATCGCGCCTGATGCGAAACGATATGTGCATTGCGAGAAAGCCGCCGTTTCGGCGGTGCCGGGGGCGACCATGCCGAGCTCGGCGCCGCTCACCACCTCGCCAAAGGCCGCCGATACTTTGTCACCCGGCAAGATCGCGCAAGCGTCGGCTGCGTTAAAACCAGTGCCCTTGGATTCCGCTTGCGTGCTGGCCGAAGCGGCCGTGTCGTTACTGGTGGCCGGGGCGCTGCAGCCAGACAAAGCCACCAACGCCAGCATCATGATTCCCCCTGTCACCCGTGCACGCATCCGCGTTCCCCCTTTGCTGCTCCCGCTATCATGCCGAGACGATATGACGGTCGCAAGACGGCTCAGGCGTGGCAGCGCTCCCCCATCACCGAGTTCGCGCCTGCCTCGACAATCTCCACCTCGACCAGATCGCCGATCGCCGCATCCCCCACCAAATGCACCGATTGCAGCCACGGGCTCTTGCCGATCAGCTGCCCCTCCAGCTTGCCCTTGCGCTCAAGCAGAACTTCGCACCGCCGCCCCACGCTCGCCGCGTTGAACGCCGCCTGATCGCGGTTGAGCGCAGACTGCAGGCGTTGGAGACGGTCGTCCATCACGTCAGGCGCGATCTGGTCGGCCATCGTCGCGGCGGGAGTGCCGGGGCGGGGGCTGTATTTGAAGCTATAGGCCTGTGCATAGCCGACCGCGTCGACCAGGCTGAGCGTTTCGGCGAAATTTTCCTCGGTCTCGCCGGGGAAGCCGACGATGAAATCGCCCGAGAGCGCGATATCGGGGCGGGCTTCGCGGACGCGGTCGAGCAGGCGCAAATAGCCGTCGCGCGAATGGCTGCGGTTCATGGCTTTCAGGATGCGGTCGCTGCCTGATTGCACGGGCAGATGGAGGAACGGCATCAGCTTGGCCACATCGCGGTGCGCGGCGATCAGGCCGTCGGCCATGTCGTTGGGGTGGCTGGTGGTGTAGCGGATGCGGGCTAGCCCCTCGATCCGGTCGAGCGCGGCGATCAGGTCGTGGAGGCCCTTTCCGGCATCGTCCCACGCGTTCACATTCTGGCCCAGCAGCGTGATTTCTTTCGCGCCCGCATCGACCAGCGCCTTGGCCTCGTCGACAATTGCCGCGAACGGGCGGCTGACTTCGGCACCGCGCGTGTAGGGGACGACGCAGTACGTGCAGAATTTGTCGCACCCTTCCTGCACCGTCAGGAAGGCGCTGGGCGGGACGCGGCGGCGAGCTGGGAGGTGGCCGAATTTCATGTCGACAGGCATGTCGGTATCAAGCGCTGCCTCACCCCGGCTGGCGCGGGCGACCAGATCGGGGAGGTTATGATAGGCTTGCGGGCCGACGACGACGTCGACTTTCGCGCGGCGGACGATCTCCTGCCCTTCCGCCTGGGCGACGCAGCCGGCGACGGCGATCATGGGGTTGCCGCCCAATTTGCCTGATTCCTTCCTGAGGCGGCCGATGTCCGAATAGACCTTGTCGGTGGCACGCTCGCGAATGTGGCAGGTGTTGAGGATAACGAGATCGGCGGCGAACTGATCGTCGGTCGCAGTCAGGCCTTGTGCGGCCATCAATTCGCCCATCCGGTCGCCATCATAGACGTTCATTTGGCAGCCAAAGGATTTGACGTGATAGGTTTTGGGGGCGGGCTTCATCGCCGGGCCTATAGCGGGGCGGGGCGGTCGCGACAAATGCGGCGTCGATTTTGAGATCACGCGGGAATTATGTCGACTTTGGGCGCAACTATCCCATGGGAAAATCTATGCTTGCTTGTTAACCATAAGACCTTCGATCTTAATGATGATTCGCGATGGGGCTTGGGATGGCGATTGGAGCTACCAACCTGTGCAGTAACATGTGCCGGATCGCTGAAAGCGTCATGGCGGCCGCGTCGGTCGCTCCCAGTGCGTCGGGCGCGTCGCTGACGATGGGCAGCTGGCCCGATTGGCTGCAGACCGGGCTGATGCTGGTGGCGGTGGGCGTCGGGATCGCCATCGTCCGTGCGCTGTTCAGCCTGCGCGATCGCTTCCCCAAGCCCGAAAAGCGCGATGCGGCAGCCTTTGTTACGATGCTGTGCGACCAGATGTGGGAATGCACCAATCGCATCACCACTGTGTTTGCCGAGCGTCTTCGCCAGCCACCGGGGGATATTGCGCAGATGCGTATCCTGGTGCGCCATTTGCGTGAAGACATGAGCATTCCGATGAATTTCATCGAACAGATGCGCCACCATCCGCCCGGCGACTGGCACAGCGCGGCGATCTTTAAGGCCTTTACGGACTGGAGCGCGCAGATGGCGGCGACGGCGAAGCAGCTTGACGATCTGCACCAGTCGATCACCTATCCGCTGATCCGCGAGCCGGTCGACAAGCACCGCGATGAAATGCTCGTCTATCAATATCATACCGAACAGGCGTTTCTCGATCGGCGGATCGATGACGTGCTCGGCCGCGCCTATGCGTTTTGTGAAGTTGCGCGCAAGGCACTGAAGAAGATCAAGAAAGATAAAGCGGCCAAGAAGGTTGAGGGTGATGATGATGGCGCGACGCATGATTGCCCGTGCTGCAAACGTCCCCCGGCGCAGCATCGCCCCAATGTGCGCGATCCGCTGAAGCCGATCATCCTCCCCCCGCCGCCGACCCCGCCGCCGCCATCACCGCCCGCGGCGACAGTGCCCGCACCGGTGAAATGCTGTTGCGTCGTGCCGCGCGCATGCGTGTGCCAGCGTGCCTGCATTTGTGCTTGCCACTGCGCGCCGACAGCGGCGGTGCAGCCAAAAGCGGCGTGTTAGGGCTGGGGTCGATCGTTCAGCGACGTGGCCGGATCAGTCTTGGCTGGCGTCTTCTCCCACCAGTCATGGCCGCGAAACGGCGCGAGCGGGAAGCCGACCTCGGCCGCCAGTGCCTCCTCGATCCGCCGCCGGCTTTCGGCAGCGATGGCCTTGCGGCCGGGGTAATCACGCGGGTGAAAGGGCTCGAGAAACTCGACCATTACCTTGAAACTGCCGTTCCGGGATAGCACCCGAATGGCATTGTCCTTGCCGTTTTCGACGCCGAGCCAGGCTATGTCGTAACCCACCTCGCCGCCGTACCAGAGCAGCACCGGCTGCACCATCACGCCCGGCGGGGGCGGTTCAAGCACTTTCAGCATCGGCGTTTTAAAGGGCAACAGCGACATGCCGTCCGTGGTGGTGCCTTCGGGAAAGACCGTGACCGACCAGTTATCGGCCAGCGCATCGCGCAGCCGGTTGATCTGATCGGCAACGCCCAGCCGGTCTTCGCGCTCGACAAATACCGTGCGGTTCATCTTGGCAAGGGCCCCGACCACCGGCGCTGTGGCCAGTTCCGCCTTGGCGACAAAGGCAGTGCCGCTGGCGCTGGAAATGGCGAGGATATCGACCCAGCTGACATGGTTGGCGATGTAAAAAACGTCGCGTTTCAGCGGTACGCCCTTGATGCTCACCCGCGCCCCGCAGATCCGCGCCGCCGCCATCATGAACAGTCGTGGCCAGGGCGAGGGCAGACGGAGCAGTTGAAACAGATAATGCGACGGCACCGATAGGCCTGCGATGAGCGCAAGGCCAAGCACGCGCCAGCCGATCCGCATCCAGCCGATCACCGGCACAGGGCTGGGCGTGCCGGCGGCGGCGGCTTCACGCGCGGGCGAGCCGACCAGGTGACCGGCGGGCAATGACGGGTCCGGCAAGATCGGGCCTTATGCCTTGCGGTCCAGCACCACGCCGTAAAGCTCCATCCGGTGATCGACCAAGCGGAAGCCAAGTCGCTCGGCAATCTGCTTCTGGAGTTGTTCGAGCTCTGGATCGACGAACTCGATCACGCGGCCGGTTTCGACATCGATCAGATGATCGTGATGCGATTCAGGCGCAGGTTCATAGCGCGAACGGCCATCGCCAAAGTCATGACGATCAAGGATGCCAGCTTCTTCGAACAAGCGGACGGTGCGGTACACGGTGGCGATCGAAATGCCTGGGTCGATCGCTGATGCGCGCTCATAGACCTTTTCGACATCGGGATGGTCTTCAGCGTCGGACAGCACGCGCGCGATCACCCGGCGCTGCTCGGTAATGCGCAGGCCCTTTTCATTGCACAGCGCCTCGAGATCGATCTTGCGCCCCATAGTCACCGTCCGCCCGTCAACATGTTTCGTCTACCGGGTGTAGCGGGAAGCGTGCCGGGGGGAAAGTACCCCTGCCGCCGGTTAACCGGCGGCAGGGGGCAATAATCGCTGTCAGCGCACCGCCTTGCGGCGCTTGGTGCCGAGGCCGATCTTCTTGGCCAAGGTGCGGCGCTGTTCGGCGTAATTCGGCGCGACCATCGGATAATCGGCGGGCAGGTCCCACTTGGCGCGATATTGTTCCGGCGTCATCTGATAATGCGTGATCAGGTGGCGCTTCAGCATTTTCAGCTTCTTGCCATCCTCAAGACAGACAATGAAATCCGGCTTGATCGACGCGCGGATCGACACTGCCGGTTCCTGCTTGACTTCTGGCTCGATGACCGGGCCGCCCAGACCAGCAAGTGCAGTATGCACATTGGCGATGAGGACCGGCAGATCGGAAACGGCAACGCTGTTGTTGCTGACATGCGCTGCCACGATGTCTGCGGTGAGCGTGATCAGGGTTTCCTGAACTTCGGTGTGGGTGTCCATTATTGTCCTTTCGGTACTGAGAGAGGCCGTACAAAGGCTTCGCTTCGACCCTATCGGACTCAGTTCAGCGATGTGCAAGCAACAATTTACCCAAACTGCGATTTTCAGACTAAACGCTTCTCGAACGTCAAGGCATCGAATAATTGATTGGCGGGGCCACGATAATAAGCGCGCCGTTCACCAACCTGTACAAAGCCATTAGATCGATACAGTGCCAGCGCGTCATTTCCGCGCCGAACCTCGAGGTAAACCTTTGTTGCAGTTCGATCTTGTGCTTCGTTTACTACTGATCGCAATAAGGCACCACCTACGCCTCGCCGCCGCACCTCTGGTATGCAGGCGAGCAACAGCAGCTCGGCTTCACCGGCTGCAACCCTTGCCATGGCAAAACCGGCATCGGCGCCGTTTAGTTCCGCCATGGTCAACCACACACCCGGCATCGCCAAAATGCCCAGGCACTGGCCCCGGGTCCACGCTTCCCCGAAGCGCGGATCGAACGCCCGTTGCATGATCGTATCGACCATGCCGAGATCGGCGGGTGTTCCAGGCCGCAATGCAACAAGATTCAGCGTTGTGCTCATAGGGCGATACCCGCTTTGGGGACGGACGGAACGGCATCCGGCGCGCGGCCGTAAATCGGGCGGGGGGGGAGCGACGCAAAATCGGGCGGCAGCAGCACGGCATTGGCGGCATTGGGCAGCGTGTGGACAAGCGGCAGCGAGGCATCGATCGCGGCCAGAAACCGCACCCCGCTACCGACGCCGCTCCGCTGGCCAAGCGCTGCAATCGCATCGGCGGGGGCAAGTGATTGCAGGGGCGCATCCGCTGCAAAGGGCATCGTCGTGAAGCCCTGCATGAATACTTCGCCGTGCCCGCCTTCGATAATCGCGGCGACCGTGCGGCTGGCTGGATTAGCCGCAAAATGCGTGGCTGCCAGCAGCGCCAGCGATGAATAGCCGAGCACATCGATGCCCCAACCCAGGCCAAGCCCACGTGCCGCCGCGACCCCGACGCGAATACCGGTAAAGCTGCCGGGGCCGCAATCGACGCTGATGCGATCGGCTCGCCCCCCGTCCGGCAGATCGGCGATCATCGCGACGAGCCGCTCGGCATGGCCACGGCCGACCGATTCATGCGTCGCGGCAATCACGACCCCATCCTCGATCAGAGCGACCGAGCAGGCAGCGGTGGCGGTATCGATAACCAGGATGCGCATCGCGCCCGCTTAGCGGCTGGCGCGTCGAATGCAAAAGGACGGATCGCGAGACGGCCGCAGCTTAAGGTTTTAACGTAATGCGCGGCAGCGATCGGTCGAGACGTGCGATGACTTCTTTGGTGATGTCGAGCGCTGGGAGATACTGCAGCGTCGCACCCTTGGCGAGAGTGATGGACGCGCCACGCTCGCGCATGACAGCCGTAATGATCGGCGTTGCAGCGTCGTTGAGCTGACGCACTACGTCTCTACGCGCAGCATCGTTTCTTTGGCTTTGTCCGGCCAATTGCTGTTCGGCCTGGGCCTTTCGCGCCTGTATGTCGCGCGCTTTGATTTCCCAGGCGGTAGCGGCAGGTCCGGTCGCGGTCGGGCGCGTTTTGAGCAGCGACTGTTCCTCGCTGCCGAACGACGTGCGCAACGTATTCACACGAGTCTGGAGGGCATCGACGCGCTTCTTCAGATCGGCTTGCGCCTGTTTCCCGGCGATAGAATTCGTGATGACTTCGTCTAAATCGACGATGGCGATGACTGGCGTGGGCAGCGTCTGCGCTGTTAGCGGCGAGGTGACCAGGGCCGCAGCAAGCGCGAGCGCGAGCGCCCGCAGCATCTTCGTGATCATCATCAAACTCCTGCGTGCAGAGTAAGCAGTTGGCCATACGCTGGCCGATCTACATATCGGCTCAATTGCGATTTGCCAAAGTTGACCGCCAAAGGACAGGGCCGGCTCCCGCTATGGATAATGGGCTTAAAACGTCATTGCAGGCAGATCAGCACGCTTACGCAATCCGATTGAACCCCGCAAATTCGGGTCTTGGCAAGCGATCAAAGATCGTCGCGGGGTCCCCCACGCCAAGCGTCGAGATGAAGTTCGACTTGATGTGTGGCGTTTCGGTTCGTGAAAATTCTCGTCATTGCCGAAAATCACGGTGACGGGCGCTGCCAAGATCTTGGGCGCATTGGTGCCGCTTGCGCAGGCGGCGAGCTTGGCTTTGGCTTCATCGCTCGTGCACCAGATCAGCCGTGCAGGCATCTGGTTGGCAGAGGTTGGCCCCCACTTCATCAAATCCCAGATCGCGCGGCAATCATCCTCTGTAACGGGCGCGTCGGTATAGCCGTTATAGCTGCGCGCCGCCCGAAAGATCGTGTCGAGCGCGGCATCGGACAGTTTTTCTGCCATGGGATTTTTTTTCCGATTTTGGAGAACGAACGAAACGGGCCGGTGCGGATCAGACCGCGCGAACCTCAGTCACTTCGGGCACATAATATTTCAGCAGCTGTTCGATGCCGTTCTTCAGCGTCGCCGTGGACGAAGGGCAGCCAGCGCAGGCGCCCTGCATCTTCAGATAGACTTTGCCCTTGTCGAAGCCCTGATAGATGATGTCACCGCCATCATTGGCGACCGCGGGGCGGATACGGGTTTCGATCAGATCCTGAATCTGGACGATGATGTCGGCATCGGCGGGATCATCGGCATGGCCATTTTCCATCGGCACCGCGATTCCCGCGGCCGATCCGGGCTTGAATAGCGGCATGCCGCCCGCAAAATGATCGAGCAGAATGCCGAGCACGTCTGATTTCAGCGCGTGCCAGTAAACGCCCGGCGCGGCGGTGACCGAAATGAAATCGCGGCCAAAGAACACACCCGTCACATCGCCCAGCGTAAATAGCGCTTCCGCCAAGGGGGATGCTTCGGCTTCCTCCGGGCTCGCAAAATCGCGCGTGCCTGCTTCCATGACCGTGCGGCCGGGAAGGAATTTCAGCGTGGCCGGATTCGGCGTCGTTTCGGTTTCGATCAGCATGCGGTGCATGTGGGCTGCATTGGCCGCCGGATCAAGAGTGGGATCGCTGTAGCGTGATCAAGACGGCGGGTTCGCGTCCTATTTTTCGGCGGTGGTTTGCCACTTCACGCTCAGCGGCGCTTTGTCGATTACCCGGTCCAGCGCGACCTTATCACCGATCTTGAAACCGTCCGATCGGCGGGCGTTGATGAGGAAAGTCTCACCAGCCGAAATGTTAAGCGCGCGCTTTTCCAGTGTAGGCGCGCCGATTTTGTCCCAGCCCAACCGATCTTCACTCAGGGATATCGGTTGTTCGGCTGTCAGTTCGACCGAGGTCCAGAACAAGAAGGGGTGACGAACATCAGACACGATAAACATTGGCCACCTCGCTTCTGTAGTATCGATCGGTGGTGATTTTTCAATTCGGCAACCAACCCCATTTGTCCGAGAGTGTGCTGAATTTTGTCCTGAGGTTCAAGATGATGGCGGTCGGGGAGAGATGTACTGTTGGTTTGTTAAACGACGGTTTTCACTCCGAACCGTCATGCTGAACTTGTTTCAGCATCCACCGCGCATAAGCGGGAGCCTTTCCAAGTGGAGAGCTGGATCCTGAAACAAGTTCAGGATGACGAAGAAAAGCAAACTCTGGGAAGCTTTCGGGTCAACTGCGTCCCCACCGCCTCACCCATCAAGTTGCTTCATCGCCGCGTTCCACGAATGGATGTTTTCGCGCGCTTCCTGCACGAAGGCTGATCGGCGGACAAAGCCCATGAAGAAATCGGCGAACCATTTGCCGGGCTGGCGCAATGGACGTTCGACATGGATTAACAACACGACGCGGGTGGCGTCACTGTCGTTCCACACTTCGTGCCGATACGTATCGTCGAACACGAGCATCTCGCCTTCGCCCCAGCGCACAATCTGGTCGTCCACGCGCATTCGGACCCCTTGATCTTGACCTTCGGTCTGGGGGCCGTCCTTGGGCACGATCAGCCCGAGATGGCAGGTGATAAGCGCTTTGGTGACGCCGCGGTGATCGGGAATATGCGTGCCGGGCGCCAGGATCGAAAAGAACGCGCTGTTGAGCCCGGGAATGCCCGCGATCGCTTTCGCGGTATTCGGGCAGCGGGCGATGTTTTCGGGGATCGCAAAGCCATAGCCGTGCAGGAAGAACGATCGCCAGCTATCGACTTCGGCAATGCCTTTGTGATCGGGCGAGATGGTGACGAGGGAGGGGGCAGCATTGCCGCGCAGCGCGACGGCAACAGCCTCGTCGCGGATCGCCTCCCAATTGTCGCGCAGCGTCTGCGTCCAGGGGAACAGCGCGGGATCAAGCACCGGATCATTGGGCACCAGCGATGATGCCCCGATCAACCGATCGAAGGTGCCGCGCAGCTTTTTGCCGATCGCGATGATCAGCGGGCGACGTGGTTCGGCTTCAACGCCATGGCTTACATCGTTGCTGGCTACGGGCAGCGGCGCCGCCAGCGGCCGTTGCGGCAAGAACCCGTTGGGGTTGCCGGGCACCGCGATGCTGCGGGCGAATTCGTCGGCTGCTTGGCGATTGATGGGGGAATGAATGGTCACGATAGTGTCAGCCTCTTTACGCTCGTTGGACCGGCAATATCCTGCACGGACAGAAACCACGGGGGCGCTGGCTTGGGGAGCGAGCGCGATAATCCGGGGCGCCAATGCTGGTTTGTTACGCATGCGTCATTTAGTTTCCGGTTGGGTCAGAATCATGGCAAAAATCTGGACATCTGCGGTACTTGCCTTGATTCATGATGAAAAAGGGGTGGAGCGTGGCTGGCGGCGGATAAATAACGCGGCTAGATAGTCTTGATGTACCTTCTTGCTCGTACGCTTTGGCGTCCCGCCGCCCTTAGTCTCCTCCTTGGGTTCGCACTTCCGATCGGCGCACAATCCGTGCCGCTTTCGGACCGGATAAATGCAACGGCCCCCAAGAAAGTTCCGCGCCCGGCACAATCAGCGTCCAAGCTAGCACCAGCTGCCGTACCGGTTGCCGCCAAGCCCAAGGACGACACGCCCTGGCTGTTTCGGGGCAGTGATATTCCGCCCGATCGTGACTGGACGTTCGGCGAATTGCCAAATGGCGTGCGCTATGCCGTTCGGCGCAACGGCGTGCCGCCGGGCCAGGTCTCCATCCGAGTGCGGATCGATGCCGGATCGCTGATGGAAAGCGATACCGAGCGTGGCTTTGCCCATCTGATCGAGCACCTTACCTTTCGCGGATCGGCCTATGTGCCTGATGGCGAGGCGAAGCGGATCTGGCAGCGGCTGGGCACGACCTTCGGGTCTGATACCAACGCCCAGACGACGCCGACCGGCACGACCTACAAACTCGATCTGCCAAGCGCGACGGCAGAGGGGCTCGATGAGAGCCTGAAGATTCTGTCGGGCATGATCGCCCAACCCAACCTGTCTGCAGCCGCGCTGAATGCCGAACGGCCGGTCGTGCTTGCCGAACAGCGCGAACAGCCCGGCGCGCAGGTGCGGATCGGCGATACGATCCGCCAGACTTTCTTTGCGGGGCAACCACTCGCTGATCGATCGCCGATTGGGACCGTCAAGGCGCTTGAGGCAGCGACGGCCGATAGCGTTCAGGCTTTCCACAAACGTTGGTACCGCCCTGATCGTACCGTGGTGATCATTTCGGGCGATGTTGATCCGGCGCAGTTCGAAGCGCTGGTGTCGAAATATTTCACGACCTGGAAGGCCAATGGCCCGCCCCCGCCGGAACCCGATTTCGGTAAGCCCGATCCAAAATCGCCGATCGGGGCCGCCACCAACGAGCCCTCGCTGCCGCCGATCGTGTCCTGGGCCGTGCTGCGTCCGTGGATCTACCGCGACGATACGATCATCTTCAACCAGAAGCGGATGGTCGACCAGATGGCGGTTCGGCTGATCAACCGCCGGCTCGAAACTCGTGCCCGGGGCGGCGGCAGTTACATTCAGGCCAGTGTATCGCTGGACGATATATCGCGCTCTGCCAACGGGACCTTCATCAGTATTTTGCCGATTGGCGATGATTGGGAAAAGGCGCTGCGCGATGTGCGTGCGGTGATTGCCGATGCCCAGGCCGCGCCGCCCGCCCAGGGCGAGATCGACCGCGAACTGGCCGAGTTTGATGCCGCGATGAAGGCGCAAGTTGATACCGCGCGCGCCGAACAGGGCGCGCAACAGGCCGATAATATGGGGATGGCAATCGACATCCGCGAAACCATCGCGAGCGCGCAAGTATCCTACGACATTCTTGTAGGTGCACGGGAGAAGGGTTTCTTCACGCCCGAAGCGATTCTCGAATCGACGAAGCGCGTCTTTACCGGCGATGCGACCCACGCCGTCGTCAACGCGCGCACTGCTGATCCAACGATTGTCGCCAAGCTGGAGGCGGCGTTGAAGGCCGATGTTTCCGGCGTCGCGGCGACCCGCGATGCACTGAAGACGGTCAGCTTTGCCGATCTTCCCAAGCTTGGCAAACCGGGCAAAGTCGTAAGGCGGTTGACCGCCAAGGAGCTGAAGGTGCCGCTCGAGGTCGAGCAGATCGAGTTCGGCAATGGCGTGCGGGCGATGCTATACCCCAATAAGGGCGAAGCGAACCGGGTTTATGTCCGCGTGCGTTTTGGCGGCGGGATCAATGCCTTGCCAACCAACCGGCAGACCATGGCTTGGGCGGCACCACTCGCGCTGGTTTCGGGTGGGATCGGCAAGCTGGGGCAGGAAGAGCTCGACCAGCTGACCGTGGGCCGCCGGATCGGCCTGGGCTTTGGCATCGAGAATGATGCGTTCTCGCTATCGGCGACGACCTCGCCGGAAGACCTGGCCGATCAGCTGACTCTGATTGCCGCCAAACTGGCCGCACCCGGCTGGGACCAGAAGCCGATCGCGCGGGCGCGGGCGGTGACGCTGGCGGCATTCGATGCGAATAATGCATCGCCGGGCGGTGTGCTATCGCGCGATCTGGAAGGGTTGCTCCACAATGGCGATCCACGCTGGACGTCGCCGACGCGCGCGCAGGTGGAAGCATCGACGCCGGCCATGTTCAAGGCATTATGGGCGCCGCTGCTCGCCTCCGGGCCGATCGAGGTCCAGGTGTTTGGTGATTTCAAGACCGAGGAGACGATCGTAGCGATCGCAAAGTCGGTCGGTGCGCTCGCGCCGCGCCGCGCCGCCAAGCGCGCCGCACCCCCGGTCGCCTTCCCCGCGATCACCGGCAAGCCTATCGTGTTGACGCATGAAGGGCCTGACAATCAGGCGGTTGCGGTGGTCGCCTGGCCGACCGGCGGCGGGATTGAAGGGGTGACGGATAGTCGGCGGCTTGATCTGCTCGCCCAGATCTTTAGCGACCGCCTGTTTGATCGGTTGCGATCGGAAGCGGGGGCCAGCTATTCGCCCAGCGTGCAGAATGAATGGCCATTGGGGCTTCCCAATGGTGGGCGGATGATCGCGGTGGGTCAGGTGCCGCCCGACAAGGTCGAGTTTTTCTACAAGTTGGTGCGTGAGATTGCCGCCGATCTGGTCGCGAAGCCGATCGATAGGGATGAACTGCGCCGGACGCTGGTTCCCTATCTGCAGTATATCGCCCGCGCATCGACCGGGAACACCTTCTGGCTCAACCAGCTCGAAAGTGGTGCATTCGATCCGCGCCGCCTGGCTGCGGTCAACACGATCGCCGGCGATCTGCAAGGGGTGACACCCGAAGTGATCCAGGCGACGGCACAGAAATATCTGAAAGCCGATGGCGCGTGGCTGCTTCAGGTGGTGCCGAAGGCGGGTGGTACGACGGCAGGGAAATAGCGGTTACCCCGGCTCTCAATAATGATGGGCCGGGGCAGACACCTTACCCGGCGTCGACGCTCGCCAGGATCGCCTTGTTATCGGCGCGGACCTTGTAATCGTCGGTCGACAGCTTCTGCTTGATCACGCCGTTCTTGCCGATCACCATGATCGTCGCGAGTGGCACGCCGTATGCCGGGCTGTCCTTCGGGTAACGCGGATCGCGCAAGCCGAAGGCGTCGATCTGCTTGGAACCGGTGTCTGACAGCAAGGTGTAGTTGACCGGCACCTTGGCGTTGAACTTGTTCAGCGCGTCGACCGAATCATAGCTGATCGCCGCCAGCGTGTAGCCACGCTTGGCAAGTTCGGGCTGCAGATCGCGAATGTCCTTCAACTGCTTCTGGCAATAGGGGCACCACGAGGCTGACCGGAAGAAGACGAGCACGACGCCGTTCTTGCCCGCAATCGAGGCGAAGTTGCGCGGCTTGCCGCTGGTGTCGGTCGCGGTGAAGCCGCCGGGCACCTTGGCGCCGATGGTGATCGGCTGCGCGGCGATGGCAGCGGTCGCGGTCAGCGCGGCAACCGGGGCGGCAATCGCGAGGGACAGGGCGACGAAATGGGCAGGGCGCATGGGGAATTCTCCGGCAGGTGTTACCCGCCTGCATACGCGGTGCGCTGTCGCTTGGTTACACGCGAACCGCGGGTGCAGGACGAACCGGCACCCACGCAAGCGTTAGCCGCACCTAGCTCCGGTACAGCGCGTCGAGCCGTTCGCCATAGACCTGCTTCAGCACATGCCGCCTGATCTTGAGCGAGGGGGTGAGCTGCTCATTCTCGATCGCGAAGGGCTCATCGGCGATGATGAAGCGGCGGATGCGCTCGATTACTGATAGGTCCTTATTCACCCGCTCGACTGCCTCGCCCAGCGCCGCGCGATAATCGGGGTTGTCGCGCAGCTTGGCGAAATCGCAGCTATCGCCCGATCGTGCGCAGAATTCCTGCGTCCATTCGGGATCGGGCACCAGCACCGCGACCATATGCGGCCGCCGGTCACCCGCGATCATCGCCTGCAGGATTTCGGGCTGGAGAGTCAGCATCCCCTCCACCTTTTGCGGGGCGACGTTATCGCCCTTGTCGTTGATGATCAGATCCTTCTTGCGATCGGTGATCTTGATCCGGCCCTTGGCATCGATGATGCCGATATCGCCGGTGTGGAGCCAGCCATCCTTCAGCACGCGCGCGGTTTCTTCCGGGTTGCGCCAATAACCGTGCATGACGAGTTCGCCGCGCACCAGGATTTCGCCATCCTCGGCGATCCGTACCTCGGTGTTGGCGAGCGGCGGGCCGACCGTATCCATCTTCAGCCCGACCTTGGGGCGGTTGCACGAGATGACAGGCGCGGCTTCGGTCTGGCCATAGCCCTGCAGGAAAGTGAGGCCGAGCGACTGGAAGAAAACGCCGATTTCGGGCCATAGCCCTGCAGGAAAGTGAGGCCGAGCGACTGGAAGAAAACGCCGATTTCGGGGTTGAGTGGCGCGCCGCCCGAAACCATCGCCTTGATCCGACCACCGAATTTCTTCGACACCTTTGGCCGCAGCGTCGCGCCGAGCAGCAGGTTCATCGGGCCATCGAGCAGGCCCTTCTTGCCGACATGCTCGCGTCCGCCGATCGCCAGCGCCTGATCGAGCAGATAGTTGGAAAGCTTGCCCTGTTTCTCGATTGTCTTGAGCATCCGCGCGCGGAGCACTTCGAAAAGGCGAGGCACGACGACCATCAGCGTGGGTCGCGTTTCCTCGATATTCGACGCGAGCTTGTCGAGTCCTTCGGCATAGTAAATCTGCGCGCCCAGCCCGATCGGGAAATGCTGGCCGCCGGTATGTTCGTAAGCATGGCTGAGCGGCAGGAACGACAGGAACACTTCCTCCTCCCAGCCGAAATCCTCCGAAATGACGGTGCAGCAGCCATTCACGTTGTGCAGGATCGCGCCGTGGTGCTGCATCACCCCGCGCGGCGCACCGCCGGTACCGCTGGTGTAGATGATGCAGGCAGTGTCCTCGCGCGTGAACGTCGCCTGCGCGGCGCATTGCGTCGGCGTGGTGGGGTTGTCGCTGATCAGCTGCTGCCAGCGATGGAAATCGAGATTGCCCGACTGGCCGATCCGCAGATCCTCGATCCCGATCACGATCTTGGCCTGGCTGGCGCGCATCACGGCGGGGAGCAGCACCTTGGCCAGCTTCGCGTTCGACACGATCACCGCGCGTGCGCCGCTATTCTCCAGAATATGCGCGTGATCGCGTTCGGTATTGGTGACATAGGTCGGCACGGTAATCGCGCCCGCCGCCATGATCGCCATATCGCTGATGCACCATTCGGGACGGTTTTCAGACACGAGCATCACGCGGTCACCCGGCGCGATACCGATCGCTTTCAGGCCGGCCGCCAGCCCGGCAACCTGCTCGGCCGCTTCGCGCCAGCTGCGCGAAACCCAGGCACCGTCATGCTTGTGCCACAGGAACGGCTTGTCACCCTGTTCGCGGGCGCGCGTGAAGAACATCGTGACGAGATTGGGGAAATGTTCGAGCTTTCGCATCGTCTCTCCTGGTGCGCGCCGTTACGGCTTGCGCGATCGTTATGCTGGAATCCGTTTGGGACGATTATTCGGCGAGTGCAACGCCTACGCTGCGCGGATCAGCCGCGCCGACCCAGCCGGACGGGGTCAATTCGGCGGCATTGGCCTTCAATCCCAATTTGCCGACCGAGACGACATGGCCGAGCTTTTCGAGATCGGCTTTCATCGGTTCGAGCGTGGTACCCGCTTCGAGCACCAGCCCCTTGGCGTTGAAATAGACGAGCCCCTGGCCAAGCGCCTCACGTCCCGGCATCCCCCAGTCGAGATGGGCGATCAGCGCCTTGGCGACCTGCATGATGATCGTCTTGCCGCCTGCCGCACCGACGGTGAAAATGGGCTTGCCGCTTTCGTCATAGACGATCGTCGGCGACATGGAGGACAGCGGCCGCTTGCCGCCCTGCACCCGGTTGGCGACGGGCGCGCCGTCTTTTTCGGGCACATAGGTAAAATCAGTGAGTTCGTTGTTGAGCACGAAGCCGCCCGCGAGCAACTGGCTGCCAAAGGGCCCTTCGACCGTGGAGGTCATCGTCGAGACATTGCCCGCGCGGTCCACGGCAACGAAATGCGTGGTGCCGGGCACTTCGGTCTGCGGTGCCGCGGTGCGCGGGTTGGCCCCGGGCGGCGTGCCGGCATCGTGCGAGGGCAAAGTCTTGTCGAGCGAGATCAGTTTCGACCGCGCCTTCATGTAAGCCGGATCGATCAGCCCCGCGACGGGCACATCGACGAAATCGCGGTCGCCCAGATATTTCTCGCGGTCGGCATAGGCGAGCAGCATCGCCTCGCCGATCAGGTGCCAGGAGACGGGGTTCGCCGCGCCCAGTTTCTTCATGTCGAAGCGTTCGAGCATGCCTAGGATCTGCAGCACCGTGGTGGCGCCCGACGACGGTGGCCCCATGCCGCAGATGCGGTAGACGCGGTAATGGCCGCACACGGCGGGGCGTTGCTTGGCCTGATAGGCGGCGAGATCGGCCAGCGTGATGTCGCTCGGGTTGCGGGTCGATCCGGTGGCGGCGGCGACGATCGATTCGGCAATCGGACCTTTGTAGAATGCATCCGCGCCGCCATCGGCGAGCTGGCGGAGCGTCTGGGCGAGCGCGGGGTTCTTGATCGTTTCGCCGACTGCATAGGGCTTGCCGTCATGCATGTATTGCGCGGCGGCGGCGGGAAAATCCTTCCACAGGGTGGAAACGAAGCCGAGACCATTCGCCATGGGCGGGGTGACGGTATAGCCTTCTTCCGCCAGCTTGATCGCAGGGGCGAACAGCGCCTTCCACGGGAGCTTGCCCCAGCGCTGGTGGACCATCGCCATCAACCGCATATTGCCCGGCACGCCGACCGACTTGCCGCCGGGGACGGCCTGGAGAAAGCCGAGCGCGGTGCCATCGGGCTTCAAGAAGCGATCTGGCGTGGCAGCGGCAGGCGCGGTTTCGCGGCCGTCGATTGCGGTGAGCAGGCCGGTCTTCGCATCCTGATAGAGGAAGAAGCCACCGCCGCCGATGCCGCTCGATTGAGGTTCGACCACGGTGAGCGCGAGCATCATCGCCATTTGCGCATCGGCAGCACTACCGCCTGCGCGCAAGATCTCCTGCCCCGCAGCGGCCGCGCGCGGATCAGCGGCGGATACAACGCCCGGTGTCGATTGCTGCGCGTAGAGGGTGGACGGCAGGCACAGCGCGAAGAGCGCGAGGATCAGCTTTTTCATGTGCGGGAACCTAGCCGGGTTTGACGTACGCGCAAACAGGGTTCGTCACGCGGTGCCGATGGCGTCTGACAGGCTGGCAAAGCCGTCGCGTTTCAGCAGCGTGGCCAGGCCGGTGTTGATCCGGCGGGCCAGACCCGGTCCTTCATAGACCAGCCCGCTGTAGAGCTGGACGAGCGACGCACCGGCGCGAAGCCGGGCATATGCCTCTGCTGCGCTGTCGATGCCGCCCACCGAGATGATCGGGAGCGCCCCACCAGTCGCGTCTCGCAAATCCGCGAGCCGCGCGCGGGCGAGGCTGGCGAGCGGTGCGCCCGACAGACCGCCGGTTTCGGTGGCATGGCGCGATCTGAGCGTGGCCGGGCGGGAGATTGTTGTATTGGAGACGATCAGTGCATCGATGTGATTGGCTGTTGCGGCGCGGGCGATATCGTCGATCGCGGCGGGTTCCAGATCGGGCGCGATCTTCAGGAACAGCGGCGTCGTGCCGCGCGCGGCGTCGCACGCTGCCAGCAGCTCGGCCAGTGCCGCGCCGTGCTGCAGATCGCGCAAGCCCGGGGTGTTGGGCGAACTGATGTTGATCGTGACATAATCGGCGATCGGCGCGGCGCAGGTGACGCCGTGGGTGTAATCCGCAACCCGGTCGACCGCGTCCTTGTTCGCACCGACATTGATGCCGAGCACGCCCTTACGCCGGGCAGCCTTCGCGCGGGGCAGGGCAGCATCGATCCCGCCATTGTTGAAGCCCAGCCGGTTGATCACCGCGCGGTCCTCGATCAGCCGGAAAATGCGCGGTTTGGGGTTGCCGGGCTGCGGGAGCGGGGTGAGCGTGCCGATTTCGACGCTGCCGAAGCCCAGCCCGAACCAGCCGTCAATTGCGTCGCCATTCTTGTCGACCCCGGCGGCAAGGCCAAGGGGGGAGGCGAAGCGCAGACCCGCCACCGTGCTGTGCAGGATGGGATCGGGCGGCGGGGCAGCGAAGGGCGTGCCCAGTCTGGCCCACCTAGCGAGCCCGTCGATCGTCAGGCCATGTGCTTGCTCGGCATCGAGGCTGAATAGGGCAGGGCGGAGGAGTGGGAACATGGCGAAGCGTTTGGCAGGTGCGGTAGGCGTCGTCAAAGGCGGCACGGTCCAAAGCAGCGGTTGATTTTGCGGATCGGATGGCCCATTTAGCAATCGGATCGAATCTATCCGATTAGGAAATCATGCGCCTTTCCAGCCTTGCCGATTATGCCGTCGTGATGATGAGTGCCTCCGCGCGTCATTGTGGCGTCAGTGGGCGGCTGAACGCGACGCTGCTGAGTGACGAGACGGGCATTCCACTGCCGACGGTGCAGAAGCTGGTGAGTCGGTTGTCGGCTGCGGGGCTCATTGAAAGCACGCGCGGCACTGGTGGTGGCTTTCGTTTGTCGCGCCCGCCCGCCAGCATCAGCCTGGCCGACATCATCGAGGCTGTCGAAGGCCCGATCGTGCTCACCTCGTGCGTCGACGAAGGCCGGCATGACTGTATCATCGAGGATAATTGCCGCGTGAAGCCGCACTGGAATGTCGTCAATGGCGCAGTGCGCGGGGCGTTGGCGGGGGTGAGTTTGGCGAGTCTTTCCTCTCAGTTCCCCCGCGAAAGCGGGGGTCCAGAGCAACAAACGATGGTCCCCGTGACCCTGGATTCCCGCCTTCGCGGGAATACAACAGAAGAGGCGCGAGTCTGATGGCCACCAAGAATGCCGAGGCGATTGCCGCCGCCAACAAGAAGTATGAATGGGGTTTCAGCTCGGACATCGAGCAGGAATTCGCCCCCAAGGGGCTGTCCGAAGACACCGTCCGCTTCATTTCGGCCAAGAAGGGCGAGCCCGAATGGATGCTCGACTGGCGGTTGAAAGCCTATCGCCACTGGCTGACGATGGAGTCGCCGGATTGGGCCAAGCTCGATCTGACGCCGATCGATTATCAGGACGCCTATTATTACGCCGAGCCCAAGGCCAAGCCCAAGCTCGGGAGCCTCGACGAGGTCGACCCCGAGATCCTGCGCGTCTATGAAAAGCTCGGTATCCCGATCGCTGAGCAGAAATTGCTCGCGGGCGTCGAGGGCGGTGAGGAAGGCGGCCTGCCCGCTCGCCGCGTCGCGGTCGATGCGGTATTCGACAGCGTTTCGGTCGCGACTACGTTCCGCAAGGAGCTCGAGGCGGCGGGCGTCATCTTCCGCAGCATCAGCGAGGCGATCAAGGAATATCCCGATCTGGTGAAGAAGTGGCTGGGGAAGGTCGTGCCGATGCACGACAATTATTTCGCGGCGCTCAACTGCGCTGTCTTCAGCGACGGGACGTTCGTTTATATCCCCGAAGGCGTGCGCTGCCCGATGGAGCTGAGCACCTATTTCCGTATCAATGCCGAGAATACCGGCCAGTTCGAACGCACGCTGATCGTCGCCGACAAGGGCGCCTATGTGTCCTATCTCGAAGGCTGCACCGCGCCGATGCGCGACGAGAATCAGCTTCACGCCGCCGTCGTTGAACTGGTCGCGCTCGATGATGCCGAGATCAAGTATTCGACCGTGCAGAACTGGTATCCCGGCGACGAGAACGGGCTGGGCGGCATCTATAATTTCGTGACCAAGCGTGCCCTGTGCCAGGGCAAGAACAGCAAGGTCAGCTGGACGCAGGTCGAAACCGGCAGCGCGATTACCTGGAAATATCCGTCGTGCGTCCTCGCGGGCGACGGCTCGGTCGGCGAATTCTACTCGGTCGCGGTGACGAACAATCGCCAGCAGGCCGATACCGGCACCAAGATGATCCACCTCGGCAAGAACACCCGCTCGACGATCGTGTCGAAGGGGATTTCGGCGGGGCGCAGCGACAACACCTATCGCGGGCTGGTGCGCGTGTCGCCGACGGCGGAGGGCGTGCGCAATTTCACCCAGTGCGATTCGCTGCTGCTCGGCGACCAATGCGGCGCGCACACCGTGCCGTACATCGAAGTCCGCAACCCGAGCGCGCAGATCGAGCATGAGGCGACGACGTCGAAGATCAGCGACGACCAGCTGTTCTACGCGATGCAGCGCGGGCTGGACCAGGAAGCGGCGGTGGCGCTGATCGTGAATGGCTTTGCCAAGGAAGTGCTGCAGCAACTGCCGATGGAGTTTGCGGTCGAGGCGCAGAAGCTTTTGGGGATTTCGCTTGAGGGGAGCGTGGGGTGATATTTGCGGCAGCATTGCTTTTTGTCGCACCACAGGTGGTGGCAGCTGAAACGTCGGATGTTGCCGACGAGGTGATCGTTGTTGGCAGGCGGCTGAAAAATTGGCGCGGCAAGGCCAGCGTCAAAGGGTCGACGGCAACCTGCAAGACGACGATTTCCACCGGGGACCAAGAAATCGATGGAATCGGGTGTCAAGCGCTCGAGGTCTGCTTGCCGCCGTTGCAGGGGCGGGTGGACGCGAGCAACGCAAAAGGCATCAAGCCAGCCGTTCGAAAGAAAATGGTCACGGCACTCAACAGTGATTTGGCGGCATGTGTCCGTGAACGTCGCGATGTGCTTATCGCAGACTTGGTCGATAGACGATTTGAAGAGCGACAGAGAAAAACCGATGCTGAAAATTAAAAACCTCCACGCCGAAATTGACGGCAAGGAAATCCTCAAGGGCCTCTCGCTCAGCGTGAACGCGGGTGAGGTGCATGCGATCATGGGGCCGAACGGCGCGGGCAAGTCGACACTGGGCTATGTGCTCGGCGGGCGGCCGGGGTACGAGGTGACGTCGGGCGAAGTTTTGTTTCGCACTACCCCCGTCACCCCGGCCTTGAGCCGGGGTCCCGCTTCTTCTTCGGACGGCGGCGAAGGCAGCGGGACCCCGGGTCAAGCCCGGGGTGACGGGGAATGGGTCGACTTGTTGGCCCTCGCCCCGCATGAGCGCGCTGCTGCCGGCCTATTCCTCGGCTTCCAATATCCGGTCGAAATCCCCGGCGTGTCCAACGTCCAGTTCCTGCGGGAGGCATTGAACGCCCAGCGCAAGGGTCGCGACGAAGCACCGCTGTCAGGCGGCGAGTTCCTGAAGCTCGCCAAGGCGCAGGCCGCGGGGCTGGGCATGGATTATGAGATGCTCAAGCGGCCGGTGAATGTCGGCTTCTCGGGCGGTGAGAAGAAGCGCAACGAAATGGTGCAGATGGGCATCATCGCGCCCAAACTGGCAATCCTCGATGAGACCGATAGCGGGCTCGACATCGATGCGTTGCGTGCGGTCGGCGACGGCATCAACCGAATTATGCGCGCGCCCGACAAGGCCGTGATCCTGATCACCCACTATCAGCGGCTGCTCGATTATGTCGCGCCCGATTTCGTGCACATCCTGAGCAATGGGCGGATCGTGAAGACCGGCGGGCCGGAACTGGCGCTTGAGCTGGAAGCGGAAGGCTATGCGGGGGTGACGGCGTGATGAGTGCCGCACCCCAAATCCTCCCCGGTACGGGGAGGTGGCAGCCAAAGGCTGACGGAGGGGGCTGGCCGTCGAACGCAGCGCCTGTGGAGCGCCCCCTCCACCCCGCCGCTTCGCGTCGCGGTTCCCCTCCCCGTGCCGGGGAGGATTTATGACTGCCCTCCCTACCCGCCGCGATGAATCGTGGCGCTATTCCGATCTGGAGGCGGTCGCCTTGGTGTGGCCCGTGCCTGCGCCCGAACGGATCGAGGTTGCCGCCGGTGACGAGATCGCCCGGGTGATCGTGCAGGATGCTGCGCCGGATGTGGTCGCGATCCATGATTATGCCGTGGTGCTGGGTGCAGGCGCGCGGGCGACCTTCCACATCCTCAATACCGGCGGTCGGCTGGGGCGGGTGACGATCGACGTCACGCTCCACGAAGGCGCACATTTCGAGCTGGGCGCGGCGATGCTCGGCGGCGGTGAGCAGACGCTGGAGATCGTCACGACGATGCGCCACATTGAGCCGCATGCGACGAGCAATCAGGTCGTGCGATCGGTGCTCGGCGGGCGGGCGACGGGGAGCTATCTCGGCAAGGTCGCGGTCGCGCGGCATGCGCAGAAGACTGATGCGTCGCAGTCGGTAAAGGCGATGCTGCTCGCGCGCACCGCGACGGCGAATGCCAAGCCCGAACTGGAAATCTACGCCGATGATGTGAAGTGCGCTCACGGGGCGACCGTGGGTGAACTGGACGCCAACGCGCTATTCTATCTGATGAGCCGGGGCATTGCGCCCGCCGAGGCCAAGGCGCTGCTGCTACGCGGGTTCATTGCCGGCGTGTTCGACGATGTCGCGGATGACGCAGCGCGGGAGCGGTTGGAAGCGGCGGCGAGCGCGGCGCTGGAGCGGATGTTGTGATGATGGATGACCAGATCCTCCCCGGCACGGGGAGGGGGACCAGCGAAGCTGGTGGAGGGGGTGCGCCAAACAGCGTAGCGCTTGAGGAGGCCCCCCTCCACCCCGCCGCTGCGCGTCGCGGTCCCCCTCCCCGTGCCGGGGAGGATTTGAGGACCGACTTCCCCGGCATCACCCCCGGCTGGCATTATCTCGACAGCGCCGTCACTGCGCAGAAGCCGCAAAGCGTGATCGATGCGATCGCGCGCGGCTATGGCCCGGATTATGCGAGCGTGCACCGGGGTGTGTATCAGCGCTCTGCAAACATGACGCTTGCCTATGAGGCCGCACGGCGGCGGGTGGCGGGGTTCATCAATGCTGCTAGCGAGAACGAAATCGTGTTCGTGCGCGGCGCGACCGAAGGCATTAATCTGGTTGCGCAAAGCTGGGCCGCGGAGCAGTTGAAGGCGGGCGACCGCATCCTGCTGAGCCAACTCGAGCATCATTCGAACATCGTGCCGTGGCAACTGGTGGCGGAGCGCGTGGGCGCGCAGATCGATGTGATCCCGCTGACCGAGGATCACCGGATCGATCTCGACGCGATGGCGGCGATGATCACGCCGGCGCACAAGCTGGTGGCGCTGGCGCATGTATCCAATGTGCTCGGCTCGGTGCTCGAATGCCGCCGCGCCGCCGATATCGCGCATGGCGTGGGCGCGAAGATCCTGCTCGACGGGTGCCAGGCGGTGCCGCGCATCGCTGTCGACGTGCAGGCGCTCGATTGCGATTTCTACGTGTTTTCGGCGCACAAGCTCTACGGGCCGACCGGGATCGGCGTGCTGTGGGCGCGCGCCGCGCTGCTGGAGGTGATGCCGCCTTGGCAGGGTGGCGGCGCGATGATCGATCGGGTGACGTTCGAGAAAACGACCTATGCCCCGCCGCCGGGCCGGTTTGAGGCGGGGACGCCGCATATCGTCGGCGCGCTGGGGCTGCATGCCGCGATCGATTATGTCGAAAGCGTCGGGCTGGACCGCATTCACGCCATCGAAACCGCGCTGGTGCGCGAAACGCGCGAGGCGCTGTCGCAGATCAACTCCGTGCGGCTGTTCGGGCCGGAAGACTCGGCGGGCATCGTCAGCTTCGTGATCGAAGGCGTGCACCCGCATGACATCGGCACCATATTGGACGAGGCGGGCGTGGCGATCCGCGCGGGGCACCACTGTGCGCAGCCGCTAATGGCGGTGCTGGGTGTCGAGGCGACCGCGCGGGCGAGCTTTGGCGCGTATAGCGATGCAAGCGATGTCGCCGCGCTGATCAAGGGTATCGAGCGGGTTACGCGGATTTTCGGGTGAGGGCTGACATGAACGAAGAGCGGAAAATCGAGATCGAGGAAGTCAGCGCGGTGGATGCGCCGCCCCGTGCGCGCGTCGACGATAACGCCAATGGGGAGGCCAATGGCGAGGCTCGCCAGCGCGACTATCTCGAAGGCTTTCTGGCGCAGAAGCCGCAAGGCGTGTCGCCGGGCGCGCCGGGCGGCGAAACCTATGAAGCCGTGGTTGCCGCGCTGAAAGATATCTATGATCCCGAAATCCCGGTGAACATCTATGATCTGGGGCTGATCTACGGCGTCGACGTGACCGACGATGGCCATGCGGTGGTGACGATGACGCTGACGACCCCGCATTGCCCCGTGGCGGAAACAATGCCCGCCGAGGTCGAAATCCGCGTCGGCGCAGTGCCGGGGGTCGGCTCGGCCGAGGTCAATCTGGTGTGGGAACCCGCCTGGGATCCCGCCAAGATGAGCGACGAGGCCCGGCTTGAAATGGGCATGCTGTAAGGTTTCGATCGAAGTGGTACTTTGTTCGAGTTTGATTTGAGGCAAGACCAACCCGTTCGTTTCGAGCGAAGTCGAGAAACGGGTTTAGTGCGCAGGGCTTCTCGACTTCGCTCGAAGCAAACGGATGTAGTGTTATGACAACGACCACCCGCCAGCGCCCCGCCGCGCTGAACCTGACGCCCGCTGCCGAGGCGCGAATCGCGGACCTGATGGCCCGCGCGCCCGCCGACGCGATCGGGGTGAAGCTGTCGACGCCGCGCCGGGGCTGTTCGGGGCTGGCCTATTCGGTCGATTATGTCAGCGACGCCAAGCCGTTTGACGAGCGGATTGATACGCCCGGTGGTACCTTGTTCGTCGATGGCGGATCGATATTGTATCTGGTCGGCAGCAAGATGGACTGGGTGGAGGATGATTTCGCCGCCGGTTTCACCTTCGAAAACCCGAATGCCAAGGGCGCGTGCGGGTGCGGGGAAAGCTTTACCGTCTGAGCACGCCGCTCGCGCTGATCGGCACGACGAACGCCAGCAGGAAACCGACGTTCATCAGCGCGTTGAGCGCAAAACCGGTCGCGATCGACAGCGATGAATCGACCACGAACCAGAAGATCATGCTGGCAAGGATCAGTCGCCAAATCCGCGCGCTGCCCTCGCCAATCATGTGCGCGGCCTGGAACGCGGCGTAGAGCGTCACCCCCCATCCGCACATCACGCCGCCCAGCACGCCGAGCGTTACACGCGCAGCGCGATCGATCGGCAGCGGTCCCTGATTCTGCCATTCGAGCAGCAGCCGCGCAGGCCATTCGGTGGCCGGCAATGCGCCGCTGGCCATGATGAAGCCGAACAACACGACGACACCACACATCGCGTCCAGCCAGTTTTTGTAGAAGTTGCTCATGCTCACACTCCACCCGTTTGCCGGGTTGAAGCACACTTATGTAGCGAACGCTACATAAATCAAGCGGGCGATTTTTTGAGCAGCGCGGTGCGCTGGCATTCGCACACCACCTCGCCGCGCTGGTTGATCATGCGGTGCTTCCACGTCACCAGCCCCGCATCGGGCCGCGATTTGCTCTCGCGCAGCTCGGTTACTTCGCTGGTCGCATGCAGCGTATCGCCGATGAAGACGGGCTTGGGCATCACCAGAGGATCTGCCCGAACTCGCTGGCGCGCGCCGCCTCGGCATCGAGGTGGAGCGGCTGCGGGTTGTGCGTCATCGTCGACCAGAGCAGATTGTCCGTCTCGGTGACGGTGCGGCGCAGCGGATGCTCGATGCTCTCGCCGATCTGCCATTCGTCGTAAAATTTGCCGGGCATGATTGTCTCCTGTCGCGGGCGCGTCATGCTGGCGTCATGGACCAGCCGACTCCGCCTGTCACGATCATCATGGGCGTTAGCGGTTGCGGCAAGTCGACCTATGGCGTGACGCTCAGTGTCGACACCGGTGCGCGGTTTATCGAAGGGGACGATCTCCACGGGGCCGCCAACCTCGCCAAAATGGCAGCGGGAATCGCCCTGACCGACGACGATCGCTGGCCTTGGCTCGATCGGATTGCGGTGGCGATTAATGGCGCGTTGGACGAGGGGGTGAGCATCGTCGCGACCTGTTCGGCGCTCCGCCGATCCTATCGCGACCGGTTGCGGGCGGCGATCGCGGTGCCGGTGCTTTTCGTGTTGCTCGACGTGCCACGCGACGAATTGCGCCGTCGTATGGCCGAACGCACCGGCCACTTCATGCCGCCTGACTTACTCGACAGCCAACTCGCGACGCTCGAATGGCCGAGTGCCGACGAAGCCGTCGAGATCGTTCAGCCGCCCAGCGCGCCAAACCCGCGCCCCGCCGTCCAGCCGCCGTCAGCGGGCAACACCACCCCCGACACATAGCGCGCATAATCACTGGCGAGGAACAGGCATACATCGGCGACATCGTCCACCGTGCCGAGTCGCCCCAGCGGCACCGCGCGAGCGCTCGCCGCCTTGGCCTCGGGGGTGGGGGCGAGGCGGTCCATCCCTTCGGTGCCGTCGATCGGGCCGGGCGACACCGAATTCACGCGCACGCCCTCATGCCCCCATTCGATCGCCAGCGTCTTGGTGATCATGTCGACCCCCGCCTTGGCCGCGCAGACATGGATCTGGAACGCCATCGGGATCCACGCTTGCGGCGCAGAAATGTTGATGACGCTCGCACCGGGCTTGGTCAGGTGCTCATAGGCCGCGCGCATGACGTGGAAGGTGCCCAGCGTGTCGATCTCCAGCACCGATTTGAAGCCATTGGGGGAGAGCCCGGCGGCAGGGACGGGGAAATTGCCCGCCGCGCCGGAGATAAGCACGTCGATCGTGCCGCGTTCAGCGCGGAAATGCTCGATCGCGGCTTTGACGGCATCGAAGTTCCGGACGTCGAGGCTATAGCCGAGCGCCTGCTTCGCGCCGTGGAGCGCGGCGACCGCGGCATCGACCTTGTCCTGGCTGCGGCTCGCGACCGCGAGATGGGCGCCGGCGCGCGCGAACGATTTGGCGATGCCCAGGTTGATGCCCGATGTGCCGCCAAAGACGATGACGTTCTTGCCCGTGAAATCGAATGGCATTTGGCTCTCTCCCGTCTCGTTACTTTAACCGTCATCCCCGCGAAGGCGGGGATCCAGCTTCTTCTTTTTCCGCTACCGTCGAAAAGGCAGCGAGACCCCGGATCAAGTCCGGGGTGACGCGATGGGCTAGGCCGCCGCCTCCACCCGCACCACCTTCACCAGCACCGTCCCCTCGCTCACCTGCGCGCCCGCGGTGGCGTTGAGTTCCTCGACCGTCCCGTCGAAGGGCGCGGTGAGGCTGTGCTCCATCTTCATCGCCTCGAGCGTCACGAGCCGTTGCCCTTTGGTGACGCGATCCCCCGCCGCGACATCGACCGCCGTGACGCGGCCCGGCATAGGGGAGAGGATTGCACCGTCGGCGGCGGTGCCTGTGGCGGTGCCGGAGACCCGCCAAGCAGATATTCTGTAAGTCTGCCCCGCCTCGTTTATCAGCGCATAGTCCGCGGGCTCATCGACCCGAAGGTCGTTGCCGAGGTTGCCCAGCGGGGCCGATGTCGGTTCGCCGTCCACAAGCACCAGCGCTTGGTCGCGTGGCGACATGCCGAGCCTGAATCCGATTAGTCCGCCATTCCACGGTTCGTTTTCGTAGGCGTTCGTATTCCAACGAAGCACGGCCAGGCCCTGCTCCAAGGCTGACGACGATGGGATGCGCGGCGGGGTGAGCGCGTCGAGATTTCTGGCGATAAATCCCGTGTCGATCTGCTCTGCTCGAAATTCCGGATGCATCGCTGCTCGATAGAGAAACCCTGCATTCGTTCGCACCGGCGCGACGTTGATGTTCGTCAGTTTGCTCCCAAGAATGTCGATCGCTTCGTTTCGGAAGGCGGCATACGCGATCAGCTTGGCGATCATGGGGTCGTAAAAGGGCGACACAGTATCTCCCTGTTCAACGCCTGTTTCGACGCGCCCTTTGCCCGCGTGTAAAGTAAGGTATTCGAGTTTTCCCACACTCGGAAGAAACCCCCTCGCCGGATCCTCCGCATACAGCCGCGCCTCGATCGCCCAGCCGTTGATGCTCAGCTCGTCCTGCCGCTTCGGCAATGCCTCCCCGCTCGCCACCCGCAATTGCCATTCGACCAGATCGACGCCGGTGATTTCTTCGGTCACCGGATGCTCCACCTGCAGCCGCGTGTTCATTTCCATGAACCAGATGCGGTCGGCGCGCAGGCCCTCGCTCGCGTCGGCGATGAACTCGATCGTGCCCGCGCCGACATAATCGACCGCCTTGGCCGCACGCACTGCTGCCGCGCAGATCGCTTGCCGTGTTTCCGCGGACATGCCCGGCGCGGGGGCTTCCTCGATCACTTTCTGGTGGCGGCGCTGGAGCGAGCAGTCGCGTTCGAACAGGTGGATGACATTGCCATGGGTGTCGCCGAACACCTGCACTTCGATGTGGCGCGGCGAGAGGATGTATTTCTCGATCAGCACCCGATCGTCGCCGAAGCTGGAGGCGGCTTCGCGCTTGCAGCTCGCCAACGCGTCGGCGAAGTCGGCGGGGGCCTCCACGCGCCGCATCCCCTTGCCGCCGCCGCCCGCGACGGCCTTGATCAGGACGGGATAGCCGATCTTGTCCGCCTCTGCCGCGAGCACATCGGGCGACTGGTCTGCGCCGAGATAGCCCGGCGTCACTGGCACGCCCGCGGCGATCATCCGTTCTTTGGCGGCGTCCTTCAGCCCCATTGCGCGGATGCTGTCGGGCCGGGGGCCGACCCAGATCAGTCCGGCATCGATCACGGCCTGCGCGAAATCGGCGTTCTCGGACAGGAAGCCATAGCCGGGGTGGATTGCCTCCGCCCCGGTTGCCTTGGCCGCGGCGATGATTTTCTCGCCCACCAGATAGCTTTCGCGTGCGGGCGAGGGGCCGATATGCACCGCCTCATCGGCCTGGCGGACGTGCAGTGCCTTGGCATCGGCATCCGAATAGACCGCGACCGTGCGCACGCCCATTGCGCGGGCGGTGCGGATGATCCGGCAGGCGATTTCCCCGCGATTGGCGATGAGGAGCGAGGCGATCAACGGTCGACCTTTCGGACTGGGGGAGGCATCACGTCATGCACGCTCCCGTGTCTGGCGCGGGGGCAGGGCGAATTCAACCCCGCTAACCCGCTGTCTTTTTTGCCGCCAGGATCGCCTCCAGGCTGCCGATGCCGCGTTCGGGGTGTCGCGGCTGGCTGGCGCGGTAGAATTCGAAGATCTTGGCCATGTCCGCCGCATAATCACCCGTCGGCATGATCGCGGGGCCAAGCCCGCCGACCTTGCGGCCATAATCCATCATCCCGCACACCAACGGCACGCCAGCCCCCAGCGCGATGTAATAGAAACCGCTGCGCCACTGCGTCACCGCGCCGCGTGTTCCTTCGGGCGCGATCGTCAGCATGAATTCCTTGCGGCGGCGGAATTCCTCGACCATCGATTCGACATAGTTATTGCCCCCGGTACGGACCACCGGCACGCCGCCCATATCGCGCATGAAGCGGTTCATCGGCCAGCGGAACAGGCTGGTCTTGCCCATGAAATGCGCGCGGATACCGAGTTCGTTGGTGAGCCCCAGGAAGTTCACGAAATCCCAGTTCGAGGTGTGCGGCACGGCGATGATCACGCAGCGCCGGTCGGCTGGCGGCGTGCCCACCGCCTTCCATCCGCGCAACCGATAGAACCACAGCAGCAACCGGCGAACAACGCGCGACAATATCGCGGGCGCTGGATCCTCGTACATTAACTACCCCTCCCCCAAGGCGATTTTTTGCCACCTTATCGCGGGAAGGGGCGTTCGCCTACCTTATCCCTCGCATCCCGTCGTCCGGCTCGAATAGGTGATGTTGGCGATCTTCCAGTTGCCGTTTTCGCGGATCATGTCGAAATGATCATAGCCGCAGTGATGCAGCTTGCCGTCGATGTAGAAGTTGTAGCGCCCCCAGACGAGCGCGACATCGCCGTCAATCTCGATCGCAGGATCGTACATCCGCTCCTCATAGCGCTCGGCCCCGGGCTTCATGCCGGTGATGAACTCCGTCATCGGACGGCGGATGATTTTTCGCGTGCCGTCGGCATTTTCGACGGCGATGAACAGATTGCCGTCCTCGCGCACCAGCGGCCGCAACATCTCCCCATCGCGCGCTGCAATCGCGGCGAACGTGCCGTTGATCGGGCGCATGACGGCGGTGGCATCGTCGATGACGATCGCCGGTGGTGGCAAGCCCGTGCCCTTGGGCAGCGGCGGGGTGGGGGTGATCTGGAGGAGGAGGGGGAGGAGAAGGGCACTCATTGCAAAACACTCCGTCATGCTGAACTCGTTTCAGCATCCACCGTGCCACGAGCCATGTGTTAGCCATAGTGGCGATGCGCAAGCAACCTTGCACCTATATTCTGGCGAGCGGGCCGTTGGGGACGATCTATATCGGGGTGACGTCCGATTTGGTGGCACGGCTGCATCAGCACCGATCGGGGGAGGTGCCGGGGTTCACGTCGCGCTATGGGGTGTTGCGCCTCGTGCGGTTCGAGGTGTTTGATGAGATGATTACTGCCATTGCCCGTGAGAAGCAGTTGAAGCGCTGGCACCGGGAATGGAAGATCAACCTGATTGAGTCGGATAACCCGCATTGGGAGGATCTGGCGGCTGGGCTCGGGTTTGATCCGCTGCTGCCGCGACTTCCGAAGAGGCGAGGACGACGCGCAAACCAATCAAGTTCGTCATGCTGAACTTGTTTCAGCATCCACGGTGCCGCCGGGACGGGCGGGGCTTGGGGAGGCCTGGTCCCTGAAACAAGTTCAGGGTGACGGTTACTAGAAAGAGGTGGTGCCGATCCTCACATCCGGAACACCCCGAACCTCGGCCGCTCCTCGACCGGTGCATTCAGGCACGCCGCCAGGCTTAGCCCCAGCACATCCCGTGTCTGCGCCGGATCGATGATCCCGTCGTCCCATAGTCGCGCGGTGGCGTGCCAGGGGTTGCCTTCGTCCTCGTATTTCTGGCGGATCGGGGCTTTGAAGGCTTCGGCTTCATCGGGCGTCCATGTGTCCGCATCGCGGTGGACGGTTGCCAGCACCGAAGCGGCCTGTTCGCCGCCCATCACGCTGATCCGCGCATTGGGCCAGGTGAACAGGAAGCGAGGGCCATAAGCGCGGCCGCACATGCCGTAATTGCCCGCGCCGAAACTACCGCCGATTAGCACAGTGATTTTGGGGACGCTCGCGGTGGCGACGGCGGTGACCAGCTTCGCGCCGTGCTTGGCGATGCCTTCCGCTTCGTACTTGCCGCCGACCATAAAGCCCGAGATGTTCTGGAGGAACAGCAGGGGCACCCGGCGCTGGCAGGCGAGTTCGATGAAATGCGCACCTTTTTGCGCGCTCTCTGAAAACAGCACGCCATTATTCGCGAGGATCGCGACCGGCATGCCCCAGATATGCGCGAAACCGCAGACGAGACTGGTGCCGTAGAGCGCCTTGAATTCATGGAACTCGCTACCGTCGACCAGCCGCGCAATCACCTCGTGCACATCATAGGGCGCGCGGACGTCGCTCGGCACGATGCCGTACAGCTCCTCCGCTTCGTATTTCGGCGGTCTTGGCTCCCGCAGTGCTCCGGCGGAGGCCGGAGTGTTGGCGAGCAAGGCTCCGGCCTGCGCCGGAGCACAGGGGAAGCCCAGGTGGCTGACGATGTCGCGGACGATCGTCAGCGCGTGCTCGTCATTCTCGGCGACATGATCGACCACACCCGATTTGCGGCCATGCGTATCGGCGCCGCCCAGCTCCTCGGCGGAGATGACCTCGCCCGTCGCTGCCTTTACTAGCGGAGGTCCGGCGAGGAAGATCGTGCCCTGGCCGCGCACGATGATCGTCTCGTCGCTCATCGCCGGCACATAGGCGCCGCCTGCGGTGCAGCTGCCCATCACGCAAGCGATCTGCGGAATGCCGAGTGCGCTCATGTTGGCCTGGTTGAAGAAGATGCGACCGAAATGGTCGCGGTCGGGGAACACCTCCGCCTGATGCGGCAGGTTCGCGCCGCCCGAATCGACCAGATAGATGCAGGGCAGCCGATTTTCCTGCGCGATTTCCTGCGCGCGCAGATGCTTCTTGACCGTCAACGGATAGTAAGTGCCGCCCTTCACCGTCGCGTCGTTGCAGACGATCATGCATTGCCGCCCGGAGACCCGACCGATGCCAGCGATCATCCCCGCGCCCGGAATGTCTTCGCCGTAGACGCCGTACGCCGCGAGCTGGCCGATCTCGAGAAAGGGACTGCCCGGATCGAGCAGCCGCTCGACCCGGTCGCGGGGCAGCAGCTTGCCACGAGCAGTGTGTCGCTCGCGAGACTTGTCATTGCCGCCCAACGCGGCGGTCGCGACATCGGCGCGCAACCGATCAACCAGCGCGCGGTTATGCGCGGCATTGGCGCGGAACTGGTCGCTCTCGATGGCGATTTTGGTGTCGAGCACCGGGGCGCTCATGCTGGGCATCCTTATCGTTTGGCCCTGACTAACTGGCGTATCCGGGATTTGGAAGCCGCATGCATCGCGGGAATGACTTGGTCGCAGCGATTGCGGCTTGCCGTCATCCGCCAATCGGGTTAGAGAAACGTAGCGAGTGCTACATAAACGGGAGGGCGATGATGGTTTTCAGGGCGATTTTGGTGGCGATTTTCATCGTTATCGCAGGGTACACGCTGCCGGTGACGAGTGTCCATGGCTGGAACCTGGTGCCGATCTTCTTCGCCGCCATCGGGGAGATGACCTGGCAAGGGCAGTTCAACGTCGATTTTTCCTGCTTCCTGATCCTGTCCGGGCTGTGGACCGCGTGGCGCAATGATTTCTCGCCGCTTGGGCTGGTACTGGCGCCGGTCGCCAGCTTTGGTGGCGCGTTGTTCCTCAGCGCCTATCTGCTGATCCTGAGTTTTCAGACAAACGGCGACATGGCGGCGCTGCTGCTGGGTACCAAGCGGGCGGCGGCGCTGCGGGGTTAGTTTTTGATGCTGTAAAGTTTCTCCACTTCCGTTCGGGCTGAGCGCAGTCGAAGCCCAAGCGTTACGCTTGCCCTTCGACTGCGCTCAGGGCGAACGGAAAGAGGAGTTGTCATTACCGGTTTCGGCGGGTGTTCCTATCCCGCGCCGATTAACTCGCGCCCGATCAGGAAGCGGCGGATTTCGTTGGTGCCTGCGCCGATATCATAGAGCTTGGCATCGCGCAGGAAGCGTTCGACGGGCCATTCCTTGGTATAGCCCGCCCCGCCCAGCGCCTGGATCGCCTCGAGCGAGACCTTCACCGCATTCTCGCTGGCGAGCAGAATGGCGCCTGCCGCGTCGAAGCGCGTCGTCTTGCCCGCGTCGCAGGCGCGCGCGACCGCATAGACATAGGCGCGTGCCGAATTGAGCGCGACGTACATGTCGGCCACCTTGGCCTGCATCAGCTGGAACGAGCCGATCGGCTTGCCGAACTGCTTGCGCTCGCGGACATAGGGCAGCACCACATCGAGGCACGCCTGCATGATGCCGAGCGGCCCCGCCGCGAGCACCGCGCGTTCGTAATCAAGGCCAGACATCAGCACCCCGACCCCGCCGTTCAACGGCCCCATGATGTTCTCAGCGGGCACTTCGCAATCCTCGAACACGAGTTCCGCCGTGTCGCTGCCGCGCATGCCCATCTTGTCGAGCTTTTTCGACACGCTGAAACCCGCCATGCCGCGCTCGATCAGGAAAGCGGTGATCCCGCCCGATCCTTCGCCCGTCTTGGCGTAAACCACCAAAGTATCGGCCTCGGTCGAGTTGGTGATCCAGAATTTGGTGCCGTTCAGGACATAGCGATCATTGCCCTTCGCCTCGGCCTTGAGCTGCATCGACACGACGTCGGAGCCCGCACTCGCTTCGGACATGGCGAGCGAGCCGACATGCTCACCGGAAATGAGCTTGGGGAGATATTTCGCTTTTTGCTCCGGATTACCCCAGCGGCGGATCTGGTTGACGCAAAGGTTGGAGTGCGCGCCATAGCTGAGGCCGATCGATGCGGAAGCGCGCGACACTTCCTCCATGGCGATGCAATGATCGAGATAGCCGAGACCAAGCCCGCCCCATTCTTCCTCAACGGTAATGCCGTGGAGGCCGAGCGCCCCCATTTCGGGCCAGAGCGAACGGTCAAACTTGTTGGTCGCATCGATCTCGGCCGCGCGCGGTGCGATGCGATCGGCGGCGAAACGCTGCGTCGTCTCGCGGATCATGTCAGCGGTTTCGCCGAGCGCGAAATCAAGGGCGGTATCCATTGGGTCTCTCCAAAAACACACCTGTCACCCCGGATCCTTCGACTCACTCAGGAGAGCCTTGTTCCGGGGTCCAGCGTGCCTTACGCGTCAGGGGCTCTTTGGGGCACGGCGGATGCCGGAACAAGTCCGGCAAGACGAAAACCCGTATCGCGGGGGTAGTTCAGGGGTGTTCATGAGTCTCTTTCGCACCAAGATCATCCTGCATGGCGATGATCGCCCGGTCGAACACCGTATGGCGCGTACGCTCGGCTGGCCAAGCCTGGTGGCGCTTGGGGTCGGCGCGATCGTCGGCACGGGCATCCTGACGCTGATCGGCGTGGGCGCGGACCGGGCGGGGCCGGCGGTGTTGTTGAGCTTCGTGATCGCGGGCGCGATCTGTGCGTGCGCGGCATTATGCTATGCTGAAATGGCGACGATGATCCCGGCCTCGGGCAGCGCCTACACCTATAGCTATGCGGTGCTGGGCGAAGTGTTCGCCTGGGTCGTGGGGTGGAGCCTGATCCTGGAATATTCGCTGGTGGTGGCGAGCGTCGCGGTCGGCTGGTCGGGCTATGCGGTGGGATTTCTGGGCGGGCTGGGCATCGTCGTGCCGCCAGCGCTCGCCAACGGTCCGGCGCTGGGCGGCGTGGTGAACTTGCCGGCGGTCGGCATCATTGCGGTGGTTGCAGGGCTACTTCTGCTCGGCACGCGGGAGAGCGCGCGGGTGAACACGGCGTTGGTGGTGCTGAAGATTGTGACGCTGACGTTATTCGTGTTTGTCGCGCTGCCGCATTTCGATTCCGCGAATCTCCAGCCCTTCGCGCCCTTCGGCTATGGCAGCACGCCCGGCGCAGACGGCGCGAAATACGGCGTGATGGGGGCGGCAGCGATCATCTTTTTCGCCTTTTACGGCTTCGATGCGATCTCGACGGCGGCGGAGGAAGCCAAGAACCCCGAGCGTGATCTGGCGATTGGCATCGTCGGATCGATGGTAGCGTGCACAGTGATTTATCTGGTGGTGGCGGCTGCTGCGGTCGGCGCAATCGGCTTCACACGGTTTTCGGACAGCACTGAGCCGCTCGCGCTCATCCTGCGCGAACTCGGCCAGCCGACGATCGCCACGGTGGTGGCCGCCGCCGCGGCGATTGCGTTGCCGACGGTGCTGCTGGCGTTTCTATACGGCCAGAGCCGCATCTTCCTGGTGATGGCACGCGACGGGTTTCTGCCCAAAAGCCTCGCGACGATCGATTCGCGGGGCACGCCCACCCGGATCACGATCGTGACGGCGGCGTTCGTCGCCGTGATCGCCGGGCTGGTGCCGCTCGACGTGATCGCCTCGCTGGCCAATGCAGGGACGCTGTGTGCCTTCGTGGCGGTGGCAGCATGTGTGCTGGTGCTGCGACGGCGCTCACCCGAAGCACGGCGCCCGTTCCGCACACCAGCGGTCTGGGTGATTGCCCCGGCGGCGATCCTCGGCTGTGTCTATCTGTTCACCAGCCTTCAAGGCGTGACGCAGACAGCGTTCTTCATCTGGAACGGCGTGGGGCTGGCGATCTATTTTGCGTTTGGTCGGGCACGTTCGCTGGTGGCGTAAAGATCAGCCGCTCGCGCGGGCCAGCCGTACCAGCGTGAAAATCCCGATCCCGGCCCAGGCAATGTTGAGCACCGCCGACGGCAGGGCGCCGTGCCAGCCGCTGTTGAGAATGAACCCCGCCGCGCCGATGACGTTCATCCATTGAAATGTGGGCGATTGCCCCGATAGCCGCCCGCTTGATACCAGCAGATACGAGGCGAGGATGAGCAATGCGGCTGCCCAACCGATGATTTCAATGGCGATGGTCATGATGGTGTTACCAAAGTTTCAAACGACGGCGTCGGTTATCTGCAGACCAAGAGCAAGCTCCGTTTGTGCAATGACACCCCTTCGTTGATTCTATGTTGAATTGTTGGATTTTGTTCCATAAATGTTCTCACCGTTTCAACGAATCGGTGCAGCATCATGGCCATTCCCCAGAGCGACGACGTCAGGGCATTTTCCTATTGGTTGCGGACCGGTCGCCGGCTCGCCAGGCGTTCTCCCGCCACTATAGAAGTGAAGTTCAACCCCTGGCATGACCCGGCCAATGGCGAGTTCACGTTCGCCAATAGCGGTGACTATCATGCCCGTAGGGGTGGCGGCGGCGATTTTGGCGGCGGTGGTTCGTCAGGAAGCTATGACGCGCCGAGATCACCGCGCGCTGCTGCGAAGCCATCATTGGTTAAAAAGCAACAGGTATCAAAAGCGAAAGCTCCAGATCGAACAAGTATCGTGCCGGTAGGTTTGGCCGTGAGGCCACCCGTCGAGACGTTTCGACGGGTTACCAAAAATGGCTATGAGTTTGAACTGGATTCGGGCGAGCAAATGCGTCGAGCTTCGGGTACTTTAACGATGGGCACCGAAAAGCGAAATTTACGGGGTCAGCGTGTAGCCGGAGGATCGGATCGTCGATCCACGGATGATGGCGGGCATTACATCGCCCGACGCTTCAACGGACCGCCGGATGACTTTAACCTTTTCCCGCAGGACGCGAATTTCAATCGCGGCACATATCGCCTTCTTGAGGAGCAATGGGCGAGAGCCAAAAGGGCTGGGAAGAAAGTTGAGATTGAAATTGTACCTGGCTTCGAAGCGGGATCGACGCGCCCGTACGAGGTTGACGTAACTTTTTGGATAAATGGTCGCCGTGAGAGCATAAAATTCCCAAACGAAAAGTCGGAGAAGCGTCGTGGAAAATGATGAAGTGGAAAAGATTCTTAACGAAATAGGTCAGATTTTGTCAGAAGATAAAGCATATCCACTCGATAATACGTTGCTTTTCGCTCGTCTTGATTATGGTATGGTAGGGCCGTCTATTTTCAAGAATCTCGGCAACCACATCCTGTATCGTAGCCCCGACCTCGACACGCTCGGTTATGCGCTATTGGATTTGTGGGAAGAACAGCCCGAAGGGCGGCGTTGGGCAGAAATGGAGTATCTAATCAAGGACGGCAAGTTCGAGGCGGTCTTTGTATATCCCGACGAGCTCGACCCCGAAGAAGAGCCGATGGATCGCCGTACCCGAATCGTTCGTCGGTATTTCGGCGACAAGCCGATCGTTTATCCTCAGCCGGGGGAAGAGTAGGTCAACCCTCCCAACTGCGACCATCAACCGGTCTGATCTCCACCGCAGCATAATCAGCCGGATCGAACAGCCGCATATTGCCGCCCATCCGGTCATAACCGGGATCGAGCGCCAGCCAATGCGTGGTGGTACCGCACACCGCGCACCAGTGCGTGGCCAATGACGGATCGGGCAGGTCGGCGCGGACATAGTTTCGCGTCTCGCCGGCGACCGTGACCGCGGCGGGCGGGAAATAGCCCCAGATCGCGCCGCGTGTCATGCACAGCGAGCAATTGCAGTCATTGATGTATTCCGGCGCGGCGGGGATCGTCACCCGCACCGCGCCGCAATGACAGCTGCCGGAAAGCGGCGAGGTCACGCCGCCGCCAGGTTCCTCAGCACGTAGTGCAAGATGCCGCCGTTGAGGAAATATTCGAGCTCGTTGACGGTATCGATCCGGCAGCGCGTTTCGAATGTTTCCACCGACCCGTCAGCGCGGGTGAGCGTAACGGTCACATCCTGGCGCGGGCGGAGGTCGGCAACGCCGGTGATCGTGAAGGTCTCCGTGCCGTCGAGCTTCAGCGTCGTACGATCGACACCGTCGGCGAACTGCAGCGGCAGCACGCCCATGCCGACCAGGTTGGAGCGGTGAATGCGCTCAAAGCTCTCGGTGATGACCGCGCGCACGCCGAGCAGGTTGGTGCCCTTGGCCGCCCAGTCACGTGACGAGCCGGTGCCATATTCCTTGCCCGCGACTACGACGAGCGGGGTACCATCTGCCTTGTAGCGCATCGCGGCGTCATAGATCGCCATGACTTCGCCGGTCGGGATGTATTTGGTGACGCCGCCCTCGATGCCGGGCGTCATTTCGTTCTTGATGCGGATATTGGCGAAGGTGCCACGCATCATCACGTCGTGATGCCCACGCCGCGCGCCATAGGAGTTGAAGTCGGCCTTCGATACCTGATGTTCCTGCAGGAATTTGCCTGCGGGCGAATCGGCCTTGATCGACCCGGCGGGCGAGATGTGATCGGTGGTGATCGAATCAGCGAAAAGCGCGAGCGGGCGCGCCTCGATAATGTCGGTCACGGGCGCGGGGGTCACCGTCATCCCGTCGAAATAGGGCGGGTTGGCGACATAGGTGGAGCCTGCGCGCCACATGTACGTGTCCGAGCCGGTGACATCGATCGACTGCCATTTGGCGTCGCCCGCAAACACATGCGCGTAGCGCGCCTGGAACATCCCGCGATCGATATTGGCGTCCATCACGCTGCGAATTTCAGCGTTGGTGGGCCAGATATCCTTCAGATAGACGTCGCTGCCATCGGTCGCCTGGCCGATCGGCGTGGTGACGAAATCGGTGGTGACGCTGCCCTTGAGCGCATAGGCGACGACGAGCGGCGGCGAGGCGAGGAAGTTGGCGCGGACATCGGGCGAAACGCGGCCTTCGAAGTTGCGATTGCCCGACAGCACCGAGGCGGCGACGATGTCATTCTCGTTGATCGCTGCCGAAATCGCGGGCGCGAGCGGCCCTGAGTTGCCGATGCAGGTCGTGCAGCCATAGCCGACCAGGTTGAAGCCGACCGCGTTGAGATCCGCCGTCAGCCCGGCCTTGTCGAGATAATCGGTGACGACCTGCGATCCCGGCGCGAGCGAGGTTTTTACCCAAGGCTTCGGCTTCAGGCCAAGCGCGTTCGCCTTGCGCGCAACAAGGCCGGCGGCAACCAGCACCGAGGGGTTGGACGTGTTCGTGCAGCTGGTGATCGCCGCGATCACGACGTCGCCATCGCCAATGTCATGCTCGCGGCCTTCAACGGCGACGCGCTTGGGCTCGGAATGGCTGTACACTTTGGCGAGATCGGCGTTGAACACATCGTCGACTTGCGTAAGCACCACCTTGTCCTGTGGGCGCTGCATCGGCGAGCCGCCACATACCCTGCGCGCGCGCATAAGCCTCGACCAGCGCGATCTGCTCTTCGGTGCGGCCGGTGAGGCGCAGATAGGTGAGGGTCGCGTCATCAACGGGGAAGAAGCCGCAGGTTGCGCCATATTCGGGCGCCATGTTGGCGATCGTCGCGCGGTCGGCGAGCGAGAGCGCGTCGAGGCCGGGGCCGTAAAACTCGACGAACCGCCCGACCACGCCCTTGGCGCGCAGCATCTGGGTGACGGTGAGCACGAGATCAGTCGCGGTGATGCCTTCAGCCAGCGTGCCGGTCAGCTTGAAGCCGACGACTTCGGGGATCAGCATCGAAACGGGCTGGCCGAGCATCGCCGCTTCCGCCTCGATCCCGCCGACGCCCCAGCCGAGCACGCCAAGGCCGTTGACCATCGTCGTGTGGCTGTCCGTGCCCACGCAGGTATCGGGATAGGCGACCATGCTGCCATCGGGCGCCTGTGACGACCACACCGCCTGGGCGATATTCTCAAGGTTCACCTGGTGGCAGATGCCGGTGCCGGGGGGGACGACCTTGAAATTGTCGAGCGCCTTGGAACCCCATTTCAGGAATTCATAGCGTTCGTTGTTGCGGGCATATTCCAGCTCAACATTGTCGTGGAACGCCTGGGGCGTGCCGAATTCATCGACCATCACCGAGTGATCGATGACGAGATGGACGGGGACGAGCGGATTGATCTTCTGGGCGTCGCCGCCCAGCCGGGTGATCGCATCGCGCATCGCCGCGAGATCGACAACGCAAGGCACCCCGGTGAAATCCTGCATCAGCACGCGCGCGGGGCGATACTGGATTTCACGATCCGATTTGCGCTCCTGCTGCCAGTCGACCAGCGCCTGGATATCCTCGGTCGTCACGGTCTTGCCGTCTTCGAAGCGGAGCAGATTTTCGAGCAGCACCTTCATCGAAAAGGGCAAGCGGCTGATATCACCCAGCTTCGCCGACGCCTTGGTCAGGCTGTAATAGCTATAGCTCTGGCCGCCTGCGCTCAGCGTGTCGCGTGTGCCGAGCGTGTCTTGTCCGATGGCGGTCATGAGCAGTCCCTCCCTGTTGGCCCCGATCGGCGAGGGTGAACGCGGCGGCAGTTGGGGAAACCGCTCATGCCCGCGACACCGCCGATGCATTACAATGCGCGCGCCTTAGCAAGCAGGCGCGCACGGGGGAAGGGGTGGGGTGGTCGGGCACCAGAATCAGATGAACATGGCTGGGCATCAGCACCCACAACAACACCGCCAGCCGGTTTGCGACCTACCGTACCGCAAGCAGGTCACGGTAAGCGCCATCGCCATCAGCGGCGAAAAAACACTGCTGCCGCCCGTTGCCGCGCTGTGTCACATGGTGCGCAATTCCAGGCAAAACAATGCAGGCAAGACGAGGCATGTATCGATACCGCTGACACTTGTGACCCTTGTCAATTTAGTGTTCTGCTACCGTAATTCCAGATTATCAAAAGCGTTTTTTAATAGTTACCGCTATTTCCCGCCCTAATGGATCAATTTCATACCGAGAATAGCCTTCTGCGAAGGTGCCGCTATTCAATCTTACTTGCCGAACGCCGTTGAAAACGTTATTGATTCCTAACGTTAGCTTTAGCTGACGCGCCATTTTCTTGCCCAGAACGGAAGAAAATAAAGAATCCACCTCTAGAAAAGTTGCTATAGAAAATAGCAACGGCGGCTTGATAAAATATTTTATATCATCGTTGTCTATCGTTGATGAGCTACCCCATGTGATATTTACGTTAGCTCCGAATGCCCTCTTTCCTATATTAATTTGTGTATCTACTGTGTGTTTTGACACACCATTGCCGTTGATCCGGTCAATAAATGTAAATCCGCGACCTATAACTGCTTTACTATTGATCAGAAATCTATGGTCAACAGATATACCGAAGCGTATCGGATCTCGAGTTACAGTAGTGCGAGAGATATCATTGTTGTGGTTGCGCCGGCCTTCTAGCTGCAATGTAATGGATGAGTTTAGACTTTCATTGCGATCCTGTTCGATTCTAACCGGCCTCGCATCTATCTCAATTAAGCGACCAGCCCGATCACGAATAAAACGTTCAGGAAATGCGGCTTCAACTGCTGGTGTCAAATCAGGAAGGTTAACTAAGCCGCCATTAGAAACTGATCGAACATAATTAAAATTAAATGTCATTCCATTCTGACGAAATGGTTGCATTGCTATACTCAAGGAAAGGATGTTATGTTGATTTTTCGTATCTTGAGTCTGTGATCCCCCGCCAGTAATCAGCCGAGCATCGACTATTTGTTGATTCTTGTAGTCCAATATCCGACTAACTACTGTAGAAATCGGCTTAGAAAGCTGGTCGAGCGACGCAGCCGAGCTTGAACTCTGAAGAGAGCCACGAAACTGGATCTGTGAGATTGGCGCCCATGTAATGCCAACACTTCTTCCCGCTTGTGTGCCCGCGCCGCTTGCCCAATTACGAGAAAGACTAAAATCAATAGCAAGGTTGCCGAGCATTGCAGATGTTGATGATGGTCGTGAAATTGGAATACTCAGTGAGATCTGAGTGTTTGCGCGCTCGTTAACAGATCGGGAATTTGGTAGCATGACTTCGCCCGAAGTCCTTTGTCTAGCCGAGCCTTGTGCGCGACCTGCGTTTGCTGCAAAGCTCCACGAAATAGAGCCAGCAGGTAGTTTCAAAAAATCCTTTTGCAAATTTACCCTAGCATTAATTGTACGGGAAATTGATTCGCTGGAATATGTCGTCGGATATGAATCATTTAGTCCATAATAGTTATTAGAATATGGATCAATTGGATCTAGGGGACTCTTACGAGGTCGATCATTCCCACTTGTTTCGACAAAACTACTTTGAGAGTTTATTGTATAATCAATAGACATGCTGCTATTGATATTGTATATTTTACCGTTTGCCGCCGCAGACATTGACGCAAACTTCTGCAGATTCATATTTCTGAGCGGCCGTTTTGAATTCAATTGTTGATACAGAGTTACATCGTTGCTAGAAGGGGTCCAATAGCCCTCCTGCGGGAGCGATGAGGCTGCCATTGCTAACCCGGCTATTCCTGAGCTCGTCGCGCGTCCGGCATTAAGGCTGAGTGATGTTGAGAATGCGCCGATTTGACGAGTAACACTCATGTTAAATGTTACGTTTCTGCGCGATGGCAGTAATGTAATAAAATCATCTGAATCTATGAGACGAGGAGTATTTGGATTTGCTATAGAATTACCGACCTCTTGTTTGCTTTTGTGCAGAGGTTGGATATTTGTGACAGTAACATTCTTTTCATTGCTGTCTACCGAGCTATTTGATTTTTGTATATAACGTGAGCTCTTACGTAACGCCGTTGCTCCATCGATCATTAACCGTGCTGTCCAACGAGTATCACCAGTGATCGCAAAACTGCCCGCGCCAAGGCTTGCGCCAAGCCGCCCTCCCGCCGTTGGAAAGTTTATACCGCTGTCAAGTTCGATGCTTGAAAAGCTCTTTTTTAGCATCAAGTTCACGACACGCTGCCCTGATGCTGCGCCGTAGTGCGGATTGGCCTCCATATTCAAAACAGCCACGGCAGTTAACGCTTCTGGCGGAAATGACAGAATTGACTGATCAAACCGAGCTGGCTTCCCGTTGATAAGGAAAGTGTACCCGTTGCCGTTCGGATCTATGAAAGTCCGCAGACGATTGAGCAGTTCGCCTATGTTATCTGCACCGATGGCCGCTATGTCGTTCTGATCGAACTCGGTTTCGGAAGAGAATGGAGCGGCTCCGTACCGATTGGCCGTAACAACGATCTCAGCGTCAACTTGGATCGGTGGATCTTCTTGCGACGACGCCGCCATCGCCTTGGGAAGCCCGTCAGCTCCTCCCGCGGCCTCGATCGCCGAAACACTTGGCCAGCCCGCAGCCAATGCAATAGAAGTGCATATTAAAAATATAAGATTAACTTAAATAGAAGCCGAACACAAGGGAATGCAATTGCACACCCTTGTGCAAGGCAAGTCAATAGTTAGCAGAATTCAGTTCATCTGCAGCACGTTCTAGTGCTCCAAATTGCGCGGTTGCGGTCGTATATAACTACGTTGCCGTCGTCTTGAACAGCCAGCGTTGCCCCCGGCCTTCCTTGAGTGCGTGAATCCCATGGAGAATTCGCACTAGTTAAAGTAAAGTCGCCACCTCGTGCATGATATACAACTAAGTTTCCATCCGCTTGCCAAATTGTTCGGTTTGCCCGGGTTTGGTTGACAACAGTTTGCGTAAAAAATCTTTGACCCGGTTGGCAGGGGCCTACATTCGGCGAGGATGGAAAGGGACAAAGAATTTGCACGGTTGTAACAGGAGAAATTGCAGTGTTGCTTTGCCAGAGAACGCTGCCGCCCTGATAAAGCACCAAATTCCCATCTGTTTGGAATGTTAACCTAAATCGCCCATCTGGAGATACAAACGCATCTCCTGGAAGCAAGGTTTGATTACCAGCGGGAAGTCCGAAATTTGCGGCAGGCGTAACAATGTCTGCGGCAGACACAGTTGTCGAAAAGAAAGCAGCCAAGGATATCACAAAGAGCGCCGCTTTTTTAGGTCTAAAGCTCATATAATCATTTCCTCAAAATGATAATTTTGATATCGTTGAAATGAATCTTTGGTAACGATGCACTACACACTTAATTCATCGACAAGATATCGTGTCGTTTTTGGTACAATTAGACATTACCTGTCAATGGGAAAGCGTATTCTGAGGCTAAAATTTTTTGAGATGTCAACACCGGTCACATTCTAGGTCAATGAGGTGAAGTAAAAGTAAGGGTTCTGTCAAAGGGATTTGGCAGCGTTGGCGGCTGGCTCATACCGGTCACGAATGAGCCGGAAATCCAGGGCAAAGCCCGCCAGTCCGTTTCGGTATTTCCATTTGGTGCCCGAGCTAATCCGGGAAGTGGTGATGCTATATCTGCGGTTTCCGCTGAGTTTACGGAAGTAGAAGAACTGCTGTTCGAGCGCAGTTACGACCTTTGCCACGAGACGGTGCGCCCGTGGTGGAACCGCTTCGGGCCAATGTTCGCAGGCGAAATCCGTCGCAGCATTACGGTAGCAGTGCACCTTATTCGATCAATCTACGGCACCGCAACCGCAGTTCATCGTGAATCTTGCAACCACTACCCCAGCACTTCCGCCACCAGATCCTTGCGGCTCAGCTTGCCGATCATCGTCTTGGGCATGGTCTCGCGCACCACGACGCTGTCGACTTGTTCGACCTTGCCGAGTTGCGGGTTGAGCCAAGTGGTCAGCTCGGCACCCGTCGCCTCCTCGCCGTCGTTCAGCGTCACATAGGCGCGCGGATGTTCGCCGCGGTAGCTGTCGGGGATGCCGATGACGAGCGCCTCTTTGACCGCGGGGTGCTTGTACAGGATCGCCTCGATCTGGCTGGGGAACACCTTGAACCCGCCGACCGCGATCATGTCCTTCAGCCGGTCGACGATCTTCACAAAGCCATCGCTGTCGATCTGGCCAACATCGCCGGTGCGCAGCCATTTGGTGCCGTCGGCATCGATGATGAACACATCGGCATCGGCATCGGGCCGGTTCCAATATCCCTTCATGATCTGCGGTCCCGCGACCAGGATCTCGCCGGGCTCGCCCTCTCGCACAGGATGCGCGGGATTTTCCTTGTCGACCAGGCGAATGCGCGTGGCGGGCAGCGGCTGGCCGATCGTGCCGGTCTTGCCCTCGCCTAGATAGGGATTGGCGGAAACGACGCCCGAGGTCTCGGACAGGCCATAGCCTTCCACCAGCTGCGCCTTGGTGACCTGCTCAAACTTTGTGCGCAGCTCGCCCGGCAGCGGCGCGCCGCCGGATATGCAGACGCGCAGGCAAGAGAAATCGGTGCTGGCGATCTTCGGGTGATCGAGCAGCGCCTGATACATGGTCGGTACACCCGGTAGCGCGGTGGCGCGGGTTCGCGAGATGGCGGCAAGCGCCTGGGCGGCATTGAAGCGCGGCAGCATCACAATGCACCCGCCCGACAGCACCGTCCGGTTGAGCACGCAGGTATTGGCGAACACATGGAACAGCGGGAGCACGCCGAGAATGCGGTCCTCCATGCCCGGCTCGGGATCGATCGCGTTTACCTGTCGCGCATTCGCGGTCAAATTCTGGTGAGTGAGCATCGCGCCCTTGGGGCTGCCCGTGGTACCGCCGGTATATTGGATCAGCGCGACATCATGCTCGGGGTCGATTGCGGCGGGGGGCAGTTTGCCATCATTCGCGATCAGCGCGCTGAACGCGGTGATGCGCGGATCATGCGGCTTGGCGGCCACGTCTTTCCCGTTGAACAGGCGGTAGAAAATCGATTTGACCGGCGGCAGCGCGCCCGCGACCGATCCGACCACCAGCCTTTCGAGCGCGCTTTCCTCCAGCACTTTCAGCGCTGTGGGAAGCAGCGCCGACGCGGAGATCGTGAACAGCATCCGCGTGCCCGAATCGGCGACCTGATGCTCAAGTTCCGCCGCGGTATAGAGCGGCGAAAAGTTCACCACCGTCGCGCCCAGTTTCAGGATGCCGTAATAGGCAGCGACATAATGCGGCACGTTCGGCAGGAACAACCCGATCCGATCGCCCGGCCCATAGCCAAGCGCGTGTAATCCCTTAGCGACGCGGTTTGCGCCATCCAACGTTTCAGCATAGCTGTAATGGCGGCCGAGGAAATCGATCAGCGGCGCATCGCCGTTCAGCGAAGCAGCCTGATCGAACATCGTCGTCATCGCTAAGGGCGGGAAAGATCGGTCCCAACCGCCGGGGTGTCGGTAAGAAGTGTGCCAAGCGTTTTCGTCGCGGATCATTGACACAGGTGTAAGCAGCAACGCGCTGCAATCAACCCGTCATTTTAGGGCGAACGGTAACGCTCAGGCGAAGCGCTTCGAGGTCCAGGTGATGAGGACCGAAACCGCCATCAGGCCGACATCAAAAGCGGCGCGCACCTCGCGCGGGGTGGGATCGCTCGCTTCATGAGTGATGACACGGATATCCGCCGTCGGATGCCGAACCGACATCGCGAGCAACAGCAGTGCAGAACCAGCCAAGATTACCCGACGATTACGCATGACGAGTCGTCCTCCTAAAGTCAGGCTTACTTTACTTTTGGAGTCGCTGCAAGTGGCTTCAGGCGGCGATCGCCAAATCATATCGCACCCGATCGCGGCCTTCGGATTTGGCGGCGAACAGCGCGCGATCAGCCCGGCGATAGAGTTTCTTCCAGTCAATGTCGGTGGCCAGTGGGCCCGTGCTTGCGCCGATGCTGGCCGTAACGGTCAGATCGAAGGGCATGCGTTCGGCGCGCAACCGATCAAGGATCGTCGCGGCGTCAATCGCGCGATTGGCGGGCAGCAGGACCGCGAACTCCTCGCCACCGATCCTCGCCACCAGCCCCTCGGCAGGGATTGATGCGCGCAACGCCCGAGCGAACACGCGCAACACCTCGTCGCCGCCATCATGGCCAATCGTTTCGTTGACCGCCTTGAAATGATCTAGGTCCGCGATCAACAGAACATGATCCCCCGTCTGGCCGATCGCCCGGGCCAAAAATGACCGGCGGTTGAGCAGCCCGGTCAGCGGATCGGTATCTGCAAGCGCTCGAGCGGCGAGTTCGCGGACGCGCGCATCGTCTCGCTCACGACTGAGCAGGCGGACGCGATAGGAAATCGCGAACGATGACAATAACGCTTCGCTCGTCATTGCCATAATCGTCGAGTTATCGACCCAGAAGCTCCAGTTGATGAAGTTCAGGCCATTGGCAACGCGAAGCCCGGCAAAGATGATCGGCGCGGCCCAGGCGATGGTAACCACCCAGAAATAGCGGCTTCTGGTCGTCCATGCCCGCCACAATATAGGGGGGACAAGCGCCACGACGCCGATAAAGGACATCACAAAAATCCGCTGCAGCATGAATGCCTGCCAAGGGACGAGCAGCGCGAACATCACCGCGCTGGCGATCAGCGCGCCGCAGACAAGCATGATGACGGGGGAAAGCCACCCCGCGCAGACTTCCGGTTCGAAATAGGCGCGGGCAAACAGCAGCGCGAGGCTCGCTGAAACCCCGAGCATCAGATAGTTGATCTTGACCCGGACCAAATCGGGCAGATCGGGCCAGATCCACGCCAGCGCGCCCGATGATGACAGCGCATAGACCGCAAGCGATGCGACCATCAGACAGTAAATGAGCTGGAAGGGGTGCCGCAACGCCCGCCACATCGCCAGGTTATGCAGGATCAGCGCCACGCATAGCCCGCCAAATGCCGAATAAAGTGCCGCCATGAACAGGTTGAGTGTCGCACTTTCGCCCGGTTCGGTAATTTGGGCGCCGACCACAATACCGCGGGGATTCCCCGATCCTTCGATCTTCCAAAGCAGTTGGACAAGGGGTGTCGCGCGCGCGGGCAGCACTTGTTCGACAATCGCGCCAAGCTGCAAGTGGCGCGAAATCTCATGCTTGGCCATCGGCAGCGCGATAATCACCCCGTCGGCATAGCGCCCGTAGAGGATCGAGCGATCCTGCGTTGTCGCCGATGTGCGCACGGCCGCCGGCATCGAGGGGCTCGACCATTTCGGCAAAACAGGGGCGATTACCCAGAAATCGCCGGGGCCGAAACTGGTTTGCCGCGTTCGGCAATCGAAACGGGCGGTCGCGGCGAATAGCTGCCTGGCTACATCGCCCTTGACGGCACGCTTGACGCATAGGTCAAGCGGTGGGTTGCTGAGGCCATTCTGTGCCCGCGCTGGCGCCGAGGAAAGCGCCATCGCCAATGCGGCGAAAACCAGGGCCAAGATGCGCCGACAGAGGAAAGAACGCCCGAATTCCATTCCATCGGCGGTAACTGACTATAGCAAAGATAATGTAAAGATGGGCCGACCGGCGGAAGGACGTGCGCCTATCCGTCGGCCGGCCCGGCCTTATGCGTCAGCGCGATGCGTTTGCGCCGTTAACCACGGCGATTTGGATGGTGCCCGTTGCTGCCGCAACGCGCTGATCGAGCTGGCGGCGCGCATCGGCGAGGGCAGCGTCGCGGCAGGCGTCGGCACCGCGCGTGAACAGTACGCCGCGACGATACGCAGGTTCGCACACGCGGTTGGCGGCGTGGATCAGCCGCGCATCGATGCGCGCACGACCTTCGACCGAGCGCAGATCGGCACGATTGATGATGACAGTGCGGCTTTCCCGAACGACGGTTTGCGCGAGAACGGGTGTCGAGATGGCGATAGCTGCAAGCGAAATTGCAGACAGCACAATGGCTTTGGTAAACATGGGTGATCTCCTGGGGATAGGGCGAACATGTCCGCGGTCTGCGCCGCGCGACGCCGTCCCCCTAGGCGCGAGACGAGTCAGGCGCGTGACCGGTCAGCGACACGCCTGGGAAGAAATTACGACAGTTATGCTGCCATAGTGTCGCCGATCTGACACATCGCGCCCACCCCGGCACCCACAAAAAAGGGCGGCCCGAAGGACCGCCCTTTGATTGTTTCAACTGATTGAGGTCGAAGAGCTATTTTACTTCGATCTTCTCGGCTTTGCCCTTCTTTTTGGGTTTTTTGGGGGCCGCCGGGATGATCTCGAAGGAGAGTGCGTTGTCCTTCAATTTCACCGTCACTTCGCCGCCATGGACGAGCTTGCCGAACAATAATTCTTCGGCGAGCGGCTGCTTGATCTTTTCCTGGATCAGGCGGCCCATCGGGCGGGCACCATAGAGCTTGTCATAGCCCTTGGTGGTGAGCCACGCCTTGGATTCATCGTCCAGGTTGATATGGACCTGCCGATCCGCCAGCTGCAGTTCGAGCTGGAGGATGAATTTGTCGACGACGCGGGCGACAACTTCCGGTGGAAGATAACCGAACGGCACGATTGCATCGAGCCGGTTTCGGAATTCCGGCGTGAACATCTTCTTCACCGCCTCCTCATCCTCGCCTTCGCGCGTCATCGCGCCAAAGCCGACCGCCTCGCGCGCCATGTCGCTGGCGCCCGCATTGGTGGTCATGATCAGGATGGTGTTGCGGAAATCGACTGTCTTGCCGTGGTGATCGGTGAGCTTGCCGTTGTCCATCACCTGCAACAGGATGTTGAACAGATCGGGATGCGCCTTTTCGATTTCGTCGAGCAACAGCACCGAATGCGGCTGCTGATCGACCGCATCGGTCAGCAGACCACCCTGATCATAACCGACATAGCCCGGAGGCGCGCCGATCAGTCGGCTGACCGAGTGGCGTTCCATATATTCGGACATGTCGAACCGCTGGAGCGGGATGCCCATGATCGACGCAAGCTGACGGGCAACTTCGGTTTTGCCGACGCCGGTGGGGCCGGTGAACAGATAATTGCCGATCGGCTTGTCGGGATCGCGAAGCCCGGCGCGCGACAGCTTGATCGCGGAGGCGAGCTTTTCGATCGCGGCATTTTGGCCGAACACGACGCGCTTCAGATCGGTTTCGAGGCTGGCCAGCGCCGCCGTATCGTCCTTCGACACCGATTTGGGCGGGATCCGCGCCATCGTCGCGATTACCTGTTCGATCTCCTTGGCGGTAATCGTGCGCTTGCGGCGGCTGGGCGGCACGAGCATCTGCATCGCGCCAACCTCATCGATCACATCGATCGCCTTGTCGGGCAATTTGCGATCGTTGATGTAGCGCGCCGAGAGTTCGACCGCGGTCTTGATCGCGTCGGGCGTGTACTTCACCGAATGATGCTCTTCGAAGGCCGTCCGCAGGCCGGTGAGGATCTTGATCGTATCCTCGATCGTCGGTTCGTTGACGTCGATCTTCTGGAACCGGCGCAGCAGCGCGCGGTCCTTTTCGAAATGGTTGCGGAATTCCTTGTAGGTGGTCGAGCCGATGCAACGGATCGTGCCTCCCGACAAAGCGGGCTTGAGCAGGTTCGATGCATCCATCGCCCCGCCACTGGTGGCACCAGCGCCGATCACGGTGTGGATTTCGTCGATGAACAGGATCGCGTCGGGCAGCTTTTCGAGCTCGTTGACGACTGCCTTCAGCCGCTCCTCGAAATCACCGCGATACCGCGTGCCGGCGAGCAACGCGCCCATATCGAGCGAATAGATGATCGCTGGTTTCAGCACTTCGGGCACATCGCCTTCGATGATTTTTCGCGCCAGGCCTTCCGCAATCGCGGTTTTGCCGACGCCGGGATCACCCACATAGAGCGGGTTGTTCTTGCTGCGGCGGCACAGGATCTGCACCGTCCGGTCAACCTCGGCATGGCGGCCGATCAGTGGATCGACTTTGCCCTTGCGGGCCTTTTCGTTGAGGTCGACGCAGAATTGCTTCAGCGCGCTCTCGCCCTTCGCCTTGCCGTCCTGCTTGGCGGGCTTTTCCTCTTCGGCACCCTTTGGCGACGATGCTTCGGTGGGTGTGCCGCCCTTGCCGACGCCGTGGCTGATGAAGCTGACCGCGTCGAGGCGGCTCATATCCTGCTGCTGCAGGAAATAGACGGCATAGCTCTCGCGCTCGCTGAACAAAGCAACGAGCACGTTCGCGCCAGTCACTTCATCGCGGCCGGATGACTGGACGTGGAGGATCGCGCGCTGGACAACGCGCTGGAAACCGCTGGTCGGCGACGGATCAGTCGCCGCTTCCACCTTCAGCGCCTCAAGCTCGGTATCGAGATAATGGGCGACGGTCGTCTTCAGCTCGCCGAGATCGACCCCGCAGGATGCCATCACCTTCGACGCGTGCTCGTCATCGACCAGTGCGAGCAGCAGATGTTCGAGCGTTGCATATTCATGGCGGCGCGATGAGGCGGCTTCGAGGGCCTTGTGCAGCGTAGTCTCAAGCGCGGAAGCAAAAGAGGGCATTATCGTAACTCCAAACGGACCGTCAGGCGACGGTCCTTTCCAGCTATGTTGGAAGGCGCGCCCTCCGCATCAAGCACTTGACAAACTTCCGCCCCGAACGGCTTCGAAGGCGAAAACCCTGTCACCGTCTGAATAACGCATCCGCGCTTGCGCGATGGTTAACGGCTTTTGACAAATGTCGCTTGGTGCGCTCGATCTCTGCGGTCAGCGCGGTAATGCGCGCCTCCAGCTCCTCGACCGAAAACGGGTCGAGCTCCAGTCGGGCAAGCGCGTCCAGCGGATCGCTCGCCCGACGCGGCAAATTCTCGTCGGGCTCCATAGGCGACAACGTTGACCCGCACGACCCGCGTGTCAATAAGGCCAGCGGGGCTTTTTCCAGCGACAATCGCAAAAGGGCGGTGGATTCCATGAGCGCGATTCCCGAAACCATGCCGGACATCATGACCGCGATCGATCCGGCTGCGCCCGGCGGACCGGAGGTGCTGGTGCCGGTGGTCCGCCCGATCCCGGTGCCGGGCGCGGGCGAAGTGCTGATCCGCGTGGCGGCTGCCGGGGTAAACCGGCCCGATGTGCTCCAGCGCAAGGGGCTGTACCCCATGCCGCCTGGCGCGCCGTCGATCCTGGGGCTGGAACTGGCCGGTACGGTGGTGGCGCTGGGCGAGGGGGTTGAGCGCGAAATGCTGGGCCAGCCGGTCTGCGCGCTGGTCCGTGGCGGGGCCTATGCCGATTTCGCCGTCGCGCCGGTCGGCACTTGCCTGCCTGTGCCCGCCGCGATCAGCATGGTCGAGGCAGCGGCGATCCCCGAAACGCTGTTCACCGTGTGGACCAATGTGTTCGAGCGCGGGTACGCGAGCGAGGGCGATACCGTGCTTGTGCACGGCGGCACCAGCGGCATCGGCACGATGGCGATTGCGTTGGGCACCATCTTCGGTTTGCGCGTGATCGTGACGGCGGGGTCGGACGAGAAATGCGCTGCGGCAATGGCGCTCGGCGCGGCGCACGCAATCAACTACAACACGCGGGATTTCGTCGCCGAGGTGAAGGCGTTCACCGGCGGGGCGGGGTGTGCGGTGGTGCTCGACATGGTGGGCGGAGACTATGTGCCGCGCAACCTGCAGTGCCTCGCCGATGACGGCCGCCATGTCTCAATCGCGGTGCAGGGCGGCATGATGGCGACGATCCCGATCTTCGAGGTAATGCGCCGCCGCCTGACGCTCACCGGATCGACGCTGCGCCCCCGCGACCTGGATTTCAAATCAATGGTGGCCGACGAGCTCGCCCGAAACGTGTGGCCGCATGTCGAGGCGGGGCGGCTGAAACCGGTGATCGACAAGACCT
>NCEE01000001.1 GCA_002280555.1 Sphingomonas sp. 32-62-10
CTGCGGGTGCCGGTGGACTGTCCAGCCAGCAAGGCCAAGGCGGCATCGACTGCAGACTCCAGCAGTGCGGCCTGCTCCGGCAAGTGCCAGTGATGCCGCAGCAACAGGGCAGCACTCAGCAGTGCCGCCGCCGGATTGGCGCGGCCAGTGCCTGCAATATCCGGGGCACTGCCGTGCACTGGTTCGGCCAGCGCGATGCCATCGCCCAGATTCAGCGAGGGTGCCAACCCCAGCCCGCCACCCTCTATCAACATCAGATTTTCGGCATGATAGTCTCGCAGCACCGTCACCGGCACATCGGCGAGTGCGACATCGAACACCGCGTCCCAAGCCGCGCTATAGCCGGCCTGATCGGCATCGATTCCCACGGCCGGACAATACCATTCGGTCAGCAGATTGGCCTCACGGTGGAGGACCGCTCGGTCATAGGGCGGAAGCACGGCCTGGGGCTGCTGGTGCAGACCGATCAGAATATCGACCGCTGATCGATAGAGCGGCAGCGCGCGGACTGGATCGGCATCGATCGCCTCGCGCATCCGATCGTCGCCAAAATCCTCGATCAGCACGAGGCCTTCGTCGAGGTCGAGCGCATGGATCGCTGGTGCCGCGAACCCGCGTTCGTGCAGCCAGCGCGCGATGTCGACGAAGGGACGCGGGTCTTCATGCGGCGGCGGCGCATCCATCAGCACCGCACTGCGTCCCGCATCGACCACCCGGAAATAGCGCCGGAACGATGCGTCCCCGGCCAGCGGCACGATATCCGCCGCTCCCCAGCCATGCGTTGCCAGAAAGCCGCGGGCGGCGGGTGGGGGTGTCATATCCGGGACCATCGCGCTTTCCATGACAAGGGCACCTGCGCTGTCAAGCGGCGCGCGCCGTCTTCGGTGAATTCGAGCGTGATTGCCAGCGCGTGCGGCCAGTAACCGGGTGGTGCCCGTTCCGGCCATTCGACGATCAACAGCGAGTCCGACGCGCCCTCATCCAGCCCCAGCTCGTCAATCTCTGCCGGGTCATCGATTCGGTATAGGTCGACATGCAGCACGGGCAACCGGGTTTCCGGCGGGGCATAGGGCTGGACGATCGCAAAGCTCGGCGAAGGTGCCTCGCCCGGCAGCCCCAGCGCCGCCAGCAGCCCGCGCGCGATGCTCGTCTTGCCTGCACCAAGTGTACCGGCCAGCGTGATGACATCGCCCGGTCCGACCAGTACCGCCAGCGCCGCGCCAAAGCGGTGGCTGGAATCGGCATCGATGAGGAGGATCGGCTTGGGTTGGTCGCTCATGCCGCGGCGCGGCCCTGGCGCGGCAACTCAACGGTAATCAGCGTCCCCTGCCCGCGTTCCGATACGAGCGCGATCGTGCCGCCATGGGCTTCAACGAATTGCTTAGCGAGCGGCAAGCCGAGCCCCAGCGCCCGTTCGCCGCTGCGGGTGAGCCCCGGTTCGGCAAAGCGATCAAAGGCGCGCGCAATCGCCTTTTCACTCATGCCCCGGCCATTATCGGAAACGACAATCCGCGCGGACGTCGCCGTGCCATCGGCAAGCAACAGCACGCGCCCGCCCTCGGGTGTGCCTGAAATCGCGTGCCGTAAGAGATTTTCGATCACCTGCGCCAGCCGCCGCTCATCCCCCGCTACCATGCCTGCCGAGGGTGCGATCTCTACCGCGAAATCGAGCTTTCGTGCCTCAACCAGCCCTGCCAGCTTGGCCGCCACGCCGCGCGCCAGAAGATCGAGATGGACCTCGCCTTGCTCGACCGGCGCCGTCGCGGCGTCGTTCTGGGTGAGATCGAGCACATCATCGACCAGCCCGCCAAGCCGCTCCACCGACTCCATGATCGCCGACACATATTCAATTGCAGTATTCGGCAACGCGCCCGCATAGCCGCCCTTCAGCATCTCCGCGAAGCCACTGATCGAGGTGAGCGGGGTGCGCAGTTCGTAGCTCATATTGGCGACAAAATTGGTCTTCACCCGGTCTGCTGCTTCCAGCGCTTCATTGCGATCGCGCAGCGCCAGTTCGATCTTATGGCTGTCGGTGATGTCGAGCATCGTGAACAGCGCATTGCCGTCGGGCAACGGAACCGCTGCGAACTCGAAATGACGGCCGTCAGCGAAGGCGAGATTCCCGCCGCGCTGCAATCGCTCGACGGTGGCGGAACGGACCAGCTCGCTAATCAGCACCGCCTTGCCCGCACTCGCCAGCTTGGGCGCCGCGGCCTTCGCAAGCGCATCGACGCGCGGATGGCCGGCAAGGAACTCCTCCTCCAGCCCCAATGTCAGCCGGAAGCGGTTATTCCAGAGCTGCAATCGCCCATCGGCAGCAAACACGCCGAGCGCCTCGAACAGATTGTCGAAGGTCGCGGTGCGAACCCGCAGCAATGTATCGCGCGCGCTGGCGAGCTGGATTTGTTCAGTGCGATCCTCGAAAATCAGCAGCAGGCCACCATCCGGCAAAGGCTGCGCGACCAGACGTAGATGAACGCCGCCAGGCAGCAGCCAGTTTTCCTCGATCTGGCTGTCGGCCGCCGCGAACCACTCGCGGCGCTCGGCCTTCCAGCCCGGGAAATCGCGCACTTCGGGCAAACGGTTGGCTTCGCGCATCCGTTCGAGCACCCGGTCGAATTCGGGTCGGTCGACCAGCCATTCATTGCGCATCGCAAACAGCCGCCGGAACGGCTGGTTACAGAACGCCAGCGTCCGGTCCGCCGCGAACTGGACGACACCAGCCGACAGCCGATCGAGCAGCGCCCGCTGGGCTTCGCCAAAGCGCTTGATTCCTGTTCGCGCTTGCTCGAGCTCCTCGATATCGACCGCAAACCCGGCGATCCCACCGGTCGGTAGCGGCACATCGAACACCCGAAGCATCTTTCGGGTACCCTTGATCGTCGCGGGCACGGCCTGGCTCTGAGGGCGCTGCATATCGCGCGCTGCGATCGCGCTGGCGATCGGCCCGCGACCGCCCACTTCCTCGACCAGTTCGAGCCCGCGCGCGATCACGTCCTCGCCGTCGCGTCCTTCGACCGCATCGACATAGGCGGAATTGACCATCATCAACCGCAGATCCGGCCCACGATACCACATCGGTAACGGTGCCGCCTCGATCAGCCCGGTCAGCGCCTCAAAAGCATCGCGATAGCGCGCAGCTTCACTGCTCAACCGATCGATCTCGGCCTCACTTTCGCTTGCGTCAAAAACCCAAAGCACCACGCCCCCGGGCACCATCAGTTCACGCGGCGCGCGCTGGCCTTTAATCATCAAGGTGCGCGCCGATCCCTGCACGCGCACCGATCGCTGAAACGACCGCGCTGACTTTTGCGCCGCCTCGATATCATCGGTAAGCACGGCGAAATCCGCAGCGTCGATACCCGAATCGTCGCGTGACAGGTCAGCCAAGTCCCGCGGCGGTGGGGAGAGTCCAAGGCAGTCCGCCAGTCGATCGGGCATGGTCAGCCGGCCATCGGGGCGGATGATCAGCGATAACGCAGGCGCCGATGCGAGCATTGCCGATAGCCGATCATTTTCAACAAGCGCAGACTTGCCCTCTGCCCTAGCCTGCAATCCAATAAAGAGCGCCCAGCCTGCACCGACGATAAGCAGCGCCAGCACCGCACCGGCCAGCACCATGGCCAGCGCCGATGGTCCGATCATCGCGCCTCTCCGGGCGCCGACACAGGCAAATGCTTCATCCTCTCGGCCTTATAACGCAGCGCGCGCAAGGGGAAGGCGGCAGAGTCGCAATAGCGCCACACAGCAAAAAGGGCCGCGCTCGTTCCCGAACGCGACCCCCTGCTGTCTGCCCGGTTGGGCGTGACCTTAGTAGCGGTAGTGGTCTGGCTTGAACGGTCCTTCGACCGGCACGCCGATATACCCTGCCTGCTTGTCCGAGAGCTTGGTGAGCTTCACACCCAGCTTTTCGAGATGAAGCGCCGCGACTTTTTCATCGAGGTGCTTCGGCAACACGTAAACGTCATTTTCGTACTGTTCGGGATTGGTGAACAGCTCGATCTGCGCCAGCGTCTGGTTGGTGAAGCTCGCTGACATGACAAACGACGGATGGCCCGTTGCGTTCCCAAGATTCACCAAACGACCCTTTGACAGGATAATAATCTGCTTGCCGTCCGGGAATTCAACCAGATCGACCTGCGGCTTTACCTCGGTCCATTTGTAATTGCTGAGCGCCGCGATCTGAATTTCCGAATCGAAATGGCCGATGTTGCAAACGATCGACATCGGCTTCATCGCCTTCATGTGATCGGCGGTGATCACATCCGCGTTGCCGGTTGCCGTCACGAAAATGTCCGAACGCGTCACCGCCTCTTCCATCGTCACGACTTCAAAGCCCTCCATCGCCGCCTGCAAGGCGCAGATCGGATCGATTTCGGTCACGAGCACGCGCGCGCCGCCGTTGCGGAGCGACTGGGCCGAACCCTTGCCGACGTCGCCGAAGCCGGCAACGGTCGCAACCTTGCCCGCGAGCATCACGTCGGTGCCGCGACGGATCGCGTCGACCAGCGATTCCTTACAGCCATAGAGATTGTCGAACTTCGACTTGGTAACGCTGTCGTTCACGTTGATCGCGGGGAAAGGCAGCTCGCCCTTCTTGGCGATAGCATAAAGGCGGTGAACGCCGGTCGTGGTCTCTTCCGACACGCCCTTGATGTTCTTGACGGTCTCGGTGAGGTAGCCCGGCTTGTTGGCGATGAACGCCTTCACCGCGCGCTGCATTTCGACTTCTTCTTCATTCTCCGGCTCGGGGAACGAGTGACCGGCTTCGAGCTTGGCGCCCCACAAAGCGAACATCGTCGCATCGCCGCCATCGTCGAGGATCATGTTGCAGGTTTCGTCGCCCCAATTGAAGATATCGCCGACATAATCCCAATATTCGGCAAGGCTCTCGCCCTTGATCGCGAAAACCGGCACGCCGGTTGCGGCGATGGCGGCGGCAGCGTGATCCTGGGTCGAATAGATGTTGCACGTCGCCCAGCGAACCTGCGCGCCAAGCGCGGTCAGCGTTTCGATCAGCACGGCGGTCTGGATCGTCATGTGCAGCGATCCGGTGATGCGTGCACCCTTTAGCGGCTGCGACGCGCCGAATTCCTCGCGCAGCGCCATCAGGCCCGGCATTTCGGTTTCAGCGATGTTGATTTCCTTGCGGCCAAAATCAGCAAGGCTGATATCGGCGACAACATAATCGTTCTTTTCGAGCACAGTAGCCACTGACAAATCTCCAGCATGAACACGGGACGTGAATAGGGCGCGCCGGAAACTGCCGACGACCATCATTGCCCCCTAGCGATTACGTAACGACTCCGCAATCGAAACATAAAGATATCTTTATATGAGATTTCCGCCGGCAATGTCCCTGCCCAATTGCTGCCCCAGCTTCACGCCTGACCAGCACTGCTGGCCAACAATCGCGGATCGATACCGGCGCTGGAAAAAGCAGTGTTCCAGCGATGATCGGCAGCAACATCATAGATTAGGTCGGGAGTCGAAAAGGTGTTGAACCAGCCATGCCGGGTCATCTCGGAATCGAGCTGCCCCGCGCCCCACCCTGAATAGCCAAGCGACACTGACCAGCGCGAAGGGCCGCGCCCCTCGGCTATCGCTCGCAAAATGTCGATCGTGCCCGAAAGCGACCAGCGTCCGGCAACGTCGATCGTGTCCTGCCCGCCCCAATCATTGCTGTGGAGAACAAAGCCGCGCCCTGGCTCCACCGGTCCGCCAAAATGAACCGGCGCATCAGGTGCGGTACCAATATTGATATCGAATTGGTCAAGAATCTCGTGCAGCCCCAGATCCTCAATTTGTGCGCCAATGCCGATGCCCAGCGCGCCCTGCGCATCATGCGCGCACATCGCGATCACCGCGTGGTCGAACCGCGGATCGCTCATCCCAGGCATGGCGAGCAGGAACTGCCCGGTCAGATACAGCGGATCATTCATCGCCAAAGCTTACACGGGCACTGCCCCAAGGTCCAAAACTACCGGGCCAAGCACGCCGTTTCTCGTCGTTGGGTGCGATAGGCGAGCGTGCCAACGAATAATCAGCGCAACCGCAACTGATGGCTTCAATCTGGACATTTTCCGGCCTAAAGCGTCCCCCATTGTTTCGATGCAGAGGATAAGCGGCATGACGATCAAGGTAGGCGAAAAGCTCCCCCCGGTGACAATCACCAAGGTCACCGAGCATGGCCCCGAAGCAATCGACACGACGAGCTATTTTGCCGGTCGCAAGGTGGCGCTGTTTTCCGTCCCCGGTGCGTTCACCCCGACCTGCTCGGCAAAGCACCTGCCAGGATTTCTCGACAAGGTGGAAGCTTTCAAGGCCAAGGGCGTCGATGAGATTGCCTGCACCGCCGTTAACGACGCCTTCGTGCTCGGCGCTTGGAGCAAGAGCAATGGCGCCGACGATACCATCACGATGCTGGCGGACGGCAATGCGGATTTTGCCAAGGCAGTCGACCTTGTGTTCGACGGATCAAAATTCGGGATGGGCACGCGCGGTCAACGTTATTCGATGCTGGTCGAGGACGGCGTCGTCACGCAGCTGAATATCGAGGGGCCGGGCGAATTCCGGGTCAGCTCAGCCGAACATATGCTCGAATCACTGTAATTTGGGTGGTAAGGTGGGAACATCAAGCAAGCGCTATCGTTGAGCCTGTCTACACCAATCTTCCAACTTAGGGATCCAGCCCATGAGCGATGAGACCATTCAGGACGCCATCACCAGCACCGGCCAGGACATTGCAAAGACGTTGCCAACCGCCGCTGAACTGACAGCCGGGGCAAAGTCATTCCTCGAACGTGCGCAGGAAGCGATTGAGGATGCCGTCGAATCGACCGTCGAGGCAGTGAAGGAAAACCCAATCACCGCGGCTGCCATCGCGGCTGGCGTCGTCGCAGCGGCCGCCGGTGCGGCCTATGGGGTTAGCACCTTGCTCGATGACGATAAGGGAGACGCCAAAAGCGATCCCAATCTGGCCGAAAAGTCTTCCACGAAGAAGAAATGATCGAACCCGGTGCCGGGCATCCCCAACAGGGTGCCCGGCAAATGATCAAGGGCGCTCGTACGGCTGTCTTGCCAGCGTAGCAGTGGTGGATTAGCGCCAGAGCATGAATAATGCTGCCGAAATCGTCGCCGCCCTTGACGCGCTCTACACTGCTTCTGTCGATCGCCTGCGCACCGCACTGACCGCTTATCTTCGCGATGGTACGGTGCCGCCAGCATCCATGCGGACCGACGGATCGTTCGCCTATCCCGAAATCCGCCTCACCTATCGTGGCCCTGATGCGCGGCCTACACCGCTTCGATCATTTGGTCGGTTAGTAACGGCTGGAGAGTACCGGATCTCGGTAACGAAGCCCGCCCAGTTCGCCGATTATCTGGTCGAACAGCTCAGCCTGTTGATCGAGGATTACGATGTGTCGGTTGAAGCCGGCGCTGGGCGGCAGGAAATTCCGTTTCCTTATGTACTCGATGCGGGCGCCGCGCTGACGCTTGATGATGTATCGGCGACCGAACTTTCACGCCATTTCCCGGCAACCGAGCTTGCCTTTATCGGTGATGAAACCGCCGATGGTTTGCTGGCCAGCCATGATGGCATCCGGCCGCTCGCACTGTTCGATGCACTGCGCACCGATTTCAGCCTTGCCCGGCTACGCCATTACACGGGCACCCCGCCCGAACATGTGCAGCGCTATGTGCTGTTCACCAACTATCACCGCTATGTCGACGAGTTCGTCCGCTGGGCCGCCGGGCAGCTCGGCCCCGATGCCGACGGCAACCCCAGCCGTTTTTCGGCGCTTTCAGGGGCCGGCGGCATTTTGTTCAAGCAGGGCGACGATATTGAGGCGGTGCTTGCCGACACCAGCGCCTGGCGGCGGCACCAGATGCCGGCCTATCACCTGATGGCCGATGATCGCACCGGCATCACCTTGGTCAACATCGGCGTTGGACCGTCCAACGCCAAGACCATCTGCGATCATTTGGCCGTGGTGCGACCCGAAGCGTGGTTGATGATCGGTCATTGCGGCGGCCTGCGGCCCAGCCAGCGAATTGGCGATTATGTGCTCGCGCACGCCTATCTTCGCGACGATCATGTGCTTGATGATGTGCTGCCGCCCGAAATCCCCGTTCCGGCAATCGCCGAAGTGCAACAGGCGCTCGCTCGCGCAGCACAGACCGTGTCCGGCCAATCGGGCGACGAGTTGAAGCGCCGCCTGCGGACGGGCACGATTGTAACGACCGACGATCGCAATTGGGAGTTACGCTATTCGAAGTCGGCGCTGCGTTTTTCACTCAGCCGGGCGGTCGGCATCGATATGGAATCGGCGACGATCGCGGCGCAAGGCTATCGCTTCCGCGTGCCCTATGGAACGCTACTATGCGTCTCCGATAAGCCGCTCCACGGCGAGCTGAAGTTGCCGGGCCAGGCCAATCGCTTCTACGAACGTGCCATCGCCGAGCACATGAAGATCGGGATCGAAGCCTGCGAAGAGCTGCGCCGCGAGGGGGCAAAGCTCCATTCACGCAAGCTTCGCGCGTTCAACGAGCCGCCGTTCCGGTAGCGAAGGAAATCAGGTCGGCTGAGCCAGAGGGGATACTTCTCTAAGCCTTGGGCGGATCAGCAATCATTGCGGTAAAGCTTGCCTCGGCCGCAAGCGCGCCTTCGATCGTCGCTTTGCCGCTGAACTTGCAGACGCTCGACCGCTTTTGCACGAATTCGACGTGCAGCTTCAACAGGACGCCAGGCTCCACAGGTTTGCGGAACTTGGCATTTTCGATCGCCATGAAATAGACGAGCTTGCCTGACCCGGCGAGGCCAAGCGATTCAACTGCGAGGATGCCCGCCGCCTGCGCCAGCGCCTCGACGATCAGCACGCCGGGCATGATTGGTCGACCGGGGAAGTGCCCCTGAAAGAACCCTTCGTTGATCGTCACCGCCTTGATGGCCGTGATCGACTGGTCGAGGATGAGCTCCTCGACCCTGTCGACCAGCAACATCGGGTAACGGTGCGGCAGCGCCGCCATGACGCGCCCGATATCGAACGCGATTGGCGTCGCTGCCGTGTCTGCCTCGCTCACCGGGTTGGCGGAGTCGTCTTGGCGGGCTGCGTTGGGGCAGCACCCTGCGCCGGGGCAGCCTGATTCTGCTGTGGCGGCGTCACCGACACGGTGGTCAGCGTTGCATTCAGCTGTTGAAGTGCGGTCGGCGTGATATCGTTGACCGGATCAAACGCAAGCACGGTGCCGCGTGGCACCACAATATCGGCCTTGCGATCCTTGCGGATCTTTTCAGCCACCGGCACCAGCTTTTCGAGGATCTGATACTTCACATATTGATCGGCATACTGAATTTCCTGGCGCAGCGCGTTGAATTCCGTCTGCGCGGCATTCAGAGCATCCCGTGCCTGGCCAAGTGTCGCCTCGGTTGCTGGCGGCACCGTGCCGTCGGGCTTGGCGATCTTCTTGGCGGCTTCAAGCTGTGTGTTCCAGTTGTTGACAGCACCTTGCAGCTTTTCCTGCGCCGTCTTCAGCCGCGGTCCGAATTTGGTTTCGAGCTGCGAACTGCCGCTTTTGCCACCAAGGCTGTCTTTGTAGATCGTGTCGACATCCACCGTCAGCGTCTGAGCCACGGCAGCCATTGGTGCCACTGCCGCGCCAGCGAGAAGGGTGAGCGCAAATGCTGCGCTTTTGAGTTGGATCTTCATTAAAAACTGGTCCCTACATTGAAAGTGATGAGCTTATCGTCATCGCCACGCTGCTTGAGCAGCGCGCGGGCTACGTTGATCCTAAGCGGTCCGAACGGCGAATTCCAGTTCACACCGATTCCCACTGTGAGACGGGGCGAGGCAGAATTACCGAGAAACCGCTCCAAAAACGGCGCGGTGGAGCTGGTGGCAACGGTGTTCACCGACGTTCCGTCACAGCTGCCGCCCAGCGTCGTCGAGAAACCGATATTGCAGGTCGTCAGCAACCCCGGATTGGTTGGATCATCGATGGGAGTCTGAAACACCTGGGTGGTCACATTGTTCACCAGCACCGTCACCGGGGTGATCAGCGGGAGCACGGTGACGCGCCCCGTCACCGGATCAGTCGATGTCGGGAACACGGCCGTGGGCAATGGCCGTGTCACGCCGAACAACGCACCGAAATCCATGAAGATCGATGGCCGCAGGCCCAGTTCACGAACGCCTGCACCCAACGGGATTTCCAGCTCGGCGCGGCCCAGATAATAAGCCCGACCGCCCAACGGATCATCGATGAACTGGTTGCGTCCGTCGATCAGGGTCTGGTTGCCATCGGCATCGATACCAAATGACAGACGCTGCACGCGAGGGCCGACGCCGCGAATATCGAAGCCACGGAATTGCGGCTCACCAAGATAATAGCGATCGTTGATGCGGACCGCATCAATGCCTGGCCCACGGCCGCCTTCCAGTGGGTGAATGTACGCCGCTTCAAAGCCAACCGAGAAGATGAAGCCAGAACCGACATTCCAATATTTGTCAGCATCCACTCGGCTACGGATATAACGGACATCACCGCCCAATCCCGCGACGTCCTGGCTGAAGATTACCCTGTTACCGGCACTCGGCCGCAACCGGCTGTTAAGGCTGTCATAGACCAGCGAATAGCCGATCGACGACGTCGCGCGATTGCCAATCGAGTCGCACAGGAAACGCCCTGCCTTCACGGGATCACAAATGCCGTTGGTGAAGAACTGCGTTTCATCAAGCCCGACCTGATCATAGGTAAAGCCGTAGCGACCCGACAGTGAGAGAAACTCGGTGATCGGGATACCAGCGCGGATCTGGAACCCCGTCGATAGCTGGGTAAATGTCGTCTGACGCTCGTTATTGTTGAAATTGAACGAGTTGAAATCGCGACGGAAGACATCGCCACCAATCGCAATCGTCTTGCCGAACAGATAGGGCTCAGTGAAGCCGAGCTCAACCGACTTGGAAAATTGCGAATAGCTGACGCTCGCGCGCAGTTCCTGGCCCTTGCCTCGGAAATTGCGTTGCTTGATCGATGCCTGAAGAATGAAGCGCTCAAGGCTCGAGAAACCGGCTGACAGGTTGAGTTCGCCGGTGGATCGTTCCTCGACATTGGTTTCAAGCACCACACGGTCGGGCGCTGAACCGGCCTTTTGCGTCACTTCCAGCTTTTCCTGGAAGAAACCGAGCGAATTGATGCGATCCTGCGAACGTTTGACGAGGAAGCTGTTGAACGCATCCCCTTCAGCCAGGCGAAGCTCACGGCGGACAACCTGGTCTTGCGTTACCGTGTTACCGTTAATGTCGATCCGCTCAACATAGGTACGCTTGGCTTCCGAAATATGGAAGTTGATCGTCATTGTCAGCGCTTCACGATCGGGCGTGAACTCCGGGTTCACCTCGGTAAAGGCATAGCCGAACAGCCCGGCCGTCTGGTTGATCGCGTCAACCGAGTCCTCGACCTTCTTGGCGTTGTACCACTGGCCCTTCTTGGCGACGAGCGATCCGGCGAGCTTTTTATTGTCGAAGTCGCGAATATCGCTGTCGACGGTGACGTCGCCGAATTTGTAGCGTTTCCCTTCCTGCACCACATAGGTGATGATGAAGTCCTTGCGATCAGGCGTCAGCTCGGCAACCGCAGACGTGACCTTGAACTCGACATAGCCCTCGGTCAGATAGAATTGCCGCAGCTTCTGCTGGTCATAGGCCAGCCGGTCCTGATCATAGCTGGTATTCGAGCTCAGAAACGTCGTCAGCCGCGCCTGCTTGGTCGCCATTTCGCCGCGCAGTTTGCCATCCGAAAACACCTCGTTGCCGATGATGTTGATCTGGCGAACCTTTGATTTCGGCCCCTCCGAAATCTCGAACACGATGTCGACCCGGTTCTGGTCGAGCGCGACCATTTTGGGGCTGATCGACGCGGCAAAACGGCCCTGGCGGCGGTATAGTTCGATAATGCGCGCAACATCGGCGCGAACGGCGGACCGGGTGAAAATCTGACGCGGAGCGAGCTTGATTTCCTTTTGGATCTTATCGCTCTTGAGCCGCTTATTGCCTTCCAGCAGCACGCGGTTGATGATCGGGTTCTCGCGCACCTTCAGGACGATCTCGCCTGACTGCGCCCCGTTGATCGTCACATCGGCAAACAGATCGCTGTTGAGCAGATCCTTGATCGCCTGATCGAGCGACTCGTTATTGAATGCCTGGCCGATGCGCAGCTTTGTATAAGACAGCACGGTATCGGATTCGATCCGCTGCGATCCATCGACCCGCAGCGACTTTATTACTTTCACCGGTGCATCGGGAACGGTCGTGGGAGCATCGGCGACAACACGGGTCTGCGTTTGGGCGAGCGCTACACCGGGCAAGGTGGATAGCATGGTGCCGGCCAGCAAAACCGCAACTGCGCGCACACCGAATTTGGAAACTTTGGTCGCTGTCACTATTTTACCCCAAACCGATATGTAAGCGTCACGGCGCGTATCGCCCTGCCCGAAGCGGATCAGCCAATCAACCCGGCCAACCGATTCCCCAACTGAGTCCACAGCCCCAGGCTGCCCAAATCGTTGAAGGTCACCAATACCATCAACGCCAGCACCGCTGCTAATCCACCGCGAAATGCCCATTCCTGCACATGCGCCTCAAGCGGCCTGCGGCGGATCGCCTCGATCGCGTAAAACAGCAGATGCCCGCCATCCAGCACCGGCACTGGCAAAAGGTTAATGAATCCCAGATTAATGGAAACCAGCGCGATGAGAAAGACGAATGATGCCGTGCCAAGCGCCATCTGCTCGCCGGACACCTTCGCAATGCTCAACGGCCCGCCAAGTTCCTTCACTGAGCGGCTGCCCGAGACGATCTGGGCGATCACATCACCCATCATCCGCAGGATATTACCCGTCTGGCGGATCGCGACCAACGGCGCTTCGATCACGCTCACAGGGACCAACGTTGCCGCCGTTCGTCCGATGCCCAGCCGCCCGATCTTAGGTTCATTGCCGAACCGGTCGCGCTCGATATGCGTGCCCACCGTCATGTCGATTGCCTGGGGCGTGGTGCCGCGGACGAAATCGACCCTCACCTGCTGGCCGGGCCTGATCTGGACGAAGCGGACCATATCCTCAAAGCTGTCGACGCTCCGACCGCCCAGCGCGACAATCCGATCGCCGGGCTTCAGGCCAGCGTTCTGCGCCGGGCTACCCGGCTGGATCGAGCCGACCACCGCCGGCGTGCGTAGTTCGCCAAAGCTGAGCGCGAACCCCATCAGGATAGCGATCGCGACAAGGAAATTGGTTACCGGCCCCGCCGCGACGATGATCGCGCGTTGCCAGATCGGTTTTGCCTGAAAGGTGCGCTCGCGCTCTTCGGCAGGCAGAGCAAGCCAGTCGGGATCGGGCTTGCTTGAAGCGTCCATATCGCCCGCAAACTTCACATAGCCGCCCAGCGGCATCCAGCCGAACTTCCACCGCGTGCCGCGTTTGTCGGTAATGCCGAATATTTCGCGCCCGAAACCGATCGAAAACTCATCGGCTTTCACCCCGAAAAAGCGACCGGCGAGATAATGGCCAAGCTCATGAACGAACACCAACGGCCCGATCACCAGGATGAACGCCATCACCGTATAGAAAAAGCCCGGAGTCTGGATCAAGCGACGCAATCCTTTACACGCACACCGGCAAGCCTACGCGCCTCGGCATCCACCACCAGCACCTCTTCGACGCTATCCGGCGCCGCAGGATCGTAGCAATTGAGTGTATCTTCGACGATTGCGGCAATTTCGAGGAAGCCGATCCGCCGTTCGAGAAAAGCAGCCACGGCCACTTCATTGGCGGCATTGAGGATGGCCGGGCGGGCGCCGCCGGCCTCAAGCGCTTCACGCGCCAATCGCAGCGCCGGAAAGCGGACTGGATCGGGGGCTTCGAAATCGAGCCTGCCAATCGCCACCAGATCGAGCGGCTGCATGGGCGCTGCCATTCGGTCAGGCCAGGCGAGGCAATAGGCGATCGGCGTGCGCATATCGGGCGGTCCCAGCTGCGCGAGCACCGAACCATCGACATATTCGACCATCGAATGGATCACCGATTGCCGGTGGACGATCACCTCCAGCTGGTGGTTGGCGACCGGAAACAGCCGCGCCGCCTCGATCAGCTCAAGCCCCTTGTTCATCAGGGTTGCCGAATCGACCGATATCTTCGCCCCCATCGACCAGTTGGGATGCGCCACCGCCTGTTCGAGCGTCATGTGGCGCATTTCTTCGAGCGTCTTGTCACGGAAAGGGCCGCCGCTCGCCGTCAGGATAATGCGTCGCACGCGGTGCGGCCGCGCCGAATCGAAGCATTGGAAAATGGCGTTATGCTCGGAATCGGCCGGCAACAGCGTTGCGCCATGCTTTGCTGCCGCTGCTAGAATGACATCGCCGGCAGAGACCAGCGGCTCCTTGTTCGCCAGAATGATCGTGCCGCCCTGTTCGATCGCCGCCAGCACCGGCTCCAGCCCCGCACAACCAACGATCGCTGCCATCGTCACATCCGCGCCCATCGCCGCTGCTTCGCACAGCGCCTGCGCGCCACCTGCTGTTTCGATTCCGGTTCCAGCCAGTGCCGCGCGCAGGTCGGCCAGGCAAGCCTCGTCCGCAACCACGGCGCGCCGGGCGTTGGTGCGGATCGCGGCAACCGCCAGTTTCTCGACATCGCAGTTCGCCGTGAGCGCCAGCACCTGGAAATTTTCCGGCTCGCGCTCGATCAGATCGAGGGTCGACGTACCAATCGATCCCGTCGCCCCCAGAATCGTTACCGTTTTCATTCACCCAGCCCCTGTATCAATCCGGGTATCAACCCGGTCCCCATCGCTCTTATTTCGGGCAGCATCACCAGGAAAGCCGCGATTGGCGCAACCGGGATCAGCCCGTCCAGCCGGTCCATCAGCCCGCCATGGCCCGGCAGCATTGATCCGCTGTCCTTTACGCCCGCTTGCCGCTTGAGCCAGCTTTCATACAAATCCCCGCCCTGGGCCGCCACCGCGAGCAATGGCGTGGCGAGGGTCAACCGCCAAGGCAAGCCCCAGCCGACATGAAGGATCGCGCCAAAGGCAGCCGCCGCAACGATCCCACCGACAAAGCCCGCCCAGGTCTTGTTCGGGCTGATCGATGGCGCAAGCCGCGGCCCGCCGAATGCGCGCCCCACGAAAAACGCGCCGATATCGCACATCCACACCAGCGCCATCGCCCAGATCGTGAACAACAGGCCATCAGGCTGTTTGCGGATCAGCAACAGCGCCAGCACCGGCAGCCCCGTGTAAACAATGCCCAGCGCGAGCATCGATTGCCGTGTGCTGACCAGGATGAAGATCGCCGCCGCTGCAATCAGGCCGAGTGCGAAAAATTGCGGCCCTGCCGCCATGGGCGACATGATCGCCAACGGTACCGAAAGCGCAAACAGCATCATCCGCCGGGTTGCCAGATCGGCCTTGGCCAGATCAGCCCATTCGCGCAACATACCGATGCCGATGATCGTCACGACCAGCCAAAAGGCGATTCCCCCCAGCCACAGCACGAACAGCGCGAACCCAACCAGCGCGAACCCCACCACGATGCGCGTTGCGAGTTCTTGGCGCCGAATGTTTGGGTCGCCGACCGTCACAGGCCCCCAAAGCGACGCTGACGTCGCCCAAAGGACGCTACAGCCTCTGCGAGCGCGGCTTCATCGAAATCGGGCCACAGCGTTTCGACAAAGTGCAACTCGGCATAAGCCGCCTGCCACAGCAGAAAATTGGAAAGCCGATGCTCGCCCGAGGTACGGATCATCAAGTCGAGCGGTGGCAGATCACTGGTATCGAGCTGGCGCTCGATCGCCGCTTCGTCGATCGCGCTCACGTCGATCTTTCCGTCGATCGCCTGCTGGGCGAGGTCACGCGCCGCCGCGGCGAGTTCGGCATGGGAGCCATAGTTCAGGGCAATCACCAGGATCGGGCCGTCATTCACCAACGTCCGCGCCAGCGCATCATCGACCATCGCGACAATATCGGCCGAAAAGCGGTGATAATTGCCGATTACGCGCAGCCGGACATTCTCGCGCACCATTTCGTCGAGATCACTGCGGATGAAGATCCGCAACAACCCCATCAGGTCGCCGATTTCCTCATCAGGGCGGCGCCAGTTCTCCGACGAGAAAGCGTAGAGCGTCAGCGCTTCGATCCCCAGCGTGCGCGCCGCGCGCGTTACCCGGCGCACTGCCTCCACACCGGCGCGATGCCCGGCGATGCGCGGCAGAAAGCGCTGTTTCGCCCAGCGGCCATTGCCATCCATGATGATCGCGACATGGCGCGGCAAAGCACCTGCCCCGCCTTCCGTTTCCGGTGCCTTGGCGGGCAGCGGCATCACTTGCCGAGGATTTCCTTTTCCTTGGCGCTGGCGGCGGCATCGATATCGGCGATCGTCGCATCGGTCAGTTTCTGGACCTCGGTCTCGTGGCGCTTGCGCTCGTCTTCGCTGATCAGGTTCTTCTTTTCGTCGGCCTTCAGGCTCTCCATCCCGTCACGCCGCACGTTGCGCGCCGCGATCCGCGCCTTTTCGGCATATTGCCCGGCCAGCTTGGCCAGTTCCTTGCGGCGTTCCTCGGTCAGATCGGGAATCGGGATGCGAAGCGTCGTGCCATCGACGATCGGATTCAGGCCGAGTCCGGCAGAGCGGATCGCCTTGTCGCACGGGCCGACATTGCCCTTGTCCCAAACCTGCACCGACAACAGCCGCGATTCAGGCACAGACACGGTCGCCACCTGGTTCAGCGGCATATGCGATCCGTACACTTCCACCGTCACCGGATCGAGCAGCGAGGTGCTCGCGCGCCCCGTGCGCAGGCCGGTCAAATCGCCCTTCAGCGCTTCAACGCTACCGGCCATCCGGCGCTCAAGATCGGCCTTGTCATAAGCGGCCATGTCAGTTCTCCGTATACTCGGTCTGGTTATTGACGATCGTCGACGTGCCCTCACCCGCCAGTACCCGGGCAAGATTGCCGGTTTCGCGGATGTTGAACACGACGATCGGAATATCATTGTCGCGGCAAAGCGCCACCGCGCTGGCATCCATCACCTTCAAATCATCCGACAGGACGCGGGAAAAGGTAAGCTGTTCATAGCGAACGGCTTTGGGATCGATCTTCGGATCGGCATTATACACGCCGTCGACGCTGGTGCCCTTGAACAGCGCATCGCAGCGCATTTCGGCGGCGCGCAGCGCGGCACCGGAATCAGTGGTGAAATAAGGGCTGCCGGTGCCCGCCGCGAAGATAACGACGCGGTTCTTTTCCAGATGCCGCTCGGCGCGGCGGCGGATATAGGGCTCACAAACGCTCGCCATCGGGATTGCCGATTGAACGCGCGTCTCGACACCCAGATTTTCAAGCGCGTCCTGCATCGCCAGCGCGTTCATCACCGTGGCGAGCATACCCATATAATCGGCGGTCGCGCGGTCCATGCCCTTGGCGGCACCTGCCATCCCGCGGAAGATATTGCCGCCGCCGATCACCAGGCAAAGTTCGAACCCGGCATCCTTGGCCTGCTTCACTTCACCGGCAACGCGCGCCACCGTCGCGGGGTCGATGCCGAAATTCTGGTCGCCCATCGCTGCCTCTCCGGACAGTTTGAGCAAGATGCGCTTGAATGGGGGTTTGGTCATGGGTCCAACTTGCGCTTGGGCGGGGAAGCGGCGCGACCTTAGTAGGCCCCTCCCACTGTGCCAAGCACTCATCCCGCAAAGGGGGTGTCCATTTGCGGATCAGGCCGCGCGTGAAGGCAGGCGCTGGGCGGTCGCAAAGGGCAAATAACAAAGGGGCGCGGCGATCATCTCGCCACGCCCCTTGGAACAATCAGTTGACGCCGGCAGCGGCGGCAACTTCAGCAGCGAAATCGCTGACCTCGCGCTCAATGCCTTCGCCGAGCTGGAAGCGGACATAGTCCTTGAGCTCGATCGGCGCGCCCGCTGCCTTGGCAGCGTTGGCGACGACGTCGGAGATCTTGGTCTTGCCGTCCATCACCAGCAGCTGGCTGACGAGCGCGTTTTCCTTGCGGTACTTGGCAATCGCCCCGTCGACCATCTTGGCGACGATATCGGCAGGCTTGCCGCTTTCTGCCGCCTTTTCGGTCGCAATCGCGCGCTCACGCTCGACGACATCGGGGTCGAGGCCATCTTCGTGCAGCGCCAGCGGGAAGGCAGCGGCGATGTGCATCGCGATCTGCTTGCCCAGCGGCACGAGCACGTCTTCACCAGCTGTGCTTTCCAGCGCGACAAGCACGCCGATCTTGCCCAGACCCGGCGCGGCCGCGTTGTGGACGTAGGGCACCACGGCGCCGCTCGTCACTTCGAGACGCTTGGCGCGACGCAGATTCTGGTTCTCGCCAATCGTCGCGATGTTATTGGTCAGCACTTCCTCAACGGTCTTGCCGCCAAGATGCGCTGCCTTGATCACATCAAGATCATCGCCCAGCGCAAGCGCGACCGAGGTCACGTCGCGGACGAACGTCTGAAACTGCTCGTTCTTCGCCACGAAATCGGTTTCGGAATTGACTTCAACCGCAGCACCCTTGGTGCCCGACACTTCGACGCCAATCAGGCCTTCGGCAGCGGTGCGGCTCGACTTCTTGGCAGCCGATGCGAGGCCCTTGGTCCGCAGCCAATCCATTGCTGCTTCCATGTCGCCATTTGCTTCGGTCAGCGCCTTTTTGCAGTCCATCATGCCCGCGCCGCTCTTTTCGCGCAGATCCTTGACGGCAGCGGCTGTGATCTCGGCCATGTCTTACATCCTTATCTTCGATAAATATGGGTAGGGACGGGGGAAGGCTTGCGCCCTACCCCGTCCATATTTCAGTTCAGCGACGCTACGCTCAGGTGCCGGGGCTCCGGTGTCCGGGCTCAGGCGTCGAGCTGACGCTCGCCTTCGGCAGCTGCCTCGGGTTCGGTCGTGGCGGCGGCATGCTCGGGCTCGAAATCAGCGGCAGCCATCTCAACGACGGGCTCAGCTGCTGCCTCTTCGATTGCCGGAACAGCCAGTGCTTCCTCAGCCGGTGGCTCGTCCATTGCGCCCAGATCACGGCCGCTCTGTGCCTGCTGCTGCTGGCCACCGCGGGTCGCGGCGATCGCAATCGCTTCGCAGTACAGGCGGATCGCCCGGCTCGCATCGTCGTTTGCCGGCACCGGGAAAGCGATGCCATCCGGCGAAACGTTCGAATCGAGGATCGCGACGACCGGGATGCCGAGCGTGTTGGCTTCCTTGATCGCCAGCTCTTCCTTGTTCGCATCGATCACGAACATCACGTCGGGAATGCCGCCCATGTCGCGGATGCCGCCCAGCGACAGTTCCAGCTTGTCCTTTTCACGGGTCAGCTGGAGCACTTCCTTCTTGGTGAGACCGGTCGTGTCACCCGACAGCTGCTCCTCGAGCGTCTTCAGGCGCTTGATCGAACCCGAAATCGTCTTCCAGTTGGTGAGCATGCCGCCCAGCCAGCGATGGTTCACGAAATGCTGGCCCGACCGGCGGGCTGCGTATGCCACAGGCTCCTGCGCCTGGCGCTTGGTGCCGACGAACAGAACCTTGCCGCCCGATGCGGTCGACGCGGCGACGAATTCGAGCGCACGTGCAAACAACGGAACGGTCTGCGAGAGATCGAGAATGTGGACGCCATTGCGGTCGCCAAAGATGTAGGGCTTCATCTTCGGGTTCCAGCGGTGAGTCTGGTGGCCGAAATGCGCGCCTGTTTCGAGCAATTGCTGCATGGTGACGACTGGTGCCGCCATAGGTATTTCCTTTCCGGTTTGTCCTCTGGGAAGCAAATATCCGAACAGGCCAAGGCCCGGGCAGACACCGGTGATGTACGCTTCCCATGCGGGGTTGAGGCGCGGCGCTTAGCCCAGACCGGCGATCAGATCAAGGCCAGGAATCACCCTTGACAATATGAACATTAGTGGAACATAAAGGGGTATTAGAGCGTACACGGAACGGAAATCCTTGGCTGCACGTTAGGCGATCAGGGTTTTTGAAACCTGCGGAGTGGTTTGATGATGATATCGTTGATCAGCCTTGTCTTGTTTGTGGCGGCCATGGTCGCGGTGATTGCTGTGATGGCCGCTACGCTGGTTCCGGCGATGCCCCGGATCGTTGCGATTTTGACGACCGACGCGTCGCACGATGCAGGGTCGACTCAAGCTGTGTATCGTCCCGATCCACGTCGGATGCGCCCGGTTATGGCAAATGCTCGTCCCGCGACAATGGCGCAGCGCGCTGCCGCTTGATGCGACCATAGCTTCGAATACTGAAGGGCATCGAGACGAGATAGACAGCGCAAACCGCCGTCAAGGTCGGCCAAGGGGCCGATACGAGTGCCGCACCGACCAGCACAACCACGGCGATTGCTTCGAAACGCACCGAACTGCGCAGACGAAGCGATGACCAGCTAAATGTGGCGATGCTGGATACCATCAGTACGGCAACAAACGCGACCCACGGCGCGACGATCCAGGCCGATCGAAAAACACCCTCGCCGGTCCAGAACCAGAGATATAAGGGTAGCATCGCCAGACCTGCCCCGGCCGGCGCCGGGATTCCGGTTAGAAATCCGGCTGATTTATGCGGCTGATCCGTCGTGTCGATCGCGGCGTTGAAGCGCGCGAGGCGAAGCGCACAGAAAACTGCGTAAACGAGGGCGCTCAGCCAGCCAAGTTGCGGGAGATCATGGAGCGCCCAAAGGTACAATATCAGGCCGGGCGAGACGCCGAACGAAATCGCATCGGACAGCGAATCGAGCTCTGCACCGAACCGACTTTCCCCGCGCACCATCCGCGCGATTCGGCCATCGAGGCCGTCAAGCACGCCGGCGATCATGATCATCGTGACGGCCAATTGCCAATCGGCCGAAATCGCAAACCGGATACCGGTCAACCCCGAACACAGCGCCAGTGCGGTTACTGCATTGGGAGCCACCGCGCGCAGAGGAAGGCCACGTACCGGTCGACGCGGCGTGCCCGTCATGCCGTCACTGCGCGATCCCGGTCGGCGACTTGCCGCCGACACGGCCAAGGATTGTTTCCCCGGCAACGCTGCGCTGGCCGACAATCACCTGGCAGGCAACGTCATCGGGCAAATAAACGTCCACCCGACTGCCAAACCGGATCAAGCCGATCCGCTGCCCGGAGGCGACCATGTCGCCCGCCTTCACGAAACCGACGATCCGCCGCGCGATTAGCCCGGCAATCTGGGTGAACCCGATCAGCCGACCGTCGCGCCCTTCAACAACGATGTGCTGGCGCTCATTCTCTTCGCTCGCCTTGTCAAGATCAGCATTCAAGAATTTGCCTGAAATATAAATGACCTGGCGTATGGTCCCGGCGATCGGGGTACGATTGATGTGCACATCAAACACACTCATGAATATCGAAACGCGCACCAGCGGCTCGGAGCCAAGGGCGTTTTCCCCGGCGAGCTCGACGGGCACCGGAACCCGTTGAATCATCGTGATCAGGCCATCGGCCGGTGCCACAATCAAATCATCGCCCTGCGGCGTCACCCGCACGGGATCGCGAAAGAACAAGGCGACCCAAATCGTCAGCCCGATCAGCGGCCAGGTGACGAAATCCCAGATCACGAGCGACAGCAGCGCAACTGCCGCCGCGATCAGCACATATTTGCGCCCTTCGGGATGAACATCGGGGATGCGCCAGGTGACGATCGGCGCTTCGGGTGGCGATTTTTCGGGTAATGCCATGTGACCGTACTACATTGCGCATTGCAGCAATTCAATGCGGGCAGCCGAATCAGCCCCAAAGGCGCGAAAGCGCCGCACGAGAGGTTGATCACGGCCAGCCTTCATCCTAGACGGCGCTGATATTCCCTCCCCGAGAACAGGCAAGACATCGATGGCGAAAATCAAGGTGAAGACGCCCGTCGTTGAAATCGACGGCGACGAGATGACCCGGATCATCTGGCAGTGGATCCGCGAGCGCCTCATTCTTCCCTATCTCGACATCGATCTCGAATATTACGACCTCGGCATTCAAAAGCGCGATGAGACTGACGATCGAATCACGGTCGAATCGGCCCGCGCCATCCAGAAATACGGCGTCGGCGTGAAATGCGCGACGATCACCCCCGATGAAGATCGGGTGAAGGAATTCGACCTCAAGAAAATGTGGAAATCGCCCAACGGCACGATCCGCAACATCCTGGGTGGCACCATTTTTCGCGAACCCATCGTCATCAAGAACGTCCCGCGCCTAATCCCGAGCTGGACGCACCCGATTGTCGTCGGTCGCCACGCTTTCGGCGATCAGTATCGTGCGACCGACTTCCTCGTCCCCGGCCCCGGCAAGCTGCGCATGGTGTTCGAAGGCGATGACGGCACCGTGATCGACCGCGAGGTGTTCCAGTTCCCGTCGCCTGGCGTCGCGCTTGCGATGTATAATCTCGATGATTCGATCCGCGATTTTGCCCGCGCGTCGATGCATTATGGCCTTAACCTGAAATGGCCGGTCTATCTGTCGACAAAGAACACGATCCTGAAGGCGTATGATGGCCGCTTCAAGGATTTGTTTGCTGAAGTTTTCGAAAGCGAATTCAAGGATAAGTTCAAGGAAGCAGGCATTGTTTACGAACACCGCCTGATCGACGACATGGTCGCCTCCGCGCTCAAATGGCACGGCGAATTCGTCTGGGCGTGCAAGAATTATGATGGCGACGTGCAGTCGGATCAGGTCGCACAGGGCTTCGGCTCGCTCGGCCTGATGACCTCCGTGTTGCTCACCCCGGATGGCAAGACCGTCGAAGCCGAAGCAGCACACGGCACCGTCACCCGCCATTTCCGCCAGCATGAGCAGGGCAAGGCAACCTCGACCAATCCGATCGCATCGATCTTCGCCTGGACTGGTGGCCTGAAATATCGCGGCAAGTTCGATGGCACGCCAGAGGTAACCGCCTTTGCCGAAACGCTTGAGCGCGTCTGCATCGAGACGGTCGAGAACGGCCATATGACCAAGGATCTGGCGCTGCTGATCGGCCCCAGCCAGCCATGGATGACAACCGAGCAGTTCTTTGAACAGGTCCGCCTGAACCTGGAAACCGCGATGGGCGTTCAGGGCTGACAATCCCATCGCCATCGGGCTAAGTGGTTGGATGCCCATTGGCCTAGAAAATACCGGTTTTTCGGACGCGCTCGTCATTTTGGGGGCGGCTGGGCTTGTGATTCCGGCGTTCACCCGCGCCAGGATCAGCCCAATCATCGGCTTTATTCTGGTCGGCGTGCTGGCGGGGCCCAGCGGGCTCGGGCGGCTAGTGGGCGATCATCCGTGGCTTTACCATTTCACGATCACTGACCGAGCCTCAATCGAGCCTTTCGCCGAATTCGGCATCATCCTGCTGCTGTTTTCAATCGGGCTTGAGCTGTCGTTCAAGCGATTATGGTCGATGCGAACCGATGTGTTCGGTGTCGGCGCCGCAGAAATGATCCTGACGGGGCTCTTGATCGGCGTGGCGATCAAGTTGTTCGGCCAGCCTTGGCCGCAAGCGATTACGCTGGGGCTGGCGCTGGCGCTATCGTCCACCGCGTTGGTGCTGCCAATCGCCGGGGCGGCCAGCGTGATCGGTCGCGCCGCATTTGCGATGCTGTTGTTTGAAGATCTGGCGCTGGTACCGTTGTTGTTCATTATCGCGGCACTCGGCCCCGGATCGGCGGGCGGCGCTGCATCGGTGATCGGCCTGATCATTGGCGGTATCCTGACCATTGCGGCGATCTTCGCTGGCGGGCGCGTTTTGCTGCCGCGCCTGTTCGCGCAGGCTGCTCGTACAAAGAGCCCAGAACTGTTCCTCGCTGCATCTTTGCTCGTAGTGATTGTCGCCAGCCTGGCGACGACAGCGGCGGGCCTCTCTCCGATCGTCGGCGCCTTGCTGGCCGGGCTGCTGATCGCCGAAACTGATTATCGCAGCGAAGTGGAAGTGATGACGGCGCCGTTCCGCGGACTGGCACTCGGCGTCTTCCTGATCACCGTGGGCATGAGCCTTGATCTACAGATGGTGTTCCAGAACTGGTGGGCGCTGCTTGCCGGACTGATCGGTGTCGTGGCGGTCAAAGCTGTCGTCACCGCTGGGCTCCTGAAGCTCAACGGGCAGCGCAATGCGATCGCCGCCGAAACGGGGCTGTTGATGGGCAGCCCGTCTGAAACCACGCTGATCGTGCTGGGTGCCGCCGCTCAGGCGCAACTCATTCTGCCCGCGACGGCAAGTTACTGGCAAACGGTGACCGCTCTTGGCCTGACGCTAACACCGCTGCTCGCCTGGATCGGTCGGCAGACCGCGCAGCGCATCGAACGGCGTGGCGGCGGCACGCTTGATGTCGCGATCCCGCCTGAAGGGCCGGGTGCAGTGATCATCGGATTCGGCCGGGTCGGGCGCATGGTGGCCGATATGCTCACCGTCCACGGCCAGGCCTATGTCGCGGTCGAGGCTGATATCGATACGGTGATGGCGGCGCGGCGGGAAGGCTATCCGATCATCTTCGGCGATGTTGCCCGCTCCGAACTCGTCGACCGGCTCAACCTTGGCCGTGCCAATGCGCTGATCCTGACGATGGATGATCCCGTGCTGACGGTGAAGCTGACTGAACGGGTCCGTGCCTGGGTGCCGAACCTGACGATCGTCGCCCGCGCCCGCGATGTCGATCATGCAGCCGAACTCTACCGGGTCGGCGTAACCGACGCGGTGCCCGAAACGCTCGAAAGCTCGCTACAATTGTCAGAAGCCGTGCTGACCGACATGGGCATCGCGGTTGGCCCGGTGATCGCCTCAATCCACGAAAAGCGTGACGAGCTGCGCAAAGAGATCAAGCGCGTTGCCGGGATTGATCGCACGCCGCGTTTCCGGCGCCTGCGCGATCGCACGCCCCCCGGCTGATCGACCCACCCTGATCGGCAAAGATCGCCAGCGCACCATTCACCAAAGTTGGTGACCACCGCTTAACGGGCGGCGCGCATTTCTCGGGCCATGATGATGAAGGCCCTTGTTGCGTTGACGCTGATCCTGGTCGCCACCGATTATGCGATCACCGGCGGTAATTACAGCACGGCGCTGATCACCGGCGTGGTGCGGTTCTTCCACTGGATGATTGAATCGGGCAGCAATTCGATCTTTTCGCGCTAACGCCAGCGGCGGCGTTACCAATCAAATACCGTGGTCGACATCCAACTCGCGTACCCGGCGGGTCTGGCGCGCCTGATCGACCAGCGTGCGCAATTCCTCGCGGATCGCGCGCGCTCGCGGGATGTCGCGAAGCACCAATGTGCCGCCCTGAGTCGTCGGATCGCTTGAGGTGATGCTGATCGCGCCGATATCGGCCCATTGGTTGATCAGCGAATACGCGACCGTCACGTCCTTCACCCGGTACAGCTCGATCTCATCGGTCTTCTTGTTGAAAATGCCGGTGCGGATAATCAGCCGCTGATCGGTCAGCTCGTAGCTGGTGGCGATGTTCTGAAGCCAGCGCAGCGCGATGATGACCAGCCCGACCCCAACTAGGCACAGCAGCAAGGTACCAAGCCCCGCCAGGCTACCGATCAGCCAGCGGCCGGTGCTTGCGCGGAACGTCTCGATTGGCTTTTCCATTATTTGCTCCGCTAAAATAGGGAAGTGAACGCGATCAGGCCGTCGCCGTCATCGCCTCTAGCGCTGCGCGCACCGCCGTTACCGCCTCGGCCGCCTTGTCACCATCCGGTCCGCCACCTTGCGCCATATCGGGCCGGCCGCCACCGCCCTGCCCGCCCAGCGCCGCGACGGCTACGCGCAGCAGATCGACGGCGTTATGGCTCGCGACCAAATCGTCGCTGATCCCGACTGCGACCGAGGCACGACCATCATTCACCGCGACGATCATCGCAATGCCCGATCCGATCCGCGCCTTCACATCATCCACCGCGCCGCGCAGGCCCTTGGGATCGAGCCCGTCGATCACCTGACCGATAAAGCTCACGCCACCGACCTGTTCGGGTCCCGCCGGAGCCGCACCACCGCCCCCACCAAGCGCGAGTGCCTTCTTGGCCTCCGCCAGTTCGCGTTCCAACCGTCGGCGATCCTCGACCAGTGCCGCCACACGCGCGGGCACTTCATCGGGTGATGCCTTCAGCACGCCTGCCGCCTCGCGCAGTTTCTCATCCCGATCGGCGAGCCACAGCCGCGCCGCTTCGCCCGTCAGCGCCTCGATGCGGCGAATGCCGCTCGATACCGCGCCTTCGGCCACGATCTTCACCAGCGCGATATCGCCGAGCGCGTTCACATGCGTCCCCCCGCACAGCTCAACCGAATAGGCCGCATCGGCAAGCGCCCCCATCGAGAGAACGCGGACCTCATCACCATATTTTTCGCCGAACAACGCCATCGCGCCTGCGGCAATCGCATCGTCGGGTGTCATCAGCCGCGTCGTGACCGTCGCATTGCCGCGGATCTGGCGGTTCACATCGGCCTCGATATCAGCGACTTCGGCAGCGCTCAGCGCGGTCGGGTGCGAAAAATCGAACCGCAGCCGATCCGGCGCAACAAGGCTGCCCTTCTGGCTCACATGCCCGCCAAGCCGCGCACGCAGCGCCGCGTGCAGCAAATGAGTTGCGCTATGGTTGGCGCGGATCTGCGCCCGCCGATCGGTGTCGATCGCGAGATGGATGCTGTCGCCCTGCGCGATCTCGCCCGCCTCGATCACGGCATTGTGCGCATGCAAACGTCCGACCGCCTTGGCGGTATCGCGTACCACCGCGCGCAGGCCGTTATCGCCGGTTATGGTCCCCGCGTCGCCCATCTGTCCGCCGCTTTCGGCATAAAACGGCGTCTGGTTGGTCAGGATCGTTACCTCGCCGGGGCCCGCACGGTCGACGCGAACGCCGTCCTTCAGCAGTGCGATCACGCTCCCCTCGCCGACATCGCTGGTGTAACCAGTAAACTCGGTGCTGCCCGCTTCCTCGGCGATATCAAACCAGACATCGTCGGAGGCGCGCTCGCCCGATCCCTTCCAGGCCGCGCGCGCGGCACGCTTCTGCTCGGCCATCGCGGTATCGAACCCAGCGCGGTCGACGCCAAAGCCTTGCGCCCGAAGCGCATCCTCGGTCAGATCGAGCGGGAAGCCGTATGTGTCATAGAGCTTGAACGCGGTTTCACCGGGCAGTGTCGCCCCAGCCGACATTCCCGCTGTCGCTTCGTCGAGCAGTTTAAGCCCATTGGTCAGCGTGCGGCGAAACTGCGTTTCCTCCTGCGCCAACGTCGCCTCGATCAGCGGCTGTGCGCGCAGCAACTCAGGATAGGCGGCGCCCATTTCGGTGACCAGCGCGGGCACCAACCGGTACATCAGCGGGTCCTTCGCCCCCAGCAGATGCGCGTGGCGCATAGCGCGCCGCATAATACGCCGCAGCACATAGCCGCGCCCTTCGTTCGCAGGCAGCACTCCGTCCGCCACCAGAAAACCGCTGGTGCGTAAGTGATCGGCGATGATCCGGTGGCTCGCTTGCGTGTCGCCGGTCGACGGGGTGTGGGTGAGCGCACTCGATGCGGCGATCAGCGCCTTGAAGGTATCGGTATCATAATTGTCGGGCACGCCCTGCATGACGGCGGCGATCCGCTCCAGCCCCATGCCGGTATCGATCGAGGGGCGCGGCAAGGGCGTGCGCGTGCCATCCGCCGATTGCTCGAACTGCATGAACACGAGGTTCCAGATCTCGACGAAGCGGTCGCCATCCTCATCGGGGCTGCCTGGCGGACCACCGGGAATGTGATCACCGTGATCGTAGAAAATCTCGGAGCACGGCCCGCAAGGCCCGGTATCGCCCATCGACCAGAAGTTATCGTTGGTGGCGATGCGGATGATGCGGCTTTCGGGCAGGCTCGCGATCTTGCGCCATAGGTCGAATGCCTCGTCATCGGTGTGATAGACGGTGACCGTCAGCCGGTTCGGGTCGATGCCCCATTCGCGGGTGATGAGGTTCCACGCCAGGCTGATCGCGCGTTCCTTGAAATAATCACCGAACGAGAAATTGCCGAGCATTTCGAAGAAGGTATGGTGCCGCGCGGTATAGCCGACATTGTCGAGATCATTATGCTTGCCGCCCGCGCGGACGCATTTCTGGCTCGATGTCGCGGTGACATAGGGTCGCGTTTCGAGCCCGGTGAAGACATTCTTGAACGGCACCATGCCAGCATTGACGAACATCAGTGTCGGGTCGTTATGCGGTACCAGCGGCGCGGAAGGCACGCGCGCATGCCCCTCACCGGCGAAGAAGTCGAGGAAGCTGCGGCGGATGTCGTTCGTTGGTGTCATGATGCTGATCTAGGGCGCTGATGCGTCTTGCTCAAGTGAAACGGTTAATCCGGCATGGCGGTTCAGCCGATGGGCGCATCAAGGCTGGTGGGCGGTACGCTGAACCATTTCGGCCCGGCGGGCGTCATGTAGAAACAATCCTCCAGTCGGACGCCGAACTTGCCGGGTAGGTACAGGCCGGGTTCGTTCGAAAAACACATGCCGGCCGCGAGCGGGGTCGCTTCACCGTGGACCAGATTGACAGGTTCGTGCCCGTCCATGCCGATGCCGTGGCCAGTCCGGTGCGACAGGCCGGGCAGTTTATAGCCGGGGCCATAGCCTGCGCCCTCGTAGAACCGTCGAACCGCGTCATCGACGGCGCCCGCAGGGGTACCGATCTGGGCCGCTGCGTTTGCGATCTGCTGGCCGCGCGCGACATCCCTCCATACCTTATGCTGCTCTCCGGTGGCGGTGCCATGGACGAAGGTGCGCGAGATGTCCGACTGATAGCCTTGCACCGTGCAGCCACAATCCATCAGCACGATCTGGCCGTCGGCCACCCGTTGCGGCGCACTGCTGCCATGGGGATAGGCGGCTGCTTCACCGATCAGCACAAGCGCGAATTCGGGATTGCCGCCCAGCTTGCGGGTCGCTGCCGTCATCAGCGCGCCGATCTGGGCAGGCGTCATCCCCGCTTCGATTCGGGGGTGCGTCCAGCGATAAGCAGCCATGGTGACATTGGCAGCGGCCTGCATCAGCGCGATTTCGGCCGCGCTCTTGATCATCCGGCACCCACGGACGACCGGATTGGCCGACACGAGTTTTGCCGATGGCAGCGCACGCGCCAGACCATCAAAGGCGAAGAAGCGGGCTGTTTCTTCGATGCCCACTGGTTTCCCCGCCAGTTTTCGGTCGCGCAGGAACCCGGCGACTCGCTCAAGCGGATTCTGATCCTCCTGCCACACCCGCACGTCGGCCGGGATCGCCAGCGACTGGCGGATCGATGGCTCCTCGAAAAATGGCGTGACGATGCACGGATCGCCCTCGACCGGGATAATCGCCGCGGTCAGCCGCTCGCTACGGCCCCAGCGTACCCCGGTGAAATAGGTCAGGCTCGCGCCCGGTTCGACCAGCACCGCGCCCATGCCCGCCGCCCGCATGAGCGCCTGCGCACGGGCGATACGGGCCTGTCGTTCGGCGGTGCTGATCGGCGCGGTGCCGGTGGTGAGGTCGCTGAGCGCCGACAGATCGGGCTCGGCAGCGCGCAACAATGCTGGCACGCCCAGGAGCGGCAGCGCGGCAGTGGCGGCGATCAACTGGCGGCGCGACATGAGCATGGCAGTCTCCGAAGGGCAAGCTTAGCGATACGGCGCGCACCCCTGCCGCGGCAATCCCCCCCGCGCTGGGCACCAGGCGGCGGTCTGGATCGGTGCGCACTTCAAGCGAAGTGCTTGACCCGGACGACACAATCCCCTTCGCTATCGTGGCATTGACTGCAGGGGATTATGCGTGGGCAAGCGACTGACGTGGTACATCATGGGCGCGCTGGTGCTGGGCGGATTGCTCGGCTGGGCGCTCAATGCCAGCTGGAGCGGCACGCCGGAGGGCGTCGCGCGGCTGAAGGACGCGGCCTATTATCTCGACATTCCGACGCAAATGTTCCTGCACCTGATCAAGATGATCATCGCGCCGCTTGTCGTTTCCACCCTGGTCGTCGGGATTGCGCATATGGGAACCGGCAGCGCGATCGGGCGGATCGGGCTGAAGGCATTTCTGTGGTTCGTCAGCGCCAGCCTGGTTTCGCTGACTCTGGGGCTGTTGATGGTCAATCTGCTCCAGCCCGGGGTTGGCGTGAACCTTGCGCTGCCTGCAGTCGATGCCTCAAGCGGCGTCGATCGATCGGCGTTCGATCTTGCCAAGTTCCTGATCCATATCGTTCCCACCAGCGCGCTGGATGCGATGGCGACGAACGACATCCTGCAACTCGTGGTTTTCTCGCTGTTTTTCGGCGTCGGTCTGGCCGCCGTGGGGGAAGCTGGTGCGCCGTTGGTGCGCGGGCTTGAGGCGCTGGTCGCGGTGATGCTGACCGTCACCGGCTATGTGATGTTGTTCGCACCGATCGCTGTATTCTGCGCGATCGCCAAGGCGCTGGCGACTAATGGCGTCAAAATCGTCGGCGATCTCGCGATCTTCATGGGTAGCTTTTACCTGGGGCTCTTCGTGCTGTGGCTCTTCCTGCTCGGTGCCTGTTTCCTGGTGATCGGTTCGCGCACCGGCACGCTGATCCGCTATCTGCGCGATCCGATCCTGCTCGGCTTTTCGACCGCATCGTCCGAGGCCGCCTATCCGCGCACGCTCGATGCGCTCGACCGGTTCGGCGTGCCGCCTAAGATCGCCAGCTTCGTGCTGCCGCTGGGCTATTCGTTCAATCTCGACGGATCGATGATGTATATGACGTTCGCATCGATCTTCATCGCCCAGGCTTATGGCATCGATCTGAGCTGGAGTACGATGATCCAGATGCTGCTGATCCTGATGATCACCAGCAAGGGGATTGCCGGGGTGCCGCGCGCCAGCCTTGTCGTCATCACCGGTACGCTGGCGCAGTTTAACATCCCGGAGGCGGGCATTCTGCTTATCCTCGCGGTCGACCAGTTCCTCGACATGGGCCGGACCGCGACCAACGTAGTCGGTAACGCCGTGGCGAGCGTGGTCGTGGCACGGTGGGAGGGGCAGCTCGACAATCCGGCCGAAGCCGAACCCGATGTACGGCCGATCCTACCGCCCGTCACGCCCGAGCGGGACAGCTTTATACCCAAGTGACGACCAGTTGCGGGCTTGCCTCGTCAGGCGTAGGCGTATGGCCCGCCCTTGGCGAGGGCGGTTTGGTAGGCGGGACGCGCGTGGATCTTGTCGAGCCAGGCGGTGATGGCCGGGCGTGAACCGTCGAGACCTGCCCGTGACCGGGCGGCTTCGAGCGGAAAGCTCATCATGACATCGGCGGCGCTGATCTCGTCGCCGGCGAACCAGGGGCGCGACGCGAGTTCGGCCTCGAGATAATCGAGATGCACGTCGAACATCGGCGTCAGCCGCTTGAGTGCTGCCTTGCCGAACAGCGGAATCCGCCCGACGACAAGCATCGCGAACAATGGCGGCATCATCGATCCTTCGGCATAATGGATGAACTGGCGGTAGCGCAGCACCGAATCGCGGTGATGCCCAGGCCCCATCCTGCCATCGGCCTTTTCGACCAGATATTCGACGATTGCCCCGGTTTCCGCGACAACCACCCCGTCATCCTCGATCACCGGCGATTTGCCGAGCGGATGGACCATTTTAAGCTCGGGTGGCGCGAGAAACGTCTTCTTGTTCCGCTCGTAGCGCCTGATTTCATAGGGCAGCCCAAGCTCTTCAAGCAGCCAGAGGATGCGCTGCGAGCGCGAGTTTTCGAGGTGATGGACGATAATGGTCATGGGATGCGCTCCTGCGTTCGGGTCAGGCTAGCCCAACGAACCGAGATGTCGACCCCGTTAAACCCTGCACCCACGACCCCTGCGAAAATTGACGAAAGTGACGACCTGCTAAAAAAAGCGCAGTCCCATTCCCGCCCGCTCAAATCGCCAAACATGAAAAATCCGCCGACGCGGGCCTAAACATGAAAGGCCCGCCGACGCGGGCGGGCCTTTCCAGTTGTTGCGGCGCGGTTTCGCAGGGCGAAGACGCCGCTGGGAAGCTCACATATCGTCGTCGGCATCCGGCTCCGGGCCGGCCATCATTTCCTCGGCAACCTTGTCGGTGCGCGTGCGGATGGCCTGTTCGAGCCGATCGGCCATCTCGGGATGTTCGGTGAGATAGGTCTTGGCGTTTTCACGGCCCTGACCGATCCGGACACTGTCATAGGAGAACCATGCACCCGATTTCTCGACCAGCCCGGCCTTGACGCCAAGATCGAGAATTTCACCAATCTTCGAAATGCCCTGGCCGTACATAATGTCGAATTCGACTTGCTTGAACGGCGGCGCGACCTTGTTCTTGACCACCTTCACGCGGGTGGTGTTGCCGACGATATCCTCGCGGTCCTTGATCTGGCCGGTGCGGCGAATGTCGAGGCGAACCGAAGCGTAAAATTTGAGCGCATTGCCGCCCGTCGTGGTTTCTGGATTCCCGTACATCACACCGATCTTCATCCGCAGCTGGTTGATGAAGATCACCATGCAGCGCGAACGGCTGATCGACCCGGTGAGCTTGCGCAAGCTCTGCGACATCAGGCGCGCCTGTAGCCCGACATGGCTGTCGCCCATTTCGCCTTCGATTTCAGCGCGCGGTACCAATGCCGCGACCGAATCGACCACAAGCACATCGATTGCGTTCGAGCGGACCAGCGTGTCGACGATTTCCAGCGCCTGCTCCCCCGTATCGGGCTGCGACACGATCAGTTCGTCGATATTGACGCCAAGCTTCTTGGCATAGACAGGATCGAGCGCATGTTCGGCATCGACAAAGGCTGCGGTGCCGCCATTCTTCTGCGCTTCGGCGATCACGTGCAGTGCAAGCGTGGTCTTGCCAGAGCTTTCGGGACCGTAAATCTCGATCACCCGGCCGCGCGGCAAACCGCCAACGCCAAGCGCGATATCAAGCCCAAGCGAACCGGTCGAAATCGCCTCGACCTGCATCGTCTCCTTCGAGCCGAGCTTCATCGCCGATCCCTTGCCAAAGGCACGATCGATCTGTGCGAGGGCCGCATCGAGCGCCTTTGCGCGCTCGGCTGCTGCCTTGTCTGTGGATACCGCCATTTTGCTGTCGATGACCTTCAATTGTGCTGCCATTGGAAGCCTCCGTCGCTAGACCGAACATGCCGGATGGGCAATGCGTAGCGCTTGTGTACTTGCAATGTTCTTATTGAACAAGAGGGGAACAAAAATTATTTTGCCCCGCGCCTGCCGATGATTAGCGCCAGCAACAGCACCACACCAATGCCCCATAAAATGGTCGCACCCGATCCGGCCAACTGGGCCACCCCTTCACCATACAACGACGGTAGCCAGCTGAGCGCAATACCATCGCAAAAGGCGGCGGCCATCGTGCCGATTGCGATACCCATCAGCAGTTGATCCCCCACCAACTGCGCTGCCCAACGCAGCAGATAGACGAACGGCACCGTGCCGGGAAAAATCAGCGCAAAGGTGATCGCCCTAGCCGTTCCGTCGAGTGCCCCCATGGGCCCCACGGCGCGAAGGATGATCGCTGCCAGGAACCAAAGGGCGATACCGAGGAGGGTCGAGATAGCGATCTGACGGTGGGATAGTGGCGCGATGTGGGTGCTGGAAACAGAGTTGGACAAAGCTGATCTCCGATAGTGGTACCAAGCCTGTAGCATAATGTAGCGCTCGCTACAATTCTTTGTCCGGCAAACAGGTTGGGAGGAGTAGGGAAGATTTTGTTCACGCGGAGGCGCAGAGGGCGCGGAGAAGAAGGGACAAGAGTGGGTGCAGATCGCGGCAGCACCGCTGCGTTCGCAAACGTTTATGATGAAAGCACTACGCGCATGGCGCTGCGGAACCCCTCCGCGCCCTCTGCGCCTCCGCGCGAACAGAATCTTTTCTTGAACCCGGCACGCGCCCTCCCCCGCAAGACACGACAGTCGGCTTGCCCCTTGCGCCCGCATTGGCGATGATGCGCCATGACCGATCTCAACACCTTCATCACCGGCCTGCCGAAAGCCGAGCTCCATCTGCATATCGAGGGGAGTCTGGAGCCTGAGATGATGGTTGACCTTGCCCGGCGCAATCGGGTGTCGATCCCCTTCACCACGGTTGAGGAAGTCCGTGCGGCCTATGATTTTTCGCGGCTGCAGGATTTCCTCGATATCTATTATGCAGGCGCGGACGTGCTGCGCACCGAGCAGGATTTCCACGATCTCGCGCTGGCCTATTTCGATCGCGCGGCGGCGGACGGCGTGGTGCATGCCGAGATTTTCTTCGATCCGCAGACGCATACCGATCGCGGAATTCCGTTCCAGGTCGTCGCCGACGGGTTGCTGGCGGGCATGGCGGCCGCCGAAGCGAAACACGGGATGACGGCCAAGCTGATTCTGTGCTTCCTGCGTCATCTTGACGAGGATGCCGCTTTTGCGACGCTAAAGGCAGCCGATCCCTGGCTCGATCGGATCGCGGGGGTCGGCCTCGATTCATCCGAAGTCGGTCACCCACCCGAAAAATTCGCGCGTGTCTTTGCGACAGCAGGGGTGATGGGGCTGAAACGCGTCGCCCATGCGGGCGAGGAAGGGCCACCCGATTATGTGTGGCAGGCGCTTGATGTTCTCAACATCGATCGGCTCGATCACGGCAACCGTGCCCTGGAGGATCCCGTGCTGACAGCACGGCTGGCGCGGAGCGGCATGACGCTAACGGTCTGCCCGCTGTCCAACCTGAAATTGTGCGTGGTGCCCGATATGGCGGCGCACCCGATCGATGCGATGCTGCACGCGGGTCTTCGTGCCACGATCAATTCGGACGATCCGGCCTATTTTGGCGGTTACATCGCCGATAACTACCGCGCGGCGGCAGCGGGGCGGAACCTGTCACGGTCAGATCTCGTGATGCTGGCCCGGAACAGTTTTCTCGGTTCATTCCTGCCGCACGACGCGGTGGCGGTGCATCTGGCCAAGCTCGATCGTTATGCGGAGGCGCAGTAATGCCCATCTTCACGCCAATCCCACATGAACGCTTTGTCGATCACGTCATGACGCTGGCTGCACTGATCGGCGCCGACGGCTGGGTGCCATCCTATCTGATCGGCATCGGGCGCGGCGGGCTGGTGCCGGCGACCTTCCTCAGCCACGCTTGCGGGCTGCCGATGCTGTCAGTCGATTATTCGAGCCAGGTCGAGGAATTTGCCGATGGCGCCCTTGCCCGGCTTGCCGCGCGTACCCGGAATGGCGACAGACTGTTGTTCGTGGATGACATCAACGACACCGGTGGGACGATCGGCCGGTTGCGGACGATCCTGGCCGATCAGGGCGCTGCGGAAGGCAGCATCCGCTTTGCGACGCTGATCGACAATATCCGCTCGGCCCAGCGCGTGGAATACCACGCCGAGACGATCGACCGCGCGGTGACCAAGGACTGGTTCGTGTTTCCGTGGGAAGCAGTCGCACCACGGGCCACGTTGGTAGAGGATGCGGCAGCAGTGCCGGAGCGGACGGCTTAGGTCGTCGTGATTCTAGGTTGATTAGAATTACCTCCGTTCAGGCTGAGCGAAGTCGAAGCCCAAGCCATGCGCTTGCCCCCTTCGACTGCCTGCAAGGCAGGCGCTCAGGGCAGGCTTCGACTTCGCTCAGGGCGAGCGGGAGATGTCTCGGTAGGCTTTAGCCAGTCACCCCAGCGCGGCGAGTGCCTGTTCCACCCCGGCCATCGTGAAGGGCTTGGGCAACACGGGGCATTCGCGAAACCGGTCCGGGATGCCATTACCGCTGCCACCGCTGGCGAACACGAACGGCACGCCCGCCGCCGTCAGCGCGTCGGCAATGGCTTCGCTCGTCTCGCCGCCCCGCAAATTGACGTCGAGGATCGCCGCATCGATGCCGCCCTGCGCAATCGCGGCAAGCCCGTCGGCGACGCAATCGACCGGGCCGATCAACTGCTTGCCCAATATGTCGAGGAAATCCTCGATCATCATGGCGATCAGCGGTTCGTCTTCGACGACAAGGATGGCAGTAACAGGCATGGGGCGCGCTTAGAGCCTAGTTGGGGCGCAACGCCAAGCGTCATTTCGCCGCAAGCACATCGCGCGCGGCCTCGGCCAGCTGCTGCACGGAAAAAGGTTTGGCGAGGAAGGCGACATTATCGAGGTCGATCGATTTGCGCAGTTGCTCTTCGGCATAGCCCGACATGAACAGGATCGGCAGGTCGGGGTAACGCTCGCGGGCGCGGCGGACCATTGTCGGGCCATCCATGATTGGCATCATCACGTCGGAGATCAGCAGATCGGGGCGCGGGTGCACCTCCAGCAAATCGAGCGCAGCCTCGCCATGTTCGGCCGTCAGCACAGTATAGCCCTGCCGCGTCAGCGCGCGTTCGGCCACGGCGCGCACCATATCCTCGTCCTCGACCAGCAGGATCGTGCCGCTGCCCCACAGGTCGCCGGGTTTCGCCTTAGGTGTCGCTGCGACGGGCTTGGCGGGGGCGCTGGCAGTATGCACCGGCAGGTAGATGGTAAACACCGTGCCCTTACCGGGCTTTGAATCGGCAAAGATGTAGCCGCCCGATTGCTTGACGATGCCGTACACTGTCGACAGCCCGAGCCCGGTGCCCTTGCCGACTTCCTTGGTGGTAAAGAAGGGCTCGAAGATCTTGGGCAGAATCTCGGGCGGAATGCCGGTGCCGGTGTCGGAGATTTTCAGCGCTGTGTAATCGGCGACGGGCAGGATCTCGGAGTCCATTGCGCGCACGTCGGCGGCAGTGACAGTCAGCGTCTGGATGGTCAGCGTGCCACCGCCCTGCCCGTTCTTGCCGAGCATCGCATCGCGTGCATTGACCGCGAGGTTCATTACCACCTGTTCAAGCTGCCCCGGATCGGCGCGGACCGGCCCCAGATTGCGGCCATGCGTGACGGTGAGCGTCACGGTTTCACCCAGCAGGCGCTTGAGCAGGTTGGAGACTTCGGAAATCACATCGGGTAGCTGCAGGACCTGCGGACGCAGCGTTTGCTGGCGCGAAAAGGCGAGCAACTGCCGGGTCAGGCTCGCCGCGCGGTTCGAATTGGCGCGGATCTGCTGAATGTCGTCATAATCGCTGTCACCCGGCGAATGGCGCATCAACATCAGGTCGCAGTGGCCAATGATCGCGGTGAGGATGTTGTTGAAATCATGCGCGACACCGCCTGCGAGCTGGCCAACCGCCTGCATCTTGGTCGCCTGCGCCACTTCGCGCTTCAGGCGGCTTTCCTCGCTATTGTCCTTCAGGCTCATCAAAACCGCCGCCTCGCCGAGTCCGCGCGCCCCCGCAATCGACAGGGCAACGGGTTCGTCGGGCCGGTCGCGCAACCGCACCGCCATGTCGGTGCTGTGGGTCGCGCCGCCCGCGAAGCGCCGCACGGCATCGGCGACCGCGGCCTTGTCCTCACGCACCACCAAGTCGCCCGGGTAGAGCGGGGGTGCGGCGGGATCGACATCGGCGGCGCGAACGAACGCGTCGTTCATCTGCAGGAACCGCCCCTCGCGATCGATGAGCGCGATCCCGAACGGCATCAGCGAGACGAGGCTGCGGATATGGGCGGAGGCCCCCGCCCCGATCGCGGGGCCGACGGCTTCCTCCTCATCGAGCAGCGCGACGAGCAGCGGGGCATCCTCACCCTCGATAAACGGAATCTGCACGACGCGCAGCGGCGTGCCGGCCTGCCCTTCCCGCTCGAAACGGACCATGCCCTGCCCGTCGGTGATCAGGAACCGGGCGAAATCGCGGCCTGCAATCGCGCCTTCCTCATGCCCCATCGCGCGCAGGCGAAACACGCGGTTGGCGCTGCGGATGCGCCCTTCGGCGGTGATCAGCGCAGCCATGATGCCGCTGGCAGCGAGCCGGTTGCCAATCGGCCCGGCGATCATCGCCTCGATCGTTGTGGCAAGATCGGCACCCAGTGCCCCCGCAAACCGCCAGACGAGCATGTCCTCGGCCTGTCCAGCTTGCTCGATATGCGCAGCGATTGGCCCGGCGTCGATCATCAGCCGGTCGATCTGCGCCTGCCCGTCGCGCCATGCCGCGCGTCCGGCCGCCGCCAGCGCGGCGACGCCCGCCTCGCCGATCGGCAGATTGGGTGGCGTGGGGTAGCCGCTGAACACTGCCTCGTACCGATCATTGGCGCAGATCAGCCGCCCCGCACGATCGGTGACCGCCACCGCATCGGGGCTGGCGCCCGCCAGCGCGCGCGCGACCGACCAGTCGACATTGGGCTCGACGGCCACCGCTGGCGCAATTGCCGACCGGATCAGCACCACTGCGCCCACCAGAACGATCGACGCCGCCAGAAACCCCGCCGCGAAGATGGGATCGCGGAGCAGCGCGAGGATCACCAGCGCCGCCGCCACGCCGCACCCGAGCGCAATCAGCGCCGGGATGCGCAAGCTTGGCGCGGTGGGTGCCGAAGGTGACGGAAGGCTGGCCATCCCCCCTCTTTGGCGCGCCTTATGACAGCGTCAAGCGACTAGCGCATGCACCGCCCGTTCGACTCACCAAATCCGAACGCGGCTTTCTGGTTTCAGCACCAGCGCCTGGCCATCCTTTGGCGCGAACGCCGCGTACCAGGGATCGAGATTGCGGACGATCCAGGCGCGCTGCGGGCCTGGGGCGTGCGGATCGGTAAGCAGCCGGTTGCGCAAGTCAGCCTCGCGGTGCTTGCGGCGCCAGACCTGCGCCCAGCCGAGATAGAAGCGCTGGTCGCCAGTCGTCCCGTCGATTACAGGCGCGTCCTTGCCGCCAAGCGAAACGTGATAGGCATCATAGGCCGCCGCAAGCCCCGCCAGATCGGCGGTATTCTCTCCCAGCGTCAGTCCACCCTTCACCTTGAAACCAGGGAGCGGCTCATAGGCATCATATTGCGCGACAAGCTGGCCGGTGCGGGCCTTGAACGCGGCGATATCGGCATCGGTCCACCACTGGGTGAGCTTGCCGGTCGCGTCATATTTCGATCCCTGATCATCGAAATGATGGCTGATCTCATGACCGATCACCGCACCGATGCCGCCATAATTGACCGCCGGATCGGCCTTGGGATCGAAAAAGGGCGGCTGCAGGATCGCGGCGGGGAAAGTTATCGCGACCAGCGTCGGGTTCGCCTGTGCGTTCACCGTCATCGGGGCGAGGCCCCATTCCCAGCGGTAAATCGGTTTGCCGAGCTTGGCGGTGTTATAGCTATGCGCCCACTGGTTCGCGCGCAGCTTGTTGCCGAATGCATCACCGCTGCGGATCGTCAGCGCCGAATAATCACGCCACTTGTCCGGATAGCCGATCCGCGGCGTGAAGGCGGCGACCTTTGCGTGCGCCTTCACCTTGGTTTCGGCGGACATCCATTCGAGCTTCTCGATCCGCGCGTCCATTGCCGCCAGCACATTCTTCACGAGCTGATCGACCGCCGCCTTGGTTTCGGGCGGGAAATAGCGCGCAACATAGATTTTGGAGACCTCGTCAGTCACCGCCGCCGATGTCCAGTTCACCGCGCGCTTCCAGCGCACCTGCTGCTCGGGCGTCCCGCGCAGCACGGTGCCCGAAAAGGCGAAATTGGCGGCGTCGAAACGCTCTGGCAGCACATCAGCGAAGCTGTCGAACGAGCGGATGATCAGTTGATCCTTCAGCACTTCAAGCGGGGTTGCCGCGATCAGCGCCGCCATCTTGGCGATCGCGGTCGGCTGGCCGACCACGACGGTGTCGACCGGGGTGCCGACGCCCGCAAAATACGCCGCAAAGTCGAAGCCCGGCGCCATCGTCTGCAGATCGGCAACGCGCATCTTGTTATAGGTCTTGTCGGCATCGCGGCTTTCGATCCGCGTCCAGTGTGCCTTGGCAATCTCGGTCTCGAAATCGACCAGCGCCTTGGCGCGCGCTTCGGCATTGGGTTCGCCCGCCAGCGTCATGATCTTGGCGATATGCGCCTGATAGGCGGTCCGCGCCTCGACCAGCTTGGCATCGCTGCTCAGATAATAATCACGATCGGGCATGCCCAGCCCGCCCTGCCGCAGATTGACGGTATAGGTGTCGGGTTGCTTTGAATCGGTGCCGACCCCGCTGCCGAACGGCACGCCTACACCATTCTTGTTCGCCTGCGCGACGAGTGCTGCATAGCCCGCTTTCGACTTCAGCGCCTTGATCTGCGCGAGCCAAGGCATGATCGGGGCAAGCCCCTTCGCCTCGATCGTCTTGGTATCGAGATAGGCGGCATAGGCCTGGCCGATCTTCGATTGCGGGTCCTTTGCCGCTTCTTCGAGCAGGCCGAGCGTGCGCTGCTGCGACACGTCCTGCAACACATCGAACGCGCTGTAGCTTGGCTTGTCGGCGGGGATCGCGGTCGTGTTCAGCCAGCCGCCATTGGCATAACCGAAGAAATCATCGCCCGGCGCGACATCGGTGCCCATGCCCGCCGCATCGAAGCCATAGCTGCCGATCTGGGGCTTGCTCGCCGCCGCCGCCGTCGGTGCCGCGACTTGCGGCTTGCCTGTCGCAACGGTGGCCAGCGCCGTGCCGATGGCGAGGGTGGAAACGACGGCGATCAATCGAAGCGGACGCATGAAAAACTCCCCAGATTATTGTTTTATATAGATAGTTACTACGTCATGGAGCCGAAGTGCGCCTCAAAACCATGCCGTCACCCTGAACTCGTTTCAGGGTCCACCGTGCAACACCTTATATCGCCGGTGGGGCGCGGTGGATGCTGAAACAAGTTCAGCATGACGGGCAGTTTTGGCACGAACTTCAGTTCCAGATGATTGATACCGTTCGCCTGATGCGCGCCTTCGACTTCGCTCAATGGCTACTCAGGACGAACGGTCAGCGTGGTCACCAGATCCGAATGCGATCAGCCGGTGCCAGATAGGTCTTGTCCCCCGGCTTGGCCCCGAATGCCGCGTACCAGGCATCGAGGTTGCGGACCGTGGCGGTGCGCAGCGGGCCCGGCGAGTGCGGATCGGACAGCAATTGCGAGCGCAGCGCCGGTTCGCGGAACTTGATCCGCCACACCTGCGCCCAGCCGAGATAGAAGCGCTGGTCACCCGTCAGCCCGCCGATGACGGGTGCAGGCTTGCCCTTCAGCGAGCGGTGATAGGCATCGAGCGCGACCGTCAGTCCCGCCAGATCGGCAATATTCTCCCCCAGGGTTAGCCCGCCCTGCACATGCTGGCCGGGGATCGGCTCATAGGCGTCATATTGCTTCACGAGCTTGTCGGTGAAGCTGGCGAAGCGTTTCACGTCCTCGTCAGTCCACCAATCGGCAAGCTTGCCGGTCGGATCATATTTGCGGCCCTGATCGTCGAAATGATGGCTGATCTCATGCCCGATCACCGCGCCGATGCCGCCATAGTTCACCGCCGGATCGGCTTTCGCATCAAAGAAGGGCGGCTGCAGGATCGCTGCCGGGAACACGATCTCGTTCATCGGCGGATTGGCATAAGCGTTGATCGTCATCGGCGTCATGAACCATTCGGTCCGGTCGATCGGCTTGCCCAGCTTCGCCAAATCCCGGCTATATTCGAACGAATTCGACGCCGCGACATTCGCCACCAGATCGCCGGAGACGATCTTCAGCGCCGAATAATCACGCCACTGGCTGGGATAGCCGATCTTCGCGGTGAACGAGGCGAGCTTGGTGCGCGCTTTCACCTTGGTTTCGGGGGCCATCCATTCGAGCTTGTCGATCCGCGCGCCCATCGCGGCGACGACGTTCTTCACCAGCTCATCGGCCTTGGCTTTTGATTCTGCCGGGAAATAGCGGGCGACATATTCTTTGCCGATTTCCTCACCCAGTCCGCCGCTGACCACGGCCACGCCGCGCTTCCAGCGATCGCGCTGCTGCGGCTGGCCCGACAGCACCTTGCCGTAAAAGGCGAACACGGCATCATCGAAGCTTTTGGGCAGATAGCCGGCATAGCTGCGCACCAGCCGGAGCATCGCATAATCCTGCAGCACCGATACCGGGGTTTCGGCGAACACCTTGGCCTCGCCCGTCACCGCGCTTGGCTGGGCGACGAGGAAGATCTTCTGGTCGCCGACGCCAAGCGTCTCGCGCATTTCGGCCCAGGGATAGCCGGGGGCCTTGGCGGTGAAATCACTGGCGGACCATTTGTTGTAGGTCTTGTCGGCGTCACGCGATTCGATCCGCGTCCAGTGAACGGTCGCGAGGTTCTTTTCGAATGCGAACACCGCGGCGGCGCGCGCCTCGGCATCGCTCTCCCCCAGCATCGTCAGCATCTTGACGAGATAGGCCTGATATTCGGTGCGGATGCCCGCGAGCTTGGCATCATCCTTCAGATAATAATCGCGGTCGGGCAGGCTGATGCCGCTCTGGCCGACATTGACGATGTAATTTTCTGGTGCCTTGTCGTCCTGCCCGACGCCAACGCCGAAGATGCCACCGACGCCGTAACGCTGCAGCTTGGCCATCTCCACGGCGAGGGCAGTCTTGTCGGTCGCGCCCTTGATCGCGGCGAGCCACGGCTTGATCGGTGCGATGCCGCGCGCTTCGATCGCTGCCTGATCCATGAAGCTGGCGTAGAAATCGCCGATCTTGCTGCCGGGCTTGGCCGCGGCGGCTTCCAGGATCACGCGGGTCTGCTCGAGCGAGCGGTCCTGCAATTTGTTGAACATGCCATACGCGGCGCGATCGGCTGGAATCTCGGTCTTGTTGTACCAGGTGCCACCGGCATAAGCGGCGAAATCATCGCCCGGCTTTACGCTGGGGTCCATCCCGTCGGTGTCGAAACCGAACGTGCCGAGTTCGGGACCGGCCTTTGGCGACGCTTCGGTGGCGGGCGCAGCGGGCGCGGCCGCTTCACGGGCGATAGCGACGCCGGTCAGCGCGACGGTGGCGAGGAGCGAAGAAACGAGAATCGACTTCCGCATGGAGCATCCTTGATCGAGGGTGGATGCCCTATGTTTTACGGGAACGACACGTGTAGTCAAATCGGTAACATACGAAACTATCTTACTTTTTCAGCCCCGATCGCGCATGATTCTGCCTTGTTCGCGCTTCCAGTCGCGCTCTTTGATCGTTTCGCGCTTGTCATGCGCCTTTTTGCCCTTGGCGAGCGCAAGCTCCACCTTCGCCCGGCCCTTTGAATTGAAATAGATCATCAGCGGCACCAAGGTCATCCCCTCGCGCGCGACGGCACCGTGCATCTTGTTGATCTCGCGCTCATGCAGCAGCAATTTGCGCGCGCGCTTGGGCTCATGGTTGAAACGATTGCCGTGGCTGAATTCGGGGACGTTCGAATTGATCAGCCAGACCTGATTGTCCTTCACCTCGGCATAGCTCTCGGCGATCGACCCGGTGCCCGCGCGCAGGGCCTTCACCTCGGTGCCCGTCAGCGCGATGCCGGCCTCGAACACCGTCTCGATCGCATAATCGAACTTCGCGCGCCGGTTCTCGGCGACGATCTTGGTTTTTTCAAACGCAGGGGGTTTCGGGCGCGCCATAAGGGAGCGGCATGTAGGCGCGGGCGGGCGATAAGGGAAGCGGTTGGGTTAGGGGGTCGTTTATAAGCTGGTGAATGGGCGGAGGTGGTGGTTAGTTCTCAGTCAGCTTTCAGGCTGACCCTATCGCAAAGCGGACACTCGTAGCCCGGCAGCGGCATGAAGGCGCTCCGTGGGAATCTCTTCGGCCGTGTACCCATGGCGCGCGCAGTGCGGATGAACCGGCAAGCAATTTCGCCGCGATTGGCGATAGGGAGGGATTGGATCATTGCGTGTCAGTGTCAGGGCGACCGACAGCTCCCATTTGGATATCCCAGTAGAGAAATTCGAGCTCAAGTATTCCGTTGCGAATCGCAAAATCGTCGTTGAGGCGGCTACGGATTGCTTGCTCGTCCACGTCGGTACGAAACAAGACAAATCCAACGCGCGGCGAGCTTCCAAGCAAACCGCTCGCAATGATCTCTCCCGACTTCGTCAAATCCAGATAGATCTGACGATGAGCCAGCATTTCCGTGCGATGCTTGCTCGCCAAGGCGAAATTCGGCCCTTGCTTATTCAGTACAACGAGATGTCGAAGCGCGACCGGCGCGCTGGGGGTGCTGGGTGCAGTTTGTTTTGGCGGCGTGTTTTGAGCGGATGCGGGCAGATATTCTAAACTGCAGCAGAGCAAGCCAGCCAAAAACAGTTTCTTCATATCGCAGCTCCTGATTTCACATCCGGAACACCCCGAACCGGGGCGCCTGCCCAACCGGCGCGTTCAGCGCCGCCACCAATGCCAACCCCCGCACATCGCGCGTCTGCGCCGGATCGATAATTCCGTTGTATCACAGTCGCTTTCAACGGCATAGATTGCGACGTAAGCTGCGTCACACGTCTATTGCTTCACAACCTTAAATCAACCCAGCATGCGCCAACGCCGCATCCACTGCGCGCTGGCTCGTTTCACTCGGCCACGTCATCGGCAGGCGGAGCGCTGGCGGGAAATCGGAGCGGACGCGGGTGAGCGCGTATTTCGTTGGTCCGGGTGAGGCATCGCTGAACAGCGCGACATAAAGCGGGAAGAGCCGGTCCTGATACTCACGCGCTGCCGCATAATCCCCCGTCGCGCATGCCGCCTGGAAATCGGCGCACAGGCGCGGCGCGACATTGGCGGCGACCGAGATGCACCCCACCCCGCCCATCGCGTTGAACGCCAGCGACGTCTCGTCATTGCCCGAGAGCTGGGTGAACCCCGCGCCGCACGCCGCGCGCTGCGCCGATACGCGCTGGAGCACGCCGGTCGCGTCTTTCACGCCGACCACGCTGGGGAAAGCAGCCGTGATCCGTTCCATCGTTTCCACCGCTATATCTGTCACCGTCCGGCCGGGGACGTTGTACAGGATGATCGGCAAGTCGCAGGATTGGGCAACCGCCTCGAAATGGCGGAAAATGCCCTCCTGATTGGGGCGGTTGTAATAAGGCGGCACCATCAGCGCGGCATCGGCCCCGGCGGCCTTGGCGGCGGCGATGTTGTGGATGGCGACGCGCGTATCGTTCGATCCGGCCCCTGCAATCACCGGCACGCGCCCCGCCGTGCGATCGACACACAGCCGCACGACGTGAAAATGCTCCTCGGCAGATAATGTCGCCGCCTCGCCCGTCGTGCCGCACGGCACCAGCGCACCCGATCCCTGTTCGATCTGCCAGTCAACGAAAGACAAAAACGCGTCCTCATCAACGCTGCCATCGGCGTGAAAAGGCGTGACAAGTGCAGGAATCGAACCGGAAAACATGGAAATCTGCTCTATTCTGGCACGTTCTCAAAAAGTGCCGCATTAGGTATTTTTCAGGCGCGACAGATAGGGGCGAATCACGTAGCATGTCCACATGCTGGCGCTTCTCTCCAAATCGAGCCTGCTCCTGGCAGGTGTTTCCGCAATCGCAGCCGCCCTGGGCGTGCCGCAGGATCAGCTGGACGCGTATCGCGCCCAGTTGGAACGCGTACCCGCCTCGACGGAAAGCACGGCGGCGCTCGCCTCGGCCATCGCGGAGTGGAAATCGCTCCGCCAGACCGACAGCCTGTCGTTCGATACCTATTCGCGCTTCCTGCTTGCGCATCCCGGCTGGCCCGGTGAAGACGCGCTACGCCGCACCGCCGAACGATCGATGGATGTCGGTGGCTGGTCGCCGGGCGCTGCGGTCAGCTATTTCCGCCGCTTCCCGCCGCTGACGGGCACAGGGCATTTGCGCAATGCCGAGGCACTCGCTGCGATCGGATCGCGCGAGGATGCCAATGCCGCGGCGAAAATCGCATGGCGGCAGGGCACCTTGCCCGCCGCTGATGAGGCGCGGCTGCTCGGCAATTTCAGCGGCGCGCTGACGCCGGAGGATCATGACGCGCGGATGGATGCGCTGCTCTGGGCGGGAGCAACTCAGTCGGCGCAGCGCCAGCTGTCATTCGTCAGCGCGGCCAAGCGTGATATGTTCGCCGCCCGCCTCGCCTTTCGCACCCGCGCACCCGACGCTGCGATGCTCGCAGCGAGCACGCAAGCGGTGTTCGGCAACGACGCAGGCTATATCGCTGATCGCGCGAACTGGCTGACCAATACGAATAGCTGGGGCACGGCGCGCGCCCTGCTTGCCCAGCCGCGGTCGCTCGTGTCCCGCCCGAGCCGGGTCGAGGACTGGTATGAACTGCTGCTGAGCGCCGCGCGCGGGGCGCAATCCGACGGGCAATATTCGATTGCCTTCGATATCGCCCGCCAGATCGACGACGCCTATCCGGCCGGCACCGATGTGAGCCTGCGCCCTTATGGCGAGCGCGATGACTATACGAGCCTAGCCTGGCTCGCCGGGCAGACCGCGATGAAGCAGCTCGGCCGCGCCGGGGATGCAGTCGCGATGTTCGATCGCTATGCCAATGGATCGCAGACCCCGCAGACGCGTTCCAAGGGCTTTTACTGGGCCGCACGCGCGGCGCTCGCGGCGGGCAAGCGCGATGTTGCGACCCGTTACTTCGAAAAGGCCGCCGCGTTCGACAGCCAGTTTTACGGCATGCTCGCGACCGAAAAGCTCGGGCGTCCGCTTACGCCGCCGCCGCCCGTCACGCCGCGCGCGGTCGATCAGGCGACTCGCGATGCCTTTTACGCCAGCGAACCCGTACGGGCAGCGCGCTATCTCGGCACGATCGGGGCGCACGAAGATCAATCGCTGTTCGTCCGCCAGATCGCGCTCGCCGCGAAGACCGATAGCGATCACGTGCTGGGCATCGAGCTGTCGCGCACACTTGGCCGCCCCGATCTGGGGGTGATGGTAGGGCGCAGCGCACTGGTGAACGCGCTGCCCGATTATGCCGCCTCGGGCTATCCCAGCGTCAAGGTACCGATGGGTCAGGAAAGCGCCTGGACAATGATCCACGCGATCGCTCGGCAGGAAAGCCAGTTCGATCGCGCCGCGATCAGCCGGGTCGGCGCGCGCGGGTTGATGCAGCTGATGCCCGGCACCGCCCGTGAAACGGCGGGGAAGCTTGGCCTGTCCTATGATGGCAGCGCGCTGACGACCGATACCGATTACAATATCCAGCTGGGATCGACTTATTTCCAGCGGATGCTCGACAATTATGGCAGCTATCCGCTTGCCGTCGCGGCGTACAATGCCGGCCCGGGCAATGTGAACAAATGGCTGAAATCCAATGGTGATCCGCGGATGGGCGGCACCGATATGATCGACTGGATCGAGGCAATCCCGCTGTCCGAAACGCGCAACTATGTGCAGCGCGTGCTTGAAAACGCGGTGGTGTACGACTTGCTCAATCCGCAACGTGCCCGGTCACAGGGCAATGCGCGGATCAGCTGGTATCTGGGCCGGAACCCTTCGGCCTGATGCAACGCGGCGGGCCGTTACGCCCGCCCCGTCAATCGCCGCCAGATCGCCCGGCGCGCCTCAAACACGCGCATACCCAGCAGCGCCGCACCGATGTACAGGCCAATTTCGGATACTAGCGCAGCAACCGCCACTGCGATCATCCGGGTGCGATTGGCATCGACCGATAGGGCCACGACTCCCGCCCCAACCCAGGCGATGATCACTGCGACGATCACCAGTCGCAGCAGCAGTCGGCGAAAGCCACGCCCAGCATCGGGCGCAACGGAATCCTCCCCGGCCATCTCAGCGTTCCGCCGGGGCTGCGGCGATCATCTGCAGATTGGCCGAAAAGAGCAGGTGCAGGATGCGCCATCCGCTTGGCGCCTTCACCATTTGCCAGCTTTCCTGACCCCAATTCTGGATCGCGCCCCGCAAGCGGAAATCATAGTTGAATACCACCGTGGCGATCTGCCCGTCAGTGATGATCTGCGGATGATAGAAGCGCTCCTCAATATCTATTTTCGCAAGCCGGGGATCGTCTAGAAACTGGTAGGCACCCTCGTCCTCAACCACCGCAGTGGGCTTGCCCTGCATCCGCGCCAGCGCGTCACGCGATGCCGGATGGCCGGAGGTGCGCCAGACGACCTTGTTGTCATAAAACAATGCGGCCATGCCCGGCTTGTCCTTGGTCTTGATGGCTGTCTTAAACCGCTCGATTACCGCCTCAATTGCAGCCACATCAGCCGCATTGACAGCAGGCGACGTGGGGGCTGCAGCCGGTGTTTGCGCCATTCCAGCCGTCGTTACTGATCCCATGCCGATCAGGGCGGCCGAAACAACCACCAGCTTTTGATTGAGCCTAACCATCTTGAGCCCTACTCCTATGCCACCTAGCGCCCCAACGACGCTGTGTTAGCCTGATATATCACGACGATTTAATATGCGAAAGTGGATTCTCATTCTCTTTTTGAAACTTCGACAATGACCGATTCCCCCAACCCCAATCCTGTTAGCAAGGCACCGCAACAGACGCGTAGCCGCCAAACCGAATTGCGGCTGATGGAAGCAACCATGGCACTTCTTAAGGAAGGTGGGCTCGAGGCTTGCCAGATACCGGAAGTCGCGCGGCGGGCAGGCGTTTCGGTCGGCGCAGTATATCGACGGTTCGATGATAAGAATGCGCTGCTCGCCGCCACCTTTCGCCACACTTTTTCCTGTCAGGTGGAAGGGAGAGAGGTGTTGCGCGCCCATCTGGCCGATCAACCTAGCCTGGAAGCAATCTTCCACAGCCTTGTAAGTGCGTTTGTCGCGTCGCTCGTGGCTTCGGGGAAGTTTACGGCCGCGCTGCAGCGTTTCGCTCGACATGAGGCCGATGCGTCGTTTCAGGCACTGGTCAAGGAAACACGGCGTCAATCGATTGCATTGATGGAGGATGTCATCCGCACAAAGGCGCCAGCATCGGTATCAAACGATCAAATCCGGTTCGCACTGGTTGCGGTTACCGCCACGCTCAATGCCCTAATGCTCAACGACGAAGCCGAAGCACTTGGTTGGTCGGCGACCGACCCTCGCATCGTTGACGAAATGACCCGGCTGGCGATGCGTTACCTCGTCACACCGGCCGCCTAAACCTATGCCGCCCGACCAGCCCAATTACATCACTCCCGCAGGCTACGCCGTGTTGCGCGCCGAATATGATCAACTGCTGGGCGAAGAACGCCCGCGCATCGTCGATGTTGTGTCCTGGGCGGCGGGCAATGGCGACCGATCAGAAAATGGCGATTACATTTACGGCCGCAAGCGCCTGCGCGAGATCGACCGGCGGCTCGGCTGGCTATCGCGCAGGATGAAGGCAGCCAAGGTGATTAACCCCGCCGCGCAGATTGATCGCAGCCGCGTGTTTTTCGGCGCGACGGTGACCGTGGTGGACGATGCGGACCGCGAACGCACGGTGACCCTGGTCGGTGATGATGAGGCCGACGCCGGCGCTGGCCTGGTCGGCTGGAGCGCCCCGCTCGCCCGTGCCTTACGCGGGGCTGGCGTAGGCGACACGCGTCGGGTGACACTGCCCGGGGGCGTTTGTGATTATGAGATATTGTCGATCCGCTACCCCGACTAGCCCGAACCTCATTCGCCATAGTCGACCAAAGCTGCACGATTTGCGGCGGAAAGCACCCATCTTATCGCACAACCATGCTACGGGGACGCCGGGATTCCCCCTGTTCCAAAAAGAGTAAATCAATGAGTATGATGCGCAGGATATTCATCACCGGCAAAGTGCATAATGTCGGCTACCGCGCCTGGGCGATCCGCCGCGCGAACGAGCTTCGCCTGGCAGGCTGGGTGCGCAATCTGAAGGATGGCCGCGTCGAAATCCTCGCGGCGGGCGAGGAGGACGCGGTGAGCGCGCTGATCGAGGATTGCCGGACCGGATCGGAATTCTCCCGCGTCGATACCGTCATCGCCGAGGCGGCCACCGATCGCATGCCGAAGGGATTTACGAAGCGCTTTACGGTATAGCCGGGGCTGGCGCGGCTGGCGTTGGCGTGGGGCACGGACCATAGCTCAAAACAGCCTTGTCGATCAGAAGGCGCACCTTGGCATTGGGCAACTTCACGAGCTTTGCAATCGGCACATCGCTGCCGATTTTTTCGGCAATCAACAGCCCCAGATAATAGCCGAAACGCGACGGAAATTCGCTCTTGGCCATGCGGAAATTGAAGAATTCGGCATAATCGGGCTGCGCGGTCGATTCCATCTTGCCACGAAGCGCGCACATCGCCTCGCCAAGGCGCGGCTCGACGACCGGCCGGATCGGCACCGGAATCGTCAGCAGCAATTGCCGGTCAGTCGCGCCGGGGTTCATCCGCTGGGTGACATAGACCGCCAACCCCTCGCTCCACAGCGAACACCAGAGCTGGCTGCAATCGCGAAAGAAGCGCGTATGGTAGCTATGGAACAGCTCATGATCGAGCAGCGGTCCGATCGTCGACTGATCATGAATACGCGCGATCATATCCGCACCGAACAACAATGTGACCTGGCCTTTAATGGTCCGCGTACCGCCATCCATCTGGTTGATCGAATGGACAAGATAGACGGGCATTTGCTGGCGATAATCGGGAAAGAACTTGCGGAACCGTGCCTCACCGGTGGCGTAGGCATCGGCAAAACGCTCGGTCGTCGCGGTAATGCCCGCCCGGTCCTTCGGAGAGTTTTTCAGCGATGCCGCGATGATCGTATCGAACCGCGCCTGCCCCTTGCCCTTGTTGTTATAGAACCCAGGCAACAGCGGATCGAACACCGCATGAAATTTCTCGACCCGCTCGGCATCGGGCAGATCAACGGTTTCGTCGGCAAAGCGCGCGAATTCATCGGTGAGGACGGTGAAAGGAGGTGGCGGAGGGGCCGCGCTCGGTGTTTCAGCATGCGTTATCGCCGGCAATGCCGCCAAGGCAGTAAACAACATCAGCCGGATCATTTCGCCCCCCGTCACCACCAGTGCGTTAAGCGAGAAATGCAGCGCGGGCAGCACTGGGTCAACTTCAGGGCACGCCGCTTGCGGTATGGTCCGTCGAAAAGGTCGATGGTTGGACGCAAACGGCGCTTCTGCTAAACAGGGACATGACCGAAATGCTGCCGCTCAACACCGCGCCATTGCCGGTAAAGCTTCGGATCGAGGACTATCTGCTCCTCGACCGCTCGGGCGCGTTTGACGGCTATGCAAAGACGGAGCTGATCGAAGGGCAGATCTTCTACATGAACGCGCAGCACCGCCCGCACGCCCGGATCAAGATGAAGCTATACGACGCGATCAGCGCCTCGCTGCGCGAAGCACGGTCGCCACTCACGGCATTTGTCGAGGCGAGCATTTCGATCCCCGATCATGGCGTTCCCGGACCGGATATCGTGCTAACCAGCGAGCCGGACGGCGAAGGCCTGATGCCGTTACCGTCGGTGGCCCTGGTGATTGAAGTTGCCGATACAACTCTCAGCACCGATCTCGGTCGCAAGGCAGCGCTCTATGCGACGGCTGGAATTCCCGAATACTGGGTCGCCGATTTGGAGGCGAGAGTTATCCACCAGATGTGGGCACCCGAGGGCGAGGCCTATGCGCAACGGCGCGAGGTGGCGTTCGGCGAGCCGATTGAGGCGGTGACGGTGGCGGGGTTGATCTTGAGTACTGTAACCATTTAACCCATCAACCCGGCATTGACCATTTCATCAACTGCCTTTGTTATTTGACGTACAACAAAATTTGTTGTCAGCACGAATCCAATTGAAAGGGGTAACGCGACAACAAGCGCAACCCAAAGGTTTTTGGTTTTTATTCGATTCAGTTGAAATCCTAAAAGACCGAACGGGATGCCAAGGTAACTACCTACTGCGAAAAACATCAATACGGACATCACATCGAGAAAACTGTTGTCAGTTTTTATGGCTGCCGCGCGAAAAAGTGCAGCGAGTGCAATTGCACCTCCCAATCCAACAAGATACTCGGTTATTGGCTTGAAGTAAGCCGAGTACCAAGTTTTTCTGATTTCCAAAATTATGCTCCGGTATACTTAGGCCTAGCGCGTCAGCTTCTTATACGCCAACCGGGTCGGCCGATCCGCCGCATCGCCCATGCGGCGACGCTTGTCTTCCTCATAGCTCTCGAAGTTACCCTCGAACCATTCCACATGGCTGTTCCCCTCAAATGCAAGTATGTGCGTCGCCAGCCGATCAAGGAAGAAGCGGTCATGGCTGATCACCACGGCGCAGCCAGCGAAGCTTTCCAGCGCCTCCTCCAACGCGCGTAGGGTTTCGACGTCCAAATCGTTGGTTGGTTCGTCGAGGAGAAGCACGTTGCCACCCTCCTTGAGCATCTTCGCCAGATGCACGCGGTTGCGTTCACCGCCTGAGAGCTGGCCGACCTTTTTCTGCTGGTCCTGCCCCTTGAAGTTGAACGCGCCGACATAGGCACGGGTGCCGACTTCCTGCTTGCCGAAACGGAACACATCCGATCCGTCCGACACTTCCTCCCACACCGTCTTGTTCGGCGCGAGATCGTCGCGGCTCTGGTCGACATAGCCGAGCTTCACCGTCTGGCCGACATTGATTTCGCCGGTATCGGGCTGTTCCTGCCCGGTGATGAGCTTGAACAGCGTCGATTTGCCCGCGCCGTTCGGCCCGATCACGCCGACAATGCCGCCCGGCGGCAGGTTGAAGTTCAGATCCTCGAACAGCAATTTGTCGCCGTAAGCCTTGGTCAGGCCCTTGGCCTCAATCACGTTGTTGCCGAGCCGTTCGGGCATCTGGATGAGGATCTGCGCCTTGCCGGGGGTGCGGTTTTCCTGGGCGGCGACCAGTTCGTCGAACGCCTTGATGCGGGCTTTTGATTTGGTCTGGCGGGCCTTGGGGCTCTGGCGGATCCAGGCGAGTTCGTCCTGAATCGCCTTTTGCTTGCCCTGTTCCTCGCGCTCTTCCTGGTCAAGCCGCTTCGACTTCTTCTCCAGATAGCCCGAATAGTTGCTTTCGTAGATGTAATAGCGCCCACGATCGAGCTCGAGCACCCAGTTGACGACGTTATCGAGGAAGTAGCGATCATGGGTGACGAGGATAACGTTGCCGGTGTATTCCTTCAGGAAATTCTCCAGCCAGCCGACGCTTTCGGCGTCCAAATGGTTGGTCGGTTCGTCGAGCAGCAGAATATCGGGCTTTTCGAGCAGCAGCTTGCACAAAGCGACGCGGCGCTTTTCACCGCCCGACAGCTTGGTGACATCGGCATCGCCGGGCGGACAGCGGAGTGCCTCCATCGCGATTTCGAGCTGATTGTCGAGGCTCCAGCCATCGACCGCGTCGATCTTGGTCTGCAGGTCGCCCATTTCCTCCATCAGCGCGTCGAAATCGGTGTCTTCCTGCGGATCGCCCATTTCGGCGGAGATGGCGTTGAACCGCTCGACCATCGCCGCGACCGGACCCGCCCCGTCTCGGACATTGCCGATCACGTCCTTGGTCGCATCGAGCTGCGGCTCCTGCGGCAGATAGCCGACCTTGATGCCGTCCGCGGCCCAGGCTTCGCCGGTGTAATCGGGGTCGATCCCGCCCATGATCTTCATCAGCGTCGATTTGCCCGATCCATTCGGGCCGATAATCGCGATCTTCGCGCCGGGGATGAACTGCAGGCTGATGTTGTTGAGCACGGGCTTGGCCGCGCCGGGGAAGGTCTTGGTCAGACCCTTCATCACATAGGTATATTGCACGGCCATGGCCGACGGTCTCCGTCGTTGGGATGAAGGAAGGAAATCGGAAATTTCGTCGCGGGGCTTTAGCGGGCGCGCCAGTGATTGGCAAACGTGTGGACGGTGGCTACGCTCGCCGATATGAGAAAAACCCTGTTGATCGCGGCATTGGCCGCCACCGCCCTTCCCCTTCCCGTCATGGCACAACGCGCCGCGCCGCCCACGGCACCTGCGGTCGATGCCAGTGTTGCAGCACTTCGCGATGCTGCGTTGAAGGATGATGTCGCCTATGACATTATCGAAGGCCTGACGACCGAGGTCGGTCCCCGCCCGGCTGGCACCGAGGCTGAGGCGCGGGCGCGCGACTGGGCAGTGAAAAAGCTGACCGCGCTCGGCTTCAAGAACGTGCATATCGAAACGACGTCCATGTCGGTCTGGCAGCGCGGTGAGGAAACCGCCGAGGTGGTCAGCCCGTTCCCGCAAAAGCTGCGCCTGGCCGCGCTGGGTGGCTCCGGGGCAACCTCCGCAAAGGGACTGACGGCAGAGATCGTCTATTTTCCTACCTTCGCCGATTTGCAGCGCGCACCGGAAGGCAGCCTGACCGGCAAGATCGCCTTTGTCTCCAACGCGATGGTCGCAACGCAGGATGGCTCAAGCTATGGCGCGTTCGGATCGGCCCGGTTTGTGGGGCCCGGCATCGCCGCGCAAAAAGGAGCGGCGGCGATTATCGTTCGGTCAATCGGCAGCGATCATGGTCGCGGCCCGCATACCGGGCAAACCAACTTCCCCAAGGGCGTTGCCCCCATCCCCGCCGCAGCCTTGTCGACATCGGATGCCGACAATCTGTCGCGCATGATGGCGCGCGGCAAACCGGTGACCTTGCGGCTTGTGCTAACCCCTCGCCAAACGGGCATACATGACACCGGCAACGTAATCGCCGATGTGCCCGGCACCGATCCATCGGCGGGCATCGTGCTCGTTGGCGGGCACCTCGACAGCTGGGATCTCGGCACCGGTGCGCTCGATGACGCGGCCGGCGTCGCGATCACGGCAGCCGCCGCCAAGCGACTGCTCGATGGCCCCGCCCCGCGCCGCACGGTCCGCGTGGTCTGGTTCGGCGATGAGGAAACCGGCGGCACCGGCGCCCTGGCCTATTTCGACGCGCACAAGGACGAGCGCCATGTCATCGCGGCCGAATCCGATTTCGGTGCAGACCGGGTCTGGCGGGTCGAGTTCAACCTGCCCGAGAGCGCCAAACCGGTCGGAGACCGGGTCGCCTCTGCACTCGCGCCGCTGGGGATCGTTCGCGGCACCGCACTTGGTGGCGATGGCGCCGATATCGCCCCGCTGATCCGATCGGGCGTTGCCGGGATCGACCTGAACCAGTCCGGCCTGCGCTATTTCGATTATCATCACACGCCGGAGGATACGCTTGAACGGATTGACCCCGAACAGCTGCGCCAGAATGTGGCAGCGTGGACGGCGATGCTGGCGATCACCGCCAATGCGCCAGAGGATATCGGCCCGGTAAAGCCGCGCTGACCCGCTCAGAACAATAACGGTAACGCAATGAAGTTTAAGTGAAAACCGAGGGAACCGTTTGACGGTCATCGGGTTGTAATGCTGCCTTAGTGCCGCGGTCCGTTCCCAGATTCGTCAAGGGGGGGTGCGTCTTATCGTCCTTTTTGGGGAGCCTTGTTATGAAGAAGATCGTTCTCGCGGCCACTGCCGCTGCCAGCCTTATCGCCCTTTCGGCCTGTGGTCGTTCGCCTGAAGGCGCAGCGATCGAAAACACCGGCGAGATGATGGCCGACAATATGGAAATGAAGGCCGATTCGATGGATGCGATGGCCGACAACACGTCGAACGCCATGGCGTCGGACATGATGGAAAACTCGGCTGACGCGATGGACGCTGGCGCCGCCAATGTTCGTGAAGCGGCTGACGATGCCGCTGATAAGGCCGATGATATGGCTGCCAACAAGCGCTGATCCGTCGCGCTTTTTGCACCGAAAAAAAGGGCGTCCCGTTTGGGGCGCCCTTTTTCATTGGCGCTGACGAATGATCAGGTGGAGGATTTGCCGAAAAAGCGTTCGATGACACTGTCCGCGAGCCGCGCGGGGCGGTGCGTATCGGCATTGATGCAGCACCAGCTCGATTGCACTTCGGCCAGCACTTCTTCACCGCGGCGGATGATCGTCTGATAAAACGCCCGCGCGCCGTGCACTTTTTCCAACAGCACTGTCGCCACCACGTCGTCCGCCAGAAAGGCCGGCTTACGATAGGTAATTTCGTGCTTCAGCGCGACCCACAGGTGCGATGCGATCGCCTCTGCCGGTGCCAGCCGTTCCCAATGATTGATAACGGCAGCCTGTACCCATTTGAGATAGCTGGCATTATTCACATGGCCCATGAAATCGATATCAGCAGGATCGATGGCGATGGTGTATTCGTGTGGAATGGCGTGCGGGATGGACTGTGACATAATCAATGGGCATAGCACGCCCACCGTGCGTTGACCCCACATTCTCAGGGTTACCCAAATATTTTTTCGGAGCAGCTTACCCCATGTCGTACAAGGACCCCGGCTTCAATGATCGCATCGCCAGCGCCGCCAAGGCCAAGCAGGCGGCGCTCGACAAGCTGAAGGCGCGCCCGCCGGTCGACGAGGAAGCCGTAGCCGCCCGCCTGGCCGCGCGTGCCGCCAAAGAAGCGGCAGACGCTGAAAAGCGCGCCGCCAAAATTGCCCAGCGCGAGCGGGAAGCCGCCGAAAAGGCCGAACGCAAACGCCTGGAAGCCGAAGCCGAGGCCGCCAAGGTCAAGCCCGAGCTGACCGAAGCGGAGAAGAAGGCTATCCGCGACGCCAAATACGCGGCGCGCAAGCAGCGCAAGCGCTAACCGGGATTAGGCGACTGCGCGTCGTTCGCGGGTGATCACCCGCTGATAGACGGTCGCCCCGGTGAAATCACGGAACTCGAGCGCCATCGCATCGGTATCAAGGCTGATTGCGCCAAAGCCCGATCGCGACAGGCAGAATTGCGTGCCTTTTACCGATGCGACGGGCCGCACTTCCGATCCGGCGCCGCACAGGATGTAATCGACGCCATTATCGACGATGTGCTGCATGTCATGGTCATGGCCGGCGATATAGGCCTGTACGCCGTGCCGCTCGAGGATCGGCTTGATCATCTCCACCAATTCGGGCGTGTCGCCGTGCCCGCTACCGCCCGAACGCACCGTATGATGCCCGGCGACGATCTTCCATGCAGCAGTCGATTCGCCCAACGCCTTGTCGAGCCAGTCGAGCTGCGCCCGCACATCCTGCTTCATCACATTCTGCGCGATCACGCTCTGCACCTTGTCGCGATATTTGTGAACGAGCGGCGATGTATCGATGACGAACAGGTCCATTGCCGGGTTGCCCAGTTCGGCCCCCGACACCTTGAAATAGCGCGCCGGCATCCGCCAGCGGCTGCTGGTGGCAGCATAATCGATCTGCGCCTGCGGATTGCCGCGATAATCATGATTGCCAAGCGCGACCTGCCAGGGGATTTGCAGCGCGGGATCGGTGTAGACATCCTCGAACGACGTTTTCCACTGCGGATCAGTGATCGAATCGACGCCGTCGTCATAGAAATTGTCGCCCACCGCCAGCACGAACCGGCTGCTGCGCGTGGCCGATGCCTTGCCCATCTGCACCGCGACATCGCGCTGATGCTCGGCACCGTCGCGTCCCCAATCACCGATCATGAGGAAATCGAGCGGTTTGGCGGCCGCTCTTGCGCCTATCGCGGTGCTCAAAACGGCACCCGCGGCCAAACCGGCAACGACGGTACGACGATTGACGGTTTCGAACGACATCGCGACATCCCCCTTGGTAGAGAAAGTCCGCTATAGCGCATTTATGACAGAATGTGGTCGGGGAGACAGGATTCGAACCTGCGACATCCTGCTCCCAAAGCAGGCGCGCTACCAGACTGCGCCACTCCCCGACGCTGGGGTGCCGTAGGCGGCATGTTCCGCCAGCGCAAGCCACATGTCTTTTATTTGCAGCACGGTGTGTGCCGGAATTTGGTGGGCCCGGCAGGACTCGAACCCGCAACCTAGCCGTTATGAGCGGCCAGCTCTAACCATTGAGCTACAGGCCCCACCGGCGACACGCCTAGCGGAGGGGTGGGTGGCAGGGCAAGTCTAGCTGCCCGCCGCTATCGCCGCGGTGATCAGGGCATCGAGGCCGATCGGCTTTGCGCCGCGTTGATCAAGCAATGCCAGCACCGAATCCCACCATCGATCGAACGCCGCCAGATCGGCACGATCGCGCACATAGGGGGTGTGGCCAGGCACCAGCGAGGGCGAATGGAACGAGAGGTTCAACACCGCCACCCCCTCACCCATCGCGATTCGCACGGCCTCCAGCGCATCGCGCAGCGGCATCTGTTCTGGAGTCAGCGCGACCCGGGCCAGCAGGCCGCTTCGCGCCATCACGCCACGCGCTCGCGGTATCCGCCCCAACGCCGGATAGAGCGACGCCCCCTGCCCCCGCAAACGGCCCGTATAGACGGTGGTAAGCGGCAATTCGATCAGCGCCCCCAATCGGAATGCATGATTGCCGATGGCCGAAAAATCGGGGCCACCCTCCTGCGTATAATCATAGCGCGCCCGCATCGAGCTATCGAGCCGATAGCCTCGCGCCGCGAGCAGTTCGATCGTATGCGGCCCAATGCCATAGCGCCCGGCGCGATAGGCAAGCGGCGCCTTGCCAAACGCTGCCGTGATCGCCGCTGTGAGCACATCGAGCTTGGCCGCCTCAAGCGCGGGCGGCAGGTTACCCGGAAAACTGTGGAACGGGGTCACCACCTCATCAAAGGGCGGGTTGACCCAGGGGTGAAGCTGCGTGCCGATGCTCGACTGGCCGTCCGCTATGGCGCGGCGCAGGATATCGACGGCGGCAGGATCGCTGACAATTGGGTGATCGATCATGAAGGCAAGCGGCACCCCGGCGGCGGTAAACCGTGCATGCGCCGCCGGTATCGCCGCTACTGCCGTGGTGGCACGAGCATCGCGCGATAGCGGCGCGCGCCAGTTAAACTCTTCTTCGGTATCGACGAAAACGATGAATCGCGTGCCGAAATCGGCGGGCCACCGGACCAGGGCATCATTGCCGGGCGCGGCGGGGCGATATCCCATGGCCGCTGTTACCGGTAGATCACGATCCGGCACGATCAGATGGTTGATGCTTGGCCCACACCGTGAGTGAAGGCGGCGGGGAGCCGCAAAGTCAAGCGATCAACGCCGATCGTCAGGCTGCCGCCCAGTTCGACTGCCAAATTGCGCGCCAAGCGCAGCGCAAACCCTGTGCCGAGCAATGGAGCGCCCAGCGCCTCAGCCTCTGCTTCGGCATCAATCATCAACAGCGCATCCCCAGCATAAGCGGCCAGTGCGCGCGGACGGTCGATATGAATGGCAACCGTTTCTTCGCCCTCGCGCCCCATGCGGACGCCAATCGTTTCGCCTGAACTGCCCGCCGCCACGAGCGCGGCAAGTAAGCGGGCAAACAGCCGATCAACCGCGCGATCGTCGCCGCGAATCGCCACATCGCCAGCCGAAATATCAAGCGCCAGCGTCGCACCTCGCAATGTGGCAAGCGGCTCCAGATCAAGCGCGATCCGTTGCAGCAGCAGCGCCACCGGCACGTCCGTAGGCCGCAGTTCAAGCGCGTGCGCCTCAATCCGCGCAGCAGTATCAAGATCATCAATGGCACCAAGCAGCCCCATCGCCTGGTCTCTGATCGTGCCGGCATAATCGCGGTATGGACCAGACACTGGGCCCAGCAATTCGCCCTCGATCATTTCGGCAAAACCCGCGATCGCGGTGGTTGGCGTGCGCAGTTCATGGACGAGCTGACGTAGCGAATCTGTTGCCGGCGTGCGCATGCTTTGCTCGGGCTCGGCGCGCTCATCGGCCCGCGGCCGGCGCGCGGTGCCACGATAGCCAGTGAACCGTCCCGTCGCCTTGTCAAAGGCGGGTACGCCCGAAATGCGCCACTGCCCGGCCGCATCGGACTGGCCATCGACCAGCAACCGAGCCTGCGCAAAGGCCGACCGGCGACGGAACGCACCAGCCGCCACGCCATCGACCCGTGCCGCCGCGCCTTCTGGCGCCAAATCGAGCGATACGCCGATCAGCGCGGCCCGCGACACACCGGAGACCCAGCGGATGATGCCGCGCGCATCAGTTTCGAAACTGAACCCCTGAGGCGCTGCGACGGGCTCGCCAATATCATTCGCAAGCAAGGCATCGGTATCGCCGCGACCTTCTTCTTCGCGTTGGCGCTGAAACGCATCGATCCGCGCGACCAGATCGGAAATCTGGAATGGGCCACGTGGGGTTACTGCATCAGCTGCGGGCTCGATCGCGATTGGCGCTGCATCCGCCAACGTTTCAACAACGGCGGTCATCGGTTCGGCGGTAGGCAACACCTCATTTTCAGTGCCTTCAGCAGCGACAGGCGCCTCGCCTTGGTCGACCGCGACGGGTGCGGTCGGTGGGGTTGATGGTCCGTCGTCAATAGTACCCTCAGCAGGTAGCGCCTGAGTTTCATCTTTCTTGCGCAGTGCCTCGACGACCACCGGCAGCCCGAATGCTACGCTGGCAATCGATACAAATGACCAGGCCCCTGGTTGTTCAGGCGACAGCGCGGGATCAGGCACGGCCTGAGGCACTGGCTCAACAACCGGCTCGGCTGTGGCCAGGGTGGAGAGGACGGGCGCAGAAAAAACCGGGGCAGAGAGAACCGCGGCAGTGGCGATAGATGCTGCAGCCGGTGGCGCTTCAACAGGTGCAGTAGTCGCCCGTTCGATCGCGACCGGTGGCGGAGACGCTGGGGGCCTTGCCGGCAGCTTGAGAATAACGGGCTTTGGCGGAACACTGGAAGGCACTGACGGGCGCACGGCGATGACGGCGGTCCAGTCAATCGACAACGGCTCCCAAACGGGCTCAGGCTGAGGCTCGAGCTCAGCCGGGTGTTCGCGGGCGGCCGCGTCAAGGGGAGCTTCTGGGTGATCTTCAGGCGGCGGTGCAATCGCTTCAGCTGCTTCTTCAGCATCGACCGTCTGCATGGTCCGTATCGGCGCATTGCCAGCTGCATGACTATCGATCGGTACATGGTCATTTGCGGGGACGCGATCGGCCAAAATGGGTTCGGTTGGCCGTATCGACTCGATGATGGCGGATAGTGACGACCCCGGCAGCGCTTGTTCTTCGGGGTTGGGCTCACCTGGGCGCAGAATATTGGCGTCGGGCTCCGGTGCGACCACGGCGAGAACTGGAGCGGGCACTGGCGCAAGCGTTACATCAGTTTCGTCATGCCTATGGTTGTCGAGGCTCTGGTCCGGTGAATCGGGCCGTGTCGACGCATCCGTCTCCGGAACCGCGCCATGCGAATCGCCTGCAGCCTCAATTACTTCAGGCGGGGGTACAATCGTCGACGGCGGAAGAATGAAATCGATCGGCCCGAATGATTCGAGCGCCCGTCCCACTTCGGCTGAAAGATCGCGGCGATGGCGCAACACTGATCGTCCGGCCGGCGACATATCGGGCAGCATCGCGATCCATTCATCGGTCGACAGTTCCGCCATGCGTAGTACTGGTGCCGAAATTGCCAGATCTTCCTCGGCAAACAGCCGAACTAGCGGTGCCGGTGGCCGGGCGAAGGCCAATGCGCGCGCGCTCGCCGCGCGAATCGTCGCTGGAACTTGCGGGCGAATCGATCGCAACCGCGTAATCGCGATGTCGCTGGCTGGTGCCCGCCCGCGGCCAATCAGGTCGACCAGCTGCCGCCACGCGGTCTGCGCGCCAAAAGGCGTCGACATATCTGCCGTCAAAACCGTGTCGAGGCTGTCGTCAAACCGCAAATCCAGGGGCCTTCCGCCGACGCACGAAAATGCGTGGTAAGGAATTCTTAACCGCAATTAAGGGCATGTGGGAACAGCTGTTTTTGGCACGTCGCAATGTGGGACAATTGCGTTTGCTAGCAATTATATTATGTGAGAATGGGCATGCGCGGGCCGAATCCATCGCATACCAAGAGAAGGAAATCCCATGGCATTCGATCGCATCGATCGGCAGATTCTCGAACTGCTGCAGGACGATGGTCGCATGACCAATGTTGACCTTGCCGAACGGGTCGGGCTGACGGCTCCCCCCTGTCTGCGTCGGGTACGCGCGCTGGAGGAACAAGGCGCGATCAAGGGCTATCATGCGAGCCTCGATGCGGCGACCTTGGGTTATCCGATCACCGTATTCGCGCTGGTGAGCCTGCGCAGCCAGGCCGAGCAGGATCTCGCGGCGTTCGAGGACTATATCGCGATGATCCCTGAAATCCGTGAATGCCACATGCTGAACGGCGAGATCGATTTCATCCTGAAAATCGTCGCGACGGACCTGAAAGCGTTTCAGGAAATCCTGACGACGCACCTCACCCCGGCCCCTAATGTCGCCAGCGTCAAGACATCGCTGACGATACGGACAGCGAAGTCGCTGCCCGGGATTCCAGTGCTGGCGGAGGATTGATCACGGGCGGCATTGCCCGCCTGCGGCTCGAGCACAAAAAGAAGGGCGGCACATTGGCCGCCCTCCTCTTCGAATACCAGTTAACGGTAAAATCCAGTCGGCTATCAGGCGGTTGGCGTCGTCGCGCCCAGATCGAGCCAGACGATCCAGAACGCCGCAATCTGATTGCGCGGCGATGATTTAACCTTGGCAAAGGCCGCACGCGCATTGGCATCGTCACGCATCAGCGCATAGGCGATGCCCAATCGCGTGTTGATCTCTTCGACCTTGACCGGGGTTACGCCTTTTTCAAGTGCGATCTTGTACAGTTCAACCGCCTTTGCGTAGTTGCTTTCGCCGAGATAAGAATCACCAGCCGCCGCTGCTGCAACGCCGGTTGCCGCCGCCTTGGCCTTGGTTTCGCGCGCCGAGATTGGGCCGTCGAGCTTGATGGCCGCCACCGATGCAGCATAAATGCCCTTATCGTCTTCACGGGTCAGTTGCATCTTGCCTGATTTGACGCCCTCATCGAACACGGCCTTGGCTTCTACCGGCAGACCGATCGAATTGAGATACTGCGCGTATTGCGCAAAATCGGCCAGGTCGGCGAGCGCATTGTTGGCGCGCATCAAGCGGAACAGATCGATTTTCTGCCCCTTGTCGAGGAGATCGACGCGCTTCCCCGAAAAACCGAAATAGACGATCAGCGTCCGCCAGTTCTTCGCGGTCGGATATTGCTTCAGCTTGGCTTGCGACCAGACGAGATACTCATCGAACTTGTCGGCCTTGGCGAGGCGCGGGATGATATAATCATACCATGATTCGATGGGCTTGCGGCCCGCTGCCAGTTCGGCATCGATCGCTACCTTCATGCCCGCGGCCCCGCCAACAATATCGCCGCTTTCGATCTTTGCCTTGGTCAGCGACAACGGCAGCTCCGGATCGGCCTCACCCAGCTCGCGAGCTTTTTCAAAGAAGGTCACCGCCGCCGCATAGCGCTTTTGACCATATTCGATCAGGCCACGGCGATAAGTGAAGCGCGAACGATCCTTTGGATCGGTCTTGGCATCGGCGATCAGATCGTCGAGCGGTTTGATCAGCGCGATTTCAAGGCGGCGATAGACCGCGGGGTCGCCCTTTGCGGCCTGTTCAAGCCGATCGCTTTCGAGCTGCAAGCGGAAAAGACGAGCGTAGTAGATCTCGTCCTCATTCTTGGCGGCGGCTTCGGAGGCGATGACGGCAGGCTCGGCGGCGGCGACATTCTTGGCCTTCAGCTGAGTCTGCGCTTCGAGCGCGGCCTTGCGGAACTCGGCGCTCAGCGCCGGGGCCTTAGGTGCCTTCTCGTCCTTCTTCTTCTGCGCGTCAGCGGTGGCGGGCAGGATCACCCCGGTGGTGCCGATGAGCAGAGCAGCGGCAAGAGCCGCCTTCGACAATATAGTCATTTCAGAACTCTCCTGAAGCCGATTCCAGCCTGTGATGCGCAGTGCCATACCGGTGGTCCCCGCCGCGTACAAGCAAAGGGTATCGTTAAAGACAGGCGCCATATGTGGTGTTCCATCACTGAACGGGGATTGAACGTGGCTGTTGCCGTTTGGCTCCCGCGCAATCCGCTTTGACCCCGGTGCTGCCGCTCGCTAGCAAGCGCGAATGATCGCCGTTCTTTCCCCCGCCAAGACCCTCGATTACACCAGCCCTTTGCCCGATATCCTGCCGAGCGAACCCCGTTTTGCAGCTGATGCGACGGTGCTGGCGGTCGCCGCCGCGCGACTGGGCAAGAAGCGCCTGTCAGCGTTGATGGATATTTCCGATAAACTCGCGACACTGAACGCCGAGCGATTCAAGTCATTCGACACCTTGCCATCGCGCCCGGCGCTGTTCGCATTTGCAGGCGATGTGTATACCGGCTTCGAAGCCAAGACGCTCGATGCCCCCGCTATCGATTTTGCCCAGGATCATGTCCGAATGCTTTCCGGCCTGTACGGCCTGCTCCGCCCGCTCGATGCGATTCGTCCCTATCGGCTGGAAATGGGCACACGCTGGGCGCCGCGCCGCAAGAACCTGTACAGCTATTGGGGCACACGTATTGCCGATGCGCTCGCCGCCGATGTTGCCACTGACGGATCCGGCGTGATTCTGAACCTCGCGAGCCAGGAATATTGGGCAGCGGTGATGGGGAAACTGCCGTCTGAGGTGCGCGTGATCGAGGTCGATTTTCGCGAACCCGGTCCCGATGGGCCGCGCTTCATCAGTTTCAACGCGAAGCGCGCCCGCGGTATGATGGCCCGTTGGCTGTGCGAGCATCGAATCGATTCGATCGAGGGGATGAAGGGTTTTGACAGCGACGGCTATCGATTCGACGCCGAAGCGAGCGACGGCAATCGCTGGCGCTTCAGCCGCTCATGAGTGCCGCCGTCATCATCGGCGCTTCGGGCGGGATTGGCAGCGCGATTGCCGATGCGCTTCAGGAAGAGGGTGCTTTTGCCACCATCCATCGTTTCGGTCGGTCGATGGAAGGCACAGCCCATATCGATATCACTGACGAAGCGAGTATCACAGCGGCGGCGGCGCTGGTAGCGAAAGGCCCTGCCCCGACACTCATATTTGTTGCAACGGGCATCCTACACGACAGCACAGCCGGGCCTGAAAAGGCGCTCAAAGAGCTTGATCCCGCTTGGCTCGCCCGGGTTTACGCGATCAACGCGATTGGCCCGGCGATGATTGCCAAGCATTTCCTGCCAATCATGCCCAAAAGCGGGCGTACCGTTTTCGCCGCCTTATCAGCGCGGGTCGGCAGCATTTCGGACAATCGGCTTGGCGGCTGGCATGGGTATCGGGCGTCCAAGGCAGCGCTCAACCAGCTGATCCGCACGATCGCGATCGAAGAACGCCGCCGGAATTCAAGTTCGGTGGTCGTGGCGCTGCACCCCGGCACGGTCGATACCGCGCTTTCGAAACCGTTTCAGGGCAACGTCGCCCCCGGCCATTTATTTGATGCCGGTCGCGCGGCGGTGCAATTGCTTGACGTGCTCGACGGCCTTCGCCCCTCCGATAGCGGCAAGCTGTTCGCCTGGGACGGGGTTGAAGTAACGCCTTAAGCCGCCGCCATCCGCTTCAGGAGCACGCCAGCGCGCCAATAATGGAAAATCGCCCAAGGGGTGAGCAGGCTGGCACTCATCAAAGCATAGCGCAGCGATTCGGCCCCAAAGGTCGGTTTGTACAAATCACTGAGCAGCCCGGTTATGCTCGGCCCCAGCCCCAGCCCGATCAGGTTAATGACTAACAGCGTAATCGCCGCCCACACTGAGCGCATCCGTGTTGGCGCAAGCCCCTGTATCAGCGCAAAACTTGGGCCGAGATAGCTTGATGCCAACAGGTATGAGATCAACACGGCCGTGAAACCAGTCGGCAGGTCATAACTGAAGTAGAAGATGACGGTGAAGGGCAACGCAGCCAGTTTCAAAATCGCCACAAACCACGCCTGGACGTGCAGGCCATGGCGACGGCCATAGAAATCCGCAATCTTGCCCCCGACCACGCCGCCCAATGCACCTGTCAGCGCCACAGCGGGGGCATAGATCAACGATACCTGGAGCACCGTCATTCCGAATGATCGTTGTAAAAAAGACGGCCCGAAATTCGCCGTCGCATACCCCACTAGCGACGTGATCGTCACCGCCGTGATCAAATGGATTGCCGGGGGGCAGGCAACCAGACTTTTCAGTCCGTCAAAAAGTGACGGCATTGCCGCTGGCTGATGCCCCTTCGCTGCAGGATCGGACAAACCACGGCGCGGCTCAACCATCATCACGCGTACGACGATCGCCAGCAGGATGCCCGGCAGGCCGACGGCAGCCATTGCCCAGCGCCAGCCATAAGCGCTGGCGATGACGCCGCCGATGATCGTGCCGAAGCCACCCCCGAGCACGACGCCCGTTGCATATATGCCCATTGCCCCGGCCCGCTTTTCTGGCGGGTAGAGATCAGCGATGATCGAATGGCTCGGAGGGCTCGATCCGGCCTCACCCACCCCAACACCAATCCGGTAAATCAGCAGCTGGATGAAATTCTGCGCAGTACCGCACAGCGCCGTCATCGCGCTCCACAAAGTGAGCGATATCGCAATGATATCGCGGCGGCTTTTGCGATCGGCCAGCCACGCGACCGGGATCCCGAGCGTCGCGTAAAACAGTGCAAAAGCGAAACCTGAAAGCAGTCCCAGTTGAGTATCACTCAGCTTGAGGTCGGCCTTAATCAGTTCAAGCAAGATCGATAGGATGTATCGATCCATGAAACTGAAAAAATAGACGACCGTCAGCAGAAACAGCGTCCATCCCCGCATCCTGAGCGCCCGTGCGTCCGCCGATTCATGGGGAATGCCGGGAAGGCTGGAACTTGCCATGCTGAACCGTTCTTACGCTGGAGGAACAAAAAACCCGCCGCCCGGAATGGTCCGGACGGCGGGCAGTATCAGGATTGCTGCATCATCCTTAGAAACGCTGGGTGATGCCGAACCTTGCGTTGAACCCGAGCGGCGAAGCCGTGAACGGATCATAGTTGAAGTCCAGCCGAGCAAATGGCGGCTGCTTGTTCAGGATGTTCTGTGCCGACAGCGTGATGACGGTGTTGGTGGGCAGGTTGACGCGATAGGTGAAATCGAGCGTGTCGAAAGCACCGATATTCTTGCCGCCCGTTACCGATGCGCCAGCCAATGCGCCCGGGTTCGGACCGAAGATCGCAGCGCCACGCTGATCGGTGTACCCATCAATATAGTTGTACTGCAGACGCACATTGTGGCGTCCGACATCGGCCTGCAGGAACACGTTGCCCTTGATCTGTGGCAGCGGATAGGCGCTAGTTTGGAAGTTGAGCTGGCCAACACCATCGAACGCCGGCTGAACAACAACGCCTTCAACCGTGATGTCCTGCGTCTTGTAGTTGATGATGTAGGTGCCATTCACGCCCAGCAGCATCTTGATCGTGCTGACATCGAATTTCACCTGGCCCTGGAAATCAATGCCTGAGGTGCTGACGTCGGCGCTGTTGACGATGTTAGTCGTCAGGCGCTGAACGTTGCCGATGCCACAACCTGCCCCCGTAAAAGTGAACCGCGAACGAAGCGCGGCGAAGGCCGGATTAGCGCAATTGGCCGTGCCCGATGCGCCGAACAGCGCATTGACGATGCCGGACACAGGCTCAGCTTCCGCCGGACCGTTCAAGTCATAACGAAAATAATCGATACTACCGCTGAACGGCCCGGCATTCAGAACGATACCACCGCCATAGGTAAGCGCCGTTTCTGGTTCCAGGTTCGGGTTACCGCGAATATCGATCGCCCGGAACGACGTGCCAATGACCTGAAGCGATGTCACCTGACCAAGCTGGCTTTCAGCTGGCGGACCACGGAAGGTAGTGCCTGCACCGCCGCGAATGGCGAGCCACGGCGTTACCTGCCAGCGGGCGCGACCCTGCGGGTTGAAGGTCGAACCGATCTGACCGCCGTAATTTTCGAACCGGGCAGAGAATTGCAGGTTCAACGTATCGGTAACCGGTGCCTGCAACTCACCGAATACGGCATAAACACCAGAGTTCGCGCTGCGGTTGAAGTTGGTGCCCAAAAAGCCGAGCGCGCCGGTTTGCGGATTGCACGTTGCGGCGGGATTCAGCGGTGAGCCGGGGCACGGATTGATCGCGAGATTATTGTCGGCAGCCTGACGCACGCGGAAGCTGTTGCTGCGATACTGGCCACCGATCGCGAAGGACAATGGACCACCGGGCAGCTCAATACCGCTCTGGCCGCTCAGCACGATATCACCCACGAACAGGCGAGTAGTCGTATCGCTGCGGGTATCGCGGAAGAAATTGTCGATCGTCGCAAGATCGTTGATCAGACCAGCGCCGGGCGCGAGGTTGAACCCTGTCGGATTGCGCGTACCAGCAAAATTTGAATTGGTTTGCCCAGTTACCGGGTTGCGCAACACTGCCGTCGAAAACGGGTTAAAGAAGTTGCACCCGCCGGTGCCAGCAAGAGCGGCGATCTGCGTCGCATTTAGACCAGCACGCGATGCCGGTGTAGCAAAGGCGCAGTTTGGACCACCAAAGCCAGCCAACGCGTTCTGGAACAGATCACCAAAGGTGTCGGTCCCCTCAATGCCGCGCTCATATTCGGAATAGGTGAAGCCGGTATCGAGGTTCAGGTCGCTGCTGATTTCCCAATCGAATTCTGCCGTGAACCGCACCGACTGCGACTGACGCTGGCTGAATGCCGAATTGCGGTCATTCCCGGGCTGGGTGAACAACGGGTTGCCGCCAAGCATAAAGGGACGGAACAACACGGGGAAAGCAATCGCAGGAGCGACGGGCTGGCCAGCCACAGTTACGCAACCCGATGCCGCGCCAAAGAGCGAGCAATAATCGCGAAGTGCGGGAGCATAAGTCGGGATAATGAAGAGGCCCGCGCCACCGCTGGCGGCGTTTGCCGATGGCGGCAACGTCGGCAGATAGCTCGGTGAGGTTGTGATGCGGGTCGACGACGAACCGTATAGCGCGGTTGCCTTAAAGCTCACATTGCTCGCCAGATCGATCTTGGTCTCGATATAAGCCTGATACCGATCTTCGGGTTCGACCAGATTGTCGAACTGGCCGAAATTGGTGAAACAACGATCCGTGGTTGACCCTGGCAAGCTGCGGAAGCCGCCCAGCGCTTCGCAGCCGAGATCGCGAACGAAATTGGGTGTGCCGCCAAAACCGAAGTTACCAGGGCTGCCGCCGCCGGAAAAGCCACCTTGCGGATTGTTCTGGTAGGGCTGCACCGTGAAATCGCGGTCAGTCGTACGCAGTTCCGAACGATGCTGGTAGCCGAACGACGCGAACATCTGGAAACCGTCTTGCGTGTGGCCATAGCTCACAGTGCCGGTGTAATCGCCGCTTGATCCCCGAACATAACGATAATCGCCCTGCGCCTGGAACCCTTCCTGGTCGCTGCGGGTGATGAAGTTGACCACACCAGCGATCGCGTCCGAACCGTACGTTGCGGCGGCGCCGTCTTTTAGAATTTCGATACGGCCGATCGAGCCTTGCGGGATCAGGTTGATATCGACCACCGGAACGCCGGTGCCGGCGCTGACGATGCGCTTGCCGTTGAGCAGCACCAGCGTGCGCTGCGGCCCAAGACCACGCAAGTTGACGCTAGCGACACCTTCAGAACCCTGTGCGCGGGCGTCAAACTGGTTCGCATCACCGATGATGCCGTTCGAAGTAGGTAGGTTCTTCAGAAGATCGAGGCCGGAGGGCGAGCCCTGGCGTGACAGTTCGTCAGCACCAATCACATCGATCGGGATCGCGCCATCCTCGCGGGCGCCGCGGATCAGCGATCCGGTAACGACGATATCGGGTGACGACGCTTCAGCCTGGTCATCCTGTGGCAATACGGCCTGGGCCGATGCCGGCATCGCGGTTCCAAGGGCCAAGGCCGAGAAGGCGCAGGCAGCCAACAGCTTCGTCTTCAGCATTTCTCTCTCCCACTTGGCCGGATCACTTCTGGATTCCGTACCGTAAACTCGAATAAACAGATCGAACAGCGGGTCGTCAAGCGAAACAAAGGTTGCTAAACGCTATCCTTCATCGGTCTGTTGCTAAAAAGACATAGTTTTGAAACATCCTGCCATTGGCAGGATCGGGTTTCAAAAAGCAGCCATAACGACAAACGGGACCGCAACCGCGATTCCGCAGCAATCCCCCTTTTTGGCGGATGCACGCGCATCAAGCGGCGTGCAGCGGCGTATCAATAGCCGTTGAGCCGTGCAAATCGTTCGCGGTGATAGGCGGCATTGCCCCACATCGCCTCGAGCACCGCGGCGCGCTTGATGTAGAAACCGGCGTCATAGTCGTCGGTCATGCCGATGCCGCCGTGCAGCTGGATCATTTCCCGGCTGACGAGCTTCAACGTATCGCTCGCAACAGCCTTGGCAAGCGTCACCGCCTGGTCGACATCGCTACGACCGGCATCGATCGCCTCAAGCGCAGCTTCGACGGCCGACCGCATCAGCTCGATCTCGGTGAACAGCTTGGCCATGCGGTGTTGCAGCGCCTGAAACGTTGAAAGCAGCTGGCCAAACTGGACGCGCGTTTTCAGATAATCATTGGTCGTCTCGAAGGCTTGTACCGCCAGCCCGAGCATTTCAGCGCACACGGCAGCGGTTGCCCGGTCGACAATCGCCTGCACGGTAACGCCGTCGATCTTTTCGGCTGGTGCGCCGTCAAACCGAATCTGTGCATGGCTACGTGAATCGGCCATTTTGCGGTGCGCGCGGGTGACGCCAGCGGCGTCGCCCGCCACCAGATACAGCCCGTCAGTCGCGGCGACGACGAACAGCCCGGCGCTATCGCCCTCGGCCACGAATTCCTTCGTACCGGTCAGCTTGCCAGCGTCAACCACGGTCTTGATCTTCTTGAGGTCATGGACCGGGCCTTCGTCGATCGCGAGGGTCGCGACGACCTCACCGCTTGCGATCCGCGACAGCCAGCTTGCCTTTTGCGTGTCCGATCCGCCCATCACGATCGCGGTCGCCGCCGCAGCGGTCGACGCAAGCGGCGACGCGGCAAGGTTGCGGCCAAGCTGTTCGAGCACCAGACCAAGCGACAGATAACCGAACGCCGTGCCACCGAACTCCTCGGGAATGACGATACCGGCCAGCCCCATTTCGGCCATCGTCGACCAGGCGGCTTTATCATACCCCTCGGCGGGCGCGGCATTGCGCATCTTGCGGAACGCCGAAACAGGCGATTCATTGTCGGCCCATTCGCGCACCATGTCGCGGATCATCGTTTGTTCGTCGTTCAGTGCAGCCATGATCGGTTCTCTTACCTGTTCAATCGTCACCCCGGCAAAAGCCGGGGTCTAAATGGGGCTGGCGCTTCGCCTCCCCGCCCGAGACCCCGGCATTTGCCGGGGTGACGATAATGGTTGGGGCGAAATGCTTATTGGTGATCGAGCATCCCAAGGATGCGCTTGGCGATCACATTGTTCTGGATTTCGGTCGAGCCGCCATAGATCGACACGGCCTTGCCCCACAACCAAGTGCGGGTCTGCGTGAGTTCGGCGTCGCTGAAGCCCTCGCCTTCCCAACCGAGCCCGTTCATGCCCATGATCTCGATCGCGAGTTCGGCACGGTCCTGCGTCAGCCGGGCGCCAACGTTCTTCATGATCGATGAGGCCGCGGACGGGCCCTGGTTCGACTTCGCTTCCATCGCGGCGCGGCGCAGCGTGAGCATGAACGCCCGCTGATCCATTTCGTGCCGGACGATGCGCATCCGCAGATCGCTGTCGGCCATGCTGCCATCGTCATTGGCGCCGCGATATTCCTTGGCGAGTGCGCCCATCGGCTTGCCCGCGAACAGCCGGGCACTGGCACCGCCGCCCGAGAGATTGCTGCGCTCATGCTGGAGCAGGCGCTTGCCGATCGTCCAGCCCTCGCCCTCGCGGCCGACCAGATTCTCCTTGGGCACCTTCACATCGGTGAAGAATGTTTCGCAGAAGGGCGACTGGCCCGAGATCATCCGGATCGGGCGAACCTCGACGCCAGGTGCGGTCATGTCGATCAGCAGGAAGCTGATGCCTTCATGCTTCTTGGTCTTGTCGGTACGGACCAGCGCGAAGCATTTGTCGGCCCATTGCCCGCCCGAGGTCCAGGTCTTCTGGCCGTTGACGAGGTAATGATCGCCCTTGTCTTCGGCGAAGGTCTGCAGGCTCGCCAGATCGGACCCGGCGCCCGGTTCCGAATAGCCCTGACACCAGCGGACCTGGTTCCTGGCGATCGCGGGAATATGCTCCAGCTTCTGCGCTTCACTGCCATATTCCAGCAGGGTAGGCCCGAACATCATCACGCCCATGCCGCCAATCGGGTTCCATGCGCCGACCCGGCCCATTTCCTCCGCCAGCACACGCGCCTGATGCTTATCGAGCCCGCCGCCGCCATAAGCCGCCGGCCAGGTCGGCACGCCCCAACCCTTTTCGCCCATCGCCTTTACCCAGGCGGTTTCATCGGCGCTCGGGTTGCTCGGCCCTTCGAGCGCGGACATGCTGTTGTCCTTGCCCTTTAACGAGGCCGGAAAATTCTCCGCAAGCCAGGCGCGGACTTCCGCGCGGAAGGTGTCCAACGCGGTCGCTGGATTGTCGAGTTCGGGGGCGGTGGCCATGAATGCACTCCTTGCAAACCGAATCTGAATATCGGGTATGGAGAGGCCATCGCACAAATCGACCCCGTGTGCAAAGGGCCTACTGTTGGATCCCTGAGCCCGCCAGTGCTGTTGAAAGATGGTCAGCCAAGGCCCGGGCAGCTGGTGAAGCCGCGCGACCGCCCGGAAACACAGCATGCAGATCGACCGCATCCATCGGCCAATCCGCCAGCACTTGCCGCAACCGACCGTCAGCCAGTTCGGCGCGACACCCCCATAATGATGTACGCGCGATACCCAACCCCGCCACCGCTGCTGCCATTGCGCCTTCATTAACCGCTATCGACAGCCTTCCGTCGACGCGCACCGACAACCGCCGGGTGTCGCGCACGAACGACCAATGTTGTTCCGGGTTGGCAACGGGGCCAATGATTACCGCGTGGTTCGCGAGTTCCGCAGGTGTTTGCGGAATGCCAGCGCGCGCCAGATATATGGGGGCCGCGACCAGCAGCCGAGGCGCCGTTGCCAGCTTGCGCGCAATCGCACTCGAATCGCTCAGCACGCCAAGCCGAAGCGCGATGTCGACGCCTTCGATCACCAAATTCTGCCGCTCGTCGCTGATCTGCAGGTTGATGCGAAGCAGCGGGTGCCGCGCCATGAACTTGGGTAGACGGGGAATAACCTCTCGCACGCCGAAGCTCGACGACAACGCAACCTGCAACGTCCCGCGCAACTCTCCGGTACCCCGCACGATATAATCGGCCTCGTCGAGCGACGCGATCAGCGGCTCGATCCGGGCAAGATAATCAGCGCCCGCCTCGGTCAATGTCACGGCACGCGTGGTACGAATGAACAGCGTCGCACCGATAGCCCGCTCCAGTTCGGCGATGATCCGCGATGCCGATGGCTGAGAGAGTCCACGTTCACGCCCGGCGCGCGAAAAGCTGCCGAGCCGAGCGGCGCGCTGAAAAAGCCGGAGTGCCTGGAGCCGATCATTCATTTGAATTACGAATATATCATAGTTTAAATGGATAACTACTGCTCAATCTCTGGATGTCCGAAAAAGTGGCATGCGCAATCGGGCGCATCCACTCGAAGGACTGAAGCCATGACGCTGCAAGACAAACTCGACGCTTTTCGGCAGAATTTCGAAACCAACATCGCCCCTGCGGAAGCGGTCGCGATCATCCACCGCACTACAAATGAACTGATCGCCACTGGCCAGGCCGACCGCGCACTCAAGGCAGGCGACCGCGCCCCCGCTTTCGCGCTGACCGACACCGACGGCACGATCGTCCGCTCGGCCGATCTGCTCGCCTCCGGCCCGATCGCGCTCAGCTTTTATCGCGGCGTCTGGTGCCCCTATTGCAACATCGAGCTACAAGCGCTTGAAGAAGCAGCCGAAGCGGTGCGCGCCACTGGCGCGAGCCTGATCGCGGTAACGCCGCAGGCCGCGCCGAGCAGCCGCAAGGCACAGCGCGACAACCATCTGAGCTTCCCGGTGCTGAGCGATGCCGGCAACACGCTCGCCGACGCGTTCGGCCTGCGCTTTCGCCTGCAGGATGATCTGATCGCGCTCTACACCGGCTTCGGGATCGACCTGCCGGGCACCAATGGCGACGACAGCTACACACTGCCGATGCCCGCGCGCTACGTCATCGGCACTGACGGCGTGATCGCTTATGCCGAGGTCAATCCAGATTATACCCGGCGTCCAGATCCCGCGGACATGTTGGCTATCCTTGAAGGGTTGCGCCTCCGCACCCTAGCCTGACACCAAATCGCAACCCAAGACCAGCACGCCGCCGGGAACACAATTCGTGACTCCGGCGGCGTTTTAAGGGCATGAAGGTGGCATTACCTGGGAAAGCCATCAATGAATTTTGCCCATCGCGCCGTACCGATCGTGCTCGCGGCCGTGCTGATCGATACGATCGGGTTCGGCATCGTCATCCCCATTTTGCCGCAGCTGATCACCGATCTGGGCAAAGTCGATCTCGATCAGGCGACGCGGATTTCGGGCTATCTGCTGGGCGTTTATGCGCTGACTCAGTTTTTCGCGGGGCCGATCATCGGCAATCTCAGCGATCGTTATGGTAGGCGCCCGGTGTTGATTGCGTCGATGCTCACCTTTGCCGCCGATTACGCGCTGATGGCCTTCGCGCCAACGCTGGCGTGGCTGTTCCTCGGCCGTGCGATCGCCGGGGTGGCGGGGGCGATTTATGGCCCGGCGAGCGCCGTGCTGGCGGACGTTACCCCGCCAGAGGGGCGCGCCAAGGTGTTCGGCTATATCGGCGCGGCGTTCGGCATCGGTTTCATCATCGGCCCGGCGATTGGCGGCGTGCTCTCGGGGCTTGGCCCGCGTGCGCCGTTCATCGCCGCCGCCACCTTGGGCCTGATCAACGGCGTGTCGATGATTTTCCTGATGCCCGAATCGCTCAGCGCCGAGAACCGCCGTCCATTCGACTGGCGCAGCGCCAATGTCGTGGGGGCATTCCGCCCGTTGTTCAAAAGCGGCGAGGCCGGGCCGTTGCTGCTCGCCTGGTTCTTCTGGCTGCTCGCCAGCAATGTCTATCCGGCGACTTGGTCCTTCTGGTCTGCAGCCCGCTTCGGCTGGGATCCGGCGGCGATCGGCTGGTCGCTCGCCTTTGTCGGGCTGGTGATGGCGAGCGTGCAGATGTTCCTGACCGGGCCGATCATCACTCGGCTGGGCGAAAGGCGCAGCGCGGTGGTCGGGCTGGCGAGCGGTATGGGGGCGTTCCTGTCGTACACCGTGATCACCGCAGGATGGCAGGCCTATGCGATCTTCCTGATCAGCGGGCTTTCGGCGCTGGTCTTTCCGGCGATGAACGGGCTGCTGTCGCGGCTGGCGGATGCGTCACACCAGGGCGCGCTGCAGGGCGGGATTGGGAGCATGGGCAGCGTCGCCGCAATCATCGCGCCGCTGATGCTGACTCAGGCATTGGCGAACGGCGTCGAGGCGGGTTTTCCGGGCGCGGCATTCCTGCTGGCCGGGATATTGGCGGCGCTCGCGCTGTTGATCGTGGTGTGGAAGGTGCTGGGGCGGGTTCAGCCTGATTAAGTCCCCACACCCGTTCGGGCTGAGCGAAGTCGAAGCCCATGCGCCACCCGTGCCCTTCGACTTCGCTCAGGGTGAACGGAGGTAGTTTGATCGATCCAAACTAAATCACTCTACCCTTCCTTTCCCGGCCGCCGTGTCAGCGCGACATCGAGATGCCCGCCCGCGTCGACCATCGTCAATTCCCCCGTCACCGCGCGCATCGCCGGATCGAGCAGAGCCACGATCGGCGCGGCGACATCGGGGGCCATCGTCGCCATTGCCATAGGCACGCTAGCGGCGATGCGCGCGTTGAGTTTGGCAAAGCCTTCCTCACCGAGCCGCTTTTCGAACCAGCCCGTCCCGACATAGCCGGGTGCAACGGCATTCACCCGGATCGCAGGCGCCAGCACGCGCGCGAGGCTCTTGGTCATCGTGATCAGCGCGCCCTTTGAACAGGCATAGGCAACCGATGATCCCATGCCGAACACCCCGGCGACCGAGGCGACGCTAACGACCGCGCTCATCGGCCCATCGCGCATCGCAGGCGCGCAGGCGCGGATCATCTGGAACGCAGCGACGGTGTTCAGCCGGTAAATGTCGACGAAATCCTCGGCATCAAGCGCGTCCAGATCCTCATGATTGGCAAATTTGGTGCGCCCCGAATTATTGACGAGGAAATCGATCCGACCGAAGTTATCCACCGCGGCCTTGGCGAGCGAACGGCACGCGGCATCGTCAACGATATCGGCCTGGACAGCGATCGATCCGTTGCCAATCTCGGCTGCCAACGCTTCGGCATCGTCACGGCTTGTAGCGTAGTTGATGACGCATTTGACGCCGCGATCAGCAAGTTGCCGGACCACCGCCGCGCCGATGCCCGTGCCGCCGCCAGTGACGATCGCGACCCCGCCCTGCATCCTGTCAGCCATCGGATTAGGCCTGCGCGCTGGGGCGGGCGCTCGCGCGCTCGTGCCATGCCTTCAGGTTGGGCATATCATCAGACAAACCTATGCCGATGAAGATCGCAAAATCGATCGTTGTCAGCAGCGTGATGTCGGCGATCGAATAATCCTTGCCCGCAATCCAAGTGCGTCCAGCAAGCGATTCATCGAAATAGCGCATCGCCGCGATCGCACGTGGGCGGTTACTCTCTCCGAAATCCTTATACTGCGGCACCACCACACGCGCAGTGAAGGGGTGCGTATGCATCCAGACCATACCGACCGGCACCATCAACCGAAGCTCAACGCGGCGCACCCACATATCGACTTCAGCGACTCCCTTGGGCCCTTTGCCGAACATCGGCGGGTCAGGGTTGAGCGCTTCAAAAAAGCGGCAGATCGACAGGCTTTCGGTAATCACCTCACCATCATCAAGCTTCAGCGCAGGGATTTGCCCGAGCGGATTGACCGCCAGAAATTCCGGCTTTTTGTGATCGCCAGCCACGATCGACAATTGCTCGGTTGGCACTTTCAGGCCTTTTTCCGCCAGGAAAATGCGCACGCGCCGGGGGTTGGGAGCGGGATTGGCGGCATCATAAAACAGCATGCAAGACCCTTTGATTTTGTTTTTCGAAGATCGCGTATGGCATTTCGCGTGGACGTCGCCTAGCCATCCGGAAATCCGCTGCGCCAGCGGAGGGGGAAAAACGCGTGACCGCCGAAGCCATGCTTGCAAGCGAATTTGCCACCTTGCCCGCGCTTATTCGCGCGCATGCCGGCGAACGGGAGGCGAAACATGCGCTGGTTTCCGGCGACGGAGCGATGGATTATGCGACGCTCGATCGCCTGATGGACCGGATCGCCGCCGCCCTGCAGCGTGACGGCGTGCCGCAGCGTACATGCGTGGCGATCTGCGCCACTCCGTCGATCGATTATGGTGCGACCTTCCTGGGCATTTTGCGCGCGGGGTGCGCAGCGACGCCACTCTCCCCGTCCGCCACCGGAGAATCGATTGCGGCGATGATCAACGACAGCGCCGCGCTGATCGTGTTCGTCGATGCATCGACCCGCGACTTGCTGCGCGGGCAGGCGATCACCGCGCAGATCGTGGATTTCGACGATGGCAGCTTCGCCGCGTGGCTGGCACCCGAGGGCAGCGTGCCTGTTCCTGTCGCAATCACCCCCGAAGACCCGTTCAACGTCATCTACTCATCCGGCACCACCGGCACCCCCAAGGGCATCGTGCAAAGCCATGCGATGCGTTGGGCGCATATCCACCGCAATTCGGGTGCCGGCTTTGGCGATGCGGTGACGATGCTGGCGACGCCGCTTTATTCCAACACCACGCTTGTCACCTTCCTGCCGACATTGGGCTGGGGCGGGACCGCGGTGATCATGAAGAAATTCGACGCGCGCGGCTTCCTTGAGCTTGCCGCACGCCACCGCGCCACCCACGCGATGCTGGTACCGGTCCAATATCAGCGGATCATGGCGGTGCCCGATTTCGACAGTTTCGATCTGTCGTCCTTCCGCCTGAAGACCTGTACCAGCGCGCCCTTTTCCGCCGCGCTGAAGGCCGATGTCGTCGCGCGCTGGCCTGGGCTGCTGGTGGAGTATTACGGGATGACCGAAGGCGGTGGAACGACAATGCTGGTCGCCAATGCCCATCCGACCAAGCTCCACAGCGTCGGCATGCCGATCGACGGGCACGATATTCGCCTGATCGACGATGACGGCAATGAGGTCGCGCAAGGAGAGATGGGCGAAGTCGTCGGCCGCAGCCCGGCGATGATGACCGGCTATCATGGGCGGCAGGAAGCCACGCGTGCGGCGGAATGGTTCGACGCCGAGGGCCGCCGCTATATTCGCCACGGCGATGTCGGGCGCTTCGACGAAGATGGTTTCCTGATCCTGATGGATCGCAAGAAGGACCTGATCATCTCGGGCGGGTTCAACATCTATCCGAGCGATCTCGAGGCAGTGCTGGCGCAGCATCCGGATGTAGCGGACTGCACCGTGGTGGGGATGCCGTCCGAAGCCTGGGGCGAAACCCCGGTCGGCTTTTTCGTGCCGCGCAGTGAGGATAGCGATCCTGCCGCAATCATGGCCTGGACCAACGAACGGCTGGGCAAAACGCAGCGTCTTGCCGCGCTCCACATTGCCAGTGAATTGCCGCGCAGCGCGATCGGCAAGGTATTGAAGCGCGAATTGCGCGATCAGTTGATGAAAGAAACTGTATGACTCCGCTCGCCGACATCCTAGCCGCTGCCAAGCCGACCGACACGGGCTTTACCGCGACGATCCCGCCTGGCTGGCTGCAGGGGCGCACCGCTTATGGCGGGCTGTCGAGCGCGATTGCGCTGCACGCGGCGCAGCATTGCGAGCCCGATCTGCCGCCGCTGCGATCGGCGCAAGTGTCCTTCATCGGTCCGCTGGCGGGCGACATCACCGTCACCGCAACCAAGCTGCGACGCGGGCGGAATGCGGCCTTCATCCAATCGGACATCTTATCGGAAGCCGGTCTGGGATTTCGGGCGACGTTCGTGTTCATGGCCGATCAGGTATCGAAGCTCGATTTCGACCAACGCGCGCCCGTCACGCGTGCACCGCCCGCGCCCGACGCGAAGATTTTCACCGGGCCGGAAGAGTTTTTCATCCACAATTTCAACTTCCTCGATCTGAAGGACGGACTGGCCGAGGGAGAATTGCTACGCTGGGCACGGCTGCGCGCGACCGCAGGTCTCGATCCGATGGTGCAGATCATGGCGGTGGCAGACGCGTTGCCGCCAGCCGTCATGCGCTTGCTCGGGGGTGGATTTCCGCCAGTGAGTTCGTTGACCTGGATCGTCAACATGCTGACCGCCACGCCCTCAACCACCGATGACTGGTGGTTACTATCCGCCAAATCGGATTACGCACGCGGTGGCTGCAGCAGCCAGACAATGCGGATCTGGAATGCCGATGGCGTATTGATGGCCGAAGGCATGCAGAGCGTCGCGATCTTTGCCTAACCAGCGCGTGTTTGCGACAATTCGCGACAGTTTTCCGTCGGGCTGACATAACCACGCGACAGATCGTGACGATACCCAGTCCAAGCCTAGCGGTTATCCCGCCGCTGGCAGGCAAAGGATTTGGCAATGAAGAAACTCCTCATTGGTTCAGCCGCAATCGCGCTCGCAATCGGCGGCGTTGCGGTGGCGCAGGCAGTCAATGGACAGGCGCCGGAGATGCCGGGGCATCACGGTGGCATGATGAAGGCGGCCGACACGAATAATGATGGCGCCATTTCGCAGGCCGAAGCGATTGCCGCCGCGACGAAGCGTTTCGCCAGCGTAGATGCAAACAAGGACGGCAAGATTACCCGCGAAGAGATGCAGGCAGCCCGCGCCAAACGCCATAGTGAGCGCATGGCTCGATGGGGCGGCCCCGGCATGGGTCGCGGCCCTCACGGTCCGGGACACCCCGAAGGCATGGGCGGCCCCGGCGGCCCCGGCTGGGATCACGGTCCTGGCGGTCCTGAACGAATGGGTGGTCCAGGCGGTCCCGGCGGCCCTCGTGGCATGATTGCCCGGCTCGATACGGATGGTGACGGCAAGGTGACCCGCGCCGAATTTGATCGTCCGTTCGACGGCATGGATCGCAACAAGGACGGCGTGGTCGACCAGACTGAGCAACAGGCGATGCGCGATGCCATGCGGGAGCGCATGATGGAGCGGATGATGGGGCGTCGGGGGGCACCAGCACCGGGAGCCATGCCGCCCCCACCACCTGCGCCAAAGCCTTCGCCTACCGGGCAGTAACCCGGTCGCCGGGTGGGTTTGCCCCTCCTCGCCCGCCCGGCAAAACTTGCCGCTGCTTCCAATGCCCGCATCGGCGGGATTGGAGCAGCGGCTTTGCGATCACCAAAGCTATGCTAAGCACCGAGACAATGTCCGAAACGCCCCATCTGCTGCTGGTCGACGACGAGCGCTCGATCCGCGAGCCGCTCGCGCAATTCCTGCAGAAGCAAGGCTTTCGCGTGACGCAAGCGGGCGACGCTGCGGCGGCACGCACGCGACTGGCGGCCTATGCGATCGATCTGGTGATCCTGGATATCATGATGCCGGGTGAAGACGGCCTGAGCCTGACCCGCCATATTCGCGAGACCAGCGACACGCCGGTGATCCTGCTGACCGCACGCAGCGAGGAGACCGACCGGATCGTCGGGCTGGAAATGGGGGCGGACGATTACGTGGTAAAGCCCTTTTCCCCCCGAGAACTGGCGACACGCGCGAAAGTCGTCCTGCGTCGTGCAGCGAATGGTGGTGCGCGCCAGCACGCACCTGATTCGGGATCGTTCGCCTTTGCCGACTGGGTATTGAAATCGGGCGAGCGCGCACTGGTCGATCGCAATGGGGTGTCGGTCGCGCTGTCGACCGGCGAGTATAACCTCCTGCTCGCTTTGGTGCTCCGACCTCGCCAGGTGCTGACCCGCGATCAGCTGCTCGACTTGACGCAGGGCCGCGAAGCCGCCGCGTTCGATCGCGCGATCGACAATCAGGTGAGCCGCCTGCGCCGCAAGATCGAGGCCGATCCGAAAAACCCGGAATTGATCAAGACGGTGTGGGGCGGCGGCTATACGCTGGCGGCTGAAGTGACCCGGCTGTGATGGCAACCCCCGCCCCATGAGCCGGTTCTGGCCCCGGAGCCTATCGAGCCAGCTCGCAGTGCTGGTCGCGATTGCGCTGTTCGTCGCACAGGCGATCAATTTTGCGATGCTCTATCAAGGGCGACAGCAGATTTTGCTGCAGCAAATCGTCGGCCCGGCGGTGACGCGCATCATCGACATGAACGAGCAGCGCCCAGGCATGAGTCTGCCGGATGATATCCGCCGCGGACGCGTGCGGATTGTTGCAGCGAACCCGATTCCGCCCGGCCGCCACGGTCGACCCGACATCGAAGCGGCCTTGCGGCTTGCGCTGATCGATGCGGGAGTACCGGTAGGCCGCATCGCATCGCATGTCCGTCCGTTCAGGCCCTCCGGTCACCATATCGAACGCTATGGCCGCAGGCGGGCCGAGCGCTATACCCGCTTTGGCGCCGAGCTGATCATCGCGGTCGAACAACCCGGGCGGGGCTGGCTGGTGATGAGTTCGCCCTGGCCGCGATCAGACTGGCCACTGCTGTGGCAACTGATCGCTCAGACGCTTATTCTCTATGCCGTAGTGCTGCTGCCCGTCCTGTGGGGGGCGCGGCGGATTTCGCAGCCGCTCCAGTCACTCACCAACGCGACCCGGCGCTTCAAACCCGGCGAGGCGCAATCGCCGCTCGCCGAGCAAGGCCCCCAGGACGTGCGATCAGTGATAGCGGCCTTCAACGCGCTGCGACTGCGCGTGACGGCGATGCTTGATGAGAAGGATCGGATGCTCGGCGCGATCGGGCATGATCTGCGCACGCCGCTGGCGGCACTCCGCGTCCGTATCGAATCGGTCGAGGATGATGACGACCGTGCGCGCATGGCCGACACGATCGACGAGATGAACCGCACGCTCGACGACATCCTCTCGCTCGCACGCCTCGGGCGCCCCAGCGAAGCGCGAACCGAAGTTGACCTAACCGCGCTGGTCGACGCGGTCGTCGAGGATTTCATCGCGATCGGCAGCCCGGTGAGCTTTGTCGAGGCCGATCGCGTCACCCTGTCCTTGCGCCCCTCGCTGATGCGCCGCGCGATCCGCAATCTGATCGAAAATGCGGTGAAATACGGCGTCTCGGCGGAGGTCCGCGTGGTGCCCGGAAAGGATCAGGTGGCGATCACCGTCGCCGATCAGGGGCCCGGCATTCCCGCCGAAAAGCTCGAGGACGTGTTCGACGCCTTCACCCGGCTGGAAACATCGCGCAATCGCGACACTGGCGGCGCGGGGCTCGGGCTCGCGCTGGCGCGGGCGATTGTGCGGGAGGCTGGTGGAGAGGTGACGCTCACCAACCGCCCCGGCGGCGGGCTCGACGCAACGATCACGCTGCCACGGCAGAGGGGATAATCGCGCTACGCTGGCAAAAGATGGTGCGGGCGGTCGGAATCGAACCGACACTCCTTTCGGAACCGGATTTTGAGTCCGGCGCGTCTACCAGTTCCACCACGCCCGCAACCCGCGTTCGCTAACCCAAGCCGCACGGGATCGCAACACTTTGCTCAGGCGTTGCATCCCCCAGACATTCGGGACCATACCACCAAGATGAGCAAACCAGTATGAGCGTCGCGTTTCGCCGGGAGAGCGATGAGGAACATCTCGAGCCCAAGTTCGAGCTGCCAATCCCGCCCGGCCCCAATATGGTGACAGCGGCTGGCCTGACGCTGATCGAGGCGAAGCTAGCGGCGGTGGAAGCCCTGATCGCGAGCGAAACTGACGAGGCGGCGCTGGCGGATGTCAAGCGGCAATGGCGGTACTGGATCACGCGAAAAACCAGCGCGCAACTTGCCCCCCCACCGCCAGAGGATCGTGTCGCGTTCGGATCACGGGTGCGGTTCACGCTGAATGGCGCGGAACGCGTTGTGACGCTGGTCGGCAGCGACGAAGCCGAAGGAGTGACAGACAAAATCCCCTTCACCGCCCCCCTCGCCCGCGCGCTGATCGGCGGCGAGGTAGGTGAAGTGCTGGATTTCGGCGGGACGGCGGATGCGATCGAGATTTTGGGGATTGAGGGGGCTTAACAACCACTAGAGCGTCGCGCCGTACAGCGACACGTTACCCGGGCCTAACTCCGCGGTGCCTGCCGCCGGTAGCTGAGCGCTTCCGCCACGTGGATGCGCCCTACCCCCTCGCTCCCGGCCAGATCGGCGATCGTCCTCGCCACACGCAAAATCCGGGTATAGCCACGGGCGGATAGCCGCATCGCCTCTGCGGCCTGGGCGAGGAGCTTGCGGCCGGGTTCGTCGGGGGTGGCGACTGCGTCGAGGACTGGACCGTCGGCTTCGGCATTAGTGCGCGCGGTGCTGTCGGCATAGCGGGCGGACTGGATGGCGCGGGCGGCGGCGACGCGGGCGGCGACTTCGGCTGACCCCTCGGCGGACGGCGGCAAGACGAGATCGGCGGCGCTGACAGCGGCGACATCGACGTGCAGGTCGATCCGGTCGAGCAAAGGACCCGATACCTTGGCTTGATAATCGGCCGCACAGCGCGGCGCGCGGGAGCACGCAAGTGCTGCATCGCCGAGGTGCCCGCAGCGGCACGGGTTCATCGCCGCAATGAGCTGAACGCGCGCCGGAAAAGTGACGTGCGCATTGGCCCGCGCGACGCTGACGGTGCCCGTCTCGAGCGGCTGGCGGAGTGAATCGAGCACGGCGCGCTGGAATTCGGGCAGCTCATCGAGAAACAACACGCCGAGATGCGCGAGGCTCACCTCGCCCGGCTTCACTTTCAGCCCGCCGCCGACGAGCGCCGCCATCGATGCCGAATGGTGCGGCGCGCGGTATGGCCGTTGCCGCGTCAGCCGCCCGCCCTGGAGCGTGCCGGCGACGGAGGCGACCATGGAAACCTCCAGCGCCTCTACCGAATCCAAGGGAGGCAAAATCCCCGGCAGGCACGATGCCATCAGCGATTTGCCCGATCCCGGCGGGCCGACCATCAACAGATTGTGCCCGCCAGCCGCTGCAATCTCGAGCGCGCGCTTGGCGGTTTCCTGGCCCTTTACCTGGCGCAAATCGGGGCCTTGATCGGCTAGCTCTGCCTCGCCCGGCTGCGGGGCAGCGAGCAGGCCGTGGCCCTTGAAGTGATTGAGCAGCGACAGCAGGTCAGGCGCCGCGATCACCTCGATCGTGCCTGCCCATGCGGCTTCGGACCCTTGCGCGGCGGGGCAGACCAGCCCTTTCGATTCAGCCGAGGCGTGGAGCGCGGCGAGCAGTACGCCTGGCGATGTCGCGATCCGCGCATCAAGGCCAAGCTCCCCAACGACGATATAATCGGCAAGCGTCTCTGCATCGACTACGCCCATCGCCCCCAACACGCCGAGCGCGATCGGCAAATCGTAATGCGATCCTTCCTTGGGCAGATCGGCGGGCGACAGGTTCACGGTAATCCGCTTGGGCGGCAGCGCTAGGCCAAGTGCGGCGATGGCGGCGCGAACTCGCTCGCGGCTTTCGGCAACGGCCTTGTCGGCAAGCCCCACGACATTGAAGGCAGGGACGCCGGGCGCGACCTGCACCTGCACCTCCACCCCGCGCGCTTCCAGACCCAGATACGCCACTGTCGATACGATTGCGACCATCGCCTCCGGCCCCGCTAATCCCGGCGCAGTTCGCCCGCGCGGCTAATCACCTGTTCATAAACGCTTTCTTAAATGAGGAAAGCACACGAAGGACTGTCTTGCAAAAACAACACACCCACCCCACATCCCACAAGGTGAGCAAGACCCACGTCCTTCGCCCGCGCAGCGCCGCCGTTCGCACCGGGCTCACGATGTTAGGCGCGTTAGTCATCGTGATTTCGCCAGTTGTCGGTGTTATCCCGGGGCCGGGCGGTGTTTTCGTGTTCGCGGCTGGCCTGGCGCTGATGTTGCAGAACTCAGGGTTGGCCAAGCGGGTGTTCGTGCGGCTTAAGCGTCGCTGGCCGCAGCTGGGCAATGTCGCCGATCTCGGCCTGCGGCGGGCGAGCGCGCTGCGCCGGTTCGAGCGTGATCGTCCGCTGGGCAAGGATGGCAAAAAACTGTCGCGGTTGAGCCAGTTTTGGCGAATGGCGCGCAACATGATCAGCGGACGCCGCGTGTAATGGCGCGCGATCGTTGACTTGCGCGTTGCCCTCGCTTAAGGGCTCTGATCAACCGGCCGCCGTTATTGGCGGCCTTTTCCATTCTGTAGATCAGGGAATGAGTGATGAAGCGGACCTTTCAGCCGAGCAATCTGGTGCGTGCACGCCGCCACGGCTTCCGCGCGCGGATGGCGACGGTGGGCGGTCGCAACGTCCTGCGCGCCCGTCGCGCCCGCGGTCGCAAGAAGCTGTCGGCATAACAACGCTTACCGCACGCCGCGATTTTTTGGCGGCGAATGCGGGCAGGCGCGCGCCGATGCCGGGTTTCGTGCTGCTGGCGCGTGACCGAGCGGATGGTGCGCCCGATATGCGGATCGGGTTCACCGTTACCAAGAAAATCGGCAATGCCGTGGTACGCAATCGGCTGAAACGGCGGTTGCGCGCACTGGCGCGCGCCGTTCTGCCGGTGGCAGGCCTTCCGGGACATGACCATGTACTGATTGGTCGCGCTGACGGGTTGAGCCGCGGTTTCGCTGTGCTGGAGGCCGATTTAACACGTGCTTTGATCAAGGTTGGGGCAAAGGTCGCGCGATGATTGCCCGGTTGCTGATCCTGATTGCGCGGGGCTGGCAACTCGGCCCTTCTTTGATCCTGCCGCCGTCCTGTCGCTACGCGCCATCGTGTTCGGCCTATGCAATCACTGCTCTTCGCCGCTATGGCGCGCTGAAAGGCGGGTGGCTCGCGGCCAAACGGATCGCGCGCTGCCATCCCTGGGGCGGATCAGGCTATGATCCCGTCCCCTGATATTCCAAGACTGCACGATCGGGGCTGTTCCAAGTGAATCAAGACAATCGCAACATGGTGCTGTTCCTGGCGATCGCCGCGCTGATCCTGGTCGGCTGGCCGATTGTGTCGCAGAGCCTGTTTCCCCAGCCCAAGCGCCCGCCAGTGGCACGCACTCAGCCGGGTACCCCGACCGCCACGCCCCCTGCAGGCACCGTCACCTCGAATGCGACCGCCCCTGCTGTCGATGCAACAAAGGTGAAGCGCGATCGCGCTGTCGTGCTGGCGGAAACACCGCGTGTGGCGATCACGACGCCTGCGGTAAAGGGTTCGATCAACCTGAAGGGCGCTCGGCTCGACGATCTGGTGCTGCTGCGCCACAAGGAAACGATCAAGAAGAACGCCCCGCCAGTGCGCCTGCTGTCGCCGTCGGGCGCGGCGGACAGTTATTTCGCCGGGTTCGGCTGGGCTGGCGACGGCGTTGCGCTCCCCGACAAGAACACGGTCTGGACCGCCGACTCGGCCGTGCTTACCCCCGGCAAGCCAGTGACGCTCAGCTGGGCGAACCCACAGGGTCTTCGCTTCCAGATCAAGATCGCGGTTGATGACGGCTATCTCTTCACGATCGAACAAGCGGCCGCCAATGCGACCGCCGCCCCGGTCACCCTGCGCCCCTACGGCCTGATCTCCCGCACCGGCGCATCGAAGGATGTCGACACCTGGGTCAACCATGTCGGCCCGATCGGCGTATTCGGCGTCGGCGCCAATTACGATATCGGCTATCCCGACCTGAAGGGCGTCGAGCCCGGCTTTTTCGACGCGCCCTTCGGCACCTCTGTTAAGGCAGGCGCCAACTATTTCGATGCCAAGGGCGGCTGGCTCGGCTTTGGCGATCTCTATTGGCTCGCCGCCCTCGTTCCTGACCAGAATGCGCAGGTCCATGCGGGCTTCCGCGCTGCGGGGGATGTGTTCCAGGCCGATTACGCTAGCACCCCAGTCAAGATCGCGCCGGGCAAGATCGCGCGCACGTCATCGCGCTTTTTTGCGGGCGCCAAGGAAGTGCGGCTGATCGACAAATATCAGAACGATGGCGGCATCGTGAACTTCGACAAGGCGATCGATTGGGGTTGGTTTCAGATCATTGAAAAGCCGATCTTCTATTATCTCGATATCCTGTTCCGCCTGACGACCAATTTCGGCGTCGCGATCATCCTGCTGACGCTAACGATCCGCGGTCTGTTGTTCCCGATCGCGCAACGCCAGTTTGCATCGATGGCCAAGATGAAGGCGATCCAGCCCAAGCAAAAGGCGATTCAGGAACGCTACAAGGACGACAAGCCCCGCCAGCAGCAGGAAATCATGGCGCTGTACAAGACCGAAGGCGTCAACCCGCTCGGCGGCTGCGGCCCAACGCTGTTGCAGATCCCGATCATGTACGCGCTGTACAAGGTGCTGCTGCTATCGACCGAAATGCGCCACCAGCCGTTTGTTCTGTGGATCCGCGATCTCGCCGCGCCCGATCCGCTGACGCCGATCAACCTGTTCGGCTTGCTGCCCTTCACCCCGCCGGTGTTCATCGCAATCGGCATCATCCCGATCCTGCTGGGCGTATCGATGTACTTCCAGTTCAAACTGAACCCCGCCCCGATGGACGAGGCGCAGAAACAGGTGTTCGCGATCATGCCGTGGATGCTGATGTTCGTGATGGCGCCGTTCGCCGTCGGCCTGCAGCTTTACTGGATCACCTCGAACGTCCTCACCATCCTACAGCAACGGATGCTGTACGCCCGGCACCCCGAGATGCTCGTGCCAGCGCCAGCGAAGAAATGACCTTGAATGGCTGAATTCGACGCGGACATGATCGAGGCGGCACGGGTGACCTTTGCCGGGCCGATCAGCTTCCTGAAATCCGCCCCGACGCTGGAATTCCTGCCCGAACCGGATGTGCCCGAGATTGCGTTTGCCGGCCGATCGAACGTGGGCAAATCGTCGCTGCTGAATGCGCTCACCGGGCGCAATGCACTCGCGCGCACCTCGAACACGCCGGGGCGAACGCAGGAACTGAATTTCTTCGATGTGGGTGATCCCCTGAAACTGCGGCTGGTCGATATGCCGGGCTATGGCTTTGCCAAGGCGCCCAAGGACATGGTCAAGAAATGGCGGTTCCTGATCAATGATTTCCTGCGCGGGCGGCAAGTGCTGAAGCGCGTGCTGGTACTGGTCGATTCACGCCATGGGCTGAAGGATGTCGACCATGAAATCATGGAAATGCTCGACAAGGCAGCCGTCAGCTATCGGCTGATCCTGACCAAGGCCGACAAGATCAAGCCGACCGAGCTGCTGAAGGTAACTGACGCGACGGCGGCGGAAGCCCGCAAACGCCCCGCCGCGCATCCGGATATCATGGCGACATCAAGCGAGGTCGGGTTCGGCATTGCGGAACTGCGCGCGGCGGTGATCGAAGCGATCGGATAAGCATTAGATCGAACGGCTTGATTACGAATGTAACAGTCGGTGCTTAGCCGAGTGGAGGCTCCGGCGTCGATCGGATCGTCCTCAGGGGGTTTCCATGCGTTTTTTGCCAATGCTCGGCGGCACGATGGCCAGCATCTCCGCGCTTACCCTTCTTTTTGCCGCAGCCGAAAGCCACGCCCATGAAGGCCATGGCCATGCCAAGCCAGCCTTTACGCCTGCCACCGTTCCGACGCAGCCGACTGCAGCCGATCGCCGCGGCCGCAAATGGATGGCAGGCGACCATCACGTCCACAGCCGCTTCAGCGCGGACTATAAGCCCGATCCCGCCAATCCTGCCACACCCCCACAGCCGATCCTTGGCGCCGACGGCGTCTACCCCATCCCCCGCAACGCGCAGATGGGGCGTAAGTTCGGCTTGTCATGGATGGTCGCCACCGATCATGGTGGCCCCAATCATTCGAAGCTCAACGCCGAGCAGGCCTATCCCGAACTGACCCAGGCGCGCCGCGACGTGCCCGAAATCGTTCAGTTTTATGGCATGGAGTTCGATACGCCGGGCGGCGATCACAGCAGTCTCATCATACCCGGCACCCCTGCGGAACGCGAAACGTTGCGCCAGATCGAATCGCGCTTTTCCGAACGCGATGCCTGGCCGCTTGACCCGGCGCGCGACGCGGAACCCCGGATGATCGATGCGCTGCGCTTTATGCGCGACATCGCTTCTGCGCCCGTTGTTATCGCCAATCACCCGTCACGCTCGGCGACAGCGATTGGTGCGTATGGCCAATATCGCCCTGCTGAATTCCGTGACTGGAACGATACTGCCCCGCGCGTCGCGATCGGCATGGAGGGGGCACCCGGGCATCAGGCGAGTGCACTTAACCGCGACGGCAGCAATGACGCCACAGGTGCACGCGGCAGCTATCGCCGCTCACCCACGCTTGGCGGTTTTGATCAGATGACCGCGCGTCTCGGCGGCTTCTGGGATTCGATGCTGGGAGAGGGGCGCCGCTGGTGGGTCACCTCGACGTCGGACTCACATCGCCATTACAGCGAGGGCGGCAGCGATTTCTGGCCGGGCGAATATTCCAAAACCTATGTTCACGCGCGCCCTTCACATGCCGACATCCTGGATGGATTGCGCCAAGGGCGGGTTTTTGTCACGACCGGCGATCTCGTCTCCGAACTTGATGTCACTGTATCAGCAGGCAGGCGTCGCGCCGATATTGGCGGCTCGGTTATCGCGCAGGGCGGCGATGTCACCGTGACGATTCGGCTACGCGATCCAGCAACTTCAAATAGCGCAGGCCGGACGCCTGGCGTCGTGCGCGTGGATCTGATCATCGGCGATGTTACCGGCAAGCGTCCCGACCGTGACGGCGATACGAACCCGACGACGCGAATCGTTCGCCGCTTCACCGCCGCCGACTGGACGGCGAATGGCGAAGTGCTGACGATGACCCACCGGCTGACCGGCCTAGCAAGCGACAGCTATATCCGCGTTCGCGGCACCAGCACGACAGAGCTTGAGCCCACCCCCGATCCACTCGGCGAGGATCCCTGGAGCGATCTGTGGTTTTATTCGAACCCAGTGTTCATCACGCTGCGCTAAATCGTTGCATCGGACCGGCGCCGCAAATGCCGCGCCGGTCCGATCAAAAGGTCAACGTTGGCGGAACTTCTTGGTCAGCCGGACGCCGAACTCGCTACGATCATTGCTGACGACAACGCCGACAAAACCGCCCTGATCGAGCCGACCCTGATCATAGACCTTGTTGAAGATGTTGCTGCCATAAATGCTGAACGAAAGATCTCGCGCTGCATTCTCATACTTCAGGTTGAAGCCCACCAGGCTGCGCGCGTCGATCAGCTCGGTCGCGCGAGCGACGGGCTGGCCGAACTGTTCGCCGCGATAGGAATAATCGGCCTGTGCCGTAATCGCACCGCCATTCGACAGCCCATAGGTGTAGCTCGCCGTCACAGCCCCGGTGAATTCGGGGCTGAGTGCTGTTGGTGCACCCGCGACAGGCGTGCCACCCGTGGGGAAGAACGCCGGCGGCAGCGAGTTCACGCTGGTGATCTTGCTGTCGAGATAGCCCAGCGAGCCCTTCAGCCGGAATCCACCAAACGTGACGGTTGTTTCCGCCTCGATGCCGCGCGCGCGCGCATCGGCCGCGATGATCACCGTATTGAAACCGTTCGCGTTGATGAACGAATAGGGCAACCCGCGATCGTCATAAGTCGTGGTGAAGGCGGACAGCAGCACCACCCAATTGGGGGTGATGCGGCCCTTCAAGCCGATTTCATAGTTGGTTGCGGTCGTCTCCGGCGAGGCATTGAACGATGCCGGGCCACCGAAGGGACGCGGCGTGAAGCTGCCCGGCTGATAGCCAAGCTGGATCGTGCCATAGACCGAAACGTCATCGGTAAACTTGTACGTGATGTTGCCCTGCGCGGTGACTTCATCATAGCTGGCGGTACGAGTAATCGGGCCAGGGAAGCTGGTGAATTGCGCCGTTGCCCGCTTGTCATCACTCGAATAGCGCACACCCGCACCGATCGAGAGCTGATCGGTGATGTTGTAACTGCCATTAGCATAGGCCGCATAGCTGTTGGTGGTCTGCTGAAGCGTAAAACTGCTGTCACCGCCAAAGAAAAACGCGGGTGATGAATCGTTGCTGCCATTTTCGTAGAAATAGTAGAGACCGGTGACGAAGTTGAACGAACCGAACTCCCCATTCAGCTGGAGTTCGGTCGACACCTGCTCAGCGTCACCGCTTTCCGGGAAAACCGATTGACGCGAAATATTGTCAGTGTCGGAAAGACCGCCGGTGTATTTCGTCTGACGATAGCTGGTGATGAACTTGGTCGTTAGCGCATCGCTGAGCTTCAACTCGGCAGTGATCGATGCGCCGAACAGATCGAGCGACGTCGTTTCGAGCCCCGGTACGTCGGTGCCGGAATCGTCTGGACGCACCTGGGTCGCCTGGGTGAAGCCAGCGGCGATCGGATCATAGATATCGACCTTGTAGGGCGATTGGCCGCCGCGCGACCGAACGAAATCGACCGAGGTCAGCACTGAAAAATTGTCGCTCGGCGTCCAATAGGCAGCGGCACGCCCGCTGAAATCATTCTGTTCGCCAATCCGTGCACTTGGATTGGGGATGTTGACAGCATCGCCTACGCCGTCACGGCTCTGGTAACTGCCGTTGAGTGAGATCGCGAGCGTCGGTGCGATCCGCGTATCGGCGTAGAAGCTGCCGTTGATCCGCCCGCGCGTGCCGACCTGCGCATCGACCTCGACCGATTCCTCGCTGCCGGGCTTGCGGGTGATAATGTTGACGGCGCCGCCCAGCGTGTTTCGGCCATAAAGCGTACCTTGTGGCCCGCGCAGCACTTCGACCCGCTCGATATTCTGCAGCGACAGGTTGGAGCCGAGCTGGCGACCGAGATAGACACCGTCGAGATATACGCCGACACCGGGATCAGTGGTGATCAGGTGATCCTGCAAACCGATCGCGCGGATGAAGATGGCGGCCTGCGCGGTATTGCCCACGCCGTACCGGCTGATCGTCAGGTTGGGGACATATTTGCCGACATCTTCGAGATTACGGGCATTGAGCGACTTGAGTGTTTCACCGCCAAATGCACTGATCGCAATCGGCGTATCCAGCAAACTTTCCTCACGCTTGCGCGCCGTAACGACGAGATCGACATCACTGGTTTCGGCAACTTCTGCCTTAGCAGCACCGTCGCTTGCAGGCGCAGTCTGCGCAGCGGCAGGGCTCGCTGCCAACAACGCCGCCATCGCGATCACCGAAGCACTGCCCCAATGGCCAAGCGCGCGGCGGGCGATAGCAGTAATCCGGTCGGTATCGGCAAAACTAAGCATCATATCTTCATCTCCGCAACGAGCCCGGGGATCGCGGGCATCTGGCCTGTGCGGGCTGCCTATCCGGTGAATTGAGCGAAGGACGCTAAGCCCGACAGCAGGGGCACCGGACGGCGCCAACCCGTAACTCTATCGATATCAATGACAGTGCCGCAACGAGATTGTTTCGGATCAATTACAATCGTTCTACAGTGTTGCAGCTTCGCATCATCGCATTGGAAACATTGGCGCGTTCTGCGCTATCGCGGCACTGATCAGGGCTGAATTGGCACCGAACGGCAATCGCGTCTCTAGGGGGTCCAATCCCAGCGTTGTTGCCGGGGCTGGACTTTTGGCGACTAGGATCGGATTGGGTCTGAGGCGCTCATCGGGGAACAGCCTTGCCGTGGTAAAGTCGGACGAACGTCGCGATGTATTGATCGACCTGCTGGCGGATCATGTTTTGGCCGAGGGACTATCGGCTTCCAGCCTTCGGCCAATGGCAAAATCTGCCGGAATCAGCGATCGGATGCTGCTCTATTACTTCAAGGACAAGGCCGAGGTGATGGGCGCCGTTCTCGAGCGCATCGCCCAACGGCTGGTGGCGATGCTCGACGCGCACCGGGCCCCCACCCCTCTGCCCGTCATCGCGCTGCGCAAGGCATTGCTCACCACTGTGTTCGATGAGGCGCTGTGGCCGTACATGCGGATCTGGCTTGAAGTGGCTAGCCTGGCTGGTCGAGGTGATCCGGTTTACCGTGATATCGGCGCGCAAATCAGCCGCGGATTCCTCGCCTGGGGCGCCGCGCAACTCGATAGCCCGACGCCTGCAGGCCGTGCCGCCGATGCAGCAGGGCTGATGATCTCGATCGAGGGCGCGCTGGTGCTGCGCAGCCTGGGGCTTCAGGATATCGTGGAAGACGCCTTTCGGGGCGATTAGCCACCACGGCAACGCTCGGTTGCGACCGCCCCTGCGCAGCGCTATCGCTGGCGCCATGCTAAAGCTCATCATTGGCAACAAAGCCTATTCGTCCTGGTCGCTGCGCGGCTGGCTCGCCTGTAAGCAATCTGGCCTTCCGTTCGAGGAAGTCGTTGTGCCGATGTTCGATTCGAACTGGCAAGCCCGCCGCGCCGAGGCTGATCTCGCACCGTCGGCCGGCAAGGTGCCCACCCTGTGGCACAATGATGCCGTTGTGTGGGACAGCATCGCGATCATCGATTATCTCGATAGCCAGACCGGCGGCACCCGCTTCTGGCCAGCCGATCTGGCCGCGCGCGGGCTCGCGCGATCGATGGCGGCGGAAATGCATGCGGGTTACACCGCCCTGCGCAGCCGCCACGGCATGAACGTCCGCCAGATCTTCACCCCCGAAACCCCTGATGAAGAAGTCGCGGCCGAATTGTCACGCATCTTCGAACTCTGGGCGCAGGCGCGCGCGCGCTTTGGCGGAGAGGAGCCCTGGCTGTTTGGCGCGTTCGGCGCGGTCGACATCATGTTCGCCCCGGTATGCACGCGACTCGTCACCTATGGTCTTCCCGTGCCGCGCTTCGCACAGGCCTATGTGGATGCCGTGATCGGGCATCGCTGGATGCAGGATTGGATCGCCGCCGCCCAGGAAGAAGAATGGGTGATCGACAAATATGAGCGCCCGGTGGGCGAATAAGGGCACGTCATGCTGGCCGCGATCGATGTTACCACGCTCACCAAGGCGCTGATCGCCTGTGAGAGCGTCACGCCCGCCTCATCCGCTGTGTTTGACGTGCTCGAACAAGCGCTGTTGCCGCTGGGCTTTGCCGTAGAGCGGTTCCAGGCCGGCGAAGCGCCCGATGGACCGGTGGAAAATCTGCTTGCGGTTCGTGGCACATCTGGGGCGCATTTCGCCTTTGCCGGACATCTCGACGTCGTGCCGCCGGGCAGCGGATGGACGGGCGATCCGTTTGTCCCCGAGGTTCGCGGCGATTTGCTGTACGGGCGCGGTGCTGTCGACATGAAGGGCGCGATCGCCGCCTTTGTCACAGCCGTCGCGCGCATCCCGGCCGACGCAGGTATGATCAGCCTGATCATCACCGGCGATGAGGAAGGCCCAGCCACCTTTGGCACCGTGGCACTGATCGACCGCATGGCCGCGCGCGGCCTCCGTCCCGATCTTTGCCTGGTGGGCGAGCCGACCTCAGTCGACCAGCTCGGCGACATGATCAAAATCGGGCGACGCGGATCGGTCAATATCTGGATCGACGTGCCCGGCAAGCAAGGGCATGTCGCCTATCCGCATCTGGCCGATAATCCGATCCGCCGCTTGGTTTCGCTGCTGGCCGACATCAACGCGATCGAGCTCGATCACGCTTCAACGATCAGCAACGTGGCGAAGCATTGGTCGATCGGATTACAGCGCTGGCTCAAGCCCATGCCCCCGGCGCCACCGTCGCGGCACGGATATCGGGGGAAGCATTCTTGACGCTGCCCGGTTCCTTCTCCTCATTGGTGGCCGATGCCGTTGCCCGGCACACGGGGCACCATCCCGCATTGTCCACGACTGGCGGCACCTCCGACGCGCGATTCCTGTCGAAAATCTGCCCCGTTGTCGAATTTGGACTGGTCAACGCGACCATGCACAAACTGGATGAGGCCGTCGCACTCAATGATCTGGAAGTGCTGAGCGATATCTATGCCGATATCGTCACGACCGCGCTTCAACCGGCCAGCGCCTGACGTTTTTCGGTGCGTGACCAAGCGATGAAGTCATCCTCGTCCATGGGATGCGCTATCGCATAGCCCTGAATCACGTCACAGCCGATGATGCGCAGCACATCGGCCTGGGCCTGGTTCTCAATCCCCTCGGCCACCGCTTCGCAGCCAAGCCCGTGGATCAGCCCGATCACCGCCTGTACGATCGTCCGTGCTTCAGGTTTCACCGCGATATGTTCGATCAGGCTTCGATCGAGCTTGACCCGATCGACGGGCAGATCACGCAACCGCGCCAGGTTTGAATAGCCGGTGCCGAAATCGTCGATTGCAATCGTTGCGCCATCGGCCCGCAGCGCCGAAATCGCCTCGATCACATCATCGCTGCAATGCATCGCGAGCGTTTCGGTAATTTCGAGTTCGAGCAACCGGGCGGGAGCATTGGCGGCGTGCATCGCATCACGCAAACGGCGGAAGAAGCCCGCATGATCGAGCTGACGCGGCGAGATGTTGATCGCAAGCCGCTGCTCGATCCCCTTGTCGCCCCAGCGTGCAATCGTATCGGCGACGGTCTCGATCACCCATTCGCCGATTTCAACGATCAGCCCGGTTTCCTCGGCGCGCTTGATGAACGTGCCGGGCAGTTTCACGCCAAGCGTCGGGTGGCGCCAACGCAGCAATGCTTCGGCAGCAACGATCCGACCGTCAAGCACGCTGACTTGCGGCTGGAAAACCAACGCGAACTGATTGAGCGAAATCGCTTCACGCAGATCGCACTCCAACTGAGCGCGATCGGCGATCTGCGCCGCCAGCGTTTCGGTGAAATGCTCGGCACGCCCCCGCCCCGATGCCTTGGCGTGATACATTGCGGCATCCGCAGCGCGCATCAGTTCTGTGAGGGTACTGCCATGTTCGGGACGCAGCGCGATGCCGATCGACGCGCCAATTTCGATATCATGCCCGCCCAGGTCGAACGGCTCACCGAGCGCGAACAGCACGCCGCGGCTGATCCGCGCAGCATCGGCGGGATGGGGAAGCTCGGGGAAAAACATCGTAAACTCGTCACCCGCAAGCCGACCGATCAGGGGCTGCCGTCGCGCCACGTCACCGCCGCTTTCGGAGGTGACCCGATCCGCCACCGCGCGCAGCCGATTGGCGACCATGCCCAGCAGCATATCACCCATCGCATGGCCCATCGTATCGTTGACCGATTTGAATCGATCGAGATCGATGAAGAACAGGGCGGCATCAGTGCCCATCGGCAATTCGGTAAGCATACGTTCGCAACTGCGCCGGAAGTGTGTGCGGTTCGGCAAACCGGTCACCGGATCAAACATCGCCAGCCGATGCACGCTCTCCAGATTGGCGGCAATCTGCTGGAACAGCCCTTCCATCGCATGCGCAAGTTGTGGCACTTTTTCAGCGATTTCCGGCGGAATTTCACCTTCAAGGTCGCCATGCGCCGCGCGGGCGAGGCGGGCAATGGCCGCGTCAATCGCGCCGGCGGTGGCTGAAATCGCGCGCTCCGCCGATGCCCATGACATTGCCGCGCAAACAATGGCGGGGATTAGCGCACGGGCGACGCTGTCGCTGTCGATCTGTCCGTTCGAGGTTGCCGCGAGCGCGAGGATGAAGGACGCCGCACCCGTGGCCATCGCGAAGGTGATGGCGCGACTTTTGAGCGAAGCACCTCCCATCGCGGCGTATGACCCCTTGCGTGATAGATGCAGTGCATCCGAACAGAGCCGCAAATTGCCAGCAAAAGGTTAATATTTTCGATCGTTCGGGGGGCGGCGCAGCACGATATAAAGCGCCCCCGCCCCGCCATGCCGGGGGTGCGCGGCACGGACCGAGGCGATGTTCGCGGCATGGCGCGACGCTGCAAGCCAGTCGCCCACCGCCTCGCGAATCCGCCCGCGCGCATGGGGCCGTTCGCTCTCGGGGCGGGGCGGTTTGCCAGTGATAAGTAGCAATATCCGATCACCGCGCGCAATCGCGCGGTCTAGTCCGGCGTCGAGCACGCCATACGCCGATTGCAGCGTGTGCCCGTGCAGATCGATCGAACTGTCGGGCACCACGCTGCCGCTGCCGAGCTTGCGATCCCAGCTGCCATCAAGCGTCGTGCCGAGCTTGGGCTGGGGCTTCAACACTTCGGCAGACGCTGGCCGCGCGCGTGGTGGTGATGACGGCGACCTGGACGCAGCCTTAGAAAGTGACGGTTTTTCGGCAGCGGGCTCGGGCGCCACAGGAGCAGGTTTTGGCGAGGCCGGCCGTGCTGGTCGAACGGTAGCCATGACGCGCCGCCAAAGTGCCGCTTCGTCAGCGGTTAAGCGGCGCTCCGCCATTCGGGCTCCCCGACGAAGAAGGCCCCGGCAATTGTGGAGGTGCCGACAGGCGAGCAAGAGTACCGCGTGGCACGAACACAAACGCACTGCCGCGAGCAGACATGCCGCCTGCAATCACGCTCGCCTCTGGCCCCGCGCCCCAAAACGTATCGACGCGGTTGGCGCCCCGGATTGCGCCGCCGGTATCTTGCGCGATCCATAGACGCGATGCCTCGGGGCGATCCATGGCGAGCAGGATCGGCGCGCCCAGCGGCACAAATTTTGGATCGACCGCTGCGCTCACGCCGCCCGTGACGACATAGCCCATCGCCCCCTTGGCGGCGGTTTGCTGCTCTCGAAAAAACACGAAGCTTTTATTCTCGCGCATAATCGCCCGCCCTTCATCAGGGTTAGCACGCAGCCAGGCGACAATGCCCTGCATCGACGTTTGGCCCGGCTGGAGTAGCCCACGCTGCCGCATCAATGCACCGATGCCGGTGTAATCGCGCCCATTTTGGCTTTCATAACCAATCTGCATGATTCCACCATCGGGCAGACGCAATCGGCCAGATCCCTGGATTTGCAGAAAAAATATCTCGATGGGGTCGGCCGCCCAAGCGATGATCGGCGCGGTACGCTCGATCGCCCCTGTCTCGATCGCAGTTCGATCAGGATAGGGGACGAAATTCGTTCCCTCCACCCTGCCCCGGATCTTGCGGCCCTTCAACGTCTCGGAAAACAGTCCAAGATCGACATCGATCAGATCGGTCGGGCGACCATAGATCGGCACTTCATAGCCCGGCTGGCGGACACGCGATCCAGCGATCTCGGGTTCATAATAGCCGGTGGCAAATGCCCTGCCGTCACCGACCTTCACGGTCTCAAAATAGCGATCGAAAAAGCTGCGTGCGTCATCATCGGCCGTCGTGGCACCGGCGGTGCATGCCGCTTGCCAATCACTGCCCTGGGTCAGGCCGGTCGCATCGGTGCGCTTGATCAGGCTGGGGCAGGATGTGCGAAAGGCAGCGAGCGCGCGCACTGCCTGATCGCGGGAAAGTGGTAATTCGCGGATCGGCGGCCCTGCCACCACCCCTGCCGCAACCGCAGTAACGATTTCCGGTGCAGACTGCGTCGGCGCGGGCGTTGGCCGTATTTGCGAACCCGCTTGCGGCGCTGGACCCTGAGACGGCGGCACGGTGCGGGCACTGCATGCCGACAGGGCAACGGCAAGCGCCACCAGCCCCCAGCGCCGCACCATCACCCGCTTATGCCTCGTCGGTTTCGACGAGTTTCCAGTTCGGATCGCTGCTTTTCAGCGTGCGCGCAAAAGTCCAGATTTCGCGGGTTTCAACAGCGTCGCTCATAGAACCCGACACCAGATTACCCTCTGCATCACGCGTGATTGCGGCGATATCAGCCTCCAGCCTGACCATGATCCGCGCATCGCGCCCTTCCAGGCTAGCATCGGTAATCACCGCGCGCTCGATGCTGATCAGCCGGTTATCAAGCACATGGCCTGCCGCCGTGCGTTCCTCGATCGCTTCGACAAAGCTCTGGCGCACCGCATCATCGACCAGCCAGTTGAGTGTATCGACATCGCCCTTCCAGAACGCCTCAAGGATCATGCGATAGGCAGATTTCGCCCCATCGACGAACTGGCCGACATCGAAAGACGAATCAGCCGAGATGATCGCCCGGATGCCGGGTTCGGCGCGCGTTTCGATATGACGGTTGACGATATCGACGCGTTCGGGCGCCGCATCGATCGTGCGGGCAGGCACCGGGGCAAGCGCGACGCGATCCTCGGTCGGCTTGGGGAGTGGCTGCTCATGGCCGGTACGTTTGCCCAGCACCATGTAAAGGCGCAGCGCGAGGAACCCGGCAATCATTGCTAAAAGTACGACGTAAACCACTCTGCCTCCGGTGTATGGCGAACGCTTAACATAGGCGCATGAACCCAGGGTTTCAAATAGCGGAATTACCGGCTTTCGCCCATAGCGTTGAACTGCCGCCCGCCCCCTGCTAGGCGCGACGCGCATTGGCATGTGGGCGATGCCCTCATGCCGCACTGACCCTTATGTAGAAAGACCGATTGATGGACGACCAGGATAATGGCGGCGAACCCATGGCCAACGGCGCAGATACCACGCCAGTTGCCGGGCTGATCTCGCAATATGTGAAAGACCTGTCGTTCGAAAACCCGAATGCACCGGCGATTTATCAGAGCCAGTCGATGCCGCGCATCGATGTGCAGTTCAACATCGGTACCCAGCAGGTCGCCGAAGACGTGTTCGAAGTGATCCTGAAAATGGATGTCCGGTCGGAAACCGATGACGGTGTGGCGTTTGTCGTCGACCTCAGCTTTGCCGGCCTGTTCGGCCTGCGCAACATCCCCGAAGAGCATGTCCAGCCCTTCCTGCTCGGCGAGGCACCACGCTTGCTGTTCCCGTTCGCCCGCCGCGTGCTTGCCGATACGGTGCGCGATGGCGGTTTCCAGCCGCTGCTGCTTGAGCCGATCGATTTCGACGCTTTGTATCTGTCGCAAGTCCAGGCCCAGCCGGGTGAGAACCTGCCGATTGAGGATATCGGCCACGCGTAAAATTTCGGCTGTAGGATACACGGCCATGAAATCGATAGAGCAACCGGCATGAACCTCGTGCGCGCCCTGGGCTCGGTCGGCGGGCTTACGCTTGCCAGCCGCATCCTGGGGCTAGTGCGCGATTCATTGTTCGCGCGCTTCATCGGCGCGAGCTTTGCGTCAGACGCCTTTCTGGTTGCCTTTCGCTTACCCAATATGTTTCGCGCGCTGTTTGCTGAAGGCGCGTTCAGCGCGGCCTTCATTCCGATGTTCAACAAAAAGGTATCGGAAGACGGCGGCAGTCTGGCCGCCGGGCTCAGCTTTGCGCAGGATGTGCTGTCGGTGCTGCTGCCGATCCTGATCGTACTGACGATTGTGATGGAAGTTTTTGCCTGGCCGATCACTTGGGCGTTGTCGGGCGGTTTTCGCGATGTAACGCCCACGCAGTTCGATTTTGCAGTCACCCTCTCGCGGATCACCCTGCCCTATCTGTTGCTGATATCTTTGGTCTCGTTGCTCGGCGGTATCCTCAATTCGATGCAGAAATTCTGGGTTAATGCCGCCGCCCCGATCCTGCTGAACCTCACGCTCATCGCCGCCTTGGTGTTCTTTCACACCGCCGATCCGCTGGCGACGGCACGGATCCAAGCGATTGCGGTCACCGTATCGGGCATGCTCCAGCTGTTGTGGCTGTGGCTGGCGTGTCGGCGTAACGGGGTGAACCTGCGCCCCCGCCTGCCGCGCCTGACGCCCGAGGTGAGGCGGCTGCTCGCGCTGATCGGTCCTGCGGCAGCCGGGGCGGGCGCGGTACAGATCAACCTCGTCGTGTCTACGGCGCTGGCCGCCAGTTTACTGAATGAAGGGTCGGTATCGTACATTTACTATGCGGATCGACTGAACCAGCTGCCGCTCGGCCTGATCGGCATCGCGCTCGGCACAGTGCTGCTCCCAACGATCTCGCGCCAGCTTGGAGCTGGCCAGGACGGCGACGCCATGAACACGCAAAACCGCGGCATGGAATTGGCGCTGTTCTTCACGCTGCCTGCAACTGTGGCGCTGATCGTGTGCGGCGTACCGATCGTCGCTGCGTTGTTCCAGCACGGAAAATTCACCCCCGACGATACGATCGCGACTGCTCAGGCGCTCGCGGCGTTTTCGATCGGCTTGCCAGCTTACATCCTCATCAAGGTGTTGACGCCGGGCTACTATGCCCGCGCAGATACCACCACGCCGGTGCGCTATGCGACGATCGCGATCGCGATCAACCTTGTACTAAACCTCGCGCTCATCGGCCCGCTGAAGCATATGGGGCCACCGCTCGCCACGGCGATTGCCAGCCTGGTCAATCTGGCGCTGCTGTACCGCACGCTGGTGAAGCGCGAACATTTTTTACCCGACGCACAACTCCGCAAGCGCTGCTGGCGGCTTGGCCTCGCCGCGCTCGCGATGGGGGGCGTGATGTTTTTCCTCAACGATCGTTTCGCGCCCTATACGCTGGGCACCGGCGTGACCCGCTGGCTGGCGATGATCGTGCTGGTCGGGCTGGGCGGGCTGGTTTATGCGATCGCCTGTCTCGTGCTGCGCGCCTATCTGCCTTCTGATCTGCTGGCGGTGCTGCGGCGCCGCCGTACCGACCCTGTTGACCCAACCCCGAAAGCCCCCTGATGCGCGTCGTTTCTGGCATTCAACCCACCGGCAATCTGCACCTGGGCAACTATCTGGGCGCGATCCGGCAATGGGTCGCGATGCAGGATGAGGTCGCGGCGGGCGGCGGGGACTGCCTGTTCTTCCTCGCCGATCTGCACGCGCTGACCCAGCCCGTCGTGCCGGCTGAGCTCGCCAATGCGACGGTCGAAATGGCCGCCGCGCTGATTGCCTGTGGCATTGATCCCGCCCGGTCGATCCTGTTCAATCAGGCGCGCGTTCCAGCCCATAGTGAGTTGGCATGGATTCTGAACGGCACCGCGCGGATGGGCTGGCTCAACCGGATGACGCAGTGGAAGGACAAGGCGGGCAAGGACGGTTCCAGCCAGAGCGTCGGCTATTTCGGCTATCCCGTGCTGCAGGCCGCCGATGTGCTGCTGTACAAGGCTACGCATGTGCCGGTGGGCGAGGACCAGAAGCAGCATCTCGAGCTGGCGCGCGATATTGCGACCAAGTTCAACCTTGATTTCGGGGTCGACCTGTTCCCGCTTCCCGAACCGCTGATCAGCAAGGCCGCACCGCGGATAATGAGTCTGCGCGATGGATCGGCCAAGATGTCGAAATCAGATCCATCGGACCTGTCGCGCATCAACCTCACCGATTCTGATGAGCTGATCGCCCAGAAATTTCGCAAGGCGAAGACCGATGCTGAACCCCTGCCAGAGCAGGTAGCGGGGCTCGCCGAACGCGCCGAGGCGCGAAATCTGGTAACGATCTACGCCGCCCTGGCCGATCGATCCGTCGATTCGGTGTTGAGCGAATTCGCCGGGCAGGGTTTTGGCAGCTTCAAGCCTGCGCTCGCTGATCTTGCGATCAGCGTGCTGGGCCCGATCCGCGAGCGGCTGACGCAGCTATTGGATGATCGAACCGCTGTGGCCGATGCGCTGATTGACGGCGCAGCACGCGCAACCACACTCGCAGCACCAACGTTGTTGGCAACACAGCGTGCGATTGGTTTGCAGGTCTAGCGACAAAGCGGTAGGGTAATGCGTTCAACTACCGTTCATCTGGCGGATGCCACGATCGCCAAGTAATTGTTTGTTTGTAACTTTTTATGTCGCTTGAAGGATGGTCCCATGAAGAAATCATTCCTCGCCGTCGCTGCATTGCTGGTCCTTTCGAGCTGCGCGACGCCATTCAGCGCGAAAGTTTCGCGTTTCCAGGCACTTTCCGGTCCGGCGGCAGGCCAGACCTTTGTTGTTCAGGCTAGCAATCCTGATCTTCAGGGCGGGATCGAGTTCAACCAGTATGCCCGCCTCGTCAGTGCACGACTGGTCGAGCAGGGCTATCAGCCTGCAGCCAATCCCGGCCAGGCCCAGCTGATCGTCAAGATGAACTATGATGTCGATCGTGGCCGCGAACGCGTCCAGTCGACCGGATTTGGCTATGGCGGGTTTGGCGGCGGGTTTGGCGGCGGCTTTGGCCGTTTCGGACGCTTTGGCTATGGCGGTTTTGGCCGCGGCAACTTCATCTACGGTTTCAACGATCCGTTCCTGTTCGGCCCTGGCTTTAACGATGTGAGCAGCTATACTGTTTACACCAGCGAACTCGATCTCAAGATCGAACGCGCCGATAACGGCCAGCGCTTGTTCGAGGGCACCGCGCGGGCGCAATCGACCGACGATAATCTGCCGCGCATTGTCCCCAATCTCGTCGAAGCGATGTTCACGGGATTTCCGGGCAATTCCGGCGAAACAGTGAAGATCACGATCGCGCCGGACCCCAAGCGCAAGAAGTAACGCGATCGAGCTGATGCCAAATGGGCCTCCGGTGCTGCACCGGAGGCCCTTTTTGTGGGTCGACCAAGACGGGGTTGATCCTACCCCTCAAGCTCACGCAGCAACACCCGCACCGCACTGTCGACATCGACGTCGCTGTCGCGCAGTTGCTCAATCCGGCGGACAGCATGAATCACTGTCGAATGATCGCGCCCGCCGAATTTACGGCCAATCTCGGGCAGCGAGCGCGTCGTCAGCCGCTTGGCGAGGTACATCGCAATCTGGCGGGGGCGGGCGACGACGCGGGCGCGCCGTGCCGATACCAGCTCGATCGGCTTGAGTTCGAAATACGTTGACACAGCCCGCTGGATCTCATCGATCGTCACGCGCTTCTGCACCCCACGCAGCACATCGCCCAGTGTTGCGTGCGTGAAGTCCATATCGATCGACTCACCCGTCAACTGGGCATAGGCGACCAGGCGGTTGAGGGCGCCCTCCAGCTCGCGAATGCTTGACGTCAGCCGAACCGAGAGCAGTTCGAGAACATCGGCGGGCACAGTAACCTCTGGCAAGTCGACCAGCTTGCGCGCCAGGATGGCGCGCCGCAATTCGATCTCGGCAGGCTTGATATCAGCGACAAAGCCGACGGACAGGCGCGAGAGGATTCGCGCCTCAACACCGTCAAGCGCCTGCGGGCAACGATCGGCGCTGACGACGAGCCGTTTGCCAGCGCTCACCACCTCGTTGATCGTGTAGAAAAACTCCTCCTGGGTCGCATCCTTGCCAGCGATAAACTGGAGATCATCGATCATCAGCAGATCGACCGAGCGCAGCCGCGCCTTGAAGGCAAAGGTATCGCGTGCCCGCATCGCCTGGACGAATTCGAACATGAAGCGTTCGGCGGACATATAGATCACGTTGGCCGAAGGCTGGGCGGCTAAGAACGCCGTGCCGATGGCGTGCATCAAGTGCGTTTTACCCATGCCGGTGCCGCTGTGAAGGAACAACGGGCTGAACCGCGGTGGACCGGGTTCGGCAAGCGCCTGTGCAGCGTTTAGCGCGACTCGGTTCGACGCATCGACAACGAATCGATCAAAGGTGAAACGCGAATCAAGGGCCGGACGCGCGCCGCCAATGGCGGCGATCGGGCTCGGCTCATTCACCACGGGTTGCACATCGACAGCCGTCAGCACGGGCAGCGGCGCACTCACTGTCGCGGTCTCAATGATCACGGTCGTGACCTGCGGCAGCAGCGCACGAAATTCCTGCGTCAGCCGCTCGGCATAATTGTTGCGCACCCAGTTGGTCATGAAGGCAGACGGAAGCGTCAGGCGGATCGTATCCGCCTCATCACACGCACCAAGGGCCAACGGCTTCAGCCACTGATCAAACAACCGCGTGCCGGCTGATTCACGCAAATGACCGCTAATCCGCAACCATGCCCTCTCGACATCGCTTGTGGGGTTCGCCCTCAATGCACCGGCATTCGTCACACGCAGCTCTCCCAACGGCCGAGAACAACCCTCGGACGCGTCATTTTTTCAGTATAAATTTCCCCCGCATCGCATCCGCCTGGCGTTGAAGTTATTCGCGAGACCGCGTGAGGTAATCACGGCGGCGAGGACTGATTATGAGGACATAGCCGAGTCGATCAAGTGCCGTTGATGTCAACAATCTGAAATAAATCCGTTGACTCGCTGTCAGCCGCGCAAACGCGTCAAAAATCTAATAACGATCTGGTTTTACTGTATAATAAATCCGTCACTAATCTGAAACCTTCGCGAATCGCGGAGAATCCTAGGTTTTGATATGACGGGTATGGTCAAGCCGGAATTTGGCCCGTGCCGTGCCATAATCGGCCAAACGTACCCCCAAAGCACGACAAAAAGCCCGCCGGAAAGCTCCCGGCGGGCGAATTGTAACGAAACCGTAACGAGTTAGGCGAGTGCCGAAACGCGCTTGGTGAGGCGGGCGAACTTGCGCGACGCCGTGTTCTTATGAAGGACGCCCTTGGCAACGCCGCGCGCCAATTCGGGCTGCACAGCGGCCAGTGCCGTTGCGGCTGCGTCCTTGTCGCCCGAATCGAGCGCCGATTCGACCTTCTTCACGAACGTCCGGATACGCCCGACGCGATTGGTGTTGATCTCCGCACGGCGGTCGTTCCGCCGGATACGCTTTTTCGCCTGTGGCGTATTCGCCATGCCGTCCTCGAACCTTTTCAATGAAAAAGGGCGGGGGAAAATTTCCCGATCGCCCTTCGAAAGCGCGCCTCTTAACCCCGGTGGACCTTGCGGTCAACAACTCAACGCTGGCAACGATTGCACCAGAACGTCGAGCGCCCACCTTCGGGGCGGCGAAGCACCGGCGCGCCGCACCCGCACACCTCCCCCTCACGGCCATAGACCCGCCATTGCTTCGAGAAATAACCGAGCTCGCCATCAGGCCGAGCATAATCGCGCAGTGTCGAACCGCCGGCGGTGATGGCTGCTGTGAGCACGCTGCGGATTGACTCGACAAGCGGCACGAGCCGGGTGCGGGCGATCCGCCCGGCGGGGCGTGACGGTGCAATGCCAGCCATGTGCAACGCCTCACAGACATAGATGTTACCCAACCCCGCCACAATCCGCTGATCAAGCAGCATCGCCTTTATGGGAGCCGCCCGCCCCTCCAGTGCGCCGCGCAGATAGGCAGCGGTGAAATCGGGGCCCAATGGCTCGGGGCCCATTGCGGTGAAGGGTGGATAGGCAGCAAGGCTGTCTGTCGAGACCAGATCGACCGACCCGAACCGCCGCGGATCGTTGAGCGACAGCGTCCGCCCCGCCGTGGTGGTCAGCACCAGATGATCATGGGTCAGCGTTTCGCTCGGATCGACTCGCCAGCGGCCCGACATGCCGAGGTGAAAGATCATCGTATCACCGCGATCGGTATCGATCAGCCCATATTTGGCGCGGCGACTAAGCCCGGTCACGCGCGCGCCTGTCAGGCGCTGCCCCAGATCGACCGGGAATGGCCGCCGCAAATCCGCGCGGCGCAGCACGACACGGTCGATCCGCTGCCCCTCCAGCACGGGACGCAGACCAAGGACCGTGGTTTCAACTTCGGGAAGTTCAGGCATTTCGCCTTGGCAGCTAGGTTGGGTTTGCCCCGTCCACAAGGCCAAGCTAGAGCGACCGCATGACTGATACCGTCTCCTTCGGCTATGAAGACATTGCCGCTTCCGAAAAAACCGCCCGTGTGGGCGACGTCTTCAAAAGCGTCGCGCCTTCCTATGATCTGATGAACGACGCCATGTCCGCTGGCATGCACCGGCTGTGGAAGGACCGATTCGTCCGCCGCGTGCAACCGCGCACCGGGGAGACGATCCTCGACATGGCCGGCGGCACCGGCGACATTGCGTTCCGCATGGCGCCATCCGGCGCCGCAATCACGGTCGCCGATATCAATCCCGCAATGCTCGAAGTCGGCATTGAGCGCGCTTCCAAGCGCGGCATCGACGGGCTGGTCTGGACCGAAGCGAATGCCGAGACCCTGGTTTTCCCCGACAGGTTTTTCGATGCCTACACGATCGCCTTCGGCATCCGGAACGTCACCGATATCCCAAAAGCGCTGCGCGAGGCGAACCGCGTGCTGAAGCGCGGCGGGCGGTTCTTCTGCCTGGAATTCTCGACCACATTGTGGCCGGGCTTTGCCGACGTGTACGACCTCTATTCGCACAAACTGGTGCCGCAGCTCGGCAAGATGCTGGCGAAGGATGAGGACAGCTATCGCTACCTGATCGAATCGATCCGGCGCTTCCCGGACATGCCGACCTTCGAACGGATGATCGCTGACGCAGGGTTCATCCAGACCAAGGTCGAACCCATGCTGGGCGGGCTGGTTGCAATTCACAGCGGCTGGAAGATTTGATTTTGGCCCATCGTGAATTGGGCGGCCGCGTATGACCGCCCCCGCCGTCCATCTCTGGCGCCTAATGAAATGGGGGCGCACGCTTGCCCGCCACGGCGCGCTTAGCGGGATCGAGCGTGATCCGAACACGCCGCCTGCGGTGCGTCGCCTTGCCCGAATCGCGCGCTTCGGCGTTCGCTTGCCGGCAACGCCGGGCTATGCCGATGCGCTTCAAGCGATTGGCCCCGCCGCGATTAAGCTCGGCCAGACGCTCGCGACTCGCCCCGATATCGTCGGCGACGCGGCGGCAAAGGACTTGCAGCGACTGCAGGATGCCCTGCCCCCCGTCTCGTTCGACGTAATCAGCGCCGCCATGACCGCCAGCTTTGCGCGTCCGCTAAGCGACCTGTTCGCCTCGATCGACCCCGTGCCGGTCGGTGCCGCATCGATCGCGCAGGTCCATCGCGGCGTGACGGCCGATGGCCGCACCGTCGCGATCAAGGTGCTGCGTCCTGGCGTCGAGGAAGAATTCAACCGCGCGATCGATACCTACCAATGGGCGGCAGCGCAGGTCGAATCGATGGGCGGCGAGTTCGCCCGGCTCCAGCCTCGGCTGGTGATCGAGACGTTCAAGCGCTGGACCGCGCGCGAACTTGATCTCCGTCGTGAGGCTGCCTCTGCCTCCGAACTTGCCGAAGCGATGACGGCGGAACCCGATTTCGTCGTGCCCGCAATCGATTGGCAGCGCACCACGGGCGGCGTGCTGACGCTCGAATGGATCGACGGCATCAAAATGTCGGATCGACAGGCGATGCTGGCGGCGGGGCACGACCCCGCGCGGCTCGCGCACATATTGGTTCACGCGTTTCTTCGTCAGGCGATTGCCGAAGGGTTTTTCCACGCCGATCTGCACCAGGGCAATTTGTTCGTGCTACCCGGCAACCGGATCGCCGCGATCGATTTCGGCATTATGGGGCGGATCGACCGGCGGGCGCGCGTGTGGCTGGCGGAGATTCTTTACGGCTTGATCACCGGTAACTACCGCCGCGTCGCCGAAATCCATTTCGAAGCGGGCTATGTGCCGCCGCACCACGACGTCGCCGAATTCGCGACGGCGCTCCGCGCGGTGGGGGAGCCGATGCGGGGCATGTCCGTGAAGGACATGTCGGTCGGCAACATGCTCGACGGGCTGTTCAACATCACCCGTGATTTCGACATGAAAACGCAGCCGCATCTGCTGCTGCTGCAAAAGACGATGGTGATGGTAGAGGGGGTGGCGACCGCGCTCGATCCCGATATCAACATGTGGGAGACTGCAGCGCCGTTCGTGCGCGAATGGATCCGGACCGAACTTGGCCCCGAAACCTTCGCCGCTGACCGGCTGACCGCTGATCTCAAAACGCTGGCGCGCCTGCCTCAGTTGATCCGTAATATCGAACGGCACTTCCCCGATCCAGGTGGCGCGCCACCTGCCCCGCCGTTGAAGGAAATCGAGGTTGTGCGGATCGGTGGCGGCTGGCGTTATGCCGCCGTCGCGTTGCTCGCATCGGGGATCACCGTGACGGCGACGTGGATGGTGCTGGGATAGCATGGCCCGGCCGCGACCGCCTTTATGGCTTGCATCGCCAAGCCGCTTTGCGACGCTGAAGGCACCCCGCGCCAAATCCGGGCTTATCCTGCTCGCCCTCTTCCTCACCCTTTGCTTGAGCGCGCTGTTCGTCGCCGGGCCGCCACCGGTGAGCCGCGATCCGGCCAACCGCGCGGAGGATCAGGCCGATGTGATGCTGTACGAATCGATTGTCGCGGGGGTGCGCGGTGGCGGTGACTATTACGCCGTCACGGCAACTGCACTGCGGGCAGGCGATTATCCGCTTCGGCCTTTCGTCACCTTCCGCCTGCCGACGCTCGCGATCGTGCAGGCCTATCTACCCCCGCCGATCACGCTGTTGCTGCTCTATGGGCTCGCAGCGGCCGTCGTGCTGGCCTGGTATGTTCGGCTACGACGCGCGATCGAGCGACCTCCGCCCCAGGCGATCGCGCTGGTGCTGCTGATCGGCGGCATGGTCGCGTTTTTGCAACCTTCGCTTACGGCTTTTCATGAGATCTGGGCCGGGTTGCTGATCGCGCTGTCGCTCGCGCTGCGGCGACCGAGCCGCTGGATCACCCCGGTCGCGATCGGCCTGATCGCAATGCTGATCCGCGAGACGGCTGCGCTTTATGTGATGGTGATGCTCGGTATGGCCATGATCGACGGCGAGCGGCGTGAGGCGCTGGGCTGGGCCGCGGCGCTGGGCGTACTCGCGATCGTCGTCCTCGCGCATGCTTATGCCGTTGGGCAAGTCGTCGGCCCTGCCGATCCGACATCGCCCGGTTGGGCCGGGATGCTGGGCTTCGGGTTTTTCGTGAAGACGATGTCAATCTCGACCGCGCTTAACCTCGCCCCCGAGTGGGCATCGGCGCTGCTGGTTGGACTGGCCCTGTTCGGCTGGGCAAGCTGGCGCGATCCGCTCGCGGTGCGCACGCTGGCGGTGTTTGGTGCTTATGCGCTGCTGCTCAGCCTGTTCGGACGACCCGACACCTTTTACTGGGGCTTGCTCGTCGCACCGACAATCCTGGTCGGGCTGGCCTTTGCGCCCGATGGGGTCCGCGATTTGACCGTCGCCGCGCTCGACAGCCGCCGCATTACCGTGACAAGGAGCGTGCGATGAAACGCATCCTCCTGATCGTCGGCGGCGGGATTGCCGCCTACAAGGCCTGCGAGCTGATCCGCCTCGCCCGCAAGGCCGGGATCGGCGTGCGCTGCGTGCTGACTGCGGGCGGCGCGCAGTTTATCACGCCGATGACGCTGGCGGCATTGTCGGAAAATCCCGTACACACGAGCCTGTGGGATCTGAAGGATGAGGCCGAGATGGGCCATATCCAGCTGAGCCGCGAGGCCGACCTTGTGGTTGTTGCACCCGCCACGGCCGATTTGATGGCAAAGATGGCGGCAGGGATCGCCGATGATCTGGCGACCACCTTGCTGCTCGCCACCGACAAGCCGGTACTCGCGGCCCCCGCGATGAATGTGCGGATGTGGCAGCACCCGGCGACGCGTCGCAACGTGGCGCAGCTGCGCGCCGACGGCATCACCGTGATCGAGCCCGATGAGGGGCCAATGGCATGCGGCGAATTCGGCCCCGGCCGCCTGCCCGAGCCTGAGGCAATCCTGGCGGCGATCCAGCAAGCGCTGGCGGGCTGACAACGATGCTGACGGGCAAACACATCATCGTCACCGCCGGACCGACGCATGAGCCGATCGATCCGATCCGCTATCTCGCCAATCGGTCATCCGGCAAACAGGGCTTTGCGATTGCGGGCGCGCTGGCAGCGCTGGGCGCGCGAGTGACGTTGATTGCCGGGCCGGTGAGCTTGCCAACCCCGTCGGGCGTCGACCGGATCGATGTCGAAACCGCGCTTGAGATGGGGGCGGCTGTAGACGCATCGCTGCCCGCAGATGCTGCAGTGATGGTTGCCGCCGTGGCCGACTGGCGCGTCACCCCGAGCCCCCAAAAGATCAAAAAGGGCGCGCGCGCGCCAACGCTGATGCTGGTCGAAAACCCCGATCTGCTGGCGACGCTCGCCCGCAGCCCGCAACGCCCGGCACTCCTCATCGGCTTTGCCGCTGAAACCGAGCGAGTCATCGATCACGCCACCGCGAAGCGCGTCCGCAAAGGCGCGGACTGGATCGTCGCCAATGATGTGTCAGGCGATGTGATGGGCGGCGAGGCGAACACCGTGCACATTGTCACTGCAGCAGGCACCGAAAGCTGGGAGCGAATGGCGAAGGAAGACGTGGCAACGCGCCTTGCTGCGCGCATCGCTGATAGCCTTGGGGACGACCGGGGGAAGGCCGCATGAACCCGATTACCATTGCCATCCAGCGCCTCCCGCATGGAAGTGACCTTCCTCTCCCCGCTTATACGACATCAGGCGCGGCGGGCATGGATGTGGTTGCAGCCGAGGCGCTGACGCTTGCACCCGGTGCGCGGTACGCGGTCAGCACAGGGTTTGCCGTTGCGATTCCGGACGGGTTTGAGGTGCAGGTGCGCCCGCGTTCCGGGTTGGCACTGAAACATGGCATTACCTGCCTCAACACACCTGGCACGATCGACAGCGATTATCGCGGCGAGGTGAAGATCATCCTCGCCAACCTCGGCGATGCGCCGTTCGCGATCGCGCGCGGCGACCGCATCGCGCAGCTCGTACCCGCCGCCGTCCAGCGTGCGATCTTGAGCGAGGTCCAAAGCCTTGACGAAACCGTGCGCGGCGCCGGTGGCTTCGGCTCCACCGGGGTCTAGGTGCTCAGCGACGCTCAGCTCGATCGCTACGCCCGCCACATCGTTTTGCGGGAGGTTGGCGGGGGTGGCCAGGCGCGGTTGCTCGCGGCGCATGTCGTGGTGATTGGTGCGGGCGGGATCGGATCGCCCGCGCTGCAGTACCTTGCCGCCGCCGGGATCGGACGGCTGACGATCATCGATGATGACCTGGTCGACCTGAGCAACCTGCAACGCCAGACAATTTTCGGGACAGCAGATGAGGGGCAGGCCAAGGCGGCAGCGGCGGTGAACGCGATTGCGCGGCTCAATCCCGACGTAACGGCAGTACCGGTGGTCGACCGGATCACTTCAGACAATGCCGCAGCGTTGATCGCTGGGGCCGATGTGGTGCTCGACGGGTGCGATAACTTCGCCACACGCCTTGCGGTCGCCGATGCGGCCCACACAGCACGAATCCCGCTCGTGTCCGCCGCGGTGGGACAATTCGAGGGGCAGCTGGGCGTGTATCGCGGCTGGGAACCCGCCTTGCCCTGTTATCGCTGTTTTGTCGGTGCAGACCCCGATCGCGCCGATGCCAGCTGTGCCGATCAGGGCGTGCTCGGCGCGATGACCGGAGTGCTGGGCAGTCTCGCCGCGATGGAGGTGATCCGCGCGATCGTCCCCTTCGGGGAAGCGACCACCGGCAAACTGTTGATCGTCGACGCGCTCGATTTCCGCTTCCGCACACTGGCCTTGCCCAAAGACCCTGGCTGCCCGGCGTGCGGGACATGACCGGGCTCACCGTGATCGTCACCACGCCCGATCGGGTGCGGTTTCGCGCGGGGCTGACGCTGGCGATTGCGCAACGTGCGCTGGGTGGGCGGGTGCGGCTCTATTGCCACGAGGCGAGCGTGGTGCTGCTCACACAGGCACTGTGCGACGATGATGACAGCGCGGCGCTGGCAAGTGCCGGCTTGCCCGACCGGCAGGGGCTGATCGCGATGGCGCAGGCCAATGGGGTGACGCTGATTGCCTGCCAGACCGGGATGGCGATGATGGGGCTGGCAATGGACGGTCTCGCGGACGGCGTCGAGGCCGGCGGAATGATGGGGCTGCTCGCTGATCTGGGGGATGATCGGCTGGTGACAGTTTAAGGCGGGAAGACTTTTGTTTCACCCGTTTGTTTCGAGCGAAGGGACGAGAGACAATCGTTGTCTACCCCGCTGCCGCCCGCCCCATCTCCACCCGCGCGCGATCGCGATAATCGTCGATCACCTCGGTCAGTCCCTCGACGAACGAAATCTCGGGCCGCCAGCCGAGCTCGCGCTCGATCCGGGTTGGGTCCACGGCGTGGCGGCGGTCCGCAGCGCGGCGATCCTGTAGGAAAGTGATGAGCGAGCGCCGTTTACGGCCATCGGCGCGCGGTTCGATCCGGTCGAGCAAGTCGCAGATCATCGCCACGACCGCCAGGTTGTTATGCTCCTCGCGCCCGCCGATCGAATAGGATTCGCCCGCGTGACCGTGAAAGAACACTGCCTGCAGCGCCCGGGCATAATCCTCGACATGCAGCCAATCCCGCACTTCCGATCCCGCGCCGTACACGGGCACGCGAATGCCCTCGATCGCGTTGATCACGGCATGGGGGATGAGTTTGCCGGGTTTCTGCCAGGGCCCATAGCCAGCACTGGCGTGCGAGAGGACAACCGGCAGGCCAAAGCTGGTATGCCATGCGCGTACCAGATGATCAGCCGCAGCGCGCGCTGCCGCGATCGGCGCGCTTGGCCGATAGGGTGCGTTTTCGTCGACCGCAATCGAGCCGGCCGAGCGATCGCCGAACACGGCGTTGGTCGACACATGATGAAACCGGAACCGCGCCCGCGCATCGGGCAGCAAATTGCGCCAATGCTCCAGCGACGCTTCGAGCAGCTGAAAGGTGCCGCCGACATTCGTATCGATGAAGGGCGGCATCTCTCCCGGGTTGCGATCGGCGCGGCCTTCGGCAGCAAGATGGATCACTCCGTCGACCGATTCCTCCGCCATCACTTGCGAGACGAGCGCTCGATCGAGGATATCGCCTTCGACGAAACGGTAATTGGGCTGATCGGCGGGCACCGCTAGCGCGGCAGAATCGACCGAATCGACCAGTGAGTCGAGATTGACGACGCGCATCGACCCGTTGCTCGCCAGCAGCCGACAAACGGCCGAGCCGACAAAGCCCGCCCCGCCGGTGACCAGTATCGTGCGTTCGGGCGGGGTATAGGTGATCTTGATCGGCACGCGCATCACCACGCGACAGGCCACACACCGACAATCGACGAAACACGCGACATGGCATTGACCCCGCTTGAAAAACTCAAACCGAATTTACCGGTCAAATCTTAAGCGAACCTTGCACTTATTCGCGTGCGAGCAGGTCCAAGGCGAACTGGCGAACCGCCGGGCCGATATCATCGCGGGTCAGCGCCACCGCCAGATTTGCCTGAATATACCCGGCTTTATCACCGCAATCGTAGCGCGTGCCGTCAAAGGTCAACCCGTGAAACGGCTGTTGCCCAATCATTCGCGCCATTGCGTCGGTCAGCTGGATTTCCCCGCCCGCGCCCTTTTCCTGCGTTTCCAGTACCCGCATCACTTCTGGCTGCAGGATATAGCGGCCGATGACCGCCAGGTTCGACGGCGCAGTACCGGGGGCAGGTTTTTCGACCAGCCCGTCCACCTCGGTCAACCGGCCGTTGCGCAGGCCCGGTGTAATGACGCCGTATTTGTCGGTCTGATCTTCGGCCACTTCCTGCGCGCAGATCATGTTACCGCCGGTCATGTTATACGCTTCGACCATCTGGCGGAGACAGCCGGGGGTACCGACCATGAAATCGTCGGCGAGCAAGACTGCGAACGGTTCATCCCCCACGATATCACGCGCGCACCACACGGCATGGCCAAGCCCCATCGGCTCTTGCTGGCGCACATAGGCAACCGCGCCGGGCGTCAATCGCGTTTGATGGAGCAGTTCCATCGATTTGCCGCGCGCCGCCATCGTGGCTTCAAGCTCGTAAGCGATATCGAAATGGTCCTCGATCGCCGACTTGCCCCGCCCCGTAACGAAGATCATCTGCTCGATTCCGGCATCCAGCGCTTCGTCGACGGCATATTGGATCAACGGTCGATCGACGATGGGCAACATTTCCTTGGGCAACGCCTTGGTGGCGGGTAAAAAGCGCGTACCCAGGCCGCCAACGGGGAATACTGCCTTGCGCAAGGGCTTGAACGTCATGATCGTCTCCATTGAAGCGCCGCCCGTAACGGTGTGCCGCGCTACTGGCAAATTCTCTGGTTCGGTGGTTGTGAACCGGTCAACGTTAGCGCCGCTTTAAGCCGCATCGATTAAGGCATCGCCATGTCATTCGATCACTCGCCATCGCGCCCGCCACGCATCCTCGTGATTTTCGGCACTCGGCCCGAGGCGATCAAGCTGTTCCCGGTCATTCATGCGCTGCAAGCGCTGCCCGGGCTAACGACGCGGACGTGCGTGACGGCGCAGCATCGCGGGTTGCTCGATCAAGTACTCGGCATCGCGGGTATTGTGCCCGACATCGATCTCGACCTGATGGAGCCCGGTCAGACGCTCGACCGGTTGACCGCGCGGCTCCTTACCAGCCTTGGCGACGTTATGGACGCCGAAAAGCCAGATCGCGTCATCGTGCAGGGCGATACCGCCACCGCGATGGTCGGCGCGCTGGCAGCCTATTATCGGCGCGTGCCCGTCAGCCATGTCGAGGCGGGGCTTCGATCGGGCGATATCTATCACCCGTTCCCTGAAGAGGTGAACCGCCGCATCGTCGCGCCGATCGCCGACCAGCATTTCGCACCGACCCAGACAGCGGCGGATGCGCTGCTGCGTGAAAACATCGCCGCAGACACCATCCACGTCACCGGCAACACGGTGATCGACGCGCTGCTGGCGACACAGGCCAAACTCGTTGCCGATCCTGCGCTGGGCGCCGGTCTGGACGATATTACGGCGCGCTTTAAGGGCAAACGGATTGTGCTGGTCACCACGCACCGGCGCGAAAACTTCGGCGGCGGGATGGAGAATATCGCCCGCGCGATTCGCCGGATCGCGGCGCGCGATGACGTGGCGGTGATCTTCCCGGTCCATCCCAATCCCAATGTCGTCAGCGTGATGGATGCGGTGCTGGGGGATCAGCCCAACATCGCCCGAATCGATCCGCTCGATTACCCGCATTTCGTCCGCGCGCTCGGGCTGTGCCACATCGTCCTCACCGATTCGGGCGGCGTGCAGGAAGAGGCGCCTGCGCTCGGCAAGCCCGTGCTCGTCATGCGCGAGACGACCGAGCGGCCCGAAGGCGTTTCAGCGGGCACCGCCAAGCTGATCGGCACCGACGAAGATCGCATCGTTTCCGAAATCTTCACCCTGCTCGACGACAATGCCGCCCATCAAGCGATGGCGCGCGCGCACAACCCGTTCGGCGACGGCCACGCATCGGCTAAGATTGCAAAGGTCGTCGCGGATGGTTTCGGACTCTGAACTTAAGGTCGCGGTTCTCGGGCTTGGTTATATCGGGCTGCCGACGGCGGCAGTGATTGCGCGGACTGGGGTGCAAGTGCTGGGCGTCGATGTGACGCAAAGCGTGGTCGACACGGTGAATTCGGGCAAAGTCCATATCGAGGAAGTCGATCTCGACGGGCTCGTCTCGGGTGTGGTTGCCCGCGGCAATCTGCGCGCCGCAACAATGATCGAGCCGGCCGACGTGTTCGTCATCGCCGTCCCCACCCCGTTCGGGGAGAATCACGCGCCTAACATCGGCTATGTCCTGCAGGCCGCGACCACGATCGCCACGGTGCTCAAGGCAGGCGATGTCGTGATCCTAGAATCGACTTCGCCCGTCGGCACGACTGAAAAGGTGCGCGATCTGCTGAGCACCCTACGGCCTGACCTGAAGGTGCCGGGCAAGTCTGGGGAAAGCGCAGACATCGCCATCGCCTATTGCCCCGAACGCGTGTTGCCGGGGCGCATCTTGGTCGAGCTGATCGACAATGACCGGGTGATCGGCGGTATCACCCCCCGCTGCGCGCGCAAGGCGCTCGCCTTTTATCGGCGCTTCGTGCGTGGCGCCTGTGTGACGACCACCAGCCGCGCGGCGGAGATGACCAAGCTCACCGAAAACGCGTTTCGCGACGTCAACATCGCCTTCGCCAATGAACTGAGCCTCGTGGCCGACACGATGGGCGTCGATGTGTGGGAAGTGATCCGGCTCGCCAACCGCCATCCCCGCGTCAACATCCTGTCCCCCGGCCCCGGCGTCGGCGGGCATTGCATCGCAGTCGACCCGTGGTTCCTCGTCAGCGCCGCACCCGAACAGACCCCGCTGATCCGCACCGCGCGCGAAGTGAATGACGGCAAGGTTGCGCACACCGTCGCCCGTGCCATCGATCTGATCGAACGTGTGCCCGGCGTGCCGGTCGCGTGCCTGGGGCTGGCGTTCAAAGCGAACATCGACGATTTCCGCGAAAGCCCTGCGTTGAAGGTGGCGGCGGACCTCGCAGCGTTGTTCGGCGACCGGATTCGGATCGTCGAGCCCTATGCCGATACCCTGCCCGCTGCCTTCAATGGCACCGCCGCCCGGCTGATCGATATCGATACCGCGATCGAGACCTGCCCGGTGATGATCGTGTTGGTCGATCATGAGCTGTTCAAATCGGTGCCGCTCGACGAGCGTGCGGACAAGCTGGTGTACGATACCCGCGGCATCTGGCCCGATCAGCCCCCGGCTGTCATCCCGAAGGTCGATCTTCGCCTCGCGGGCTGATCCGTCAGCGAAAGGTCCGGCTTACGGCTTCAACCACCACCGGATCACCGCGGCGACCATCGCCAGCGTGCCAACGCTGGCAATCCAGATGATCGCCATCCAGGCCAGTTGTCGCCATAATGCGGGGCGCGGTTCGGATGCCATCAATGATACCCGTCCCCCACCTTGCCGCGGAACACCCAATAGGCCCAGGCGGTGTAGCCAAGGATCAGCGGCATCATCAGCCCGACGCCGATCAGCATGAAGATCTGGCTGTTCTCAGGTGCGGCAGCATCCCAGATCGAAACGCTGGGCGGGATGATATAGGGGAACATGCTGATCCCCAGACCGGCAAAGCTGAGCGCGAACAGCCCGAGCACCGTCAAGAAGGGCACGATCTGCGCGCCCTTGCCAAGCGCCCGCCAGAAATAGAGGCCGAGCACACCCACCAGCAATGGCACCGGCGCGACCAGCAGGATGTTCGGGAAGGTGAGCCAGCGGCTGTAATAATCCTGATCAAGGAACGGCGTCGCCGCGCTGACCGCAGCGATTGCCGCCAGCGTGATCATCCCGAACTTACGCGCGAGCCGGTACGCATGGACTTGTGTCTGCCCCTCCGTCTTGGCGATCAGCCAGCAGGCGCCGAGCAGCGCATAACCCGCCACGACACTGCCGCCCGTCAGTAGCGAGAACGGCGTCAACCAATCGAGCCAGCCGCCCGAATAGGCTCGCCCGGTTACTTCCACCCCCTGCAATAGCGCGCCGAGGATAATGCCCTGCGCCAGCGCCGCGGTAATCGATCCGCCGGTGAACGCCATATCCCAGAATCTGCGATGCGACGGATCACGCCAGCGGAATTCGAACGCGACGCCGCGAAACACCAGCCCCAGCAGCATCGCGATGATCGGCGGGTAAAGCGCCGGCATGATGATCGCATAGGCAAGCGGGAATGCAGCAAACAGCCCGCCGCCGCCTAGCACCAGCCAGGTTTCGTTGCCGTCCCATACCGGCGCGATCGCGTTCATCGCCTGATCGCGTTCCTTGCCCACCGCAAATTCGGGAAACAGGATGCCGATGCCCAGATCGAACCCGTCGAGCACGACATAGGCAAACACCGCAAAGGCAATGATGAACGCCCAGATCGTCGACAGATCATAATTCACGCTCATGCGATCTCCTCCGCGAGTTCGCGGGCGGGGCCCTGTGATCCGACGCGCACCGGCCGCCATCAGTTTCAGGATATACCAGGTGCCGACGCCGAACACCGCGAAATAGACGACCACAAAGGCGATCAGCGAGGCGCCCACAGCCGGTGCCGCCAATGGCGAAGCGCTGTCGACCGTGCGCAACAAGCCATAAACGGTATAGGGCTGGCGTCCGACTTCGGTGGTGATCCATCCGGCAATCACCGCGACAAAGCCCGCTGGACCCATTACCAATGCCGATCGATGCAACCAGACGGAATCGTAGAGCTTGCCACCCAACCGCGCGATGAGCCCCCATAATCCGAGCGCCAGCATCGCCAGCCCCAGCCCGACCATCACCCGAAACGACCAGAACAGAATCGCCACCGGTGGCTGCTTGTTGAGCGGCACGGTATCGAGTCCGGCAAGCGGTGCATTCATGTCATGCTTCAGGATCAGCGACGACGCCCTTGGAATCTCGATCGAATAATCCATCCGCCGCTTTTCAGCATTGGGGATGCCGAACAGGATCAACGGCGCGCCATTCGGGTGGCTCTGGTAATGCCCCTCCATCGCCATCACCTTGGCGGGCTGATACTCCAGCGTATTGAGCCCATGTTCGTCGCCTGCCAGTATCTGCAAGGGCGCGACCACCACGATCATCCCCATCGCCATCGCGAACATTTTGCGCGCATGGGGCTCCGCATTGTCCCGCAGCAGGTGCCACGCGCCGACTGCACCGACCACCAAGGCCGTCGTCAGATACGCCCCCATCACGGTGTGAACGAGGCGATAGGGGAAGCTGGGGTTGAAGATGACCGACAGCCAGCCATCGACCATGACGAACTGGCCCTTGTCATTGATTCCCCAGCCTTGCGGCGTCTGCATCCAGCTGTTCGCCGAGAGGATCCAGAAGGCCGATATAAAGGTA
>NCEE01000029.1 GCA_002280555.1 Sphingomonas sp. 32-62-10
AACGCAATCGAGACGGGTCGATACGACCCATCGCTGCCGCTCGCCTTCCGGATCGCCGAACTGTTCGACCTGCCGATCGAAGCCATTTTTATCAGTCCATCGAAGGAGTCCTGAATCATGAACAAGCTAATCTTGCGTCTGTCCGTCGCCGTTCTGGCCCCATTCGCCGTCCTTCATCCGCAGGCCGCGCATTGCCAGGCAAATGCGGCAGCGCCTGTCACTGCCGCACCCTCGCTCGATCCGGTCATCACGCAATTGCCGCACATCAGCATCGCGACGACCGGAAAGGGACCGGCGGTGTTCCTGATCCCCGGCCTGGCCTCACCCCGCGCGGTTTGGAACGATGTCGTCGCCGATCTCGCCAAGACCCACCGTGTGTATCTGGTCGAAGTCCACGGCTTTGCCAGCGGCGACATAAAGGGCAACGACAAGGCAGGCCTGCTTGATGGCATCGCTGCCGATCTCAACGGTTTCATTGTCGCCAACAAGATCAAGAACCCGGCGATCGCCGGCCATTCGATGGGTGGTCTGCTCGCGATGATGATGGGCGCGCGCTATCCGGCGTCGACGGGCAGCGTGCTCGTGGTCGACAGCCTGCCCTTTTTCAGCCTGCTGTTCGGCCCCACCGCCACGGTCGACAGCGCCCGCCCCTTTGCCGAGCAAGCCCGCGCCCGCACGCTCTCTACGCCCGTGCCAACCGAGCCCGTCACGGCTGACCCCGGCGGCATCTGGTCGAACACCGCCGCCGGGCGGATCAAGGTGGCGAACTGGAGCAACAAGGCTGATCCGCGCGTCACCGCGCAGGCGCTGTATGAAGTGATGACCACCGATCTTCGCCCCGAACTCAAAAAGGTTACCGCGAAACCCTTCACCGTGCTCTATGCGACGGGCGCGGGGCCGCAGGCGAAGCAGATATGGGAATTCGGCTATGCCGGTTCGCCCGCGACGCTGGTGCCGATTGCCGACAGCTGGCATTTCATCATGCTCGATCAGCCCGCAGCCTTCGCACAGGCGGTGAAGGACTTTGTTGGTCCGAAATGAGCCGATCAACCCGCTGATGTGACGCGAATCATTTGACCCCGGCCCGGCACTCGTCTCCACTCGGGTGCGAGGCCGGGGGGAATGACGATGTCGAGCGATGACGAAGAGGGCGCATTCGCGTTCAGCGGCGACTGGCGCGAATTCGCGCCAATCGCGTTCACCAACCTGCTGCTCTGCATCGTCACACTCGGCATCTACACCTTCTGGGCCCGCACCCGCGAACGTCGCTATCTGTGGAGCAACACCCGCTTCATCGACGAACGGCTCGAATGGACGGGCACCGCGCTTGAGCTGCTGATCGGTTACGGCTTGGCGATCGTCCTGTTTGGTCTGCCCGTCGCCGCGCTGCAATTCGGGCTGCAGGCTTTAGTGTTGCGCGGCTATGGCGGCTATGCGGCGATCAGCGGCATCATCCTCTATTTCCTGCTGCTCTATCTGATCGGCGTCGCGATTTTCCGCGCGCTGCGCTATCGGCTCAGCCGCACTTTCTGGCGCGGCATCCGTGGTGGCAGCCATGATCAGGGGTTGAGCTATGGGTTCAGCTATATCTGGCGCACGCTGGTGGGCTCGCTACTGCTCGGCCTGTTGATCCCGTGGTCGATGGTATCGCTGTGGAACAAGCGCTGGAACGCGATGAGCTTCGGCCCGATGGACTTTGCATCGAACGCGCGGGCCGGGCCGATCTTTGCGCGCTTCCTGCTCTTCTATCTCTCGCCGATTGCCTTCATCATCCTGTTCGGCCTGCTCGCTTATTGGGGAATGATGCCAGGTCCCGGCGCGCTGCGCCCGCCCCCTGCTGATCTCCGCCAGACGGTGTTCCTCATCTTGATCGCCGCCTATCTGCTGTTCTTCGTGGTGCTGGGGCTGATCGCTTTGGTCTATTACGCCGCTTATTTCCGCGAGGTGATCGGCAATCTGACGCTGGGTGAGCTGTCGTTCGACTTCACCGCCAGCACCTGGGACTGGTTGAAGCTGGCCATCGGCAATTTGTTGCTGGTGGTGCTGACACTGGGGATCGGCCAGATCTTCCTCGGCTATCGCAACTGGGCCTTTTTCATCCGCCACATGCGCGCCTACGGCGAAGTGCGGATCGACGCGCTGACCCAATCGACCACGCGCGAGCCCGGGCAAGGCGAAGGCCTGCTCGATGCGTTTGACGTGGGGGCGTTCTGAGGTGAGCGACACCGTTCGGGTCGGGCATTATGACGGGCAAATCGCCCGCCGACGCGATGTGGCTCTGGTCGCAGATGGCAACCAGTTCGTCCTGACCGAGGGTGATGCCACAACCGGCCCCTTTGCATTCGCCGATCTGGTCGCACGCGAGCCGGTGGACGGGCAGCGCGTGTTCGGGCTGAAACGCGCGCCGGGCTGGTCAATCACGCTGTCGGATGAGCCGCCGACCGCGATCACCTATCAATTGCCGCCGCTACAACGTTATGGCGGATTGATCGACCGGCTGGGGTTGTGGCCGATGGTGGTGCTGTTCGCAGTAATCGCGGGCGTGGCGCTTTATATTCTCGCGCAGACACCGTCTGTCGTCGCCAAGCTGGTGCCGCCCGCGCTTGAGCGCCAGCTGGGCAATGCGATGATCGGCGATTTCGGCGGGCGGCTTTGCTCCGATCCGGCGGGGGAAGCAGCGATAGCGACACTGAAGGCGCGGCTTGGCCCGGCTTATGCCGACAGCGAAATCGGCGTTGCCAATATCCAGGCCAACAATGCGATCACCTTGCCCGGCGGGCGGATCATCATCTTCAACGGCCTGCTGCGGGATGCGACGTCGCCCGATGAGGTGGCCGGCGTGCTGGGGCATGAACTGGGCCATGTCGCCAATCGCGACGTGCTCGAATCGCTACTTCGGCAATTGGGGCTGAGCGTGCTGCTCGGCGGGCTCGACGGCAATATCGGCGGTTACACCAACATGCTGCTGTCGACTGCCTATTCGCGCAGTGCGGAAACCCGCGCCGATGATTTCGCGATCGCCGCGCTCAAGGAAAGCGGCATTTCGACCAAGCCGACCGGCGCCTTTTTCCGCCGGCTGAGCGACAAAGACCCGCTCGACAAATCGGCTGCCGGATCGGTGCTCGCCTATGTGTCGTCGCATCCCGTGTCCGCCCTGCGCGCCGATCGCTTCGAACGCGCCGCCGCGGGCAGCTCCGGCACCCGCCCCGCACTCGATGCCGAACAATGGGCTGCACTCAAATCGATCTGCAAGGGCGCCAAGCCTGCGTCGAAAACGATCATCGGGTTTTAGGGGCGATCAGCCGCACATCATCCCGATGCCATCGCGCATCTTTCAATGTTGGAAATCATGTGAGATCGTCCCACCGCAATCGCTCTTTGACAATTGCATAGACCGCCGTCCCGGCGCGAGAGAAAGGTCTGCCCACGCGCTATGTTCGCGCCGTTTCTTTAGGGACGGGTAGTCACTTTCATCACTTTCCAGCGAACAAGCGCGGCGATTTGAGGCCCGCTTCTTTGCAAGCATCATGGTCGCGCCTAAATGCCCCCCATGTCTGATCAGCCCACCCGCCCCGCGCTTGCCTATTTCCACACCCCGGGCACCGGGCCGGTGACGATCTTCCTGCCCGGCTATGCATCGGACATGAGCGGTACCAAGGCGCTGGCGCTCGAAGCCTGGGCGCAGCGCACCGGGCGCGGGTTCCTGCGCTTCGATTATGGCGGCTGCGGACAAAGCGAGGGCGCTTTCGAAGAACAGACGCTGGCCGGTTGGCGGGACGATGTGCTGGCGATGATCGATCTGGTCGCGCCCGCCCCGGTGGTGCTGGTGGGATCGTCAATGGGCGGGTGGCTGATGCTGCTTGCCGCCCTTGCCCGCCCCGATCGGGTAAAGGCACTGGTCGGCGTGGCGGCAGCAGCCGATTTCACCGACTGGGGTTTTTCCACTGACGAGAAGCTTGCCTTGCTCAGCAATGGGCGGATCGAGCGACCTTCCCCCTATGCTGACCAGCCGACTGTCTATACCCGCGTCTTCTGGAGCTCGGGCGAGGCGAACCGGCTGATGCATGGTGTGATCGGTATCGATGTGCCGGTGCGCTTGCTCCACGGCCTGCGTGACGGCGATGTGCCGATCGCCCGCGCGATCCGGCTGACCGAGCTGATCCGTTCAGCCGATGTGCAGCTGACGATCATCAAGGATGGTGATCACCGTTTGTCACGCGACAGCGATATCGCGCTGTTGATCCGGGCGGTGGAGGAAGTGACCGACCTGCCATGATGTTGCTGCTGCTGATCGCCCAAACCATTGCGCCTTTAACGCCACCGCCCGTATCCGCCAGCGCACCGCCTGCGGACTCGATTGAAGCGCGCTATGAACGCTGCGTCGATCTGGCGACGGGCAATCCGCCCGAAGGCGTGATCGAGGGCACGGGCTGGCGCGCGAATGGCGGCGGTTTCTATGCCCGCCAGTGCCTGGGGATCGCCTATGCCAATCAGGCGAAATGGGTGCCCGCCGCGCAGGAATTCGAGGCTGCAGCGCAAGAGGCAGAGGTCGCACGCAGCACCCGTGCCGCGCAATTCTGGGCGCAGGCCGGCAATGCCCGGCTCGCCGCCGGCGATACGGCAAAGGCACGAGCTGCGCTTGATGCAGCCCTTGCCGCTGGCACGCTGGTCGGGCTGCAACGCGGCGAAGCATTGTTCGATCGCGCCCGGACGATGGTGGTCGCTGGCGATCTGGAAAGTGCGCGGATCGATATCGATCAGGCGCTGACCCTGGCTGAGGATGATCCGCTGATCTGGCTGGCATCGGCCGCGCTCGCTCGCCGGATGGATGATCTGCCCCGCGCGCGGAAGGATATTGCCGAGGCGTTCCGGCGATCATCAGATGACCCGTCCGTCTATCTGGAAATCGGCAATATCGCGGCATTTGCCGGCGATGCCGATGGTGCGAAATCGGCCTGGAACGATGCAATCCGTGTTGCCCCGTCAAGCGAAGCTGCCGCCAGCGCGCGCGATGCGCTAAAGCAATTTTCGGATGCACCTCCCCAACCGTAATCGCCCTGACCCGCTGGCAAATTCCCTCGCCACGCCCTATCTCGCCGCCAACGGCATCAACGCCAACCACGCGGGAGCGCGACCATGAAATATCTCCACACAATGATCCGGGTCAGCGATCCCGATGCGACGGTGAAATTCTTCAATCTGCTCGGGCTGGAGGAGCAGAAGCGCTTCGACAGCGAGCAGGGCCGTTTCACGCTGATCTTCCTGGCTGCGCCCGGCGATGAGCAGGCGCAGGTCGAGCTGACGTACAACTGGCCACCGGTTGAGGGCGAGGCCGAAGTCTATGGCGAAGGCCGCAACTTCGGCCATCTCGCCTACCGCGTCGATAATATCTACGAGACCTGCCAGCGGTTGATAGATGCGGGCGTGACGATCAATCGTCCGCCACGCGACGGGCACATGGCGTTCGTCCGCAGCCCCGATAACATCTCGATCGAGCTGCTGCAGGACGGTCATCTGCCGCCCGCCGAGCCCTGGGCATCGATGCCGAATACGGGCCATTGGTGATGGCACTCGAGGTCGTCCGCATCCCCGTCCTCAGCGACAATTATGTCTGGCTGGTGCACGACGCAGCATCAGGCGAGACGATGGTGGTCGATCCCGCTGTCGCCGAACCGGTGCTGGCCGCTGCCACCGCGCGCGGCTGGACGATCAGCGCGATCTGGAACACGCACTGGCACCCCGATCACACCGGCGGCAATGCGGCGATCAAGGCCGCGACCGGCGCGACGATCTATGGCCCCGCCGCTGAGGCTGCGAAGATACCGACGCTCGACATGCAGTTGGCGGAGGGCGACACGGTCAAGCTGGGCGCCCACATCGCCACCGTGCTCGAAACACCAGCGCATACCGCGGGGCACATCACTTACCACTTCGCCGATGATGCGATCGCCTTTACCGGCGACACGCTGTTCGCGATGGGCTGTGGCCGGTTGTTCGAGGGGACGGCCGAACAGATGTTCGCCAATATGCAGCGCCTCGCGCAACTTCCGGATGAAACCACCGTCTATTGCGCGCACGAATATACCGAATCGAACGGGCGTTATGCCCTGGTGGCAGAGCCCGACAATGCGGCGATCGTCAGCCGGATGGCCGATGTTGTTGCCGCCCGCGCCCGCGGCGAAGCGACGGTGCCGACCAGCATCGGCCTGGAACGCGCCACCAACCCGTTCATGCGGGCAAGCAGCGCTACGGAGCTGGCCGAGCGACGTGCAAAAAAGGATGCATTTCGAAGCTGATCGCGGTAAGATGACTGCGGCAGGGGATGGCCATTTGCGCAGGAGATTATCATGCGTCGACTGTTGATTGCATCGCTTGCCCTTATCGCATGCGGCGGGGCGGCCCCCGCCATCGAATCGACTTCGCCCGATCCAAAAAGTGATGAAGGCAAGATGGCGCGCGCGCTGAAGGGGCTGACGCCCGGCAAGCCCGTGAACTGCATTTCGCAATTCCGCCCGAGCTACAACACCCAAACAATCGGCGACACCATCCTGTACCGGGTCAACAACCGGCTGGTCTATCGCAACGACACCACAGGTGGGTGCAGCGCCACGCCAGGGTCAGACACGCTGATCGTCCGCAATTTCGGATCGCAGCTGTGTCGCGGCAACATCATCCGTACGATCCATCCCCTGACCGGGATCGAAACCGGTGGCTGCGCGCTCGGCACCTTCGTCCCCTACACCAAGGCGAAGTGAGATGCGGACATTGCTGATGCTCACCGCGCTGGCGCTGCCACTGGCTGCTGCTACCGCCTCTCCACCGGGACCATCCGCACTCGATCGCACGCGCGATCGCGAGGCGCAGGATCTGGCAAAGGCACTCGAAGGGCGCGTCCCCGGCAAATCGGAGAAATGTTATTTCCCGACCCGGGCAGCTGCCCCGCCCGAGATAATCGGTACCCGCACAATCATCTATCGCCAGTCGGGCAAACGGATCTGGGTGAATACGTTACGCGAGGAATGCCGCTGGCTGCGCGGCGACCGGACATTGGTGTTCGAAACGCTCGGCTCGCAAGTGTGTCGCGGCGAGCGGATCGGCGTGCGGCCAAGCGGCTCGCCGGTGACCGCTGGCTATTGTTTCTTCGGCGATTTCACGCCCTATGATCGGGTGGCGAAACCGTAAATTCGGGGCGACTGTCGCGCGCGGTCGGGAGCCCCCGACCGCGCCGATCGCTACAGCACGAACCGGCTGAGATCAGTGTTGCGCGCAATCGCGCTCAGCTGGCTTTCGACATAGGCTGCATCGATCAGCAATGTCTCACCGACGCGGTCCTCCGCTTCGAAGCTGATTGCTTCGAGCAGTTTTTCCATCACCGTCTGCAGCCGCCGCGCGCCGATATTCTCGATCTCGGCATTCACCTCCGCCGCGATCTTCGCCACCGCGCAGATACCGTCTTCAGTGAAGTCGATCGTCACGCCTTCGGTCGCGATCAGCGCCTTATACTGGGCGGGCAGCGACGCCTTGGTATCACTCAGGATCGCCACGAAATCGGCCTCTGTCAGCGCCTTCAGCTCGACACGGATCGGCAGACGGCCCTGGAGTTCGGGCAGCAAGTCACTGGGCTTGGCAACGTGGAACGCGCCTGACGCGATAAACAGGATATGGTCAGTCTTCATCGGGCCGTACTTAGTGGCCACCGTGGTGCCCTCGATCAGCGGCAGCAAATCGCGCTGCACACCTTCGCGGCTCACGGAGCCGCCGCGCACATCGCTGACCGCGATCTTGTCGATCTCGTCGAGGAACACGATCCCGTTCGCCTCGGCATCGGCGAGCGCCACCCGGCTCACTTCTTCCTGATCGAGCCGTTTGTCGGCCTCTTCCTCAACCAGCTTGTCCCAGGCGGCGGGCACGGAAAGCTTGCGGCGCTTGAGCTGATTACCGCCCATCGCCTTGCTCATCATTTCGCCCAGATTGATCATACCCATCTGGCCCGGCACTTCGAACGGGGCCTTGGGCGCGTCCTCCACCTCGATCTCGATCTCGGTCGCGTTCAAATGGCCTTCGCGAAAGCGCTGGCGAAACGCCTCGCGGGTTGCCTCGCTCGCGCCTTTGCCGGTCAGCGCATCGAGCAGCCGTGCCATCGCGGCATCCTCGGCCTTGTCTTTCACGGCAACACGGCGACGTTCCTTTTCGAGCCGCACCGCTTCCTCGACCAGGTCGCGCGCAATCTGTTCGACATCGCGGCCGACATAACCAACCTCGGTAAACTTGGTCGCCTCCACCTTCACAAACGGCGCATCGGCCAGTTTCGCCAGCCGCCGTGAGATCTCGGTCTTGCCGCAGCCCGTGGGCCCAATCATCAGGATGTTCTTGGGCGTCACCTCATCGCGCAGATCGGCACCAAGCTGCTGCCGCCGCCAGCGATTGCGCATCGCCACCGCGACGGCTTTCTTGGCATCGGTCTGGCCAATGATATGCGCGTCGAGCGCGGCAACGATGGTTTTGGGGGTAAGGGCGTCGTTCATTTCTTTTCCGGGTGGGTTTGGCGAGAGCGGGGGGCAAGGGCATCGGCAAGTGCACGGTCGACGAACCCGTTGACGAACCAGGCCGGATAGGTCGCGGCTGGCGTGGTCAAGGCGTCGAGGCGCGCAATTTGTTCGGGTGCGAGTAGAATGTCAGCCGCAGCAAGGTTATCGGCAAGCTGATGCGGCTTTGATGCGCCAACCAGAATGCTGCTCACCGCATCCTTGGCAAGCAACCACGCGAGCGCGACTTGTGCGACGCTTACGGCTTGCGCCTGGGCAATATTGCGCAGCGCATCGACCACCGCAAAGCCCATCTCCTTGTCGAAAGGGATCACGTCGAAGCTCGATAAACGATTATCGGGATCGCTCAGCGTTTCACGCGTGTATTTGCCGCTGAGGAAACCACCGGCCAGCGGGCTCCACACCGTCAGACCGAGGCCATAATGCGCCAGCATGCCGAATGCTTCGGACTCAAGATCGCGACCGACCAGCGAATAATACATTTGACCATGCGTGAACGGTGCCCAGCCATTGGCGCGCTGCAACTCGACGGCGGCGGCGACCTGCCACGGCAACCAGTTCGAAAAGCCCAGGTAACGCGCCTTGCCGTGCTGCACGATCGTATCGAGCGCCGACAGTGTTTCTTCGAGCGGGGTGTAAGGGTCGGGGCGGTGAGCGATAAAGACATCGACATAATCGGTACCAAGCCGTTTCAGGCTCTGCTCGATCGACCACAGCAAATGGCGGCGACTGAGCCCCGTATCGCCCAACGCCTTGCCAAGGCGAAACCCGGCCTTGGTCGCAATCACCAGATCGTGCCGACGATCGGCAATGATCTGGCCCAAAATCTCCTCGGCCTCGCCATCTGAATACACATCGGCAGTGTCGAAAAAATTGACGCCGCCCGCAATTGCAGCGTCGACCAAGGCGGCCGCTTCACCTTTGCCGATTTTGGCGACGCCAGGCATTGATGTGCCGCCACCGGTGAACGTCATCGTGCCGAACGAAAGGCGCGAGACGATCAGGCCCGAATTTCCCAATCGGTTGTAAAGCATCTACATTCCTTAAAAATCAGACGGCGCTGTCGAGTGTTTCCACGGTCAGCCGGTCATTGGTGTAGACGCAAATGTCCGCCGCGACGGCCATCGCCTTGCGGGCCAGCACTTCGGCATCGGCTTCGTAATCGGTTAGCGCGCGGGCGGCGGCGAGCGCGAAATTGCCGCCTGAGCCGATCGCCGCGATCCCCGCTTCGGGCTCCAGCACGTCGCCGTTACCGGTCAGGATAAGGGTCACGTCCTTGTCGGCGACGACCATCATCGCCTCCAGGTTGCGCAGATATTTGTCGGTCCGCCAGTCCTTGGCGAGCTCGACCGCCGCGCGGAGCAGCTGGCCGTGATGTTGTTCCAGCTTGCGTTCGAGCCTTTCGAACAGCGTGAAGGCATCCGCAGTTGCCCCAGCGAAACCGCCGATGACGCTGCCGTCACCCAGCTTGCGGACCTTGCGGGCATTGGGTTTCATCACCGTCTGGCCCATCGAGACCTGACCATCGCCGGCGATCACGACCTTGCCACCACGCCGCACGGAAAGGATTGTGGTGCCGTGCCACACCATCGATTGTTCGCTCATAGGAAATGATATGGGATGCGTGCAGCGCCGCTGCAATCCACCCCATCCATTCGGGCTGAGCGAGGACGAAGCCTATGCAAAGCGCGATCGCGATGCCGCCCAGATCCCTTGCCGTCACCCCGGACTTGATCCGGGGCCCACCTTGCCCCTCATCCCGCCTTTTGTTGGCGCGCGGTGGGCCCCGGATCAAGTCCGGGGTGACGGGGTAGTTGCGATCAATGCTCCAACGCCTAAACCCGGTTCAGGTGAGCATTCCCCATCGACAATCCTACTTACTGTTCGCCTTCAGAAACGCTGTGCTGTCCGTCAGGGTAGTCGCGTTGCCGCGGAACGGCAGGGAGAGCCCCATCACCAGATCGTTGTGGCTCTTGCCCGCATACTCCTTCAGCTCGAAACGTGCGCCGAGTTCGGTCAACCGTTTCGCCAGCCGGGTCGCGTTGCGCGGTTTAACCACATCATCGGCGGTGCCCTGCGCCAGTTGCAGCGGTGGCGTGTCTTTGGCCGCATAAGTGATCGGCTGGGTTTCAGCTGGCGTCGGCCAGGCCGAGAATGCGGCGCGCGCACGGTCGCTTTCCCAAGGGTAAAAGGCATAGGGGCCGGCAAACAGCGCGGCAGCCCGGACGATCTTGGGGTCGACGCCAATGTCGCGCAGATACTTTCCGTCGAGCGCGAGCATTGCCGCGTTATAGGCGCCCGCCGAATGGCCCGAGAGCGTGATCCGCGCGGGATCGCCGCCATAGTCCGCGATGTGATCGCGCACCCATTTCACCGCGAGCGCTGAATCCTGGACGAAAATCGGAAAGCGCACACCGGGCACCAGCCGATAATCGGGGATGACGACGATGAACCCCTGCCCCGCAAACGCGCGGCCGACAAAGCCATATTCCTGGCGCGATCCCTTGGTCCAAGCGCCGCCATAATAGAAAATCACCACCGGCAGTTTTTTTGCGCCGGGTTTGGCGGGCGCCCAAACATCGAGCTGCTGGCGCGGCGCGGTGCCATAATCGACGTCCTTCGCGATCTGCACCGCATCGGGCTGGCCCGGCGTCATTTTGTCGATCAGGTTGAGCATCATTGGCGGTGATGCAAAGAAATAGGCATAGCCCAGCCCCGCCACGATCAAGGCCACTATCCCCAGAATAATCCGCCCAATCGTCATGCAGCATCCCCAACCGTTGTCCTTTAAGCGTGGGGCACGGCGCGGGCCAGCACAAGCCCCGCCATCGCCCTTACCCCGCATTGCCACCTGTGCGGAATCGGCATAGCAAGCGTCGAAACAATCAGGGAGAGAATGATGCGGAAATTCGCAATTGGTGCGCTGCTGCTGGCAAGCGTCAGCAGCAATGCCGCGATCGCCAAGGGGCCAAGCGTTTCCGCAACGATCGTTCGAACCAGCTACGGCATTCCGCACATCACCGCGCGCAACTGGCGCGGGATCGGCTACGGCGTGGGATACGCCTACGCCCAGGACAATCTGTGCATGATCGCCGAAGAGTTTGCGACGGTGGCAGGTGAGCGATCGTTGCATTTTGGGCCGAAGGAAACCGCGATCCTTGGCTTTGAGAAAATCGATAACCTGTCATCGGACATTTTCTTCCGTTCCGCGATCGACATGCCCAAATTGCGGCGCGGCATTTCTGCGCAGATCCCCGAAGCGCGTGACGTGATCGCCGGGTATGTCGCCGGGTATAACCGCTTGCTGCGCGATTTAGGGCCGACTGGCGTACCCGCCGAATGTCGCGGCAAGGCCTGGGTTCGACCGATCACCGCCGACGATATGCTGCGCCTCACCGAGAAGCAGGTGCTGCTGGCAAGCTCGCTCGCGCTGGCGGGTGCGGTGGTGAACGCAGCCCCTCCCGGTGGCGCACAGGCCGCCGACCAAAACGTCACCATTCCCGATCAGGACAAGATCGGCATTGGCAGCAATGGCTGGGCGTTTGGCGGCGACGTGACCGAAAGCGGGCGCGGCGTGCTGATCGGCAATCCGCATTTTCCGTGGAATGGCCCCGCGCGCTTCTGGGAAATGCATCTGACGATCCCCGGGGTGTATGATGTCATGGGCGTCGGCATTGCTGGCACGCCAATCGTCTCGCTGGGCTTCAACAAGGATATCGGCTGGACCCACACCGTTACCGCCGCGCAGCATTTTACGCTGTTTGAGCTAGAGCTCGATCCCACCGATCCGACCCGCTATATCGTCGACGGCAAATCGGAACGGATGACGCCGAAAACGGTCAGCATTCCGATGCCCGCCGGGACGGCACCCGTCACCCGGACGCTCTATTCGAGCCGGTTCGGGCCAATGGTGGCCGCCCCCGCCCTGCTGCTCAGCTGGGGCAAGACCAAGGCGTTTTCGATGCGTGACGCCAATGCCGGCAACCAGCGCGGACTGGCGGCGTGGATAGCCATCGGCAAGGCGAAATCGGTCGCCGATATTAGGTCGGCTGTGACCAAAACGCTCGGTATTCCTTGGGTGAACACCATCGCGGTCGACCGCGCAGGTAATGCGCTGCATGCTGATGTCACCGCCGTCCCTAATGTTACCGCCGCCAAGGCCAAGGACTGCGCCACCCCCGCTTCGGCGCTTCTGGCAGGACGGGTCGTGCTCCTCGATGGCAAGCGCGCTGCGTGCGACTGGGACGATGTGGCGGGAACTGCTGCACGACGCCTGCTCCCCGCTTATGAACAGGCGATCTGGGAGCGCCGCGATTATCTGGCGAACAGCAATGACAGTTACTGGTTGAGCAATGCCAGCGCGCCCTATCGCCAGCTTTCACCGATCCTGGGAGCATGGGGCACGATGCGCACGACGCGGACGCGATCTGGCCTGATCGAAATCGAACGGCGGCTCAAGGGCACCGATGGCCTGCCCGGCACCAAGATCGATCTGCCGCGCGCCGAGGCGATGGCGTTTGCCAATAAGAGCCTGGTCGCCGAGCTGGTGGTCGACAAGCTGCTCGCGCTTTGTGCCGACAAGCCTGACGTAGCCGCCGCCTGTAACGCCCTGCGCGGATGGGATCGCAAATATGATGTCGACAGCCGGGGCGGCTATCTCTTCGCGGTGTTCGCCGCCAATATCCGGTCGATCGCCAATCTGTGGGCAATCAAATATGACCCCGCAGATCCGGTCCACACCCCCCGTGATCCAATCACCGATGGTGATAATGGCACCAAGATGATCGCTGCGCTGGCCAAGGCTGCTGCGACGCTCTCGGCAGAAGGGATCGCGCTCGACGCACGCTGGGGCGATGTCCAGTTCGCCAAGCGTGGCGACCAGCGGATCGCTGTGCACGGTGCCGAAGGATCGCTCGGCGTCCTCAACGTGCAGCAGGGGCAGAAGGTGCCCGGCGGCATCACCCCGACACATGGCTCGAGCTATGTCCAGGCGGTGACCTTCGACGATACGGGACCGGTGGTCGATGCCGTGCTCAGCTACTCGCAATCCACCAACCCCGCCTCGCCACATTTCGGCGATCAGACGTTGCTCTATTCGGCCAAGCGTTGGGTCCGCCTGCCCTTCACCAAGGCGCAGATCGACGCGGACACGATCAGCAAGCCGGTGACGATCAGCGAATAGACGGGCTACCTACCGCTGCCCAAAAGCCGTCACCCCGGCCATGTGCCGGGGTGACGGAGAATGGGATGGCGCGTAAGTTTTGCATTGTCGGCTGATCCGCGCCCGGTGTGATCCGAAGTGGCGGACGCAAAATATCGACCTGCAGCTGCTGAAAATCTTGGTCGGGACGACAGGATTCGAACCTGCGACCCCCACACCCCCAGTGTGATGCGCTACCAGGCTGCGCTACGTCCCGACCGAGGGGGCGGCATTATGCGTCTGTCGCCCTTGATGCAAGCATTACCCGTCTGGTGCATCGGCTGGCGGAACGGATGCCGCCGGCGGGATACTGAAAACCGCGCTGGCCCGGGCGATCAGTCGGTCGCCGGTCGTCACGCGGGCCTCGCCGAACGCCAGCGTGCGGCCAACGCGAACGGGAGTTGCGGCAACCTCCAGCCAGTCGCCAATCCGCGCGGTGCCGGTAAAGTCGCAGGTCAGGTTGACCGTCACGATACCGCCGACCCCGGCCCCAGATAGCGCACAGGCGAGCCCCATCGCATTATCCGCCAGCGCTGCGATCAGGCCGCCATGCGCCATGCCGCGCGCGTTGGTGTGTGGTGTCGCGACCAACACGCCGATGGTCAGCACATCGCCCTCGCGCTTCGAGTAGAGCGGCTCCCACGCATCGGTGAGCGGGCTCTTGCGGAAATGCGGCGCGAAGCCGGGCGGCGGATCAAGCACGCGAGGCCGCCGTGCGCAGCGCACCATCCATCCACGCGGCCGGCGCATCATCGAATGTGTAAAGCCGAGTCTCGATCAGATCAGGGCGAAAGCCGTGCGCGTGGCAGCAATCGAGCGTCGGCGGGATGTTGGTGCGCACATTGGCACGTCCGGTGCGCAGCGCGATGCCCTTGTGATACATTTCCAGCATAGGCACCGGTGTAGTCGCGCCGAGATGGATCGTCACGCTGGTCAGCAAACCTTCGGGTTCGGTTGCGCGGATCGCCTGGATCAGCGTGTCGGGCGTGCCACACGCATCGACGACGATTTCATAAAGCATCGGCAGCTCACCCGGCAGGGCGATCGGGTTGGCACCATAGGCCGCGGCCTGCGCCAGCCGTGCGGGATCATCATCGGCATAATCCACCCGCCCCGCACCCAGCGCAACCGCCAGCCCGGCAGCATAAAGGCCGATCACCGAGGCGAGTCCGCCCATCACCAGCACGCTCGCGCCCGGCCTTTCGGCGAGCTGAGGCGCCACCGCGCGCCAACTGTCGGCTGCCATATCGGCCGCACCGATCAACTCGACCGGATCGGCGTTCATCGGCAAGGGCACGAGCATCGCATCGGCAAAGGGCACCGCGACCAGATCAGCGGCGGCACACCCGTAATTGCCGGGCCGCCCCATGCCATAGCTGGCAGCGAACGGTACCGACTGGCACCGCCCGGTAAAGCCGCGCTTACAGTTGCGGCAATCTCCGCAGCTGATCTGCGAGGGTACGATGACGCGCTGACCGGGCAGCACTTGCCGGACGCCGTCACCGATTTCGACGACCTCGCCGATCATCTCGTGCCCAATCGGTTCGCCTGCGGCCATTGGCGCAAGGCCGCGCACATAGCCGACATCGAGATCGCAGCGCCCGAGCACGATTGGGCGGACGATCGCTGCGCCGGCGCTGGCCAGCACCGGGGATGCCGCCTCGCGCCACTCGACCAGACCGGGCCGAACGAAGGTCAGCTGCCGCATCAGGGTTTGGCCCCATCGATCGCCAGCGGCACCTCAAAATAGGTGACGACCGGATCGCTGCCATAGGTAGCCTTGGCGCGCGCGACCCAGGCATCGCTGAACCAGGCCTGCGCTGCCGCCTTGCTCGACCAGTAATAGATGCCGCCAAAGCGCTTGGGCTCGATCGTGAAATATTTACGGATCAGGCCGGGGATTGCCTGATAGCGGGGAGCCGCCTTGTCGAATTCACCCTTCAGATAGGCATCGGAGACGCCCGGCGGGGTGGCGATGCTGACGACCACCGCGACCCGACCGGTGGGGGCGTCGGGACGGGCATTGGCGGTAAGCGGCAGCGCGATCAGCGCGGCGGCTAGGGTTAGCGGGATCAGCTTCATGGCATTGCTCCTGTTCAAGCGATGCCCCGATCTACGCCTGCCGGCGGGAACGGATAAGATCAATGAATGCAAATCGCTTTCGCATGAAACGCAAAACCACTAGGCTTAAGCGATGGACAGCGAGGACCTTAAGCTGCTGCTGATGCTCGATGAGCGGGGCTCGCTCAGCGCGGTTGCCAAGCAGCTCGACTTGGCGGTCTCCACCGTCGCGCGGCGGCTGGAGGGGCTGGAGGCGACATTGGGACTGCGGCTGCTCGATCGGCGCGCCAATGGCGTGCGGCTGACGAGCGATGGCAGCCGGATCGCGCTGCTCGCGGCCCCGTTGGTCGATCAGGCGGCGCGGATCGGGCGGGCGGCATCGGCGCTCGGGGCAGCGAACGCGGCAGGCAATGTCACGATATCGGCGACCGACCTGATCGTCACCGATGTGCTTGCCCCCGCTTTGCCGCAGCTTTGGCAGGCCGCACCGGGGCTGAGCGTGACGCTGCGTGCGCAAGGTGAGGTCGTCAGCCTTGCCGCGCGCGAGGCCGATATCGCGCTGCGCATGTCACGCCCCGAAGGTGCCAGCCTGATCGCGCGGCGCATCTATGAAATCGAGCTGGGCTGCTTTGCCAGCACCGATTATCTTGCCGGGCGCGATGCAGCGGCGATCAGCCTGCGTGACGAACGCTTGCTGATCTATGACGATAGCTATGGCCGGATTGTCGAGACCGACTGGGTGGCCAAGGCAGGGCTTGACGGCGCGGTTGCGCTGCGCACCGGGAGTACGCGCGCGCTGCTGAACGCGGCGGCGGCAGGCGGCGGCATCGCGTTGCTGCCAGTGACTTTCGCCCGCGACGCCGGCCTCGTTCGCCTGCCGCTCCCCATTCAGATACCGCCCCGTCCGGTCTGGCTGCTCACCCACCGCGATGTGCGCCGCTTGCCCGCCATCCGGGCCGCGCATCGCTGGATCGCGGGCGCCTTTGCGCGGTTGGCGCACACCTGACCTCATCAGGGACGTTGCACGCACAGGCCGATGGTGATAGCGCGCGCCGCTTAACGATAGCGGCAACACGCCGTATCACTCCAGCCGTTCAGGACATTCATGTTCGTGCCCCCCGCCTTTGCCCAGACTGCTGGTGCCGCCGCCGATGGCAGCGGATCGATCGCCATGATCATCCCCTATCTGTTGCTGCTCCCGCTTGCCTATTTCCTGCTGATTCGCCCGCAGCAAAAGCGGATGAAAGTGCTGCAGGATTCGATCAACGCGGTGAAGAAGGGCGATGAAGTGACGACCGCCGGCGGCATTGTCGGCAAGGTTATCAAGGTCGATGACCGGATCGTCGAGGTGGAGATTGCCACCGGCGTGAAGGTGAAGGTCGTCAAGGCAACGCTGGCCGCGATCGCGCCAAGCGGCGCCGGCAAACCTGCAAACGACTGATCGCACCAATGCTCGATTTCCCGCGCTGGAAAATAGCTTCTATCCTCGGCTTGCTGGCGGCACTGATGCTGCTCGCCGTCCCCAGCTTCGTGCCGGAACGCTACACGAAGGATCTGGGCGTTTCGCTGCCCCGGATTAACTTCGGGCTCGATCTTGCAGGCGGCAGCTATCTGCTGCTCGAAGCCGATACCGCCGATGTCGCTGCTTCGCGGATCGAACAGATGCGCGATACTGTCGCCACCGAAATGCGGCGTGGTACGCCCAAGATCGGGATTGGCGATATCTCGACGCGGGGCGGCAAGCTGAGCTTCCTCCTGCGCGACGTGACGCAGGTGGATGAAGCGCGCGAGCGGCTGTTGCCGCTTACCAATGGTGCAGGGCTGACCGGGCAGCGCGACTGGACGATCGAAGTGGTCGACGGCCAGCGCTTTGTCCTTACCCAAACCCAAGCGGGTCTGACCCAGGCGATCGACACCGCCATGGCCGACGCGACTGAAGTCGTCCGCCGCCGCATCGACGAACTCGGCACCCGCGAACCGACGATCATCCGCCAGGGCAGCAACCGCATCGTCGTGCAGGTGCCCGGCCTGCAGGATCCGCAGGCGCTGAAGGATCTTCTCGGCAAGACGGCGAAGCTCGAATTCAAGCTGGTCGATCTGACCGCTGATCCGGCAGAGGTCGCCAAGGGTCCGCGCGGTAATGCCCCGGTCGGCAGCCAGATTTTGCCCTATACCGAAGGCGGCAGTTCGATTGCGGTGAAGCGGTCGGTGATCATTTCGGGGGATCAGCTGATCAACGCGGTACAAGGCAATGATTCACAGACGAACGAGCCCAATGTCGTCATCACCTTTGATAGCCAGGGAGGTCGCAAATTCGCGCGGGTGACGCAGGAAAATGTCGGCAAGCCGTTCGCGATCATCCTGGATAATCAAGTCATCTCCGCCCCCAACATCAACGAACCGATCCTCGGCGGCACCGCATCGATCTCGGGTAGCTTTACCGTCGAGACGGCGAACCAGCTCGCCCTCGCACTGCGATCGGGCAAGCTGCCTGTGGCACTTAAAGTGGTCGAGGAACGCACGGTCGGGCCTGATCTGGGTGCCGATTCGATCCGCTACGGCATCACTGCATCGATCATCGCGGCAGCCGCGGTGATCGTTTTCATGCTCGTCACCTATGGCCGCTTCGGCGTCTATGCGAACATCGCCGTCGTCATCAACATCGTGGTGATCATCGGCGTGCTGGCGCTGCTGAACGGCACGCTGACCTTGCCGGGTATCGCCGGTTTCGTGCTGACGATCGGCACCGCGGTCGACGCGAACGTTTTGATCAACGAGCGTATCCGCGAAGAACGGCGGCGCGGACGCAGCGTGATCCAGTCGGTCGAGCTCGGCTATAAGGAAGCATCGCGCACCATTTTCGAAGCGAACATGACCCACGCGATTTCCGGTGTGATCATGTTGCTGCTCGGCTCCGGCCCGGTGAAGGGTTTTGCCGTCGTCCTGCTGATCGGCATCGCGACATCGGTGTTCACCGCCGTTACGTTCACGCGCATGCTCGTCGTGCTCTGGGTGCGCAAAAACCGCCCCAGTGAAATCAACATTTGATCGGCGGATAAAGCCATGCGCCTGCTGAAACTCGTTCCAGACAACACCAATATCGGCTTTGTCCGCCTGCGCTTCTGGGCGTTCGGGCTGACCGCGCTGTTGTCAATCGCGGCGCTGGCGACAGTGTTTGTCTATAAACTGAACCTCGGCGTCGATTTTGTCGGCGGGCTGATGATCGAAGAGAAGTTCCAAGCCGAGCCCTCGCTCGACACGCTGCGCACGTCGATCGATGCGCTCGAACTGGGCGAGGTTCGCCTCCAGTTATATGATGACAAGCGCACCGTCTCCATCCGTCTGCCAGCGCCGGAATCGCAGGATAAAGATGCCACCGCCGCTGTAGTCAAAAAGGTGCAGGCCGCGATCAACAAAGATTTCCCGACCGCCAAATTCTCGAAACAGGATGCGGTGTCAGGCAAGGTATCGAACGAACTGATCTGGAAGGGTGCAGCCGCCGTGGCGCTCGCGGTGCTCGGCATCGGCCTGTTCGCGATCTTCCGGTTCGAATGGCAGTTCGGCGTGTCCACCGTCGTCGCGATCGTCCACGATCTGCTGATGACGCTGGGTTTCTTTGCGGTCACCCAGTTCGAATTCGATCTGAACATCGTGGCGGCAGTGCTGACGATCATCGGCTATTCGATCAATGACAAGATCGTGATCGATGACCGTATCCGCGAGAATATGCGCCGCTATCGCAAGATGGACATGCGGGAGATCATCGATCTGTCGGTCAACGAGACCTTGCCCCGCACTGTCATGACCTCACTGACGATCCTGCTCGCGCTTGGCGCGCTGCTGTTGTTTGGCGGACATGTGTTGCGTGGCTTCACCGCCGCGATGATACTGGGCATCGTCGTCGGCACCTATTCGTCGATCTATGTATCGTCATCGCTGCTGATTACGCTTGGCCTGCGCGCCGATCCCAATCTGGAAAAGGCGGCAGGCAAGGCCAACATCGCCACCAACGCCGAACGCGTGGGCCCCAAAGACCCCGTCTGATGCGGCTGGAACATGAATCCGCCCCCGACGGCCCGATCATCAAAGGGTTTTCGGGCGGGGGCTTTCGTATCGACGACAATGTCTACACCGCCTTGCTGCTCACCCCGGCGAGCGCGCATGGCTGGGCACCGCCAGCGATTGCCACGCTGTCGGCGAGCGATGTCGCGACGCTGACGGCGCTTGATCCGCTTCCCGAATTCGTGATCCTTGGCACCGGCGTTGGGCTGATCCACCCCATACGAACGCTGGTGACCGCGCTTGAGGCGCAAGGCATCGGCATCGAGGTGATGGACAGCCGCGCCGCTGCCCGAGCGTGGAGCGTGCTGCGTCAGGAAGGTCGCTGGATCGCCGCCGCGCTCTATCCACTCGATCACCGCGGCTAAGACAGCACCGATTGCGCCTCGACGCAACGACCTCGGCGCGTTAACCTTTCGTGACAAAAACGACAGGGAGAGATTTGTGAAGCGCTTCGTTTTATCTACCGTGTTCTGTGCGACCGCCGCCACCATGATCGGCACCGCGCCCGCTGCGGCGCAAACGCCACCTGCTGCCCCGGTTGCGCCCACCATCCTTCGCGCGCCCGATTATACCCAAGACGCCGATTGGCTCTGCCGCCCCGGCCGCGCCGATGCGTGCGCCGCCGATCAGACCGCAACGGTGATCGCAGCCAATGGCAAGCGCACGATCGAACCCTTTGTGCCGGCCGCTGCGCCGAAGTTCGATTGCTTTTATGTCTATCCCACCGTGTCGCTCGACACGACGCCGAACAGCGATCTGAATGCCGGGCCCGAAGAAAAGCAGGTCGCCGCCTTTCAGGCCGCCCGCTTTGCCAAAAATTGCCGGGTGTTCGCGCCGCTGTACCGCCAGGTCACGCTGACGGCGCTGCGGGACATCATGACGGGCAAGGCTGTGCCCGCTGATCGCGCGCTGGCCTATGCCGATGTGCGCGCTGCCTGGTATGATTATCTTCGCCGCGACAACCAGGGTCGCGGCGTCGTGCTGGTCGGGCATAGCCAAGGTGCGGGCATTTTGAAGCAATTGCTGATCGAGGAGATTGATCGCAAGCCGATTGCTGGGCAGCTGATTTCGGCGATGCTGATCGGCACCAATGTCGGCGTACCCGAAGGCCGCGATGTTGGTGGCGAGCTGAAGACCATTCCGCTGTGCCGCCGCGCTGATCAATGGGGTTGCATTGTCAGCTATGTCACCTTCCGCGCTGATGCACCGCCGCCCGCCAACAGCCGTTTCGGTGTGGTGGCACAGCCCGGCATGGTCGCTGCGTGCACCAATCCGGCGATGCTCGCTGGTGGCAAGGCGATCACCGACAATTATCTGGGCACCAACGGCGCGGGCATTGCCAGTTCAAAGCAAGCGCCCTGGACGAGCGACGGCGCTGCGGTGAACACACCATTCGTGAAGGCACCCGGGCTGCTTTCGGCAGAATGCGTCGCCAATGGCAAGTTCCGCTACCTTGCGGTAACGGTCAATGCGGTGCCGAGCGATCCGCGCACCGACACGATCGGCGGGGATGTTGCGGTCGGTGGCCAGATTCTTGCCGATTGGGGCCTGCACCTGATCGATATGCCGGTGACGATGGGCAACCTCGTCACGCTGTCGGCCTCGCAAGCCAAGACGTGGCTCAAGCGCCCCGGCGCGCGGTGATCGGCTGGCAACCAACAGCTTTAAACTGGATAAACCTTACTCCGTTCACCCTGAGCGAAGTCGAAGGGCAAGCGCTGCGCGTTGGCTTCGACTTCGCTCAGCCCGAACGGGGGTGAGATTCAAGGCAGCTAAAGGCATCCGACGTGATCCCCGGCGGAGACCAGACGATGCAAATGCGCGTACAGCGCATCGGTGTTCGCCGCCCAGGTAAAGTGTTCCGCCCCGCGCCGCACCGAGTCCGGCGCGGGCGGATCGGCCAACAGTGATGCGATGGCCTGTGCAAAGGCCGCCGGCTCGCGGGCCGCGATCCGGCCGAAATCGGGGTCGGTTACCACCTCAGCCGCGCCGCCTGCGGCGGTAATGACGATCGGCGTGCCGCACGCCAGCGCTTCGACCCAGGCATTGGCGAGCCCTTCGGACGCGGACGCGAGTGCCATGACATCAGCGGCAGCAAGCAAGGCAGGCAGTTCGGCATGCGGCGTGCTGCCGAGCAGGCGGACCCGATCGCTCAGCCCCAGCCGGGCAATATCGGCCACCAATGCGGGACGTGACGGCCCTTCGCCGGCAATCAACAAGCTAACCCCCGGCAGCTCGGTCATCGCACGGATGACAATGCCATGCCCCTTGCGATCAATGAGCGCGCCGAGCGACACAATCAGCGGCCCGGTGATCCCGATCGCCGCCTTGGCCTGCGGGCGATCGACCAGAACGAACCGATCGAGATCGACGCCGGTGCGGTGCACGGTGATGCGATCGGGAGGGATGCCGATCGCCGCCATATCCTCCCGCATTGCCTGCGACACCGCCAGCACGCCGTCTGCCGCGCACCCGGCGTTGCGCACCTGCGCTGCCGTCGGCCCCTTGCCCCAATGATGGATATCAGCCCCGCGCGCCTTGATCGACACCGGCACGCCGAAATGCTTGCCCAGCGCGACCGCCGCTGGACCATCGGGAAAGAAAAATTCGGCATCGATCACGTCGAACGCGAATTCGCGCCGGATGTCAGCCAGCACCGGCAGCAAGGTGCGCACGGACAGCGGCCAGGGCGGCACCCCGATTGGCGCGACAACCCGCAGCGACACATCAGGATGCGCGGCAAGCCCCAATGTCTGCCGTTCGACGAACACCCCGAAATTAGGGCGCCCGGCATCCGGGAACAGTGTCGAAAGGGTCAGCACGCGCAACATCGGGCAGTGCTATCATCAAGCCGTTAAATTTGTCAGCCGGGCAGCGGCGTATATCGGTGCTGCATGAAGCGGTTCCAGCCCTTTTTCGTCTTGCTTTCGACCGCGAAAAAGAACGCCCCATCACCCGCCGGCCAGTACACCATCCGGGCGCGGCCGGCAGGCATGTCTGCCTCGAATGCAATCGCGTGCGGATCGACATCAAGCGCCGACGCCGCAACGCCGTTCGATCGCTTGCCGTCCGACGTATAGGAATGGAATATCAGTCCCGACTCGCCCTTGCCGAACAGCGCGAGCTCTTCATACTGGCGGTTCGGCCCGATCACCCAAACAGCGGAAAGCTGAATATAGCTGCCGTTCAGCACCGGCTTGAATTCGCGCGTGCATTGCATCGTGCTGGCGCCGTCTGGCCCTACCGCTTCGGCCTCCCAGCGACCAAGCAAGGGCTTCAAAGGCCCTAACATGCCGCGCCCCGGCCGCCAATATTCCGGTATTGATGTGGTCCCCCCGGCCATTATCGCCCCCGATTGCTAGATCCTATTGCTTCCCGGATACGCAAACAGCACGTCTCCCCCCGCCGCCACATCGATCCGCGTCTGGTCGCGCAGCATCAGGCATTGTCCCGCCTGCCACGGCACATCGTCGGCAACGCCGTGCCCCGCGAGCGGCACCAGCCATCCCGGCACGTCGACCGGCAGCGACACATGATGCTCGCCTGCGGCCCAGCGTTCGAGCACGAATTTGGGCCCTTCCGCCAAGATGTTGCGCCCAGGTGCCACCTCGCCGGGTGCTGCCTGTGCCACGAACGGCTCCGCCTGCGACACGGCAACCCCGGCATCGAGATGCAATTCACGCGGGCGACCATAATCATAAAGCCGATAGGTCAGATCGACATTCTGCTGGACCTCGACCAGCGTGATACCAGCGCCGATCGCATGGACGGTACCGGCCGGTGAATAGAAATAATCACCTGCCTTGACCGGTTTCCAGTCGAGGAGCTCAACGATCGATCCATCCAGCGCCGCTGCGCGCAGGGCATTGACCTCAACCGGGGCAAGGGTGCCCAGCGCGATCGTTGACTCCGGCTCGGCCGCCAGGATCACCCATGCCTCATCCTTGCCGCGCGGATAACCAGCGGCGCGCGCCGCGCTATCATCGGGATGCACCTGAACCGACAATTTTTCGCTGGTAAACAGATATTTGATGAGCAGATCGGGCGCCACATCACCCGGTGCCTCGAACCAGACTTCTCCGACTGGCGCACCGTCCGACGCCGGATCGGCAAAGCCTGGCCACAAACTGTGGCGGCCCCAGGGCTTTTCGACGCGTTTGGTGGTGAGCAGGGTGGCAGTCATGATTGATCTTTACTCCGACGAGATGCCTGAAACAGAGAACGCCCGTCCCTGCCACATGATCCCCGGATCCGCCAAGCGCGAGCGATGGCGCCGCACTTGAACTTGCCACACGAAAAACATTGTTCGCCGCTAGCTTGCTCGGCTATGACATCATCCATGCGTAAAACCCTGTCCCCCTTCGCCACGCTCGCGCTGATCATTGCGGGTTCCTTGACCATTGCCGGCTGCGCCGGTGGGAAGAGCAAGGGGGATCTGCCCTATGTCGCGCGCGACGTTGGTACGCTCTATTCTGCGGCCAAGACCCGGCTCGACCAGAATCGCTATCAGGAAGCCGCCGCGCTTTTCGATGAAGTCGAACGCCAGCACCCCTATTCGATCTGGGCACGACGGGCGCAGCTGATGGGGGCTTTCGCTTATTATCTGAACGCCGATTACGCCAAATCGATCGAATCCGCGCAGCGCTTTTTGTCGGTCCACCCCGGCAATCGCGATGCGCCTTATGCCTATTATTTGATCGCGCTCGGCTATTATGAGCAGATCTCTGACGTGACGCGCGATCAGCGGATCACCCAACAGGCCCTTGATGCGCTTGGCGAACTGCAGCGCCGCTATCCACAAACGAAATTTGCCGCCGATGCCCGACTGAAGACCGATCTGGTCCGCGACCATCTGGCCGGCAAGGAAATGCAAGTCGGTCGTTTTTACGAAGAACGCGGCGACTGGCTCGCCGCATCGATGCGCTTCCGCCATGTGGTCGAGGATTATCAGACGACGACGCACGTTCCCGAAGCGTTGATGCGGCTGACCGAAACCTATCTCGCGCTTGGCGTGCCCGAAGAAGCGAAGAAAACCGCCGCCGTACTTGGTGCCAACTATCCCGGCACGGACTGGTACGAACGCGCGTATAAGCTGATGGGCGAGTATAAGCCCCGCCCGGTCGAGAAGGCCGGCCTTTAATCCGGTCGGGCGCGATGCGACCGTTGCACCCATGATGATCAATCCGTGCTGAACGCCCTTTCGATCCGCGATGTCGTGTTGATCGAAGCACTCGACCTCGATTTCGGGCAGGGTCTGGGGGTGCTCACCGGGGAAACCGGCGCAGGCAAATCAATTCTGCTCGATGCGCTGGGACTGGCGCTTGGCGCGCGCGGCGAAACATCGCTGGTGCGGCAGGGCACGGCACAGGCCGTCGTCACCGCGAGCTTCGATCCGCCCGCGATCGGCACCCCGGTCGCTGGTTTGCTTGAGCTTAATGGCATTGATTTCGATCCCGGCGAACCATTGTTGATCCGGCGTATCGTCAAGGCCGATGGCGGCAGCCGCGCCTTCATCAACGATTCGCCGGCGTCCGCGTCGCTGCTGCGCGATCTTTCGGGGCATCTGGTGGAAATCCACGGCCAACATGACGATCGCGGGCTGCTGAACCCGCGCGGCCATCGGGCGCTGCTCGATGCGTTCGGACGGATCGATACTATCCCCGTCGCCCTCGCTCACCGCGCAATGCATGCCGCCCAGACCGCGCTCGATGAAGCCCGCGCTGAACTCGATGCCGCCGCGCGCGACCGTGAATGGCTCGATCACGCCGTCGCCGAACTCACTACGCTTGCTGCCGAACCGGGCGAGGAGGAAATCCTCGCCACCCGCCGCCAGGGAATGCAGCGCGGAGAAAAAATTGCGGGCGATCTGCAGGCGATCGCTGATCTGCTTGACGGATCGGAAGGCGGCCTTGCCCGGCTGCGTCAGGCCGCGCGGGTGCTTGATCGGATTGCGGGCGACCATGAAGCGTTAGGCGAAGCGCTCGCGGCAGTCGACCGGGCGATCAGCGACGGGGCACTCGCGCAGGAAAAGGTCGACGCGGCGGCCTTTGCGCTGGCGTTCGATCCGGCCCAATTGGAGGCCGACGAGACGCGGCTATTTGAACTGCGAGCAGTGGCGCGCAAGCACCGGGTCCAACCTGATGATCTGGCCGCACTGACACAGGAACTGACTGAAAAGCTTGAGCGGATCGAAAGCGGGGGTGCGGGCATTGCTGCGCTAGAACGCGCGCTCGCGGCGGCGAAAAGCGATTACAACGGCCAAGCCGATTTGTTGACCAAAGCCCGGACTGATGCCGCCGCCCGGCTAGACGCAGCGGTCAAGGGCGAGCTTGCCCCACTTAAACTCGATGCTGCCCGCTTCCGCACCGTCGTCGCGCCGCTGGGCGAGGACAATTGGGGGCCGGCCGGCAAGGACCGGGTGGAGTTCGAAATTTCGACCAACCCCGGTGCCCCGTTTGCGCCGTTGATCAAGATCGCCTCGGGCGGCGAACTCTCCCGCTTCATTCTGGCGATGAAAGTCAGCCTTGCCGAACAGGGCGGGGCGGCAACGATGATCTTCGACGAGATCGATCGGGGCGTGGGCGGCGCGGTGGCGAGCGCGATCGGCGAACGGCTCGCGCGGCTGGCGGAGCGCACACAGTTGCTCGTCGTTACGCACAGCCCGCAGGTCGCGGCGCGCGGGCAGCATCATCTGCTGATCGCCAAGAGCCATGACGGCACCGTCACCCGCACCGGCGTCCGCACGCTCGACGAGGCCGAACGTCAGGAAGAGATCGCTAGGATGCTCTCAGGCGCGACCGTGACCGATGAGGCGCGCGCACAGGCCGCACGGTTGCTGGAGGCGGCGTAAATCGGGATAAACCGACCGGGGGAAGGCTATGACCACTGAACCCACTGCCAACACCGGATCGCGCTGGCCCCGCTGGCTCGCCCTGCCTTTCCTTATCAACGCCGCGCTCTCGATCCCTGGCTCGCTGGCCTATATCATCGCCGCTGCCATGGCATTCGATGCGCCAGGATCGACCAATGATCCGACTGCCTGGCTGGGCGCACTGCTGATGCTGTCGACGCCACTGGTCGTGATTACCGATGCAACGATGGCGTATCGCGCCTTTCACAACAATGACGCGCGCTGGCTGGCGGGCGCGATTGGCCTGTTCGTTGGCTGGTGCCTGTTGCTGTATCTTCTCGTCGGTTTCCCGCCCTATATGGCGTTCCCGGGACCGATGATCGTGCTGGCCTATTTCGACGCTTGATCGGTTTCGCTGCGAATCATCTGACCAAAGGCGAGCAGATTGCCGTCCGGCGCCAAAATCAACAGTTCGCGCTGGCCATAAGGCTGGTCAACCGGTCCGAAAACATCGTCCTGCGGCAACCGATCGAGCCTCGGCTTCAAGTCGCGATACAGCGCGTCGACATCACGAACATCGATGTAATAGGCAAAACGGCGGTTGCCAGGCGGGGCCCCTTGATCTCCGTCAGACTGCATCAGGCGTATGCCGCACCCTTCGCGCTCGATATAGGCATAGCCCGGCTGGCGGTACGGCACCGTGAAACCAAGTAGATCGCCGAAGAATTCGAGCGCTGCCGCGAGATCGGGCACATGGATGAATGGTGTGATCTGGATGAAGTTGGGCATCGTCCCCTCCTTGAACCGACTCTCGCGCAACGGTAGCGCATCAGCATGACGCCGTCGCTCCCCACTACCGAGTCCGAAGCCGCCGCCGAGCTTGAGCGCCTTGCCGCCGAGATCGCCTATCACAATGCGCGCTATCACACCGAGGACGCACCCGAGATCAGCGATGCGGATTATGACGCACTCGTCCGTCGCAACAGCGCGATCGAGGCCGCCTTCCCGCATCTCGTCCGCGCCGATTCGCCGAGCCTAAAGGTGGGAGCCGCCTCCGCCGGGCATCTCGCCAAGGTTGCGCATGCCAAGGCGATGATGAGCCTCGATAATGGCTTTTCGGATGAGGACATCGCCGATTTCGACGCCCGCGTGCGGCGTTTCCTGTCGCTTGCCGCCGACGCCACCGTTGCGCTCACCGCCGAGCCCAAGATCGACGGGCTGTCCTGCTCGCTCCGCTATGAAAAGGGCAGGCTGGTGCAAGCGCTGACGCGCGGCGATGGCGCGATTGGCGAGGATGTGACCGCCAATGTCCGCACGATCGCCGATATTCCGGACATGCTCACCGGATCCCCGCCTGATGTGTTCGAGGTGCGCGGCGAGGTGTATATGGCGAAGGCCGATTTCGCGGCACTGAACGCGCGCCTGCTCGCCGAGGCCGATGATCCGGAGAAAGCGCGTCAGTTCGCCAACCCGCGCAACGCCGCCGCCGGATCGCTCCGTCAGAAGGATGCGAGCATCACGGCAACCCGTCCCTTGCGGTTCCTGGCGCATGGCTGGGGCGAGGCAAGCGCCATCCCCGCCGACACACAGCTGGGCGTGATGCACGCGATCACCGCCTGGGGCCTGCCGGTCAGCGAGATGCTGATCCGCGTGGAGAACGTGGCCAACGCGCTCGATCACTATCGGATGATCGAAACGGCACGTGCCGCGCTCCCCTTCGATATCGACGGCGTGGTCTACAAGGTCGACCGGCTCGACTGGCAAGAACGCCTTGGCGCGGTGTCGCGCGCGCCGCGATGGGCGATCGCACATAAATTCCCCGCCGAGCGCGCACAGACCACGCTCCGTGCGATCGACATTCAGGTCGGGCGGACCGGCAAGCTCACCCCGGTCGCGCGATTGGAGCCCGTCACGGTCGGCGGCGTCGTCGTCACCAATGCAACGCTCCACAATGCCGATGAGATTGCGCGGCTGAACGTGTGGCCGGGCGACACGGTCGTCATCCAGCGCGCGGGGGACGTGATTCCACAAATCGTCGAGAATTTGTCCCGAAACGAGACACGGGGTGCCTGGCCCTTTCCTGATCACTGCGCCGAATGCGGATCGATTGCGGTGCGCGAGGAGGGCGAGGTCGATATCCGCTGCACCGGCGGGCTGATCTGCCCGGCCCAGCGCGTCGAACGGCTCCGTCACTTCGCCAGCCGCGCCGCGCTCGACATCGACGGGCTGGGCGCGACCCAGATCGAAGAATTTGTCCGCGACAGCCTGATCCACGCGCCCGCCGACATCTTCACGCTCACCGAAGCGCAATTGCTCGAACGCAAGAAGGACGGGCGCGTCTGGGCGGCCAAGCTGATCGCCGCAATCGATGCCAAGCGCACGCCCCCGCTCGACCGGTTTCTGTTCGCGCTGGGCATCCGTCATGTTGGCGCGACGACATCGCGTGATCTTGCGCGCCGCTGGACGAGTTGGGCGGGCTTTGCGGCGATGGTCGAGGCGATGGCCAAAGCCCGTGCCGAGCTAACCCCGGCGCTGGGCGAAACCGACGACAAGTTCCTCGCCCGCGTTGGCAAGCAGCTCGCCGCGATCGCCGAGACGCCGCAGGTCGGCCCCGAAGTCACGCTGGCGCTGACCGACTTTTTCGCAGAACCGCACAACCAGCAGGTCATCGCCGATCTGCTCGCGCAGGTGAGGCCCGCCGATGTCACACTGATCACACGCGAATCGCCGGTGAATGGCAAGACCTTGGTATTCACGGGCAATCTCGAATCGATTAGCCGCGATGAAGCCAAAGCCCAGGCCGAAGCGCTGGGCGCGCGCGTCGCCGGTTCCGTATCAAGCAAAACCGATCTGGTCGTGGCCGGGCCAGGGGCAGGAACAAAGCTGAAAAAGGCCAGTGATCTGGGCATTCCGGTGATCGACGAAGCTGCGTGGAAGGCCATTGTCGACGGTGTTTAGGCGCTCCGTAGTGTGGTGCCTTTTTGCAACGCACCATCAAACAAATATGCCACAAACTGGGAGTCTTGGCGGGAGCACTGGTCCTGTCATGGAAGCGAAATAATTTCGATGCATGGGCGGCGAGGAGTGGTGAAAACACCATCGTTAATATGTTCATCAGCGTCTTAATCGCCACGTAACAACCGCTAAAACAAGCGCCTCAAGGGGAAAATCATGCGTTACCAACTACTTCTTGGTGCGGCAGCAGCCGCGCTCATTATTCCTGCTGCCGCAGGCGCGCAGGAAACGACGGCG
>NCEE01000030.1 GCA_002280555.1 Sphingomonas sp. 32-62-10
TGGTGACGCGCCGCTGATCGACTTGAACGATGCATCGATCAAGAAGCTGATCGCGCGCGCCAAGAAGCGCGGCTACATCACCTATGATCAGCTCAACGAAGGCCTGCCGCAGGACATGACGTCCGATCAGATCGAGGACATTACCTCGGCGCTGAGCGAAATGGGCATCAACATCGTCGAGAATGAAGAAGCCGGCGAGGATAATGACGGCGAAGAGGCGGCCGAGGAGGAAGTCGAATCGGTCGACGCCGCTGAGGACAATGCGCCTGCGCTCGAAAAGAAAAAGGAAATCATCGATCGCACCGACGATCCGGTGCGGATGTACCTGCGCGAGATGGGCGCGGTCGAACTGCTGAGCCGCGAGGGCGAAATCGCCATCGCCAAGCGGATCGAGGCCGGTCGCGACACGATGATCCTGGGGCTGTGCGAAAGCCCGATCACCTTCAACGCGATCATCGACTGGTCGACCGCGCTCAACGAAGGCACGATGCAGCTGCGAGAGATCATCGATCTCGACGCGATGCTGTCCAAGGACCCCGCGCCTGAATCGCTCACCGAGGACGGCGAAGAGGGCGATGGCGAGATTTCCGAGAAGAATGCCGGTCCTTCGTTCAAGGAAGAGGCCGAGCCCGAGGAAGCGCCCGCCGACGAGGAAGAGGATTCGATGACCGAGCGGCGCACGCCGCGTCCGTCGGATGACGAGGAAGAGGACAACACCCTCTCGCTCGCCCAGATGGAAGAGCAGCTGAAGCCGCAAGCGCTGGAAAAATTCGCCAACATCACTGCGCTCTACAAGAAGTTCTCGAAGATGCAGGCCGGTCGCCTCGATGCGATGGCGGCGGGTGGCGAACTGACCAATGCAGACGAGCGGAAATACCAGAAGCTTCGCGAGGAGCTGACCGCCGAAGTCGAGAGCGTCCAGTTCCACAATGCCAAGATCGAATATCTGGTCGATCAGCTTTACGCCTTCAACCGTCGCCTCACCGCGCTTGGCGGGCAAATGCTGCGCCTCGCCGAGCGTCACAAGGTGCCGCGCAAGGACTTCCTCGATCGCTATATCGGCAATGAGCTCGATGAGGGTTTCCTTGGCAGCGTGGCCAAGCTCGACAAGAAATGGGCCGCTTTCGTTACGAACGAAGGTGACGCGGTCGACCGCGTCCGCATCGAAATCAGCGAAATCAGCCAGGCAACGGGGATGTCGCTCGGCGAGTTCCGGCGCATCGTCAACATGGTGCAAAAGGGCGAGCGCGAGGCGCGAATCGCCAAAAAGGAAATGGTCGAGGCGAACCTGCGCCTCGTGATTTCGATTGCGAAGAAATACACCAATCGCGGGCTGCAGTTCCTTGATCTGATCCAGGAGGGCAATATCGGCCTGATGAAGGCGGTCGACAAGTTCGAGTATCGCCGCGGCTATAAGTTTAGCACCTATGCGACGTGGTGGATCCGCCAGGCGATTACGCGGTCGATCGCTGATCAGGCCCGCACGATCCGCATTCCGGTCCATATGATCGAGACGATCAACAAGCTGGTGCGCACCAGCCGCCAGTTCCTGCACGAGCAGGGCCGCGAACCGACGCCGGAGGAAATGGCCGAGCGCCTTTCCATGCCGCTCGAAAAGGTCCGCAAGGTGATGAAAATCGCCAAGGAGCCGATCTCGCTCGAAACGCCGATCGGCGACGAGGAGGATTCGCATCTCGGCGATTTCATCGAGGACAAGAATGCGGTGATCCCGGTCGACGCCGCGATTCAGGCGAACCTCAAGGAAACCGTCACGCGCGTGCTCGCGAGCCTTACCCCGCGCGAGGAACGCGTGCTTCGGATGCGCTTCGGCATCGGCATGAACACCGATCACACGCTCGAGGAAGTCGGCCAGCAGTTCTCGGTGACCCGCGAGCGGATTCGGCAAATCGAAGCGAAGGCGCTGCGGAAGCTGAAGCACCCGAGCCGCAGCCGCAAGATGCGGTCGTTCCTGGATCAGTAAAACGTCGCCATCGGAATTGTAGCATCAGCTTTTTGGGGTTGAAAAGATGACGGTTGCCTTTCTCAACCCCCCGGCGCTCGCACAACCGGGCAGCTATTCGCATGTCGCGATGGTTCCGGCAGGGCGGCAAGTGCATCTGTCGGGCCAGGTTGCCCTTGATGCCGATGGCGCCCTTGTCGGGCGCGGCGATCTGGCGGCACAGGCTACCCAGGTTTTTGCCAATGTCGCGCTTGCAATGGCGGCGGCAGAACTGCCGATCACGGCTGTTTTCAAACTGACGCTCTACGTCGTCGATCTGACACCGGAGCGCGCCAACATCGTCAGAGCGGCCCGCGCCGCCTGCTTTGGCGCGGGCCCTTACCCGGCTGCGACGATGGTCGGTGTATCCGCGCTCGTCGATCCGGCCTTTCTGATCGAAGTCGAGGCAATTGCGTTCGCTGATTGATCGATCAGGCGGGACGGCACCATAATTCGATCAGCGTCGCCGCCTTGTCGAAGGTCAGGCGCGAACACCCGGCCAGCGTGGCGCGGGGGATTGATAGCGTAAACGCCGGACGCGGTCGCGCACGCGAACGGCGATTTGCGTCATCGATAAAGGGCCGATCACCAGCGGGCGCTGAAGCGTCATCAATCGAACGGGGCGCTTCACGCCGAGCAAGATGTCGACATCCCATGTCGCGCCGCTCAGCGTGCCCCCATAAGCGCGGGCGATTGCGGCCCCTGCCGCCGCCGATGCAATCGGATGAGCGGTGGGGTCATCGAGATCGAACCCGACGGCCATGCCGAAGCTTTCCTCCTTATAGCCCGTAACGCTCGATGAATTGATTCCGCCAAACAACGGAAAATCATGACGCTGGCTGCTGGCATCGGTCGCGCCGAACTGAAGCGTGATGCGCGATTGCGGGAGCGCCCATGGACCAATCGTCCCGTCGCCCGGCATCGCCGGCGCGTCGAAAAACCAGAATGCGCGGCCCTTATGGGCGACGCCAGCAATGGTGAAATCGAGTGGGCGGTTTTTGCCCTTGAAGGCACGCTTGCCGGCAATGTTGAGATTGGCGTTACCCATCAGCGGCGCCGGCTTGAAGCCCGATTGCATGATAAAATCGGCGTTCAGGAGCAGTCGATCGGGCCCGCCCGAGACGATCCGCAGCCGTGCTGGCGCGCGCTCTATCGTCGCCGCGATCATCTCGCCCGGTTGCACAATCAGCTCGGTGACCGGCGTCTGGTCAGGCACGGGCGCGTTGGCGCCAAGTGCCAAAGCGGCCATCATATTTACCGCAAGTCGCACACTGTTCTCCATTCCATCTTCTGAGGTGATGTTACCGCGATGTGCCGGTCATCGCCAACGCCAGTTGAGCGCCATCCCAACCAGAACAACAGATTGTACGACAGCAACATCCAAAACGGAGCGATCCCGTTGCGTTTGAAGGCGTTGGCCGTGGATATGATCGCATGATTTCACCGGCCCTGCCCCCGCCGCTCAATGGCACCAATGTCGTCACTGCATCCGATCTGGTTCGCCATTTCGGGCATTGGCAAGAACGCGCGAGCCGGGAGCCGGTATACGTCCTGCACCGTGGGCGTCCGCGTTTTGTGCTGACATCGATGGAGACCATGCACGCATTATGCGCGCCGCACCAATCGGCTCCGGTGGAAAGCGCTACTCCCGGTATCGCCTTCGAACCGCTGCTCGATCTTACCCGCGAAATCATTCTCCTGGTCGATCATGATCTGGCCTTGATTGCCACCAGTCGGGCGGCGCGCGGCTATTTCGGTGAGGGCGCCCGTACCGGTGTACCGCTCGCCAATGCCGTGCGCAGCGCTAGCTCGGCATTGCTCGTTGATGCTGTCAGACGCGTCATGGCCTCCGGGATTGGCGAGAAGATCGACATTGCCGCGCCCTATGCGGGGCGATCGGTCGTCATTGCTATCGATGCGATTGAATCGGGCGCGTTTCTGCAAGTCCGCGACATCACACTGGTGGAGGAGCTTGCCGCCTTGCGCGCCGAACAGGCAGCGGTCTTCGGAGCGCTGATGGTGACCGGCAAGGCAGCAATCGGCCGAATCAATCTTCGCGGCTATCTTGAGCCACCCCTGGGCGGGATCGCCACATTGGTCGGTCTCGAGTCAGCCACTCTACTTGGCAGTCGCTTCATCGCCCTGATCGATTCCGCGACGCGACCGACGGTCGGCCAAGCTCTCGAAAACGCCATCGAAACGCGCCAGCCGGTCCGGTGCGATGCTGCTCTGCTGATCAGCGGCGCGCCGTCTAACCCGATCAGCATCGCCTTCAATCCCATTCGACGCGGTTCAGTGATCGAGGGGGTCAGCGTGGCCGTGATCGTCCTGTGAACCGCTGCACCAAGCGTTGAAACACACTTAAGCCGCTGTAAACCGCGTCTTTACGCGCTTGGTATAAGAGTTTCCCCGATAGCCGGACGTGCCGGCACAACCGGCATCATTCTTGGGGATCAAGACAAAGCAATGGCATCCGATCCGGCACCCCCTGTGAAACTTGCAACGCGGCTGGCGACGCCACTCGGCACGGGGCAAAGCATCGTTGCCGCGCTGATCGATGCCGATGGCAGCCATAAACACCCGTTCAGCCACCGCCTTGTTTCCCCGCAAGTGCCCGTCCGTGATCTGGCCGATGCCATCCATGCACTGTGCACGCTCCACGGTCGCCAGCCCGGGATTCTAGACCATGCTTTGGAGCGTAATCGTCAGCAGGGACTGCAAGGCTGGCTTGACGTGTCGCTCGAGGGTTTTGCGGTCGAGCGCGCGTTGCTTGCCAAACTCGCATCGGCGGCAGGGCCGCTGCCATCAACGCCTGGTCAGGCCGAGTCGGAAAGCGCGGTAGCAGGCCAGCGCCATGCACTCGACATGCTCGCGCAATCGGATCGTACCGGCTGCGCCATCGGTGCCGCGGTAGCACTTGTGATCGATTGGGCAGCGATGCGGCGGGTGCTTGATGCTGCCGCGCAGCGTTTTGGCATTGCAACGCCCAGCTATGAACTACCGCTACCGCAAGAAACCGACACAATTGTTGCCGCTGCTGCCGAAACACCTTCGATCGAGCGCGCAATGGCCTTTGGCGTCCAGCAAGTGCTGGCGCAGCACCGGGGGCTTTGGGATCTCTTAGAAGCCCGAGCCAGCGCACGCGACCGCCACTGAACTGATCCTGACACCATAGCCGCCCGTCCTGCTTGCGTGTGCGGGTGAAAAACCTCTATCTCCAGACCCGATATTCGAATCCGAAGAACTGGGTGAAATGGGGATGATGGCATGAAGCGTTTCGAAGGCACCCAGAGCTATGTCGCGACCAACGACCTGAAGGTCGCTGTCAACGCGGCCGTTACGCTGCGCCGCCCGCTGCTGGTGAAGGGTGAACCTGGCACCGGCAAGACCGTACTCGCCTATGAAATCGCCAAGGCCATCGATGCCGAGCTGATCGAATGGAACATCAAATCGACCACCAAGGCGCAGCAGGGGCTGTATGAATATGACGCCGTTGCGCGTCTGCGCGACGGCCAGCTGGGGGACGAACGCGTCCACGACATTTCCAATTACATCCGCCGCGGCAAATTGTGGGAAGCGTTCACACGCGAAAAGCCACCCGTCCTGCTGATCGACGAAATCGACAAGGCCGATATCGAATTCCCCAACGATCTGCTGCAAGAGCTCGATCGGATGGAATTCCATGTCTACGAAACCAAGGAAACCGTTCGCGCTGCTGAACGGCCGATCGTCGTGATCACCAGCAACAATGAAAAGGAACTGCCGGACGCGTTCCTGCGCCGGTGCTTCTTCCACTACATCAAATTCCCCGATCGTGAGACGATGCAGGCGATCATCGACGTCCATTTCCCGGGCATCCAGAAGATCCTGGTCAGCAAGGCGATGGACATTTTCTACGACGTTCGCGAAGTGCCGGGCCTGAAGAAAAAGCCAAGTACCAGCGAGCTGCTCGACTGGCTGAAGCTGCTGCTGCACGAGGATATGCCACTCGACGTGCTGCAGAACCGCGATCCCACCAAGGCGATCCCGCCGCTGCACGGCGCGCTACTGAAGAACGAGCAGGATGTGATGCTATTCGAACGGCTGGCCTTTATGGCGAAGCGCCAACAGAATAAGGGGTGAGCGAAAGCCCGGGCGGCGCAACCCGCTTTGCTCGCATCCGTGCCCGCCTCGAAGCGGCGCAGCCAACCCATGGCTGGCAGGCCGGTTTCTATGAATTCTGCCTGTTCGGATTCAAGCAGGGCTGGGCGTGCTTGTTCGGCGGGCTGATGCTCGCATTGTTGCTGGGCACATACCTTTTTTACCCGGCCAATGCGCCACTTGCGCGCTATGATTTCCTGACGATCGCGGCGCTATCCATTCAGCTGGGGATGCTCGCCCTTCGCCTCGAGTCGCTGGACGAAGCACGGGTCATCCTTGCCTTTCACCTGATCGGCACAGTAATGGAGCTGTTCAAGACTCAGGTTGGATCGTGGAGCTACCCCGAACCGGGCCTGCTGAAAATCGGCGCGGTGCCGTTGTTTTCGGGCTTCATGTACGCAGCGGTCGGCAGCTATATCGCCCGCGTCTGGCGGATATTCGCCTTCCGGTACGATCATTATCCGCCGCGCTGGACGACCTGGGTGCTAGCGTCGGCCATCTACGTCAATTTCTTTGCCCACCATTGGCTACCGGATATTCGACTGGCGCTGTTTGCGATCACGGGGCTGTTGTTCTGGCGGACGCGGGTGTGGTTCACACCGTTTCGAACCGACAGATCAATGCCGTTGCTGCTCGGCTGGTTTCTTGTCGCGATGTTCATTTGGTTCGCCGAGAATATCGCCACCTTCTCCAATGCCTGGCTTTATCCAACACAGCGCGACGGCTGGACGCTGGTGTCCCCCGCGAAGCTGGGGGCGTGGTATCTGCTGATGATCATTTCATTCGTGCTGGTCGCGGCACTGCATGAACCGAAACCACGCTTTCATGGCCGCGATCGTTAGGATAGCCTGTCGCCAAATCAGGCCGCCAAAATTGCGGACCTAGCAACGACGGGAGAGCGACGATGACCAAGCCGGTAGCCGAGCAAACCGATCTATCACGCCGAACGCTGGTTACCGCCGGGCTGGGCCTTGCAGCGGCATCATCAATCGCGGCTGCACCTGGGCGTGCAACTGCAGCGCGCAAAACCTTACCGAATGGATTTTGGTGGGGAACCGCGACGGCCGCACACCAGATCGAAGGCAACAACACCAATTCGGACTTCTGGCTCGCGGAGAATGTAAAGCCGACCTTGTTTCAGGAACCGTCGCTTGATGCCTGTGACAGCTATCATCGTTATGGCGAGGACATTGCACTGGCCGCCAAGCTCGGGTTCAACGCGCACCGTTTCGGCGTCGAATGGGCACGGATCGAACCCGAACCCGGCAAGTTCAGCGCCGCCGCGCTCGACCATTATCAGCGGGTGATGGAAGCCTGCCATGCCAAGGGCCTGGCCCCTGTCATTACCTTCAGCCACTGGACGGTGCCGCGCTGGTTCGCGGCGATGGGCGGGTTCGAACATCCTGACAGCCCCGCCCTGTTCGCCCGCTTTGCCGAGCGGGCGACCGCGAAGCTGGGGCCATTAATGTCGGCGGCATCAACCTTCAACGAAGCCAATATCGCGCGCCTCATTCAGGCGCGGCCCGAATCCAAGCTGATCGGGCCTGCCGTGCGCGCCATGCTGGCGGCATGCGCCAAGGCCAGTGGATCGGATCGCTTCGCCTCGGTTCTCTTCGCCGATCTGGCAAAAAGCGAGGCCAATCAGGTCGCGGCGCATGAACAGGCTTTCCAGGCGATCAAGGCCGGGCCGGGGAATTTTCCGGTTGGCGTGACGATTAGTATGCAGGATGTGCAAGGCGTGGGTGAAGGGCACCGGGCAACCGAGATCGAGGATCAGATCTATGGGCCGTGGATAGCGCAGGCGGCAAAGGCCGATTTCGTCGGCGTGCAGACCTACACCCGGATCCGCGTCGATGCGAACGGCATCATGCCACCGCCAAAGGGGGCTGAGCTGACCGCTGCTGGCTATGAATTCTACCCAGAGGCACTGGGCGCAACGATCCGCTACGCTGCACGCAAGACCGGACGACCGATTTACGTCACCGAAAATGGCATTGGCACAGACGACGATACCCGGCGCATCGCCTATATCGATCGCGCCGTCGCCAGCATGCGGGCGTGCATCGACGATGGTATTGACGTGCGCGGCTACCTCCACTGGTCGCTGCTCGACAATTACGAATGGGTGTTCGGGTATAAGCAGCGCTTCGGGCTCGTGGCGGTGGACCTGAAGACGTTCAAAAGGACGCCCAAACCGAGCGCGCTACATCTCGGCGCGATGGCCCGGTCCAGTCGGCGGCTCGGCAAGTAGGCAAGGCCTGCCCGTCTATCGGGTGAGTAAACGCCGTATAAACCACGGGGTAGCACGCTTTCTCCACAGGCTGCGGTGCATGCCGTGCCGATGCTTGCGCTATTCCGCCCCCTCGCTGCCCTCGCCGCCGCAGCGTTGCTCGCCAGTGTCCCGGCACAGGCGTCGCTGCTCGATTATGTCGGCGAGTGCGTGCCCTTTGCGCGTGCTGCATCGGGCATCCAAATCTATGGCGATGCTTGGACGTGGTGGGAAAAGGCCGCAGGCAAATATCGCCGCGGCTATGTGCCCCTTGAGGGCGCGGTAATCGTCTTTGCCCGATCGGCGCGGCTGCCACTGGGACATGTCGCCGTGATCAGCAGAGTGATCGACGACCGCGTGGTGATGGTAACCCACGCCAACTGGTCGCGGATCGACGGTGTGCGCGGTCGTGTCGAGCAGGACGTAACACTAACCGATGTTTCCGATGCAGGCGATTGGAGCGCAGTGCGCGTTTGGTATCGGGGCACATCGGGGCTTGGATCGACGAGCTACCCGGTCGACGGGTTCATCTATGGCGGGCGCGAAGCCCCCGAGTTGACGAGCCGCAGCCCCGATTATGTCGGCGCATTGATTGACGTTTACGCCCGCTAAAGCTGGATGCCTTTAGTCGATTGAACCTCACCCTCCGTTCGGGCTGAGCGAAGTCGAAGTCCAGGCGCCGCGCTTGCCCTTCGACTTCGCTCAGGGCGAACGGCGTGGGAGTTGATTCAAAGTAAAGTCAACGCTCTCTAAGCGGCGTTCCGTGCCTCAATAGTTTCGAATTTCGCCAAAGCGGCATCGATATCTGCCGGCGAGAGCATTTCGGCCGTGGCTGACATCGCATCGACATAAGCGAATTCGTAATTGCCCCAGCGTCTGCCGTTGAAGCGCAACGGTACAAAGACGCTTTTGAGCGGCAGGAATTCGCCCTCGCCGAGCGTCATCCGATAGCAGTTGAGCATGAAGGGTGATTCGTTGGCCACTGCGCGGCGCGTACAATCATCCATCATGATTCTACGATTGCGGCACCAGGTGTTGTTCCAGGAAATATCGGCCCGCTGCGGCTGGGACCGAAGCTTCAAATGCGTCGGCAGATAGCCGTTGATATCGCTGATGACTGACCCGATTGCCTGCTGCCCTTCATATTTCATTCGATCAAGGATTGGCCGGATATGCCGATCGGCAAAGGCGTTGAAGCGCGTTGTGAACTGCGGCGGATTGGTACCGGCCACGGGCTGATAGTGAAAATCGAATAGCGCTGATTCAGTCAAGTCGCCGCGTTGCAGCGCGCCTTCCACCAATGCGGTGATCTCGGCGGCCACCTGTTGGGCGGTGACAATATTATCAGTATCATCGATGCGAATACCGCTGCCGGCCAGCTGATCGAGCATGCTATTGGCCACAACCTCAAGCTTTTCGAGCCGGGCGTGAACGTCGTTCAACGCGGCCCCGGTCGACCGGGTCGCCGCCGCCGAAACCTTCATTTCTTCCTGCACCGCAGCGATACTGTGTTCCATCTGCCCGGCACTTTCGCCGATCCCATGGGTCTGGTGGTCGACCAGGGATACGATCGAGCCGATATCAACGACGGTGCGCTCGATCGCTTCGAATTTGGCGGTGGCGATGCGACTTTGCTCGACGCCGCCGGCGATTTCATTACCAAAGGCCGTTGCCTGATCCGCCAGCGCGGCAACGGTGCCGTTGATCCTCTGGGTCGCATCGCGCGTGTGCTGCGCGAGCTTTTTCACTTCGGTGGCGACAATCGCAAAGGCGCTCCCGGCCTCGCCCGCGCGCGCTGCCTCGATCGCGGCGTTCAACGCCAGCATATTGGTCTGCTGGGCAATCCCGCCGATCAGGTGCGAAACATCCTGCACATCGGCAAGTGCCTCGACAATCCGTTCCATCCGATCGTTTAGCCGCAGCACCAGATCGGTCAAATCGGTAAAGCCCGACACTGAATCGATGATCGCCGTTCGCCCATCGGTGAGCTTTGCCTTCACTTCCTGCGACAATTGCCGGGCGTGATCGATCGATGCGGCGACGTTCGCCTGATCGCGAGCCAGGGCCGCCGTCACGGCATCGAGCCGGGACAGTTCGGCAATGCGGGCGTTTTTGCGCCGAGCGATCGTGGCGACATGGCCGCCTACATCGGCACATTCGATAACAAGCGCGCCGCAACTGCGCGCAACCGCACGCACAATGTCTTTCACATTGACGGCTTCATCCATCGTGCCCGTAGCTCCTCAAACGTGCCCCACATTATGGCCAATGTCCTAAGGCCCGATTAACTTTGAACAGTGCGGAGGGTTCGCTAGGATGGTCGCCATCTGCAGTCTGGCCGCCATGGATCAAAGCAACAATGTTCCTGAATTTTCTCGATGAGCTCCGCGCGGCAGGCATTCCGGCCAGCATGAAGGAGCATCTGATCCTGCTCGAAGCGCTCGACCGCGATGTGATCGACCGGACGCCCGAGGATTTCTATTATCTGTCGCGCGCCGTGTACGTGAAAGATGAAGGACTGCTCGACAAGTTCGACCAGGTCTTCGCCAAGGTTTTCCGTGGCATTGCCACATCGTTTGGCCAGACAACGGCGGAAATCCCTGCCGATTGGCTAAAGGCGGTTGCCGAGAAATACCTGAGCGCTGAGGAGATGGAGGCGATCAAGGCGCTCGGCTCATGGGACGAGATTATGGAGACGCTGAAGAAGCGGCTCGAGGAGCAGCAGGGTCGCCACCAGGGCGGCAATAAATGGGTCGGCACCGGCGGCACCAGCCCTTATGGCAATTCGGGATATAACCCGGAGGGCGTGCGGATCGGCGGCGAAAGCAAGCACAAGCGCGCGCTCAAGGTGTGGGATCAGCGCGAGTTCCGCAATCTCGACAACACCAAGGAACTCGGTACCCGCAACATCAAGGTTGCCCTGCGGCGGCTGCGCAAATTCGCACGTGAAGGCGCGGCGGACGAGCTCGATATCGATGCGACGATTGACGGCACCGCGCGGCAAGGCTGGCTGGACGTCGTCATGCGCGCGGAACGCCGCAATGCGGTGAAGCTACTGCTGTTCCTCGACGTCGGCGGATCGATGGACCCCTGGGTGAAGCTGTGCGAAGAGCTGTTCTCGGCCGCGACCACCGAGTTCAAAAATCTCGAATTCTTCTACTTCCACAATTGCCCGTACGAAGGCGTGTGGAAGGACAATCGCCGCCGTTTCAGCGAACGCACGCCGATGTGGGACGTGCTCCACAAATATGGCCATGATTACAAACTGATCTTCGTCGGCGATGCCTCGATGAGCCCCTATGAAATCACCCATCCCGGCGGCTCGGTCGAGCATTTCAACGAAGAATCGGGGGCGGTGTGGCTGCACCGGATGACGACGACCTATCCGGCCGCCGTGTGGCTGAACCCCGTGCCCGAGGAGCAATGGGGCTATTCGCAGAGCGTGCGGATCATCAAGGAATTGCTGACCGACCGGATGTACCCGCTGACGCTGTCAGGGTTGGACGACGCGATGCGGGAACTGACGCGGAAACGATGATCAGATTGACGGAGATCAAAGCAACGATTGAAACCCAGCGGTAAAAATTCCCCGACTTTCATCGAGGGAGTGCAACAATGCCTGATCTTGTCACCTATGGGTACGCTTACCTGGTCATCGTCGCGATGGTATCGTTCATGTTTAGCCTGGGGCTGGTGAGCGTCTTGGATCGGGATCCAACACCACCCGGTTCGTGACCTTGCCGGTCGGGGCAAAGCGAGCAGCCAACCATCCTGAGCGGTGTATCTTTAGCGCTGCTGATGATGCCAGCCGCGCTCCATGCGCGCATCAACACGATTGACGCAGATCGCTTTACTGTAGTATCCAACCAATACACTTGGTTGGAGAGATCGCGATGCGTGTTGTTGTAGCCTTTGGCGTTCTGGCTTCGCTCCTTTCAGCGTCACCTGCCTTTGCAGGCGATTTGACGGTCAAAGTTACCGGCGTAAAGGCAAAGGGCGGGCACCTGCTTGTCGCGGTTTATGATAAAGCAACGCTATTTCGCGCCAAGCCACCCTTTGCTGGCGAAGCAAAAGCGTCGGCAGCGGGGGACATGACCGTCACGATCAAGGATGTGGCCGCCGGCGATTATGTCGTGTCGGTGCTCCATGACGCCGATGATGACAAGAAAATGACGATGACCGATGGGCGCTTTGGTGAAGGCACCGCGCTCACCAATGCCGAGCAATTGCGTGGCCCGCCGAGCTTCGAAGTCAACAAGATTGCTATTCCAGCTTCGGGCACGGTGGTAACGATCGCAATGAGCTATCCCGAGGATCGGTCCGGCTGGTAACGGCCTCCGCTAGACGCCGTAACGATCAATCCCTTCAAACATCGTCACCACCGCCTGGCGCTCGTCGAGCGTCAGTTCGGGCCGCCAGATATCGAAAATCACAACTACGCGGTCATCCGGGCCTTCGTTCCAGGCTTCATGCTCGATCGTGTCGTCGAAGATCATCGTCTTGCCGACCTCCCATTCGCGCACCTCATTGCCAACGCGAAAGGCGCAACCCTCGGGCACGATCAGCGGCAGGTGGCAGATCAGCCGCGTATTAATCTGCCCGGTATGCGCCGGGATCCTGGCACCCGCACGCAGCAGCGAGAACATGATCGTCGGGGCGCGGGTGGTAATATGGCACAATGGCGCCTTGATCAGTGTCTCATAAGTGCGCGGTGCCCGCGCGACGTTGACGTTCACCGGCCCGCCATTCTCGAACAGATGCATCGTGCTCCATTCGGGGTTATCGTTCAGGCCATGAAATTCCGTACGCGGGCGGTCGGCACTGGTGGTGAGGTAAGGGCGAAACCCTTCTTCGGTTGCAAGCAGCTCGCTCAGTTCCTCACGCATGGCGTCGGTTGCGGCTTCCACCTCGGCAATCCAGTCAAACTGCTCCCGCTCGTAAAACTGGATCTGCGGCAAGCCCGGAAAATAAAAGATGGTCGGCTGCTGAAGATAGATTTGTTTATCGCCGAACATGATGTCGAGCGCCGTGCGGAACCGCTGCCCCCCAATTGCGGGACCACGACCAATCCAATCCTCCAGATAGGTGCGATACTCGGCGGACGCAGCCTTGGAGAGAGCTTCGGCCCGCTCCACTTCGCGCGCCAGATCGGCGGGCAGTTGCTTACCCTGTGCAAGGCCGATTGCGCGCTCGTAAAAGCTTGTCGCACCCCTAGGGTCTTTACCGGCAGCGCAGCAATCGCCCTTTAGGATCAATGCGCGAATATTGGCGGAGTCGATCTTCGGCGCAGAATCAACCGCGCGCTCTTCCGCTGCCACATCGTTGGTGCCTTTGCAGGCCAGGGCAAGCAGCAGCCAGATCTGGATGTTGCCCCGGCCCGTTGCGGTTACCTGTTCGAGTGACTGCCGCGCCTGCGCTGCATCGCCGCGTTGTAACGACGCCGCTGCGCTGCGGACCAGCGATTCGATCTGGGCGATATCAAGCGCCACCGAGCGTCTCGGGATAGATCAGGAAAGGCGCGCGTAGGCTGGCCCAAGCCAATTCATCGGGCAGCGTGAGGGCATCGAGATCGGTTGCACTCGCACCCGCATCATCCACCCATTCGCGCAGGCCCGGCCCGCCATTGATGACATCAATCGCGAGCTTGCCGAATTCATACTCGTAAGGAAAATCGCGCCAAAGGTCGTAACCCGGGTAAAGCGCGCGGATTGCCTTGAAGCCCAGCGCCTGTACCCGCCATGGCTGGAAGGCGGCGTGATCGTACCCTGGCCCTTCGGCATGGATATGGACACCGTTGCAGAGCTGGCCGACATGTTTGTGAAAGGTCGGCTGAAACCAGATATCGCGCAGAATGCAGCCCCTCAACCATTCGGGCGCAAGCGCTTGCATCTTCGCGATCACCGCCTTGGCGTCGATATCAGGCGCGCCGAACAGCTCGAGCGGCCGCGTCGTGCCGCGTCCTTCTGACAGCGTCGTCCCTTCCAGCATCACCGTGCCGGGATAGCCACGCGCCATGTTGACGTTGGGCGCATTGGGGCTGGGGTTGATCCACACCCGATCGGTCGGCCAGCCGAAGCCCGGCGCGGCGTCAGGCGCCCAGCCCTCCATCTCGATCACGCGGTAATCGACGTCGAGCTTGTAGTGGGCGATGAACCAGTGACCGAGCTCCCCCAAGGTCATCCCGTGCCGCATCGGCATCGGCCCCGCGCCCACAAAGCTTTCCCAGCCGGGGAGCAACGTCAACCCCTCGACCGGGCGGCCAATGGGGTTTGGGCGATCGAGCACCCAGACCGACTTGCCATGTTCGGCGGCAGCTTCGAGCACGTAAAGCAGCGTCGTCACAAAGGTGTAGATGCGCGTGCCGAGGTCCTGCATGTCGACCAGCATCACGTCGAAGGTGCTCATTGACTGGCCGGTCGGGCGGCGGACCTCGCCATACAGGCTGAACACGGGGATATTGTAAGTCGGATCGGTGAAGTCAGGCGACTCCATCATGTTATCCTGCAGATCGCCCCGCACCCCGTGCTGCGGCCCGAACATCGCCGAGACATTGAGCCCAGCGGCGACGAGCGCGTCGAGGCTATGGGTCAGGTTTTCGGTGACAGACGCGGGATGCGCGAGCAGGGCAACGCGTTTGCCCTCGAGCGGCTTGCGCAAAGCGGGGTCGGCGAGGAGGCGATCGATACCGAATTTCATGGGGCGGTTGGTGCCGGGAGGGTCGCGATAAAGCAATCGGAATTGTGGAAATCGGGCGGCCCCGGCGCATGCGCAAGCGCCCAGTAGGATTTGGTGCCGTCGCGTTCTTCGATGACGGCGGACAGATTCATTTTTGCGCCCTGCGCATCGAAGCCCGAGACGTCCAGATCGGCATCGAGCCAGAACTGGCCGGATGTGTCGGGCGTTATCGAGATTTCAGGATCGGATTGAAGGCTGAAATTCCGCATACCCTCGCGATACATATCGAACTGATAGGCGGCCCATTCGAACGACGGCGACAAGTTGAACTCGATGTATCGGCTACCTCCAGGAGGCATCAGAAATACCTCGAAACAGGTTGTCTTCCAGAGGCCATCGGCACGCTGAGGCTTGCTTGGCGGTGGTAGGGCAAGACCGCTTGCAACAGCGACGTAAAACTCTACCCATCGATTAGCGGGACTTCCCTGAACGGGCTTCACTTGCACGGAAACGCCACTGATGCCGCTTGTTTGGGTGCTCGTGTGACAAACTAGGTCGTATTTCATTGATCCCGCTCACATCGCGATTAGCGCGAACTCCACGCCCATCACCGTGTAAATCGCCAGCCAGTATCCGCCATCGATCAGGAACAGCCGCAGCGATTGACGCGAAAACAGGTAATTCACCCCGATCGCCGGGATGATGAAGCCAAGCGCCACGCCCGATGCGATCATCACCTTCGTCGCAAAATCGAGGCCGGGATAGGTTGCGAGCGTGTGATCGAGGATGAACGCTGCGATCAGGTTCAGCACGAAAGTCAGTCCAAAGATCAGCGGCATATTGCCATTCTTCATGGTCTCGTCCGACAACCCTCGCTCCGCCTGCCATGCCTTGCCGAACAGCGGCCCATACCAAATGCCCCCGATCAGGAAACCGCTGACGGCGGCCACCAAGATCGCGATCCAGTGAATTGGCGTTCCCATGTTATTCTCCCCCTTGCCTCGATGAAAGCTAGCGGCGGGAAAGGGCGACGGGAAGCGCCCTGTTCAAAACGCGCGCAAACCCCTATGTGCGCCGCTTCGCATGGCAACAATTCTCCCCTCCCCGCCGAAAATTGGCATGGTCTCGCTCGGCTGTCCCAAGAATCTGGTCGACAGCGAGCGGATCCTCACCAAGCTGCGCAGCGACGGTTATGCGATGTCGGCGGACTATGCCGGCGCGGACGTCGTCCTGGTCAACACCTGCGGCTTTCTCGATTCCGCCAAGGAGGAATCACTGGAAGCGATCGGTGAAGCGATCGCCGAGAATGGCCGGGTGATCGTTACGGGGTGCATGGGCAAGGAAGCGGCGATGATCCGCGCGAAATTCCCGAACGTGCTCGCGGTGACGGGCGCGCACCAATATGAGGAAGTCGTCGGCGCGGTCCATGAGGCAGCACCGATGCCGCCCAGCGCTTTCCTGAACCTGGTGCCAGACAGCGGGCTGAAACTCACCCCGCGCCATTACAGCTACCTGAAGATTTCCGAAGGCTGCAACCACCGCTGCGCCTTCTGCATCATCCCGTCGCTCCGGGGCGATCTCGTCAGCCGCCGCCCCGATGCGATCCTGCGCGAGGCAGAAAAGCTGGTTGAAGCGGGCACGCGCGAACTGCTGGTCATCAGCCAGGATACATCGGCCTATGGGCTTGATATCCGCCATCAGCCGCGCGAATGGCATGGCCGCGAGGTGCGTGCCCACATGACCGATCTGGCGCGTGAGCTTGGGTCGCTAGGGGCGTGGGTGCGGCTCCATTATGTCTACCCCTATCCGCATGTCGACCAGGTAATCCCGCTGATGGCCGAGGGACTCGTGACGCCCTATCTCGATATACCGTTCCAGCATGCCAGCCCGAGTGTGCTGAAGCGGATGAAGCGCCCCGCGAACGATGCCAAGGTGCTCGAACGCATCAAGGGCTGGCGCAGCATTGCGCCCGATATTGCAATCCGATCGACCTTCGTGGTCGGCTTTCCTGGCGAAACCGAGGATGATTTCGCCTATCTGATGCGCTGGCTCGAAGAGGCGCAGCTCGACCGTGTCGGGGCGTTCCGCTTCGAACCGGTCGAAGGCGCCAGCGCCAACGCCCTGCCCGATCAGGTACCCGAAACGGTGAAGGAAGAGCGTTACGCGCGGCTGATGGAGCTGACGGCACGGATTTCAGCCGAAAAGCTTCAGGCCAAGGTCGGTCGCACGCTCGACGTGATCATAGATGCGGTCGATGATGAAACCGGCGGCGCGACCGGCCGATCGCAGGCCGATGCGCCCGAGATCGACGGCGAGGTCCATCTTCGCGACGCGGGGCACCTGGCCCAAGGCGATATCGTGCCCGTCGTTATCGAGGATGCCGACGAGCACGATTTGTACGGGGTGCCGGTTTAAGCCGTCTTGCCCCGCCGCAGCAGGTCGAACGCGATCAGATGCGCGGTGAAGGTAACACTCACGCCGAACATCGGGATCAGCGCGAAGGGCAGCAAGCGGACATTCGCCATCGACGGCGGATCGGTGAACGAGAAGAAGATGCCCGTCGCCATCGCCACGATCAGGTCGATCGCGCCGAACAAGTGCACTGCCCAGTACCGCCAGCGGACGAAGGGCAGCGCCAGTGCGATCAGCGCGAATATGCCCGCAAGCAAGTCACCCGTCCCGCCATCGAGCACAAGGGTTGGCGGCAGCGCACCATTGGCGCCGAACACGAAAAACAGCCCCGCCGCACCAATCCGCCAGGCGTGAAACAAGGTGAGCCGCCTCAATCCGACCTCCTCGAACCAGCGGCGGAGGCCAGAGCTGGTCGAATAGGCAATCATCGGCAGCGTAATGCCGGTCGCCGTAATCAACGGCACCCCGATGTTCGGCATCGCCGTCAGCCAACCGGCAATGGCCGCCGCCGAGATCGCCGCGGCCCATAGCAACAGCACCACAAGGATGATTTGCCCCGCCCGTTGGGGTCGTTCGTAGGTAGTCGCCATAGTCATTCTCCTGTAGTTACACATTTCAGCTTACAAAAAGTTAGATCGAAGCCAGCTGATCAAGCGCCGGGCGGATATCGGCCCAACCATACGGGGCCAGCCGATCGATCGTATCGGCTTGCGCGGCCCGCCAGAGTGGCATTGCCAGCGCGAGCTTGGCGCGCCCTTGCGCGGTCAACGTCAGGCCGCGTACCCGCTTATCCCCATCGCCCGGTGCCGATCGGATCAAGCCGTCCGCTTCGAGTGGCAACAGATTGCGCGTCAGGGTGGTCCTTTCGAGCCCAAGCCCGTCGGCCAGCGCACCGATGCTGACAGATCCCTCCTGATTGAGCCCCGCCAGGATGGCGAACTGCCCCGATGTCAGGTCAATCGGCCGGAGTGCCGCATCATAGCGTCGCGCCAAGGCTCGCGCCGCACGCTGGGTGTTCAAACAAAGGCAATCGGTGCCGATTTGCTGGGGCGTTAGAAGGGTTTGGTCATCCATGCACCCAATTTAGGTGCATATACACGTTGATTCAAGCCCCGCCGCGACGCTCACTGCGATAATAGCTGAAGGTCAGGAAAATCGATGTCGCGCCAAGCAAATGCCATACTGCGTGGCCCTGCAACAGGCTCGTGGGCGCGCAGACGATGCCGTTTTGATCGAGGTTCCAGATCGTGAACGCCACTGCCTTGGCAACAATCCCCGCGACGTAAAAACCGATGATCACTCCTGCGCGACGCGGCCGCGCGAACGCCATTTCTACGATGATCGCCGATACCAGCAGCACCAGAAACAGCCAGCGCCGGACCTCGGGCTCGACGATCAGTGCGGTGACCAGCGCGGCGCATAGCGCCACATAGAGCATGATCGCTCGACTATCGGGGATTCGTAGCCATTTCGATAGCGCGCTCACCAGCATGAATGATCCGACCAGATACATGCCGAGCACATCGAAAAACTGGCCCCACAGCGTCAGCGTCGCATGGAGCAGCACCGATCCCAGTCCCACCGAAATCGCCGTAATCCCGAACACCGTCGCCGCACTGCGTGGCATCGCAGACGACCATATCCGCGCATTGGCCAGCACGATCATCAGGAACCCCGCAAACACATAGCCATAGGATGACCAACTGTTCGCGGGCTGGACGATCAGCGAACCGACGCGCGGCATTTCGCAGAAACAGCGGGTGGTGGTGCAGGTGGCTGGCGCATATTGCGCATAATTCGGCCCGAGCACCGACAGGATTGTAACAATGCCGAGCGCGGCGACGGCCGCCAGAATAAGCGCGGTCGTCATCTGGCGCACGCTGATCGGCTGCATCATTCATTCCCCTCGTTTCGCGCCCCGATGACGGGATCACCCAACCAGCGTAGCGCTATCGGCCAGATCGACAAGCGTCCCTCTGGCGCGCGGCCGCGTGATCTGTAAGGTCGCGCCGTCAACGTTTCATGGAAGTGTCATCCCATGCGTCTTCGTTTTGCCATTCCGGCGCTTGCCCTGCTCGCTGCCGCCCTACCCGCATCGCTGAACGCCCAGCCGATTACGCCTGCCGAAGTCGCGAAGATCGACGCCATCGTCGCGCAGAGCCTATCGCGCACCGGCGTTCCTTCCGCCTCGATCGCGATTGTTCGCGGCGGCGAGATCGTGTTCTCTAAAGCCTATGGCAAGCAATCCGAAACGATCCGCACGGCGCGTATCGATGCGCCCTATCAGATCGCATCAGTATCCAAGCAGTTCACTGCCGCCGCGCTGTTGCTGCTGGAGGATCAGGGGAAACTTAGCCTTGATGACAAGGTCAGCCAGTATTTGGCGGGCATCAGCGATGGCGACAAGATCACGCTGCGACAGCTGCTGAACCATACATCGGGGCTGCAAGATTATTGGCCGCAGGATTACAGCTTTGCTGCAATGGCAACGCCAACGACCCCGCAAGGCATCGTCGATCGCTGGGCGAAAAAGCCACTCGATTATGTGCCCGGCACACAGTGGCAATATTCGAACACTGGCTATGTCGTGGCCGGCATGATCATCGAGAAGGTGGCGGGCATGCCAATGCTCGATTATCTCCAGAAAAATGTCTTCAAACCGCTGGAGATGAAGGTGATCAGCCAGGATGCGGCGATCGGCCCCAATTACCCGCAGGGCTATCAGCGATTCGCGCTGGGGCCGGTGCGGGTCGAAAAACCGGCGGCACCCGGGTGGTTGTTTGCGGCGGGCGAACTCTCGATGTCAGCCACTGATCTTGCGAAGTGGAATATCGCCCGCATGAACCGGTCTCTGCTGCCCGCCGATGATTGGACGGCGCAGGAAACGCCGACCAAACTCGCCGATGGCAGTGCCACCAATTATGGATTGGGCGTCACCGTCGGTACCGCCAACGGCCACCGTTTCGTCGAACATAGTGGTGAAGCGGTGGGGTTCCTTTCGGAAAATATTGTTTTTCCGGACGACAAAGTCGCCATCACGGTGCTGGTCAACAGCGATTTCAGCAACGCTTTCACTGCCATCGCTGGACAAGTCACTGACCTGATCCTGCCGCCCGCCCCGGTCGATACCACCGAAGCGACCAAAACGGCGTCGGCACGAAAGCTGTTTGATATGCTGCGCACCGGCACCCTGGATCGCAAGCTGATGACCGAGAATGCCAATTACTATTTTACCGATATCGCGCTGGGCGATTACCGCCAGTCGCTGACCGCGCTTGGCGAACCCAAGTCGTTCGAGGCGGTTCGCAAGCCGCGTGCGCGTGGCGGCTTTATCAATCGCAATTATCGGGTGGTGTTTGACGGGCAGACGCTCAACATCATCACCTACAGCGAGCCCGGCGAGAATGGCCGGTTCGAACAGTTTCTGGTGATGCCCACGCAATGACGGACTTTTCTGCGCTCCTTCAGCCCGATCGCGGCCAGCCTGCTCGGTTCATCGAAGTTGTCCACCCCGATCAATTCGAAAACTGGCTCAACAAACAGCCGCCGCGCATCCGCAGCGTGGTGGGCGCACACAAGATTACCGGCAAACCGGGCAATCGTGCATTGCTGCCCGGCGATGGCCCGGAGGATTGGCACGCGCTGCTAATCTGTAACGAGGCGGAAAACTCGCCCTGGCGGATCGCGTCGCAAGGCGATGTGCTGCCTGAGGGCACCTATCGGCTGAAGGACGGCGCTGTAGGCGCGGCTGGGCTGGGCTGGATGCTCGCCCAACACCGCTTTGATCGCTACCGCAAGCCCGAGCCGGAAGCACCGCGCGTGCTTTTGTCCGGTGATCCTGCGCGGATCGAGGAAACCGTTCGCTTGGCCGAGGCCACCGCGAAAGTCCGCGATCTCGTTAATACCGGTGCGTCCGATCTGGGGCCGGCCGAACTCGAAGACGAAGCGGCCGCGCTTGCGGCGACGCACGGCGCGACTCTCACGGTCACGCGCGGTGATGCGCTCGCGCAAGGCTTTCCGATGATCCACATCGTCGGCCAGGCCGCAACGCGACAGCGCGCGCCCCGGCTGATCGAGCTCGAATGGGGTGATCCTGCGCATCGGGCATGCGTCTGATGAAAAAGGACATGGGCGGGGCTGCGCACGCATTGGCGCTGGCCGGGCTGATCATGGGGAGCCGACTGAAGGTGCGGCTGCATTTGCTGATCCCGGCGGTCGAGAACGCGATCGCGGGCAATGCGTTTCGCCCCGGCGATATCCTGCCGACGCGCGCTGGATTGACGGTCGAAAACACCAATACCGATGCCGAGGGTCGCCTGATCCTGGGCGATGCACTGACCAAGGCGGGGGAGGCAAAGCCCGATCTGATTCTTGATTTCGCGACGCTGACGGGCGCGGCGCGGGTGGCGCTCGGCCCTGATTTGCCCGCCACCTTCGCCAATGATGACGCCATCGGCGACGCGATGCTGGCGGCCGGTCGAGAGGTGCTCGACCCGCTCTGGCGGCTGCCCCTGTGGGACGGGTATGACGAGATGCTGAAATCGGACATCGCCGACATGGTCAACGCGCCAGAAGGCGGGTTTGCCGGCTCGATCACCGCCGCGCTGTTCCTGCGCCGCTTTGTGCCGAAGGATACACCCTGGGTGCATCTGGACACGTTCGCGTGGCGGCCCGTGGCCAAGCCGGGTCGGCCGAAGGGCGGCGAAGCGCTTGGCCTGCGGGCGAGCTGGGCAATGCTGAAGGCGCGATATTCGGGGGGCTAATCGACCGATTTGGCCGGAAGACGACCAAGCGTCATTGGCCTTTGCGCCGAAGGAACGCTTTGGCAACGTGGCGGGTTAAGCCTCCATCGCCCGCTCGGCATTCGCCCGGCCGATTGAAGGAGCACCGACATGCTGTGGACCCTGGTACTGATCCTGTTCGTTTTGTGGGCGCTTGGCGTCGGGTTTCACATTGCCGGTGGTTTGATCCATTTGTTGCTGGTGATTGCGGCGATCGTGATCGTGTTTCGTCTGATCACGGGTCGGCGCGCCGTTTAGAGCGCAGCGGCAGCGATAATCGGGACGAAATTCGCTGCGGTCAGGCTGGCGCCGCCAACCAGGGCACCATCGACATCAGCGGTTGCCAGCAAGCCCGGCGCATTATCGGCGGTGACGGACCCGCCATATAACACGCGAAATTGAGCCGCTCTCGGTCCAGTTAGCTCGGCCAGCTTAGCGCGGATCGCCGCGTGCATTGCCGCGACATCGGCGACACTGGCGACCTTGCCCGTACCAATCGCCCAGATCGGTTCATAGGCAATGGCAAGCTTGGCAGGATCGGCATCGCCGGGCAGCGAGAATTCAAGCTGGGAAGCGACAACGGACTCGGCAAGGCCTGCTTCGCGCTCAGCCAGCGTTTCGCCGACGCATAGAATAACGTGCAGGCCCGCCGCCAAGCCGGCCATCGCTTTGGCCTGCACATCGGCATCGGTTTCGCCCTGCATCGCGCGGCGTTCACTATGGCCGACGATCGTCAACCGCGCGCCCGCCTCGCACAGCATGGCGGCCGACAGTGATCCGGTGAAGGCGCCCGATGGCCTGGCGTGCACATCCTGCGCCCCGATGATTAGACCGCCCGCGTGCGCCGCTGCAGGTGCGATCAGCGTGGCGGGCAGCGCGAGACCGACATCAACCTTCGGATAGTCCTGTCCAGCCTGTGCAATCGCATCGATTTCAGCCAGAGATGCTAGGCTGCCATTCATTTTCCAGTTCCCGACAATCAGCTTGCGCATTTCGTACTATTTTCCCCAACGGATCGATGGTGCGAGTTCGGCATGGACTGCCTGACCACTTCGATAACGCTCGTACAGTGACGCACAAGCTTGAAGCGACCCGCAACGCTGCGTAAAGCGTTGCCACATCTCCACAGGCCATGAACGGTTTTCCCCACGCATGCTTAGCTTTTTCCGCCGGTTCATCAATTCGCGCCTGGGGCTGATCGTCACCTTCGCATTCCTGGCGATCATCGCGGTCGCCTTTGCCCTGGGTGATGTGACCGGTTTGTCGAGCGGTACACGCGTTGCTTCGGGCACGGGCATTGCTCGGGTCGGCACGGCCGATGTCAGCGTCGATGAGGTGAAGCGCCGCACACAAGATGAAATGCAGAATTTCCGCCAGCGCCAGCCGACACTGGATATCATCCAGTTCGTTAATGGCGGCGGCTATGACGCTGCGCTTGAGCGGCTGATCGACGCCGTGGCGCTGGGGCAGTTCGGCCAAAAGGTCGGCATGGTCGTCAGCAAGCGTGCGGTCGACGGCCAAATTGCCAGTGTCCCCGATCTGCAGGGGCCGGACGGCAAGTTCAGCCAGGCGAAATATGAAACACTGCTCAGCCAGCGCCGGATTACCGATGCCCAGATCCGTGCCGATATCGTGCGCAGCACCCTGGGCCAGCAACTGATCAGCCCGACCGAAGGCGCGGGCCAGGTGCCGCTCAACTTTGCCTCTCCCTATGCCGCGCTGCTGCTTGAAAAGCGCGCCGGGCTGGTCGGCTTTGTGCCAACCAATGCCATCGGCCCCGGCGACCGCCCCACTGAGGCTGAGGTTGCGACCTATTACAAGCGCAATGCCGCGCGATATACCGTGCCCGAGCGCCGCGTGATCCGCTACGCGCTGGTCACGCCCGACCGCGTCAAGGCAGCCGCCATGCCGACTGAGGCGGAAATTGCCACCGCCTATAAAACCCAGGCTGCACGCTTTGCCGCCAGTGAGAAACGGTCGCTCGCGCAAGTCGTGATTGGGGATAAGGCCGGTGCCGATGCACTCGTGGCCAAGATCAAGGGCGGGGCCGCAATCGATGTCGCAGCCCGCGCCGCGGGTCTTGAAGCGGCGATGCTTAAGGACCTCGACAAGGCAAGCTACACTGCCCAGACCTCTGCCGAGATCGCCAATGCAGTGTTCGCTGCGGCACGCGGTAGCATCGTCGGGCCGATCAAGTCGCCGCTCGGCTGGACGATTATACGCGTAGATAGTGTTCAAAAGCTCGCCACCATGCTGACGGATCTGCGCGACCGGATCGATGATGCGATCGCTGACAATGCCACATTCGCTGAAATTGTCAGCGACCAAAAGTTGCAGGCAACCAGCACTGTACCGATCATCGCCGATGGCCGTGATCCCGAAAACAGCACGGTGACGCCAGACCCTCGACTCGCCCAGGTCGTCGTCGCCGGTTTTGCCGCCGAACAAGGCGACGATCCGCAATTGGCACCCGTGGGCCAGGATGGCAGCTTTGCCGTTGTCTCGCTCGATCGCATTCTGCCCGCTGCGCCGCCGCCGCTCGCCAAGATTTCCAATTTGGTGGTTCGTGATTTCGCGATCAGCCGCGCGCTCCGCAAGGCGCGGGCGATTGCCGTGGATATCGTCGCCAAAGCCAATAAGGGCGTGCCGCTTGCTCAGGCCGTTGCGCAATCACCGATCAAGCTACCCGATATTCGCCCGGTCGCATCCTCGCGCGCCCAGCTTGCGGCGGATACCAAGGGCGCTCCGCCACCGCTGGTGCTACTGTTCAGCATGGCCGGCAAAACCGCCAAATTGCTCGAGGCCCCCAATCAATCCGGCTATTATGTTATCTATCTCGACCAGATCGAACGCGCGGGCGCCGTGAGCAACCCGCAGTTGTTGCGGGCGATGCGGGGCGATCTGAGCAAGGTGATCGGTCGCGAATTCGTCCGGCAATTCGCCAATGCCGTCCAAAAGGATGTCGGGGTGAAGAAGAACGATGCGATGATTGCCCAGACCCGCAAGGAATTGTTGGGCGAGCGCTGAGCACAGGCATGGGCTTGGGCGCAGTAACACCGGGAATCGCCGGAATCGAAGCGGCGCATACCGCGCTTGCGGCTGGTCGCCCCGCCTTGCTTTGGCGGCGCCAGATTGCCGATACCGACACGCCGGTCGCCGCCGCGTTGAAGCTGATCGAGCCGGGTCGTGGTGATTTTCTGCTCGAATCGGTGGAAGGCGGCGCGATTCGAGGGCGCCACAGCCTGATCGGTCTGGCGCCCGACCTGGTGTTTCGCGCCGAAGGCGATCGGGCCGCGATCAACCCGCACTGGCAGACCGATCGCGACGCCTTTAGCCCATGTGCCGAACCGACGCTGACAGCGCTGCGCGGGCTGGTAACCGAGTGCCTGATGGATGTTCCTGCCGAATTGCCCCGCGCATTGGCATGTCTGGTCGGTTATTTTGGCTATGAAACCGTAGGGCTTGTCGAAAAGCTGAACCGCCCGGATGTCGATGCGCTGGGATTGCCCGACATGATGTTCGTCCGGCCCACGGTGATCCTGATCTTTGATCGGCTCGCCGATGCCTTGTTCATCGTCGCACCGGTATGGCCCGATGCTTCGCACAACGCCGATGCGATCATCGCTACGACAATCGACCGGATCGAAGGCACCGCGGCGCGCCTTGCCAATGCGTCATTGCCTGCCCCGGCGCGGTGTGGCCCCAGCGACGTCGCGCTGACCCCGGTGCTGCCCGCGGGGCGCTATGGCGAGATGGTGGCGGCCGCGAAGGATTACATTATCGCGGGTGATATCTTTCAGGTCGTGCTTGCCCAGCGCTTCACCCTGCCCTTCGCGCTGCCCTCTTTCGAGCTGTACCGCGCGCTGCGCCGGATCAACCCCTCGCCCTTCCTGTACCATCTCGATCTGCCGGGGTTTTCCCTCACGGGATCAAGTCCTGAAATTCTCGTGCGCGTGCGCGACGGGGAAATCACGATCCGCCCGATCGCCGGCACCCGCCCGCGCGGCAAAACGGCGGCTGAAGACGAGGCGAACCGCGCCAGCCTGCTCGCTGATCCCAAGGAACGCGCCGAGCATTTGATGCTGCTCGATCTGGGCCGGAACGATACCGGGCGTGTCGCGGAAGCCGGTAGCGTGCGGGTAACCGACAGCTATACCGTCGAATTCTACAGCCATGTCATGCACATCGTCTCCAACGTTATCGGGCGGCTGGATGCGCGGCATGATGCGATCGACGCGCTGCTCGCCGGCTTTCCTGCAGGCACCGTGTCCGGCGCGCCCAAGGTTCGCGCTTGCCAGATCATCGCCGAACTGGAGCCTGAAGTGCGCGGCGCCTATGCAGGCGGGGTCGGCTATTTCTCGCCCGACGGGTCGATGGACAGTTGCATCGTCCTACGCACCGCGATCGTCAAGGATGGGGTAATGCACGTCCAGGCAGGCGCCGGAATCGTCGCTGACAGCGACCCTGCCTATGAACAGCGCGAATGCGAGGCGAAGGCCGGCGCTTTGCTCGCGGCTGCCCGAGAGGCGATCAGTCGCGCTTCATCCGCTGGTTTCGGGCAGTAACGTCAAGCGATCAGCGCGGTTCGCGGCGATCCTGCTGGGCTTCACGGCGCTCGGCGGACCAGCGCTGGATCAGCTGCTGGGTGCAGCCGGTCTGGCCGCCAGTACCCGTGGTCGAGCAGCTGTCTGGAAGGCCGCTTGCGTCGCGCGATGCGTCGTCCAAGCCGGCAACGCGGCTGGCCCATGCGCGGTTGCTGGCGGAAGGTGCCAGTGTGCGGAGTTCCTTGGGGATCCGGTAAGGCTCGTCAATCGTCTGGCAGACAACGATTTCACCGTTAGTCGATTCGGGGCATGTCGCGCCGGGAGTCAGCGTGATGCTGCGGATCTTGGCGGGCGGAGCACTCGTAATCGGTGCGTCCTGCGCGAGCGCTGCGGTGCCGCACGACAGTGACAGCAGGGCTAGGATGATCCGACGACGCATACTCCGTACTCCCAGATTTGGAACAGAATCGATCCGTTTCCGATATGATCAAGACCTACAATAGTCCCGCTCGATGTCCACATTATTGCGACGATGCGTCAACCGGTTGCGCTGGGGAACGCATCGGCTACAAGCCCGCCGCATGATCCTCGTCATCGACAATTATGACAGCTTCACCTGGAACCTGGTCCATTATCTGATGGAGCTGGGCAGCGAGGTGCGCGTAGTGCGCAACGACGCGTTGACCGCTGCAGAGGCGATCGCCAGCAATGCCCATGCATTTCTGATCTCGCCGGGCCCCAAGACGCCAAATGAGGCAGGGATCTCGCTCAATCTGGTCGCGGCGTGCGCTGATGCGGGCAAGCCCCTGCTCGGCGTGTGTCTGGGCCATCAGGCGATCGGCCAGCATTTTGGCGGGCAAGTGGTGCGCGGGGGGCTGATGCACGGCAAGACGTCACCGGTAACGCATGACGGCACCGGGCTGTTCGCGGGCCTCCCCTCTCCCTTCACGGCAACGCGCTATCACTCGCTGATCGTGCAGGATATTCCTGCCGATCTGGTCGTCAACGCGACGGCGGACGACCGATCGGTGATGGGATTTCGCCACGCCACGCTGCCGATCCACGGCGTGCAATTTCACCCCGAAAGCATCGCGACAGAACACGGCCATGCCATTCTCGCTAATTTCATGGCCATAGCAGGGCTTCGGCCTAAGGCGCTGGCATGACGGTTCTCGTCTGCCTGCCCGACCCAGCCACGCCAATGGCGCGGGACGTTGCCGCGCAGGCCTTTGCGGATATCCTCGACGCGCGGACATCCGAAGATGCGATCGCCGATTTCCTGATCGCGCTGAGTGACCGCGGCGAGACGAGCATCGAAATTGCGGAGGCCGCCCGCGCGCTGCGGGCAAGGCTGATCCCGATAGAAGCGCCCGGCGGCGCGGTTGATGTCTGCGGCACTGGCGGCGACGGGCACCATACGCTCAATGTATCGACCGCTGTGTCACTGGTGGTGGCAGCCGCCGGCGTGCCCGTTGCGAAGCACGGCAACCGAGCAGCGTCGAGCAAGGCCGGTGCAGCCGATACGCTCGAGGCGCTTGGGCTCGACATGGACCGTGCCGGACGGCTGGCCGAGGCAAGCCTGCGCGATCTGGGCATCGCATTCCTGTTTGCCGCCAATCACCACCCGGCGATGAAGCGCATCACGCCCATTCGCCGCCGGATCGGCAAACGGACGATCTTCAACCTGATGGGGCCGCTCGCCAACCCGGCGGGCGTATCACGCCAGCTGATCGGGATCGCGCGGCCCGATTATGTGCCCGTCTATGCCGAGGCATTGGCGCAACTGGGGACCGAGGCGGCACTCGTAGTTTCGGGCGAAGAAGGGCTGGACGAACTTTCCGGCGCAGGGCCAAGCGTCGTCGAGAGCATCGGCGTAATCGCGCTACCGTCGCGTGTTTCGCCCGATGATGCGGGGCTGCCCCGCCACCCGATATCGGCACTGCGCGGCGGTGATCCCGCGCATAATGCGGCAGCGCTTCGGCGGCTGTTGCTTGGGGAGACCGGCGCGTATCGTGATGCCGTATTGCTCAATGCGGCGGCCGCGCTGATGGTGGCCGCCCGCGTCGAGACGCTGGCCGAGGGCGTGGAGGAAGCGCGCGAAGTGCTCGATAACGGCCTTGCCAACACGCTGCTCGATTGCTGGATCGCCTATTCATGACGACGATTCTCACCCGAATTCTGGAAACGAAGCGCGCCGATGTCGCCGCGCGCAAGGCCTGCATTTCGCTTGCAGATCTCGACGCGCGGATTGCAGAGCAAACGCCCCCGCGCGGCTTTCGCGCGGCGCTCGATGCGCGTGCCGAGCATGGTCCGGCGTTGATCGCAGAAATCAAGAAGGCGAGCCCCTCCAAGGGCCTGATTCGAGAGAATTTCGATCCCCCCGCCCATGCCGTCGCCTATCAGGCCGGAGGTGCGGCATGCCTGTCTGTGCTGACCGACGAACATTGGTTCCAGGGCGCCGATGCCTATCTGGCTGCGGCGCGCGATGTCGTCAGCCTGCCGGTGATCCGCAAGGATTTCATGATCGACACCTGGCAGGTGCCCGAATCACGCGCGCTCGGCGCCGATGCCGTCCTGCTGATCATGTCCGCGCTCGATGACGAGGCGCTCGCCGAGATCGAGGCGGCGGCGATCGAGTGCGGGATGGACGTGTTGGTCGAGGTCCACGATGCCAAGGAGCTTGAGCGCGCGATGAAGCTCAAATCGCGGCTGATTGGCGTCAACAACCGCAATCTGCACGATTTCTCGGTCGATTTCTCGCACACCTACAGTCTGATCGCCAAGGCACCGGCCAGCTGCACTTTTGTGGCTGAAAGCGGGCTATCGACCCGCGCCGATCTCGACGCGATGACCGAAAAGGGCGTGCGCTGCTTCCTTGTCGGCGAAGCATTGATGCGCGCTGATGATGTCGAGGCAGCAACCCGGGCGCTGATCGGCGGATGAGCGAACTGACCCATCTCGATGCGCAGGGCGCCGCGCACATGGTCGATGTCGGCGCCAAGGCAGATACCGCGCGGCAGGCGGTCGCAACCGGCCGGATCACGATGACCGCAGAGGCGGCAGCTGCCATTCGCGACGGGGCGGCGAAAAAGGGCGATGTGCTGGCGGTCGCGCGGATTGCCGGCATCATGGCCGCCAAGCGCACCAGCGACCTGATCCCCCTGTGCCACTCGCTGCCGCTGACCCGCGTTGCCGTCGATCTCCTGCCAGACGAGAGCGGCGTCACCGTTACCGCAACGTGCGCGACGACCGGCAAGACCGGTGTCGAGATGGAGGCCATGACGGCGGTGTCGGTCACGCTGCTAACGATCTACGACATGGCCAAGGCGATCGACCGCGGCATGGAGATCGGCCCGATTCGCCTGATCGAGAAGAGCGGCGGCAAATCAGGCGACTGGCGCGCGTAGCCACCGGCAATTTAGCGCTGGTGCTGCACTGCAATATCGCGCACGCTTTGCGCGAGGCGATAGCAAGGGATCGAACGGCAATGGCTGATGCCGCAGGGGACCAGGAGATTACGGTGGCAATTACGCCCTCCGCGCAGTCACCAACATCGTTGAGCAACAACCAGAAAACAAAAAAAATCCAGATCGTCGTAGTCGGTGGCGGTGCGGGCGGGCCCGGGCTTGTCGCGCGGCTCGGCAAGAAATTCGGGCGCAAGAAGTTCGACATCATCCTGATCGATCGCAATCAGACGCATATCTGGAAGCCGCTGCTGCACGAAGTCGCCGCCGGATCGCTCGACGCTAATCTGGACGAGGTCGGCTATCGCAGCCATGCCTATCGTTGGAACTACCGGTTTTTTGACGGATCACTGGAGGCGATTGACCGCGAGGCGCGGCAGGTCGTGATCGCGCCGATCCTGGATGAGACCGGGCGCGAAATCGTCGCGCGGCACCGGATCCGCTACGACTATCTCGTCATTTCGGTCGGTTCTGTCTCGAATGATTTCGGTACACCGGGCGTGCGCGAAAACGCCATCTACCTCGATGATCGCACCCAGGCGGACCGGTTCCGCAAACGGCTGCTCAACCAATGTCTGCGGGTGTCGCGGACGATGAGCGCCGATCCGACCGCCGATGCCCGCGTGCGAGTCGCGATCGTCGGCGGGGGCGCGACAGGGGTCGAACTTGCCGCTGAATTGTTCAACGCCGCCAAGGGTCTGGCCTATTACGGGCTGGAAGTGTTCGACGAGACGCGGCTGGATGTGACGCTCGTGGAAGCCGGTCCGCGCATCCTTCCTGCCCTGCCCGAAAACCTGTCCCAAGCCGCCACCGAAGAACTCGAGGCAATCGGTGTCACCGTGCTCACCGGACGGCAAGTGACTGAAATTACCGAAGAAGGGATCGCGACGTCGGACGGCACGTTCATTTCGGCCGATCTGCGGGTCTGGGCCGCGGGCGTGAAGGGGCCGGATTTCCTGCAAGGGATCGGCGGGCTGGAAACGACGCCGGGCAACCAGCTGATCGTGACCAAGACGATGCAAACCACCCGCGACGACCGCATCTTCGCGATCGGCGATTGCGCGCGCTTCGTGCCCGAAGGCGAGGAGCGCCCCATTCCCCCTCGTGCGCAGGCCGCACACCAGATGGCGGGAACGGCGTTCCACAATCTGTGTGCGCTGATCGGCGGCGGCAAGCTGCGCGGGTTCGTCTATCAGGACAAGGGATCGCTCGTGTCGCTCTCGCGCTTTTCCACCGTGGGCAGCCTGATGGGCAATCTGGTCGGCGGACGGATGGCGGTGGAGGGGCGGATCGCGCGGCTCATCTATGTGTCGCTCTACGGCATGCACATCGTCGCCATTCATGGCTGGATCAAGGGCGTGGCGCTGATTGCGATGGGGCGGATCAACCAGGTCATCCGTCCGCGCCTGAAGCTGCACTAGGCGCTCTGGCATGGCTGGCCTGCTGCCTGTTCTCGACGCGCAAGAGCGGCTGCTGGCGCTCGGAAGGCGGGTGGAAAGCGAAACGGTAGCGCTTTCGCTTGCGGCTGGTCGATGGGCATCGAGCGATATCGTAGCGCGCCGATCACAACCGGCGACCGATCTGTCGGCGATGGACGGCTATGCGATACGCTTTGCCGATCTGCCCGGTCCTTTCACTCTAATCGGAGAGAGCGCCGCCGGGCATGGCTTTGCAGGCACCGTTTCTTCCGGCGAGACGGTTCGGATTTTCACGGGCGCGGCGATGCCCGGAGGTACCGATACCGTGCTGGTGCAGGAGGAAGCAGCGCGCGACGGCAACTGCGTGCTTCTGATCGGCGAAGGCCCACCCGCGCTTGGGCGCAATGTCCGCACAGCCGGACTCGACTTCAACGAGGGCGAACTGCTGGTTGCGCGCGGTGCGCGGCTTACCCCGGCGCGGATCGCGCTCGCAGCGATCGCGGGACATGGCACGCTCGCGGTCAACCGGCGGGTGCGGATCGCCATTTTGACGACCGGTGACGAACTGGTGCCGCCCGGCGCGCCGATCGCGGCAGGCCAGGTGCCCGAGGCGAACGGGGTAATGTTGACGGCCCATCTCGCCGACTTGCCCGTCGACATCGCACTACCGCCGATACTGCCCGATCGGCTCGACCAGATCACGGCCGCGATTGCCGCGATCGATACCGATATCATCGTAACGATAGGGGGGGCGTCAGTCGGCGATCATGACCTGATCCGCCCCGCGATCGAAGCGGCGGGTGGCAGCATCGATTTCTGGCGGATCGCGCTTCGCCCAGGCAAGCCCATGCTGGCGGGCAAAATCGGTTCATCCGTGATCCTAGGTCTGCCGGGCAATCCGGTATCAGCCTTCGTCACGGCCCACCTTTTCCTGCGTCCGTTGATCGCGGCCATTGGCGGGGCGAGTACCCCCCTGGCCGCGACAGTTACGGCTACGCTTGGCACCGCCCTCCCGGCCAATGACCAGCGACAGGATTATCTGCGCGTGCGCTGGGAGGACGGGCGCGTCATCGCCGCGACCAAGCAGGATAGTTCGATGCTGAAAACGCTCGCGGACGCGGCGTGCCTAATCGTGCGTGCGCCCTTTGCCCTGGCAGCCGAACCGGGCGATGTCGTTGACATCATACCCCTTGCTTGACTTGATCGTTTTCGTTGCCTAAACGTTCGTCGTCTGTTCTGGACGGAGGAACGCCATGCTCACGCGCAAACAGCACGAGTTGATTTGCTTCATCAATGATCGCCTTGCCGATACCGGCGTTTCGCCTTCATTCGAGGAAATGAAGGAAGCGCTCGACCTGAAATCAAAGTCGGGTGTGCACCGGCTGATCAGCGCGCTTGAAGAGCGCCAGTTCATCCGTCGCCTGCCGAACCGCGCGCGTGCGCTCGAAGTGCTGCGGATGCCCGATCGCCCCGAAAATACGCGCACTGCCAAGCCGAGCACCGCATCAACGATCCCGGCCAATATCCGTCCGATGCCCGAACCGGCTAACGACGTTATCGAAATCCCGCTGCACGGCCGGATTGCGGCGGGTGTGCCGATCGAGGCGTTCGAAGGCCACTCGATGCTGTCGGTACCTGCGGCATTGCTCGGTAATGGCGAACATTATGCGCTTGAAGTAGCCGGCGATTCGATGGTCGATGCCGGAATTCTCGACGGCGATTACGCGCTGATCCGCCGCACCGATGTGGCGCGCGACGGTGAGATCGTGGTCGCGCTGATCGAAGAAAGCGAAGCGACGCTGAAATATTTCCGACGCGAAGGCGCAATGGTCCGGCTCGATCCCGCCAACCGCGCTTATGATCCGCAGCGTTACGATCCGCGGCAGGTGCGCGTGCAGGGCAAGCTCGCCGGATTGCTCCGCCGCTACGATTGAGGGGTCCCGGCGCTACCGATTAGTGCCGGGGTTGCGACCGGCCGTAGGTAGCCAGGGATGCCGATCGCTCGGTTGAAACACCGTGCGGACCGTGCCCACTCCGAGCGTAACCGATACCCCGCCCGTTCGGTAAAGCACCGGCCTGTCGAGCCGCAGCCAGCGGGGTGTGCAGCGTCGGGGCAAGCGGCGATCGCTGATGACGATATCGGCATCGCGACACGCAGCGATTAACTCACCCACCGACAGGCGATAGGGGCTGCGGGTCGCCAAGATCCGCCAGCGCCGCCCGCCGGCGACTCGGTCAGAAATGCACAGATCTCGACTGCACCGCGCGCCCGGCTGATCGGAAAGCAATAGCGGCTCGCCATCGATCCCGCTCGCCTCGGCAAGCATAGATCGGGTATAATCCCCGGCGCGATCACGCAGCAGCGCGACGTTGCCGGTCTCGGTCCGGAGCGCGACATGCCGACCATCCCCCGTCACCAGCAGATCGGGTGGCGGCGTCATCACGCTCCAGCCTGCGCCGATCAGTAGTGGTAGCGCCCCTACCCAGCGAGATCGCGTACGCCAAAGCGCGATCCACAACCCCCCGATGACGATTAGGGCGAATGCACCACTCGGCATGCTCGGTAATGTCGCCACCGCGCCGGGGGCGGCAGTAACCATATGCGCGATCGCCAGCAGCAATCGGAGTGACTGTTCGGTCAGCCACCAAATCGGTGCCCCGATGCCCAGCAGGTCAAGCGCCAGTGCCAGAGCCTCGAGCGGCATGACAATAAACGTCGTCAGCGGAATGGCGACGATATTGGCGAGCGAACCATACAGCCCCGCCTTATGGAAATGATAAAGAGCGATGGGCGATAACGCTGCCTCGACGACAACACCGGTCAGCAGCAGCGATCCGATCTGGCGCAGCAGCCAACGGCCGCGCCCCTCTTCACGCGGCGCAAACCAGGCGCGGACGCGCGGATGCTCATGCAACGCGATAATCGCGGTGATCGCGGCAAAGGATAGCTGGAAGCTCGGCCCCGCCAGCGCCTCGGGCCAGAGCACGACCACAATCACCGCACCGGTCGCGACGAGCCGTAACGTCATCGCCTCTCGCCCCAGCGCAATCGCCAGCAACACCATCAACGCTGCGACGCATGACCGGATCGTCGGCACTTCAGCACCGGTCAGCACGGTATAGCCGATCGCCGCCAGAGCCGCCGCCGCTGCCGCAATCAGTGGCAGGCGAAGATGCAGCGCGGCCCAAGGGCTCAGCGCGAGAAGCCGCAGCATCACCAGCATCACCGCCCCCACCACGGCCGTGATGTGCAGCCCGCTGACCGACAAAAGGTGCGCCAGCCCGGACCGGCGCATTGCATCTGCGTCCTCTAGCGGAATCGCCCCCTGATCGCCGGTCGCGAGCGCTGCAGCAATCGCACCGGGCGCTCCCTGAACCTGGCTGCGGATATGCGCCGACAGACGCTCACGCAGCCCGCCTTGTGCGACGTCACCGGGTGACAGGACGGTGATCGGCGCAAACCCCCTGCCCGTCGCGCCAAGCCCGTCGAACCATGCGACGCGGGCAAAATCATAGGCGCCCGGCACCGATGGCGGCGGGGGTGGCATCAGCCGTGCGCCAAGCCGGATGACCGCCCCACGTGACAGACCGGCGGGCATGTCCTGGTCTGCGATGTTCACACGGACAAGCGGGGGGAGCGTGGCGACACTCGATCGGCCCATATTCTCCACGATCGCGAGCGGGGCGAGACGCAGGCGCACCAGCTCGCGCGACGGTAGCGGATCGACCCGCTCCACGCGCGCATCGAATTGCACGATCATCGGCCGCATCAGGGGAGCGCTCGCGACTCGTTCCGCGCGCCACCAACTTAGCGCGAGCCCGATCGCCATCGCCGCGCAACCGATCGCAACGGTGCGCGTCGCCCGTCCACCACGCCCGACCGACAGCGCGATCAGCATCATGCCCACCAGTGCGCCTATAGCCAGCGCCCAGGCGGTTGGGTCGGGCAGGATAAACCATAAGGCCGCGCCGGTGCCGAGCATGACCGGCAGCCAGAGCACGAGCTGATCGCGCTCCGCCTCCAGCCATTGTTCTAGGCGATTGGCTGCCGCAGCGATGACAGACGATACGCGCCGCCAAGCCGCCGTTTGAAGCGGGGCGATCACCGTGCTAGGGGCGCGCGAGGCTGTACTGGCCATCGATTTTCAAGTCTGGGAGAAGCCGCAACGTGGCGCAAGTTCTGAAATTTTTACAGCCATGAATGCCCCCGCCGCCACATTGCCGGTCGTCACCCGATTTGCCCCCTCTCCCACCGGTTTCCTGCACATCGGCGGCGCGCGTACCGCGCTGTTCAACTGGTTGTTTGCGCGTGCGCATGGCGGCAAATTTCTGCTGCGGATCGAGGATACCGATCGCGCCCGCTCGACCCAGGCGGCGATCGACGCCATTATCGATGGCATGCAGTGGCTCGGGCTTGATTGGGACGGGGAAGCGACATTCCAGTTCGCGCGCGCCGATCGCCATGCCGAAGTCGCGCACCAGATGCTCGCTGCGGGCCGCGCCTATAAGTGCTTTGCGACCGCTGACGAATTGACCGCAATGCGCGCGGCACAGCAGGCAGCGAAGCAGCCGCTGCGCTATGATGGCCGGTGGCGGGACCGCGATCCGGCCGAAGCACCAGAGGGCGCGCCCTTCGTTGTCCGGCTAAAGGCACCGCGCGAGGGCGCGATGACGATCAGCGATCAGGTACAGGGCGATGTGACCGTCCAGAATGCCGAGATTGACGATTTCGTCCTGCTCCGGTCGGATGGCACGCCGACCTATATGCTGGCCGTCGTGGTCGACGATCACGATATGGGGGTCACCCATGTGATCCGCGGCGACGATCATCTGAACAACGCATTCCGCCAGTTGCCGATCATGCACGCGATGGATGCGATCGAGGGTGGTTGGCCTGCGCCCGTCTACGCTCACATCCCGCTAATCCACGGAACGGACGGTGCCAAGATGTCGAAACGACATGGCGCGGTTGGGGTCGACGCATATCGTGACGAGCTTGGCATCTTGCCCGAGGCGCTGGGCAATTATCTGTTGCGGCTCGGCTGGGGACATGGGGACGACGAGATCATCAGCCGCGAACAGGCAACCGAATGGTTTGACCTGAGCGGAGTCGGCAAATCACCATCCAGGTTCGATTTGAAGAAGCTGGAGAACCTGAACGGTCATTACATCCGAATCGCTGATGATGCACGACTAGCCGATCTGGTGGCCCCGCATCTGGGGCATGATGTAGGCGCGGAGGGGCACGATCTGCTCCGCCGGGCGATGCCCTTTCTCAAGCCGCGCGCCGCCAATTTGCTCGAACTGGCCGACGGTGCCGGCTTCCTGTTTCGCACGCGGCCATTGACGATGGACGAGGCGGCAAAAGGCTTGCTGGCGGGCGAAGCGGCCGATCTGCTCGCCCGTGTTCACGCCGCGCTTGACGCCGTGAATGACTGGGATACGGAAGTGCTCGAGACTGCCGTCAAGCAGGTTGCCGAGGATGCCGGGGTGAAGCTCGGCGCGGTCGCGCAGCCGCTGCGCGCGGCATTGACGGGGCGTAAGACATCACCCGGGATTTTCGACGTACTCGTCCTGTTGGGGCGGACCGAAAGTCTCGGCCGGATTGCCGATCAGATGGCCAGTGCATCTGCCACGGGTGCGTAATCGCCGGTGGCGTAACAATTTAGGCAAGAAGAGGGACCTATGACCGATACTGCAAAACTCACCGTCGATGGGGCCGATCACGAGTATAAGGTTGTATCGGGCACCGTCGGTCCGCAGGTCGTCGATATCCGCAAGCTTTATGCGCAGACCGGCAAATTCACGTTCGATCCCGGCTTTACCTCCACCGCCAGCTGCGAATCAGGGCTCACCTATATCGATGGCGACGAAGGCATCCTCCTCCACCGCGGCTATCCGATCGGCCAGCTGGCCGAACAGTCGAGCTTCATGGAAGTATCCTATCTGCTGCTGAACGGCGAACTGCCGAGCAGCGACGAACTCGACAAATTCACCTACACCATCTCGCGCCACACGATGCTGCACGAACAGCTGATGACCTTTTACCGGGGCTTCCGCCGCGATGCGCATCCGATGGCGATCATGTGCGGCGTGGTCGGCGCGCTTAGTGCGTTCTATCACGACTCGACCGACATCACCGATCCGTATCAGCGCATGGTCGCGAGCCACCGGTTGATCGCCAAAATGCCGACGATTGCGGCAGCCGCGTATAAATATTCGGTTGGTCAGCCCTTCGTCTATCCGAAGAACTCGCTCAGCTACACCGGCAACTTCCTGCGGATGACCTTCGGGGTGCCAGCCGAGGAATATGAAGTGAACCCGATCGTCGAAAAGGCGCTCGACCGCATCTTCATCCTGCATGCCGATCACGAGCAGAACGCCTCGACCTCGACCGTGCGGCTCGCCGGTTCGTCGGGCGCGAACCCGTTTGCGTGCATTGCGGCCGGAATCGCCTGTCTCTGGGGCCCGGCGCATGGCGGCGCCAACGAAGCTGCGCTCAACATGCTGCGCGAAATCGGCACGCCCGACCGGATCCCGCACTATATCGAGCGCGCCAAGGACAAGAATGATCCGTTCCGCCTGATGGGCTTTGGCCACCGCGTGTACAAAAATTACGATCCGCGCGCGACGGTGATGCAGCAGACCGTCCGCGAAGTGCTCGGCGCGCTTGGCGTCACCGATCCGATCTTCGATGTCGCGCTCCAGCTCGAAGAAATGGCGCTCAACGATCCGTACTTCATCGAAAAGAAGCTGTTCCCGAACGTCGATTTCTATTCGGGCGTGATCCTGTCAGCCATCGGCTTCCCAACCACGATGTTCACCGCATTGTTTGCGCTCGCCCGCACCGTCGGCTGGGTCGCGCAGTGGAACGAAATGATCGCCGACCCGGAGCAGAAGATCGGCCGCCCGCGCCAGCTCTATACCGGGCCAACGTTCCGCGATTATCCGCCGCTCAGCGCGCGCTAATCCTGCCGATAAGAAGGACTGGTCCGCTGCGGGAAAGCCGCGCGGATCAGCTCCCTCGATACGGCAGCGTGAACACGAACCGCGCGCCCTGCCCGGGGGCACTGTCGACGGTGACGTCGCCACCCATCGCGCGCGCCAGGCGGCGGGCGATATAGAGACCAAGGCCGCTGCCGCCGGGTTCGGTCACGTCGATGCGTTCGAATTTTTCAAAGATGCGTGCCTGATCGGCGAGGGCGATGCCCTTGCCCTGATCGGCGACAACAACAGCCGCAAAATCGCCGTCGCGTTCCGCCCTGATCCACACCATGCCATCCTGTGGCGAATAGCGCACTGCATTGCCGATCAGATTCACGAGAACCTGCAATGCCCTGCGGAACTCGCCGGTCGCGGGCAGCGATTCCTGTGTGCTTGGTCGATCGATCCGCACATTGTTCGTTGCCGCACGCACGCCGAGCAGCCCGGCGGCACGGCGTGCAATATCGGCAAGATCAATCGCCTCATGCGCCACGATAAAGTCCGGCCGCTCGATCGCCTGCAGATCGACAAGGTCATCGACCAGCCCGAGCAGATGTCGCCCTGCAGTTGCGATATCGGCGGCATAATCGGCATAATCCTGCCGCAACGGCCCTTCGGATTGGGCGTTAATGCTATCAGCATTGGCGATGATCCGTCCCAGCGGAGCGCGCAGGGCTTTGTCGAGCCGCGTGCTGAACGCTTCGGGCAGGCCCTGATCGGCGGTTTGCGGCACGATCGGCGCGGGCGGTCGCTGTGCTTCGACCATCTGGGTTGCACCGGCAAAACCGGCGAAAATACCCGCCGAATCCGAACGCGGCGCTGCCGACAGGAGTACCGGGCGACCGGTGGCACGGATCTGCGCGGGCTGGTCTTCAAAACGCTGCCGCATCGCGAGCGCGCCAAGGATCGGGAACATCCCGCTGGCGTCCTCTGCCAGAATGAACAGGCGCGTTAACGGCTGGCCAAGCATCGGCCCAGCATCGAATCCGTGGCGCGCGCCGGCATCGGCTGAGATATAAGTAAGTCGCAGCGCCGAATCGGTCTCCCACTGCCAGTTGGCAGCACTCCGAACGAAATCGCGGTCACGCGCGTCACGATCGGCCACGGGCTGCCAGGGCTGGCGCGCTTTCCATCCGGTGATCGACAGGCGAACACCGCCGCTGTCGGGATCAGGATCGGCACGGACCCACATATCGATATCGTCATCGCCATCGGCGGCGACCACGGCGCGTGACACCAGAATGCGGAGCCGCTGCACCAGTCGGACGAGCGTTGCCAGTTGTGGCACCGCGATCGGTGCGCCAATCGCTCCGCCCGCGCGCGCATTCAGATCATGCAGCCGCGAATCAGCCTCAATCAACCGGCCGGCGGCGTCGACCAGCCCGCGCACCGGCGGCAAGGCGGGATCGATCACGTTCATCGCGGTTGCGCTTTGGCGAGCACCAGCAGGGCATCGCGGAAATCAGGGTGAAGGCTGAGCCCGGCCAGCGCGGTGCGCGCGTCGTCCGGCGACACGGCCATAATCGAATCGAGCTGATCCGCGAATCCTTCGACATCACGGCGCGGATCGGCCTCGCACAGCGCCAGCCCGATCGCGGCGATTGACGCGCGCTCTAGCGCCACGGCGCGCAGTACCAGCCACAGCCGATCAGCAACGGGATCGAGGACAATATCACGAGCCAAAGCATAGCCGAAACCAAGTGCATGCGCGAGCAATGCGACGAACAGCGCGATCCGCCTGTCACCCAAGGATTCGATCAGGAAATCGGGCAATTCGTGGGGCTGTGCGCCCAAGGCTGCTGCCAGGCGCATGGCCGATGCTTCCAGCCGGTCGCCCTCGTCATGCGCGGCGAGGCTGCGCAGTGCCGCCTCAGTGAGCGCGCGATCAAGCGCGGGCGATGCAGGCATCGATTGGCGCAGCGCGGCCGCCGCCCACCAGACGAGCCGGTGGTGCAATTCTGCCGGCAAATCGCTACGCGGGGCGGCACCGGGCTCGATCGCGGCACGGCGGCGTGCATCAGCTGCGAGCAGCGCGGTTGCCGCCGCCGCAACGATCCCATCGGGGCTACTCACCAGCCGCGCGACAAAGCTTGGCCGATCTGGATCATCGGGTGCGACGGGAGCCAGCGCTTCACACAATATCTCTTGCCGAACGCGGGCCAGTAGCTCGCGCATCAGCTCATCATCGCGCAGCAACCCCACCCGGCACAGCGCCGAATGGACACAGGGCGGATCGCCGACCAACCGGTTGGCGAGCTCAGGCTCATCGCGCCCGATCAGCAACCGACCGGCATGTTGGCGCAATTCAGCCTCGATTGCCGCCGTCAGTCCGGCGAGTGATTCCGCCAGCGCCGCCCGCACCCGATCATCGAGTCGGGCCTGATCTTCCACAAAAAAATCGTCGAGCGCCGCCGTAACCCGGCGGTCGGCGCAAACGTCATCAGCGGCTCCGCGCGCGAGCAGCTGGCTGGCACCACGAAGAGTACCATCGTTCATGTCGGAAGGGTCGATCGACATGGTTCCCGACGTAAGCATGTAGCGTTAAATTCAAGCTAAGGCTTTTCTCGCAAAGCCTCAATAACCGCTGCAAGTGACAATGCCGCGTAGGTGGCGGTCAGCGCCAGCCCGGTCTGGGCATAGCCCCATACATAAAAGGGCAGCAGCACAAGCGGATACGCAACCGGGCTGCCCCACCAGCGGCGGCGGATGCGATCGCTGGCACCGCGCTCGGCCAGCCCCGCCAACACCGTCAGCCCGCCGGCGAGCGCAATGCCGGTGCCGGTACCCTCAGCGGCACTGTTGACGAAGCCAAGCATCACTATCGTCAGCGCCGATCCCCCCGCGATCGTGCCGCGCAAAACCGTGGTAGCCGGCTGCTCATCACGCATCCATGCCAGAACTGCACCAATCGACAGCCCCAGAAACGATGCCAGCACGGCCAACAGGCCAAAAAACGGCCAGCCCCAGCCGATCACTCCAAGCCCCGCAAGTAGCAAGCCAGCTGACACACCTCCAACCACCAGCGACGGTGTCGACCGGGCGATCAGCGGCGGCAGCAGTCGCCGCGCGATCGGTGAGATGACATAACGCTCGACCCAAGAAAGGCGATTCGACACGAATGCGGCAACCACCGCATCGTTGCGTAGCCGCAAGCGTGCGGAATCCCGTTCGACGCCGTGCCCCTCGCGCGCATCCCCGCTGGGCAGCAACAAATGATCAGCACCGGCCTGCGCCGTCACGCGCAACAGGGTAGATTCGAAATCATAATCGCGCGGCAGCGCGGCGACATCGGCGATGCGCTGTGCCTCCACGCGGGCGAGCCCCGCCCAAATCGCATCGCCCCCGACCCGCTCGAGCCCCGGCAGGGCATCGGCATCGGTCGTGACGAGCAGGGTGTCGCTGCCTTCCCCGCTCAGCAGCGCAATAATTGGCTCGGTCGTCACCAACCCGTCGGCGACAACCAAAACCCGGGCCAAGGGATGGAGCTTTGCCTCGGCTTCGCGCGCGGATCGCACCACATCAACGGCGATGCCGCGTCGCTTCATCCGCGATACCGCACCGACCATTTCGGGGCTGAGCCGAGTGACAACGATGATCAATTGCCCGGCGCCCGCGCCGATCAATAACCGCGCCTGAAACTCGATCAGCGTCGCGCCGCCGAACGGCAGCGTCGCCGCAAGCATATCGGGACGATCATGTGCGTCGTCGGTAGCGAAAATCAGCCCTGCAAGCATTTGAGGCGCTTAAGGCCTCCGGCACGGCTTGGCAAAGGGGCTAAATGCGTTCCACGGCGCGGCGAACGCGCTGCAGCATCTGCGGGGCGTGGGGCAGGCTTTCGCTTGCCTCGGTGGCGATTGCCAGCAGGCGTACCGCACCAAAGCTGGCCGCCAGGCCCTTCAGCCGGAGCGCCGCAGCCCGCCAATCGCTCGGTGCGACCGATGTTTCCATGGCCTTGACGGCGCGATACGCACTATCGACAAACGCTTCACGCAGTTCGGCAATCAGCTCGGGTTCGTCCCCTACTGCTGCCGCCAATGTCGCATCAATTGCACCGGGATCATATGCCATAGCCCTAAGGATAGCCCCCAACCCTTAAGGCAAGGTTATGCTATTTCCTTTGCGCCCCGCAAAATCGTGGTAAACGAGGGCGATGAACGGGGGCTCACGCATTATCGATTTGCGGCTGAACGCGGCGGCAGCAGCCGGCGAAGGAGACGTTGTCCTTACCAACATGGCAGTCGACCCTCCCCTGTCTGAAGCAACCGCGCCGATCGCTGCGGATCTGGCAGACGTGACGGCCATCGATGAAGTGCCACCGGCAGGCGGGCTTGGCCGCGCGCTTGGCCCCGCCGTCGCAATCCTGGCGATCGCCGGTTGGCTCGGCACGATGCTCTGGCACAGCTGGCCGCGGCTCGAGCTGGGGCTTGCGCCGCTTGATCTGGTACAATTCGTCGCCGCCTTGTGCGTGCCCCCGGCCTTGGTCGGCATTCTGTGGCTGCTCGCCATGCGATCGAGCACCGCAGAAGCGCACCGTTTCGGCGTCACCGCGCGCCAGATGCGCGCTGAGGCAGCGGCGCTTGAGCGCACGATCGCCATCGTCTCGCGCCAGATCGACGCCAATCGCCAGGCGCTTGCCCAACAAACCAATGATCTGATGAAGATGGGCGACGGCGCCAGCGAACGATTGGTCGCGATCAGCAACGGCATGGGACATGAGATCGCAACCGCTGATGAACAAGCCCGCAAGCTGACCGAAGCGATCACGATCGCACAAAACAACCTCTCCACCTTGCTGTCGTCGCTGCCCAAGGCGCATGGCGAGACTGCCGGTATGGCCAAGACGCTGGAAGCGACCGCGCTGGTCGCCAGTGATCATGCCGCCGCACTCGATGCGCAAATGGCGGCACTGGCCGAGCGCGGGCGCGAGGCCAACGCCGTTGCCGGCATGGCCGCACAGAAACTTGCCGCGCACATGGCGCGGATGGAAACGACGAGCGAAACCGCCGGATCGCGACTCGAAACCGTCACCGCAGAGATGGCCGGCACGGTCGACAATCTGCTCGAGCGCACCGCTGCCGCCGTTGATGAGGCACGGAAGGGCATCGCCGCGCAGGGCGAAGCGATGATCGCGATGGCGGAGGTCAACCAGGCCACGCTCCATAGCGCAGGCAAGGAGGCGGTTGAGGCGCTTGCTGACAGGATTGGTTCGATCGAAACGATGATCGATCGAATCGCCGAACGCCTGAATGAGCAGCGCGCAGCGAGCGAAGCGCTGGTCAGCGACGTGGATACCGGGTTCACCGCTGTCGAAGCCAAGGTCGCGACTTTCCACAGCACCGGCATCGAGCGGACCCAGATGCTTGCTGCCTCGATCAGCGCTCTCGGTGGATCGACCGACGCGATGACCGAGACGCTGAAGATCGGCGACGATATGGCGCGGAAGGTGATTGCTACCGCCGAGGACCTGCTCGTCTCGATGGACGCCGCCGCGCGCGAAATCGACGAAACCCTGCCCGAGGCGCTCGCGCGGCTCGATGCTCGGATCGCCAGCAGCCGCAACGTCGTTGCGGGCGCTAAGCCCGAACTGCTCGCGCTGGTGACAGCGGCGGAAAGCACGCATGATGCGATCGAGGCAATCGCTCAGGTCATCCAGACGCAGCGCCACACGCTCGATCAACTGTCGGCCCTGCTGTTGCAAACGCTGGAGGATGGCCGCGACAAGGCAAGCGCCATCGGCGGGACGCTCGACGAAGCGATCAGCCGGACGCACGACTTTGCCGAGCAGGCCGCACCACGATTGGTCGAAGCGTTGATCCGGGTGCGCGACACCGCCGCCACCGCCGCCGATCGTGCACGCGAGACACTATCGACCGTGATCCCGGACGCAGCAAAGTCGCTCGAACTCGCCAGTGCGCAGGCGATGCAGCGCGCGGTGGGCAATGCCGTAGAAAAGCAGGTCAACGCAATTGCCGAAGCGGCAGACAATGCCGTCGAGGCAGCAGCCCGCGCCTCCGACCGCCTGACGCGCCAGATGCTGACCATCGCCGAGACGACGTCACTGGTCGAAAATCGCATTGAGGATGCCCGCGCCGAACGCGACAAGGCCGACAGCGACAGTTTTGCGCGCCGCGCATCGCTGCTGATCGAGGCGTTGAATTCAGGGGCGATCGATATCGCCAAGAGTTTCTCGACCGAAGTCAGCGACAGCGCCTGGGCTGCCTATCTGAAGGGCGATCGCGGCGTCTTCACGCGGCGCGCGGTGCGGCTGCTCGATGCGGGCGAAGCGCGCGACGTGGCGCGGCTGTACGATGACGAGGGGCCCTTCCGCGAACAGGTCAACCGCTACATCCATGATTTCGAAGCGATGCTGCGCACGGTGCTCGCCCAGCGCGACGGATCGCCGATGGGGGTGACCTTGCTGTCGTCCGACATGGGCAAGCTGTATGTGGCACTGGCCCAGGCGATCGAGCGTCTCCGGAGCTAGGATTTGCTTCAACGCCGATTTGGTCCGGATCGGGGCGCAATCCTGAGAGTTGCCGAGCATGAAGTGCTGGCAAGAATTGATGCATTGATGTGGCGCTAAGTCTTTATGTCGTTGAGCTTTCGTCATGGAGAATGAAGCGATCGATACGGCGTTGGATCGTTTGATCAGCCTGTCACCGGGCCGACATTATGGCGCATCCCGCGATAGCGACTGCTGGGTAATGATCGGTCGAAACCTTCGAGAAGTGACGAGCTGGTCGATTGTCCCGCCATCGGCAAGCCTGACATTGACCTGGGGTGACGGTGGTTGCGCGGTCGAATTTGGCGGCGGCACCCTGGAAATGCGAAGCGGCGATTGGATGTGGATCGACGCTGGGTTCGCCCACCGCGGAGACAATCTACCCGGATCGGACTTCCTGACCGTTTTCATCCCCGACAAATATGTTCTTGCCGCATCGCTCGATCTCGCGCCGATCGGTGCGGCCGCCCAGCCTGCGCCACCGGCGCTCGCCGAGATGCTCATCCGGTTTGCCATTTGCCTGCTCGACGGTGTTTCCACACGATCAATCGAAGCGCCTTTGCTCGATACGATACTGGATTGGGTGGGCATTGCCTTCGCACCACTCGAAACCGCTAAAGGGCACGGCAACGCGGCCGCCCGTGCCGCGGCAATGCTTCGCGCCGATCACCGAAACCAGTTGCGGATAACCGACATTGCCGATGCCGTCGGTCTCAGCGGATCGGAACTCAGTCGACAGTTCAAAGCCTATTACCGATTAACGCCAGCGCTTTATCGCAAACAATTACGATTGGCGCTTGCGACCCGGGCGCTTGCCAGCGGCAGCTCGGTGCTGGCCGCAGCCCATAATGCCGGTTTTTCCGACACAGCGCATCTCAGCCGAACCTTTCGGGCGCAATATGGCATTGCACCGTCCCAATGGTCACGCCGGATCGCCGGTGCCGAACCATTCAGGATTCCCGATGGCGTCACATTAGGCGCATGACCGCTTCAAGAATCGACCAGCTTGTTCAGCATCCGGTGGAAAAAATGCGGTGCCAGCCGAGATGCCCA
>NCEE01000002.1 GCA_002280555.1 Sphingomonas sp. 32-62-10
ATGAAAGGAGCCTGATTGTGGTCTGGTTTAAGCGTTTTGGATTGGTCGCAGTCGTCCTTGTCCTCATCGGGGCGTTGGCAGCCTACGCATTGCAGGCGCGCCTCGGCACGTGGCTGTTCGAGCGCGGCACGGCGCAGCGCATGGTTGTCGACAATGTCGCGAAGCGGGATGACGGTCTGCATGTCGGCTTGTGCGGCACAGGCTCGCCCATGCCCAACCTCGATCGCGCGGGGCCGTGCAACGTCGTGATCGCCGGCAAGCAAATGTATGTGGTGGATATCGGCGAAGGCGGCGGCGAGACGCTCAATGTGATGGGCATCAGCCCCGGCAAGGCTAACGGGCTCCTGCTTACCCATTTCCATTCCGACCATATCGACGGCTTCGGCCCGCTGATGCTCTACCACTGGACCCGCGGATCGAGCATCGCGCCGCTGCCGGTTTATGGCCCGAAGGGTGTCGAAGCGGTCGTCGCCGGTTTCAATGCTGCCTATGCGACCGACAACACCTATCGCATTGCGCACCACGGGCCCCAGGTGGTTCCGCCGAGTGGCGCGGGTGCCATTGCTCGCCCGTTCGAAATGGCCGGTTCGGCGACGATCGTGTTGCAGCGTGACGGCCTCAAGATCACCGCCTTCACGGTCAACCATGATCCGATCAAGCCCTCGGTCGGCTATCGCTTCGACTATAAGGGACGGTCGCTGTGCATAAGTGGTGACACCAAGAAATCGCCCAATTTGGAAGCCGTCTGCAAGGGCGTCGACATTCTCGTTCACGAGGCGCTGAATCCCGCCTTGGTGCAGAAAATGGAAGCGGCCGCGGCGGCGAATGGCCAGGCGGGCGCGGCGAAGATCATGCACGACATTCAGGATTACCACACCACACCCCAGGAAGCGGCCGAAAGCGCGCAGGCCGCCGCTGTTGGGATGCTGGTCCTTAGCCATCTTGTCCCGCCCTTGCCGAGCCGATGGCTCTACGCCGCCTTTCTCGGCGATGCCAAAAGCCGCTTTTCCGGCCCGATCGTGGTTGGCGAGGACGGCATGATGTTCTCGCTGCCCGCCGGCAGCAAGACGATCAACCGGACCCGGTTGATGTAAGGCACCGGCGGTCCCGCCTTTGCCAATGGGCTCCCCCCGCCCCTTACCTCCCACCCCCAATGAAGGAATGAAAGATGAAGATGATGTATCGCATCGCCGCCGTCCTGGCGGCAACGTTAGCCTTGGCTCCCGCAGCAAATGCCCAGATGTATGACATGGCCTTATCGCAGCTGACGTCGAAGTTTAAGGCATCCGACAAGAATGGCGATGGCAAGCTCAGTTTGCAGGAAGCCAAGGACGGCGGAATGTCGCGTGTTGTCGCCAATTTCGCGACGATCGACAGCGACAAGGACGGTTACGTGACCTTCGCTCAGCTTAAGGCGCAGCTGGATGCACGCTACAAATAAGTGCTGAAGCAATCGGGACGCGTTGGCAGCTGATCCGACGCGTCCCATCATCCGCCGCGCAGACGCTCACTGCGGCGGGAACTCCCAAAGGATGCGACCTACCGCAGCTCAGATACTGACTTGACGTCCTCAGGACGCGACCCGGGGTTTAGCTTCATCGGCGCCCATCTGACGCGCCAGCGCGAACAACGTGCCGGCAACGACCACCTCGACCAGGATCATGTCGAGCGCCAAACCTGCTCCATGGGCCAACCATGCGATCACGCGGCCGGTTGCAGCGAACAGCAGCATCATGATCGGGGGATAAAGCCAAACCGACCGACTGGTGCGAAGTGCGATCAGTATTGCTCCTCCCATGGTCAGGAAGAAGGCGGCAAGATCGCCGATTTGGGTGCTCAGTCCATTGCCCTCCAGCAGCGGCATTCGCATCCGTGCCGACACCAGACCCGGCACGAATAGCCAACCAAGCCCCACCAAAATGAAAACCATCGCGGGTAGGCTTACCCCGATTTTCCAGACTTTGCGCATTACTCATCCGCTCCCATCAGGGTCTTGATGCTTCAGATACCGGCAATGCGCAGCAGCCGGACCAGAACTGCAAAGGTCCACGGCGCCACGTACCGTAGCCGGGGCTTGCGGGCTTCCGCCGCGCTGACGATCTTGCGCACGATCGTGTCGGTCGACCCGACCTCCAGAAACTGCAATCTTCTGTGGCTCGCTTTTCGGCGAGCCTCGATTTGCGCTTGTGAGAAGATCGATCCCTCCTCCTCGATCGCCTCGAACTGGCTATTCAACAGTTGCTGGTTGAAGCCGGTATTGTAAGGACCAGGTTCGACGACTGAAACGTGGATGCCTTTGCCAAGGGCCTTCATTTCTTCGCGCAGGCCAGCAGCTGCGGCTGAGATGGCGAATTTGGTCATCGAATAGGGCATCACGAACGGCTCGGGGATGCGACCCACGATCGAGCTCATGAAAATGACCGTCCCGCCGCCGCGCGCGATCATGCTGCGGATGGCGATTTGCGTCAGTTCCAGTGAGGAGAACAGATTAACCTCGAACAGGCGCCGCACCCGGTCAATCTTAACGTCTGCCAGCGATCCGGATAGGTTTTGTGCGGCGTTGTTGATGAGGACATCGAGTTCCAGGCTAGCGATCTTCGACCGATCCTCGGCTTTCGTGATGTCCAACTTGAACACACGCGCCGAGGATCCCAGCTCAAGCTGCAACGCGGAGACCTCGGACTCCGAGTATGTCGTAACGTAAACGGTGTGACCTCGCGCCAAGAGCCGTTTGGCGGTATCCTTACCTATGCCCGTCCCGGCACCGGTGATGAGTATTGTCTTGGTCATCGCATATTCTTTGATAGGCCGGGCAGGACACAACGATTGATCAGCGCATTGGCAGGTCGGACAGGGCGATGATGCCGTCCTCATCTTGGTCGACCAACGCGAAGATATCGCGTTCGGGCTTGTCCCATTCGGCGCGCGTCAGCCGTCCGTCGCCGTTCTTGTCGGCCATCGCCAGAACCTGCTCCAGCTTCGCAGTAAATTTGCGCCTGGCAATTCGTATCCGCGGTGCGTCTTCCTCGCTTACCACGCCGTTCCCGTTGCGATCGAGCCTGGCGAAAATGTCGGCGCGATGCGCGTCATATTCCCTGCGGGTGACCTTGCCGTCGCCGTTGACATCGGCATTGGTGAGAATGTCGCGAAGCCTTTCGAGTTGCTCCGCCGAGGGTCGCTGCTGGGCCGTAGCCGGGAAACAAACACACGCCAAGGCGGCTGCGGCAAAGATGCGGGTGGGATGCTTGATCATGGTCGTGCTCCATTGGTTTCGCCAAAGCCGCCGTTGCGCGAAAATGACGGCCGATGCCTCTTATTAATGTAATATATTACGACAGCAAGACGTGATTGCGGTGCGCGCGTTCATTCAGCAGGGAGCGCTGGCTCGGGATGCGCGGTCTTTGCCCGACGGATTGCGCGTTTTTTGGGATTTTTGCCATTGCCCGACGCGGCGTAATGTCACATATTAATTGTGAGTTTCGACTTGGCGTCGGGTGTAGAAAGCTGGAAATTTGATGGCGAAAGTTCTGAGCTTGGCGGTTCGCGTGCCGCCGTTGTTGCTGTGCATTCTGTTCGGGTTCCTGGGAATCAGGTCGATGACCAACCCTGATCGGGCAGCAACGTTTTTCGGGTACGCGTTTCCAAATACCGGGCTTGGGCTAAGCTCGTTTGTCGGACATTCGGTCAGTTGGGCGCTCACGATCGCGCTCTGCTTGGCTCTCGGTCTCATTCGCAAGGAACGCAGCTGGTTTTACCCGGCGATGATGCTGTTTGGGTTCTTCGCACTGGGACGGATTGCCGCGACACTCTTTCATGGGGCGCCGGTTCATCCCGAGCGCCTCCTACCGGAACTGGCGTTTACAGGCCTGCTCTACCTAGCAGCGCGGCAAACGCCCCACACCAGCCGGTAAGCGCGCGGGCGGCGCAGAATCGCGACAATTGAAGGGGAGTAAGACATGGTTGAGGCAATCCTGATCGGAATCGGTGCGCTGGGCGCAGCAGCGGCAGCGGGCGCGTTCGCGATCACCCGGGACGGGGCAACGGTGACCCCTCAGGGGTCAGGCCGGGTCAGCACTGCCTCGGGCACTTTTGAGGGCTTCCCGCTTCCCGACTATGCACAAGAATTCGTGACCGATGCCCACAAGAGCTACCTGATCGAGGTTGAGCCCGGGATCAAGGTGCACGTTCTTGAAGTCGGTGAAGGCTATCCGATCTTTATGCAGCACGGCAATCCGACTTCGGGCTTTCTCTATCGCAAAGTGGCCGAACACCTGCCGCTCGACAGGGTGCGCGTGATCATGCCGACCCTCGTCGGGCTTGGCTTTTCGTCGAAGGTGCCGGTCAGCATGCATACAGCGGCCAACCACAATCGCTGGATCAACGCGGCGCTGCGGCAACTCCGGCTCGAGCAACTAATCTATGTCGGGCAGGATTGGGGCGGGCCTGTCGGCGTTGGTGCGCTGGCGCTATCGCCCGGATTGGTCAAGGGCATCGTCATCATGAACACCGCGATCCGCGTGACCGAGGTCAAGACCAGCCTGTCCAAGATCCATAACCTGATGAAGACCCCGATTGTCGGCGAATACCTGGGGAATGTCCGCAATGCCATCTTCAGGGGCCTGCATCGTCCGCAGCACGATCCCGCCTCGATGCCGCAAGCGGTCAAGGACCTCTATGCACGCCCGGTGCGCGAAAGCGGCAATCACAAGGCACCGCTGGCAATGATGCGAATGGTGCCCGATGGGCCCGATCATCCAAGCACCCCGGTGATGCGGGAGCTCGTTCCCTATGTGCGCTCGCTCGATGTCCCGGTCGAGATCGTTTGGGGCATCAACGATCCGATCCTCGGCAATGCTGTACCTGCGATGCTCGAGAACTTTCCGCAAGCACGGGTGACCGAGACGTCGGCCGGGCATTTCCTTCAGGAAGAAGTTCCCGAAGTCATCGCCGAAGCGGTGCTGCGAGTGCTGGGCGCGGTCCGCCAAGGCGAGCCGCAGGAAAGCGTCGCAGCCAACGATTAGCGCACCAGCGTGCAAGGTTACCGGGCGTAACGGTTTCCTTGGCGAATGTATTCCGGTGCGAAGAAGGCCGAGCATTAGGGACTTGCCCCCGGCCGGCTTTGTGACTATTTAATGTATGACATTAGATCGCGATCACCCAATTCAGCGCGGCTCACACGCAAGCACGCTGGCGGGTGCCATTCGTCGCGATCCGCAAGCGAGAGGCCCACAACAATGACGACCGTTCTCGACAGGGAGTCGATCAAGCAGAAATATGCCGCCGAACGCGCCAAGCGCCTGCGGCCCGAGGGCAATGAGCAGTATCAGCGGCTCTCGGGCAAGTTCCAGGATATGGCGGCCGATCCGCATACGCCCTTCGTCCCGCGCGATCCGGTGACCGATCATGTTACCTTTGCCTTTATTGGCGCCGGGATGTCCGGACTGGTCACCGGTGCACGCCTTAAAGAGGCGGGGATCGAGAGCGTCCGGCTGATCGACAAGGCCGGCGGGGTCGGCGGTACCTGGTACTGGAACCGCTATCCCGGCGTGCGCTGCGATACGGCGGCGATGATCTACCTGCCGCTGCTCGAGGAAACCGGCTACATGCCGTCCGAGAAATATGTGCGCGGCCCCGAAATCCTCGCCCATTGCGAACGGATCGCGAAGCACTATGGCCTTTACGACAAGGCCTTGTTCCACACCGAAATCGATTCGGTCGAGTGGCAGGAAGATGCAAGGGTGTGGCGCATCACCACCAATCGCGGCGATGATTTCACTGCCAAATATCTGGGCATGGGAACCGGCCCGCTGCACGTTGCCAAGCTGCCGGGGATTCCGGGGATCGAGAATTTCAAAGGCAAGCAGTTCCACACCAGCCGGTGGGATTATGACTATACCGGCGGCGATGCCCTTGGTGCGCCGATGGACAAGCTAAAGGACAAGCGCGTTGCCGTGATCGGCACCGGCGCCACCGGGGTCCAGTGCATCCCCCAGATGGCAAAGACCACAGGCCACCTGTTCGTTTTCCAGCGCACCCCGTCATCGGTCGATGTGCGCGGCAACCACCCGATCGATCCGGACTGGTTCGGCAGGATTGCCAAGGCGGGCTGGCAGAAGCGCTGGATGGACAATTTCGTCGACAATATGGGGCGTGGCCTCCCGTCGGAGGACCTGATTGACGATGGCTGGACTGCAATATCGCGCCGCATCCGGGAAAAGGTTCTGGATGGCCGACCAATGTGGGCAGCCAAGCTGGCGACGCGCGTGGCGGGTGCGCTGGGGCGTCCTCTGCGGCAGGTGAGTCCAGAAAAAGTCCAGGCAGCGATTGAGGACGCGGACATCGAAAAGATGGAGGAAATCCGCGCCCGAGTCGATTCGGTCGTGAAAGACCCGGAAACTGCGGCGCATCTGAAGGCTTGGTATTCGCAGCTCTGCAAGCGCCCGTGCTTCAGCGACGAATATCTCGATGCCTTCAATTTGCCCAACACCACGCTGGTCGACACCGACGGCAAGGGGGTCGAGCGCATTACCGAAACCGGGCTGATGGTGGGCGGCAAGCACTACGAGGTCGATTGCATCGTCTACGCATCGGGGTTCGAGTTCGGGGCCAATTTTCAAATGAAAACCGGTTTCGACATCAAAGGCCGGAATGGCGAACTCTTGTCGGAATACTGGGCTGACGGGCTGCGGACCCTGCACGGCTTGCACGTTCCCGGTTTTCCCAACGCATTCATGGTGCAGATGAATCAGGCCGCCAATATGGTGAGCAACATCCCGCACAATATCGTCGATCACGCCGCGACCGTGGCGCAGGTGATCGCCCATGCCGAGCGAGAAGACTATGCCGAGGTCGAGCCGACCGAAGAGGCAGTGTCCAAATGGGTCGATCTCATCCTGACCGGAGGCGGATCGCTGATGGCGTCGGCGGACTGCACGCCCGGTTTCTGGAACAATGAAGGCCAAGGCTGGAGCAAGGAATTCCGGCAGTCACAGGGTCATCCGGGCGGTGCAGAGGGGTATTTCGGTCATATCGACGCATGGCGTCGATCTGGCACTTATTCTGGTCTTGTCTTCAGTAAGTGACGATCAGTCAGGGCTGACTGCCGTTCCTTGCAGAACATAATTGATTCCATTAACTTTTTGTCGAAACGAGCGCGTTGGGGGCCTCGATGCTAAGAAAGATCCTATACGCCGTTCTTGGACTGATCATCGTCGGAGGGGCCATCGGCTGGTTCAACCGTAATGCGATCATGACTGCGCTGCTGATGCGCCGCATCGAAGCGACCAAGGAATATGTCGCGCCCAATCGGGAAGTCGTGTGGGATCAGGGGCCGAGCCAGGCCGACACGCCCGCCTCGCAAAGGCCGCCGAACGTGGTGTTCATCCTGTTCGACGATTTCGGTTATAATGACCTCAGTACCTTTGGCGGCGGCGTTGCGGGCGGCAAGGTGCCCACCCCGAATATCGACAAGCTCGCGGCGCAGGGCGCGATCTTCAATCAGGCCTATTCCGGCACGTCGACCTGTGCGCCGTCGCGCGCCATGCTGATGACGGGTCGCTATCCGACCCGCACCGGGTTCGAATTCACGCCGATCCCCGATGGCATGGCCAAGGCGCTGCCGATCTTCGCAGCAGGCATGGATCGCGGGGCATTGCCGCCGACCGTTTTCAATCCCGAGTTCGACGAAAAGGCAATGCCCTTCAAGAACCAGGGGCTTCCGGGTTCGGAAGTCACCATTGCCGAACTGTTGAAGAGCAAGGGCTATCATACCGTCCATATCGGCAAATGGCACCTCGGCGAAGCGCCCGAATTCAAGGCCAATGCGCAGGGCTTCGACGAGAGCCTGAACATGCATAACGGAATGTATCTCAGGGAAGACGATCCGAACGTCGTCAATGCCAAGCTCGATTTCGACCCCATCGACAAGTTCTTTTGGGCAAAGCTGCAATTCGCTGCGACCTTCAACGGCAGCAAGCCCTTCGAGCCGGGCGGCTACATCACCGATTGGTGGACCGACCAGTCGCTGAAGGTCATCGAAGCCAACCGCAACCGACCATTCTTCCTGTATATGGCCCATTGGGGCGTGCACACGCCGCTCCAGGCGACACGGCAAGACTTTGAGGCCGTCGGCGACATCAAGCCGCATCGCTTGCGGGTCTATGCCGCCATGGTCCGCGCGCTGGATCGCAGCGTTGGACGGATCATGGCGAAGCTTGACGAGGAAGGCCTTGCCGACAACACCATCGTCGTGCTCAGCAGCGACAATGGCGGGGCGGGCTATGTCGGGCTGCCTAAAATCAATGCGCCCTATCGCGGCTGGAAGATCACGCTGTTCGAAGGCGGCATTCGCGTGCCTATGTTCGTGCGTTGGCCGCAGCGCATCAAACCGGGCACGCGCATCGCCACCCCTGTGGCGCATATCGATGTCCTGCCGACGCTAGCGGCGGCGGCTGGCACCCCCCTTCCCGGGGACAGAATCATCGACGGTCGCAACATCCTCCCGCTGGCGACCGGGACTGGCACCTTCTCCCGCCCCAACAATGCGATCTTCTGGCAGTCGGGTGCTTATCAGGTAGTGCGCGCGGGCGACTGGAAGCTCCAGATCGACGGAACGCGTCAAAAGACATGGCTGTTCGACCTTGCTGCGGACCCTACCGAGAAGAACAATCTCGCCGGAAAGCAGCGAGGCAAGGTCGCCGAGCTGAAGCAATTGCTGGCTGCCCATCACAAGGGGGCGGTAAAACAGCTCTATCCCTTCAAGCTCGCCAGCCCGGTTTTGGTCGACAAGACCGAAGGCCAGAAGGCTGTTCCCGGTGACGAATACGTGATCTGGCCGAATTAGCTGGAGAACAGGCGGACCGGGATGGGTCGCCTGGCCGCTACATACCTTGAGAGAAAACCATCGGCGTACCCGCCGTCCACTGGATGCCTCCATCGTTCATGGCAACGCACTGCGCACCCAAATTGCCTCTTGCGAAACTGTGTTTAATGTTTCACATTAATGTATCACAGTAAAATGGCCGGCGCGATGATGCTGTCCGATGGGAGGGAAATCATGGGCACTAATCGGAGTCTCGCGCAGCAGTTGAAGGCAACGTTGTTCGCCGGTACCGCGCTTCCGGTCCTTCTGCTGGGTTTGGCAACACCCGCGATTGCACAGGATCGCGGTACTCCCGATCAGGAAGACCCGGCGTTGGCGTCGCAGCGTGTCTCCGACATCGTGGTGACCGCCAACAAGCGCGAAGAGACGCTGCAAGACACCCCGATCGCGGTTTCAGTGGTGGAAGCGCAGGAGATCGAACGGGCCGAGATCCAGGACCTGCTCGACCTCCAGACGCTGGTTCCTTCGCTCGCGATTCGGCAGGGCCAAACCTCGGGCAATACCAATTTCTTCATTCGCGGCTTCGGCAATGGCCAAAACGCGATCGGGCTCGAGCCTTCGGTCGGCGTTTTTATCGATGGCGTCTATCGCTCGCGTTCGGCTGCTGCGATTTCCGACTTGCCAAACCTTGAGCGCGTTGAAGTCCTGCGCGGCCCCCAATCGACCCTGTTCGGCAAGAACGCGTCAGTGGGCGTGATCTCGGTGACCACCCGCAAGCCAAGCTTCGAGCGGGGCGGCCATATCGAAAGCAGTTTCGGCAACTACGGCCTGCACCGATTCGAGGGCTATGTGACCGGCCCGGTCACCAATACGGTTGCGGTGGCCTTGGGCGGCAGTCTCAACCGGCGCGGCGGCTATGTCGAGGACCTCGGCACGGGAGACCGTTACAACGAGCGTGATCGATGGGGCATTCGCGGCGAAATCCTGTGGCAGCCTTCGGTCGATGTCAGTTTCCGCCTGATTGGCGACTATGACCGGATCGACGAGAATTGCTGCATCCTTACCAATCTGGTTGAGGGCCCGACCGGGGCCAGCATTCGGGCGCTGGGCGGGCGCTTCGTTTCGCAAGACCCGTTCTCCTACAACGTGTCCTACGACATCGTCCCCAGCAACCGGATCAAAAACTACGGCGCATCCCTGCAGGGCGACATCGATGTCGGCTTCGGGACGCTCACCAGCATTACGGCCTATCGCCGCAATGACGTTAATTCTCAATTCGATCCCGATGCCACGAGCCTGAGATTATTCTCAACCAACACGGCGCAATCGGAAATCGAAACATTCACGCAGGAAGTCCGGCTGCAGTCCAACGGGACAGGAAAGTTGGTAGATTGGATGATTGGGGGCTTCTATTTCGATGAGCGCCTGAAATCCGGTAACGATCTGTTCTACGGTGTTGATTACCGTCGCTATCTGGGCGCGCTGCTGAACAACCCTACGCAGGTTACCACATTTGAGGCGTTCGCCGGGGTGCCAACCGGAACTTTCGCCGCGCCCGGGCAGGGCATTTCGGAGCGGAGCAATCAGGGCAACACCGCTTGGTCAATCTTTGGCAATATCGACCTCCACCTCACTGACCGCCTGACCGCCACCTTCGGGATCAGCCATATCGAAGATCGAAAGGACGTTTCAGTCACCGCGCTCAGCACAGACGCCTTGGCCGCGACCAATCTCGATCAGCTCGGCTACACCGCAACGCTCAGAACCCTATTGGCCCAGCGCGGTATAAATTTGCAGAATCCGGCGTCAGTGGGGCCGTTTGTGGCAGCCAACCCGGCCATCTATGCACAGGTCCAGCAGCAGGCGCTGGCGACCGCACTCGGCAGCGCCAACCCGTTCAACGCCCTGCGGGCGCTGCAATTCTTCCCGCCTTTCGTCAGTTTCCCCAATGCGGTGGAAGATGGGCGTTCGCGCGACAACAGCACTGATTTCACGGCCCGCCTCGCCTACAAGCTCACAGATCAGCTCAGCGTCTATGCGTCTTATGCAACGGGCTTCAAGGCGAGTTCGTGGAATCTGTCGCGTCAAAGCAAGCCAACATCGGCGATCCTCGTCCCTGGCAATCCGGTAGTCGATCCGGTCACGCGGCAGGTTCTGCGGGCGACGCCGCCTTCGCCCATCACAAGTGCCGGGCTATATTCGACCAACCTTACACCCGGAACGCGCATCGCATCGCCTGAGGACGCAGAAGTCTATGAGTTGGGGATCAAGGGCACGTTCAATAGCTTTGCCTTTACCGCCACGGTCTTTAACCAGACCCTGAAGAACTTCCAGACCACCGTTTTCACGCAGAACGGTTTCGTGTTCGCCAATGCGGCCAAGCAATCGACCTTTGGCGTCGAGGTCGACTTCCGCTGGAGCCCGCTCGACGGTCTGTTCTTCACCGGGGGCGCGACGTTCCTCGATCCGGTCTATGATAGCTTCCCCAATTTCGGGCCGGGCATCGACATCTCCGGACAGCAGCCGCAGGGCGTTGCCAAGACGCAGTTCACGCTTGGCTCGAACTACAATTTTTCAATCGGCAATCTCGACGCTTTCGTGCGGGCGGATTGGCAGCATATCGGCAATTCGCCGTTTCTTGATGATCCGAATGAAGCAGCCACGATTGCAGCCGCGGGCTACTCACGCGAACAAAACCTCGTGAACATGTCGGTCGGAATCAAGACTGCACGCGGGTTTGGCGTCTCCTTATGGGCGCGCAACCTGTTCGACGACCAATATATCGTCTTCGCCTCGCCCGCGCTGGCACAGGCCGGCACGATCAATGGCGCACCCAACCAGCCCCGCACCTTCGGGGTGACGTTGCGCAGATCGTTTTAATCCGAGGACTTCGACAACAGGGCACTGCCATCAGGGTAGCCGCAGAAATGAAGTGACTTGGGCCTCTGCTCGCGCGTGTTGGTTGCGATCGTGTCGACGGTGATGGCCGCGATGATCGCAAGCCATCGTGCCAACTTAATCTGCCCAAGATTGCCCCGGTCCGCGCGATCCAAGGCTAACCTGATCGGCCGTCAGCAGAGATCGGTTGAAACATATTATTTGGCGGGGGACAGCCCTTGCTGCTCCATTCGCCAGACGAGCTGATCGACGCGATCTTGTCCGAAGAACGGCTCGCCCCCGAATACCATCATCGGGACACCCCAATGCCCGGCTTCCCGCTGATCGCGTTGGTTTTGCTCGACTATCGCGCGGTAACGGTCGGCGTCATTGTCGACGGCGTGCGACAACTCGTTATAGTCGAGCCCCGCGCGTTCTGTCGCTTGTCGCAGATGGTCGCCTTCATGCCAGTTATCGACCTCGCCGGACCAGATAATGTGGCTGACTTCTCGCAAGAAGGGCAGCCCGCGGCGCCGTTCAGCCGCGGCGACCCCAAGGTGCGTGAGCCGATGAATATACGGCTGTTCAACTCGATAGTCCCCGGCCACCATGCGGACAGGATCGGGCCGGGGCCATCGGTAGGGTAAGCCGAGAAACTCGGCCTGACGGGTCGTGTCGCGTAAAAGGTAAGGCGTCCAGAGGGGATCACGCGCGTCGAAGAACTCCGGCGTCCTCACCGCCAAGGGGTAAACCGGACGGACGTTGCAATCCACGTCATAGGTGCGCTGAAATTCCAGTAGCCGAGGCACGATGAAATAGGAATATGGTGACCGAAAAGACCAGTAAAGATCATATTCAAGCATTTTTGAACCTCTCACCTCGCAATATATGCAGATTATTGCTGCAAAACTGACATCCGCAAATATCGCGAATATAAAATCTCCACTTTGGCGGACCGTTTCACTGACAGCGGACCAGCTCCGTGAATGGCACACCCCACCAGCGCCGAGCCTTCGGGGCGACGGTGCGCCGGTTGGTTTATTGCCTGTCCGACGTGTACCTCAAGCACCGAGCTTCCTAAGGTTCTCCTCGTGCATAGTCTTGTCGATCCGATAGGTAGCAATGACCGCAATCATCGCAATCCATAGCGCCAGGACGATTGGCACATAATAGGCCCCCATCCGCCAGATTGCATCGTCACTGACGTCCTCAGGCTTGTCGCCCGGCGAAAGGCCCGCGAGTGTAAGGATCGTCGTTGCGGTCATCACCCCAATGCCGCGCACGGCCTTGTCGATGAACGTCTCGGCGGCGATAAGGACGCCCTCCGATCGTCGGCCCGTCCTCAGTTCGCTGTCCTCGACTAAATCTGCCAGCATGGAGGCGAACAAAATCTGGAAACAGATGATCAACCCGACATCAATGACGTTAGTTATGGTTACGAACCAAAAGATGAAGGGCGTCCCGTTGGGCGGGAGCACGTCCGCCAGGCGCAGGATGATGGGTACTGGTGCGCCGACGAAGGCCAGTAGCCCGACAAGGATCGCGCCGCGCTTTTTGCCGAACCAGCGGGAGACGCGCGGCGCCAGAACGAGCCCGATCCCGGCAGCGAGGAAGGTGCCGATGAAGATCGCGCCGGTCTGCCGCTCGTTGAATGCCCAGAAATAGGTGAGGAAATAAAGCGACAGGCCGGCGGCAAGCCCGCCAGCGATGGCCGCCAGCATGGCCGCGATGAACAGCGAGCCGAAGGAACGGTTTGAAAGCGTCTCGATCAGGTCGCCAAAGATGATCCCGATGGTCAGCTGGCGTCTGGGCGGCGGAGACTTCAGATAGGGAATGCGCGCGTGGGTGCCGCCCGCGCTGATGAGGATCGACAGCAGAATGACCAGCGCCCCGACCAGCCCGTAGACCGGGTAGGCATCGCGGTTGAACCGCCCGTCAGCGATGGTAGTGGTCACGAATATCGGGAACAAGATCGCAAAGGCCCATACCGACACCGCGTTGCCGCCTACCCAGGCGAGAAAATATCTCAAGCTGTAGAGCGAGGTGCGCTCGTGATAGTCCGGTGTAAGTTCGGGAACGAGCGCGCTGGCAGGTGTGCGGTAGAAGGTGATCGCGGTTCGCACGATCACGGACAGCGATAGCAGGTACCAGAATAGCGCTGTCTGGGTGGCGTGCTCAGGCGGCGTCCAAAGGAAGTAGAAGCTCACCGCGAGCGGGATCGCCGAGGCATAGAGATATGGATGGCGCCTGCCCCAGCGCGAACGAAGGTTGTCGGACCAGTAGCCGACGATGGGGTCGCTGATCGCATCGCACACCAGCGAAATCATGAGGGCCAAACCGACCAACCGCGCATCGAGGCCGACCACCTGGCTGTAGAAGATCAGCAGAAAGAAATCGAACGCCGCCGCAGTCACGCCCGGCGCGATCGCACCAACGCCGAATGCCAGCTTGGTGGACCGCGGAAGCGGCGGCGGGGCGCCATCCCGCTGCGCAGGTTCGATCGCTTGCGGACGATCCGACCCGGGTGCAGATCCAAGTGCATCGGATTGATTGTCCACGCATTCGCTCCTTTCGCCCGTCAGCGGCAGTTGCAAGCCGAAAGCGCGATCTTCTATCCTTGGCGCTCAGCCGGAGAGTGTGGTATCCCATGGCCTGCATTAATGCGCAATATTAGATACGAGAGAAATGCCCCGTTCTTCACATCAAGATACGCGGTCTGCCCTGCTTCAGTCCGCACAACGTCTCATCGCCGAGCGAGGCTTGGGGATGGTCTCCGTCAAGGACATCACCCGCGCGGCGGGTGCGCGCAATCCAAGCGCGGTGCATTACCACTTCGGCAATGTGGAAGAGCTGATCAAAGAGGTTTTCACGCAGCGTTACAAGGCGATCGAGCAGGAACGCGCTCTGCGTCTCGCCAAGGTCGATGAAGCGGATCCGGCGCGGCGCCTCGTTGCTCTGACGGCGGCGGCAATTGCCCCCTTCATGGAGTCGTGCCTTGACGAAGAGGGGCGGCTCTATGTCAGGTTCTGCCTCCAGTTCTCGACCGATCCGCGCTTTAACTTACTCGAGTTGGTTACCGAATACGGCATGCCAAGCCTACTTTCGTTGCGCGCCCAGGTCGTGGAATGTGTGACCTATATTCCCGGTGACGTTGTCAATGCGCGACTACGCCATGCCTTTTCGATATCTCTCGTGCAGGCGGCGGACTATGTCCGTCAGCTGGAGGCGGGATTGCAGATCACAGCCGAATCCGCAGTCCGCGAAGCCGCCGCGACGCTGGCGGGCTACATCGGTGCGAGGGTCCGGTAAGCGTGGCACTTGCTTGAAAGGCGCTTGGCTAAACGACCTTTTTGCGAAGGGCGCTGTCAGAGCAATTTGGCAGGTGCTCGAGGGTAATGATATCGAGCGCGGATGAGCCGCAGATCCAGGGCGAAACCCGCCAGCGGCTCTGTCAGAGCAAATGCACCGATCGTTAGGATCTGGACGATACCGAGCTGGGATGCCTCGCCCCCGCAAGCCCGCCAGTTCATTTCGCTATTTCAACTCATCGCCTGAAGTGATCCGGCTGGTGGTGATGATGTACGTGCGGTTCCCGCTCAGTTTGCGGAACGTTGAGGACCTGCTGTTCGAGCGCGGGATCGACATCTGCCATGAGACAGTGCGGCATTGGTGGAACAGGTTTGGACCGATGTTCGCCGGCGAAATCCGCCGGCAAAGGGTGTCGCGGATGCGGGGGTTCCGCCACTGGCGGTGGCACCTCGACGAGATGTACGTGAAGCTGAATGGCGAGATGGTGTACCTCTGGCGCGCGGTCGATCAGGAAGGCGAGGTTCTCGAAAGCTACATCACGAAGTCCCGCGACAAGGAGGCCGCGCTGCGCTTTATGAAGAAGGCGCTGAAGCGCCACGGCTCTCCGGAAACGATCAACACGGACGGCCTGGCATCGTACAAGGCAGCGATGAAGGTGCTCGGCAATACCGAGAAGCAGGAGGTCGGACGCTGGGCCAATAACAGGGTGGAGAATAGCCACCTCCCGTTTCGACGACGGGAACGAGCGATGCTCAGATTCAGGCGGATGAAGTCGCTACAGAAGTTCGCCAGCGTCCACGCCAACGTCCACAATCACTTCAATCTCGAACGCCATTGAGTTGATCGCCAGACCTTCAGAAAACGCCGCACGGCCGCAATGGCCGAGTAGCAATCCCTTGCGCACTGAGCCGTGACCCCAAAGCCCGAACCGCATCGTCCAGAGACGAGTTCGCTTTAGACTGACAGCACCTATCGAACGTGCAGCGTCGACCGAGCTGTTCGATCTGACCGATGCCGAGCTGCTTAACCGGCGGCAGCACAGCGGTGGGAACGACGTAGAAGTTCCACTGATGGGGATCGCGGTGATCGACCTCATCACCGGTCAGCGGGTGATGGGCGAACACATAAAGATGCGCGGGCCGGTCTGGCGTATCGACCCAGCTGGTATCGCCATTATATCCGGTGCGCACGGCCACATCGAACGTCGCGCGCGACGGCTTCGCGGATACCCAACTTTGCCGGGCGGCGGACTGCTTCACCTCGAGCCTCAGCCCGTCCCCGCGCTCAAAATCCCAGCCCGAATAGTCGGCTGCGCACCAGCGCCATTCTGGCTCAAGCGACATCGCGACAATCGCCTCGACCACCTGGCCGCGCAGCACATTGGTAACGAGCGGGTTGCCAAAGGCGGCCTGGCCGACCTTCTCGACAACCGTTGAGATCAAATCCGCACCCGCCACCGTCATCGCCTACCTGCATCCGATGAGTCACACATGCGTGGAACCGGACCACAGTCAAATAGAATGTGACTGATCATCTGTAGATTGATCGGCGACAGGCGCGTCTCTAGGCCAGCGTGGAAATACGCGCTCGCCTCGCCGCCAATGTACGCAAAGCCCGCGAGGCCAAAGGCTGGTCGCAGGAGGATTTTGCCGACCGTGCCGGGATACACCGCACCTATGTCAGCGACATCGAGCGCGGTCGCCGCAACCCCACAATTACCGTGGTCGAAAAGCTTGCCGGCCCGTTCGAGATGACGGCCAGCGAGTTGCTGGCGTAGCCCGCGTTACCGCGCAAAGCTGTAGCTAGACTGGCGGCGGTTCTTCGGGCTGTGTGGTCTGCATGGACGATACCGACGATCTGGTGGAGCGGCTGCTTGTGTTAGCCGGTGGGCTGATGGAGGATGCCAGCACCGTGGCGGTGTTGCGTGAAAGTGGATCGGTGGACCAGCGGTTGGCTGTTGTTCAGCAAGCGGCGCGGGATGTCGGCGCGCTGGTTGAGGCGATTGCTGTGATCCGGCGCGACACTTAATCAAGCCTTTGGCTCAAGATCGGCTGCCTCCTGCGGGGCCCCATCGGGCGGAAGGGCCCAAAGCCGACATTTCAAATCGCCCTTTGCTGTCCCCAGAATCTGACATTTGCTCGTCTCGGCCTAACACGACCGTAAAGCGCCTTAATTGTCGCCATTCAACGCAGCGCTTGGCGTTCCTAAAACTTGCCGTTCAATCAGGATCGCGGCCAGCGCCCATGAAGGTCCGCACCTGGGACGTTGCGGACCTTCTTCAATGGCACGCTAAACGACTGGATTTGCCAAGATTAGATATCCAATGTTCGACGATCGGCTCCGAACACATGCCTGTTGAGCATTGCGGAGCCTCGCGCGTGCTTCGAGCCTCTTTTATCTAGGCCGCGACGATGGCGGTGGTTACATCATTTCTCCGGGAAGCCCCAGCCGAGCCTCGCTCAGCGCGTGACGATTCCTTGCGCCTTGCTGGCGAATTCCTGCGCCCTCTTGTCGTCGTTCACAAGGCTTGCCCCGGCCGCCGGAATAGTCACGCCGATGCGTAGCGCGGGCCGCGCCTTCATCGCTTCGAGCCAGCGGTCGAGGTTTTCAAGCCCATCGCGCGAGACGCCTGACCACTTGTAGGTCCGCACCCAGCACCAATTGGCGATGTCAGCGATCGAATAGTCGTCGCCTAACCATTCACTGTCAGCCAGCTGCCGGTCGAGCACTTCGAACAGGCGGCGGCACTCATTCTGGTAGCGCTCGATCGCGGCGGGGATCTTTTCGGGGAAATAGCGGAAGAAGACATTGGCCTGCCCCATCATCGGGCCGACGCCGCCCATCTGGAACATCAGCCACGCCATCACCCGCGCGCGCGCCTTGGCTTCGGTCGGGAGCAGGCGCCCGGTCTTCTCGGCCAGATAGACCATGATCGCGCCGGATTCGAACACCGCGAGATTATCATTCTCGCGGTCGACGATCACCGGAATGCGGCCATTGGGGTTAAGCGCGAGAAAGGCATCGGTCTTCTGCTCGCCCTTGGCCAGATCGATGGGGTGCACGGTGTAGGCGAGGCCCAGCTCCTCCAGCGTGCAGGAGGCCTTGTGGCCGTTGGGGGTGGAAGCGGTGTAGAGATCGATCATGGCAGCGTTGCTCTCTTGGCTGAAGGTGCCGGGCGGCGGTTGTCGACAATGCGAAAACCGATGTGATCGGTGCCCAGATCGCGTTCCTGGAACTGGCGGGCGGCGGGGCGGTAGCGGGCGCAGTAGTTCGCTGCGCAGAGAAAGGATCCGCCCTTGATGATATTCACCGGCTGTCCGGGGCGGGGCGCAGCGGTTGTCCATTCCCAGACATTGCCGATCATGTCGTACAGGCCGAACGCGTTCGCAGCGAAGCAGCCGACCGGCGCGCGCGAAGTGAAGCCGTCGGTGCCGATATCGCGCGCAGGGAAGGCACCCTGATAGTAGTTTGCCGCCGGCGCGCCCGAGGCATCCTTGGGTTCGGGCAGCGCGGGGGCACCGGCGCGGGCGGCGTATTCCCATTGCTCCTCGCTCGGCAAGCTCATCCCGGCCCAGTGCGCATAGGCGGCGGCGTCATCATAGGTGACCTGCACCACCGGATCGGCCCCGCGCCCGTTGATCGCGCTGGCCGGTCCGGATGGGTGGCGCCAGCCGGCCCCCGGAACCCACGCCCACCAGTTGCGATTCTCGGGTGTCGGTACCCGGAAGACCGCAGAGCCGGGCAGGCGCATAGCCGGCGGCGCGCCGGCTATGGTCGGGGGATCACGCTCGGCCGCAGTGCGATAACCGGTCGCGGCGACGAAGTGGGCGAACTGGGCATTGGTAACTTCAGTGCGGCCGATCCAGAACCCCGCGACCGCGATCTCGCGCGCGGGGCCTTCCTCGGGATATTGGGGATCGGCACCTATGGTAAAGCGGCCGCTCGGGACCCAAACCATTTGCGGTTCGGCCAAACCCTTGCAGGCCGAGCGTGCCGAAGGGGCGTCGTCCGGTTGCGCTTTCCCGCAAGCGGCCAGCAGACCGAGCGTGACAAAGAGCAGGCCGACCCTCACTGGGCCCCGGCCTGCACCAGAATATCCTCGACCAGTTGCCGGATCGCGGCCAGCGTGTCCTCGGGCGAGAGTTCCTCGTCCTGCCGCAGCAGGCGCCAAGTGTCGAAGCTGCAGGCGATCAGAATTGCCCTGCCGGCTTTTGTCGAGGTCTGCAATTCGGGCGGCAGAATCGCATCGAGCATCCGCTTCTCGCCCGCGTGGAGGCGACGGTATTTGCCGGCGATGAATTGCGAGCGATAGCGTTCCATCACCGCAGAAATGCGGAACACGGCGGCCGCCTCGTTGATGGTGCAGCGCCGCGCGATCAGCTCGAACAACTGGCCTTTCCAGTGCGCCGAACGATAGGGCGCGGTAAGCAGTGGTTGGTAGGCGGCGACCAGCAGATCATCGATCGCGTGAAAAATCGCGTCCTTGTCCTCGAAATGGCGGAACACGGTGCGGACGGACAAGCCGGCCTTTTCGGCCACGGCATCCGCATTGGGATCGGGATCGCCCGCGGCGACGAGCTCTACCATGGCCTGAATAATGCGCGCCCGGTTGGCGTCCCCCCGCGCACGCCGTCCGTCGTCGACCGGCTGGGCCGCGTCCATCGCGATTCTGATCACATTTGCTGCGCTGGTCATTTCGTCCTTCCGCGCCGCCGGATTTCGGCAGCGATTAGCCACAGGCGGTCCTGGCCCCAGACGCACAGATCCTGCTCGTCCGGCCCGCCGCCGCGCAACCGATAGCTGGGAACGCCCCACAGCCCAAGTTCATCGGTCATCTCAAGCTGGTTGCGCGCTGTCTCGGCCTTCCAGCCGTCTGTGCCGAGATGGCGCTGCGCCTCCCCCCAATCGAGCCCGGCGCGCTCGACCGCCAGCCTGATCCCCTCGGGGCGGTGCAGCGGCGCCGCCTCGGTCCAGGCGAGCTGCAGCGCCGCCGAGAGCAGCGCAATATCCTTGTCCTGCGCGCGCGCCCAGGGAAACAGCGAATAGATCCGGCGGGTCGGCTCGCCCACCGGAAACAGCACCGGGCCGAAGCGGGTGCCGAGATGCTGGCTCTCGCGCTTGGCATCGAACACGAGATAGGCGCTCTTATTTCGTGTTGCCGGGACGCCGCGCATGACCATTGGCAGCACCGGCTTGTGATTGAGACGGATCCCGCTCTCGCGCGCCATCGCGATGCTACGGTCATAGCTGATCGCGGTATAAGGTGAATTGAGCGAGGGATAATAATCGAGCGTGAGCGCACTTGCATCCACCCCGTTCACATCGATCACAGGGCGCGGGCAGATAAAGGGGAGCGCCGGGTCGCGGCACGCCCCCAGATCACGCAACCATTGTTCGAGGTGGAACAGGCGGTCGACCCCCCAGAACCATTCCCCGCCATAGTGGAACATCGCGCCCGAATAATGCCCGAGCTTGGCCAGCCGCGCGCTGCCTGCGTCGAGCGTGGCCGCGTCGGGGGCGATGTCCTGACGCTCCGTCATTTCCGACGGCCGGATGAGGCCAAAATGCGGCGCGATCAGCTCGGCATCCCGGCGCGCCCATGCATCGAGCATCGCGAGTTCGGGCTGGTTCTTGCCCCCGCTGGCGCGGATCTGGTGGACCACCAGCTCGATATCGTAGCGGTCCTGCAAGGCAGGCAAAACTTGCTGGGCGAGGCGCGAATAGGGGTCATCATGCTGGTGGAAATATTCGATCCGGTGCGGTGAGCCCGCTTTGCGCCGCCGGGTTTCGGCCCGTTCTCGCCGCTTGGCCCGGCCTTGGGGGTCGATCGTGCGGTTGGCAAGGAAGCTGGCCAGACGACGCACTGCCACTGGAGGATCGACGATCAGCCGCGGATTGGGATTGCGTGACGGCTCCGGCCCCAAGTTCACAGCCGATAGCCTCCGTTGCGCAGGCGCTCCATCTGCTCGGGCTCAAGTGGGACATAGGCGTCCTTGCCCGGTTCGAGAAACCAGATCGGATCGGAGACCTGCGCGATATCGAAGCCTTCCTTGACCAGTTCCACCTTGCGCAGCTTCATCGTGCCGGTGGTCTCGGCCTCGGCCTGGATGCGCAGGAACAGCGGGACCGCGTAGGACGGCAAGTGCGCCTTGAGGTGCGCGGCAAGGCCCGCCATGTCGAAGCCTTCGCCAAGTGTCATCGCCACCATCCCCGCGCGCCCGTCCGCCCCCGGCACCGCGACGCCGTAGACATTGGCAAGCGCAATGCCGGGATACTTCGCAACCGCGTCGGCGACGTCATTGGTGGCGACATTCTCGCCCTTCCAGCGGAAGGTATCACCGATGCGGTCGACGAAATAGACGTATCCCGCTTTGTCGCGGCGCATCAGGTCGCCGGTGCGGAACCAGCGGTCGCCCTTTGCGAACACGTCGGTGAGGATCTTCTTCTCGGTCGCCGCCTTGTCGTGATAGCCCTCGAAGGCCGCCGCGCCGCCCGTGCCGATCCGGCCAATCGCCTCGCCCGGTTCGTCCACCCCGGCCTTGAGGCAGAAGCCATCGGCCCCGCGCACCGGCGCTTCGGCCTCGATATCGAACTTGACGAAGCTGACGCCCATCTTGCCTTCGAGCCAGGTCGGCAGGCGTCCGATGGCGCCGACTGTGCCGTCGAAATTGACCAGCGAGACATTGCCTTCAGTCGAGCCGTAGAATTCGCACATCTGGCGCACGCCGAAGCGCTCGACGAACGGCTGCCACACCTCGCCGCGAAGGCCATTGCCGAAGCCTGCGACAAGGCTGTGGGCCCGTTCCTTGGGGTGCGGCGCGGCGTTGAGCAGGTAGCGGCAGAGTTCGCCGATATAGACAAAGCGGGTCGCCCCGTGTTCGGCGGCATCGTCCCAGAAAGCCGAGACCGAAAGCTTGCGCCGCATGATGATGGTCGCGCCGTAGATCAGCGGCCCGGCGGTACCCATGCCCCCGCCGGTCGAATGGTAGAGCGGAAGCGTGTTGTAGACCCGGTCATGCTCGGTCACCTTGCCAAGGATGCGCGCGTAACGCGCCATGCCGCGCAGCCGGTTGTGCGTGATTCGCGCCGCTTTGGGCAGGCCAGTGGTGCCCGAGGTGTAGATGAACAGCGCGCCATCGCCGCCGGTGATGTTGGCGCGGTGTTCGGCGGCTGGACGCGTATCGGGCTGGTGTGCCAGCGCCGCGGTGAGATCTGCGCCGTGCTTGCCGTCAAAATCCCAAAGCGGTTGCGCCATCCCGGTTTCGGCAAGGAGCCCGGCAAGCCGCGCAGCTTGGTCGCCCGCTGCGATGATCGCCTTGCTGTCGACGATCGCGATGCAATGCGCCAGACCATCGCCCTGCAGGTTGGTATTGATCAGCGCGGTCACCACGCCGACCTTGGCGAGCCCGAACCACACCGCTGGAAAATCGGGGCAGTTCTCCAGCATCAGCGCAACCGTATCGCCGCGCGCGAGACCCTGCGCGCGTGCCCAGTGGGCGATGCGGTTGGCGCGCGCGTCGAAGGCGGCGTAGGTTACGCTCTGCCCTTCGAAGAGGATCGCTGGTTTCGCGCCATGCCGGTCAACGCTGCGTTCGATCTCGTTGACGATCGTCACCGTGGTATCGGGCTGCAATTCCTTCAGCGTCTGCATGACGCCGTAGACGTCTCTAATGAAGGCAGCCTCCCGCCGGATCGTGCCGATGGCCTTGAGCATAGTTTTGCCTCTCCCCTCGATCGCCGCCATATGCAGCCTTGGCTTGACGCCGGCGATTCTTGTGTCATTGAAAGTGACATTAATTGGGCCGCGTGGCAACTCGCCGCACGAAGGCCTTCACCGCACGGGAGGGACGCCATGAAGACCAGACTGACCGAACTGCTCGGGATCGAGGTGCCGATCATCTGCGGCGGCATGATGCGGGTCGGCACCGCCGATCTGGCCGCTGCAGTGTCCAACGCCGGGGGCCTCGGCGTGATGACCGCGCTGACCTGCAAGACCGCAGCGGACCTGAGCGCCGAAATCGCGCGCTGCCAGGCACTCACCACCAAGCCCATTGCCGTCAACCTCACCGTCGGCGTGGTCGCGACCCCGATCGACTATGGCGAGTATATCCGCGCCATCATCGAAAGCGGGGTCAAGATCGTCGAGACGGCCGGGCGCTCGCCCGAGCCCTTTATGGAAGCCTTCAAGGCCGCCGGGATCAAGGTAATCCACAAATGCGTGGCCGTGCGGCACGCCCGCTCGGCCGAGAAGATCGGAGTCGATGTGGTCAGCATCGACGGGTTCGAATGCGCCGGCCATCCGGGCGAACAGGATATTGGCGGCCTCGTGCTGTTCCCCGCCGCTGCTGACGCGCTGACAATCCCGGTGGTCGCCTCGGGCGGGATCGCCGATGGTCGCGGGCTCGCCGCTGCGCTGGTGCTCGGCTGCGACGGGGTCAACATGGGCACCCGCTTCATGGCGACCAAGGAGGCCCCGATCCATCAGGGCATCAAGGACAAGATCGTCGAGATGGACGAGACCCAGACGCAGCTGATCTTCCGCAGCTATCGCAACACGGCGCGGGTTTATCGCAATTCGATTTCCGAAAAAGTGGCCGCAATCGAGGCGGCGGGCGGCGGGTTCGACGAAGTCCACGACTATGTTTCGGGCGCCAATCAGGAAAAGGCCTGGACCACCGGCGATATCGAGGCCGGCATGGTCACCGCCGGCCTTTCGGGCGCCTTCGTCCACGATGTGCCGACCTGTCAGGAAGTGATCGACCGGATCGTCGCTGACGCCCGCGCGATCATCACCGGGCGGGTCGCAGCGATGTTCGCCTAAGCCTGCGCGGGCTTCAGGAACGGCAGGCAGCCGGTCCGATCGAGCACCGCGAGAAGCTCCGTATCATCCGCGACGCTGGCGAACTTGCGGCGTAGTTCGTCAAGCGTTGCGGCCTGATATTTGAAGGTTTTTTGCTGGAAAGCTGCGCCCTTCATCGTCAGGCTGGTCTCTTTCTCGCCCTTGGCCCAGGCCTCGTGGTTGGCTGCCATCCACGGCAGGAAGCGCCCGGCGACCTCGCTGGCAAGGATCGGCTCGAGCGTCGGCAGCAGATCGGCGAGCGGTTCGAAATCGCCCTCCACCTTCGGGGACAGCATCCGCTTGATATAGGCAACGAGTTTGGGCGCATGAGCTTCGAGATAGGCATTCGCGGTCGGATCAGTCCAAGCCTGGTGGAGATTGCACCACAACCCGAAGTCGCCAAAGCATGGCCGATCACCGAGCAGATAGCGGCGCTTGGCGAAATGCGCGTCGAGCATGGCCGACAGGTCGATAAAGGATTGCTTGAGCTGCGGGATATTGGTTTCGTTCGCGCCGGCAAAGCTCAGCCGCGGCACCATCCGCCGCACCATCAGGTGTGACAGCACCGGCTTGCCCAGCGCAGCCCACCATTGCCCCTCCAGCCGGTATCCAGCCAGCCGGTCCCCGGTCGACTTGGCATCCGCGGGGTAGAACCAACGCTGGAAGAACATCAGCTTGTTGCACCACTCGTCGCCGAATTCCTCGAACAGGCACGACAGGAACCACAACGCCCGGTCCTCGGGGTGGACGGAGGGATGCGGAAACTCCTGCTCCAGCCGTTCGATGATCGGGGTCGAATCCTGCATCGTCTCGCCATCGGGCAGGAACAGCAGCGGAATCAGCTGCACCTTGGCGTGCTGCTGGAACAGCGGCTCGTTCTTCATGCTGCGCTGGATCCACTCATAGCCGATGCCTTTGAAATCGAAATAGGACTGCACCTTCTTGGTATAGGGCGAAAGCGGCAGGCCCATCAGACGGAAGCCCTTGGTCGACTGTGTCATGTCATCCCCTTTGCGTGATTGGCTTTCGGCGAGACTAGACAATTGTCACGTGGAATGACAGAAAGTTTTGAAAGCCATGCCGGAGAGAATCCCATGAACATCGATTTTGCGCCCGAGCTTGAGGCGTTCCGCGCAGAGGTAGCCGAATTTTTCGCAACCGCCCCCACGCCTGCGATTCGCGAGGCAGGGCGCAAGACCACCAGCGTCTTTGCCCCGTTCAAGGAATGCATGGAGTGGCAGCGAATCCTGTTCGAAAAGGGCTGGGTCGCGCCGCATTGGCCCAAGGAAAGCGGGGGCACCGGCTGGAGCGTAGAGCAGCGTTTCATCTTCGCTGAGGAATACCGCAAGGCCGACCTGCCGCCGCTGCTGCCGCAGAGCCTCGGCATGGTTGGCCCGTTGCTGATCGACCTCGGCACGGAGGAGCAGAAGGCGCGCTACCTCCCCGGCATCCTCAGCGGCGATGATTTCTGGGCGCAGGGCTATTCCGAACCCAATTCGGGATCAGACCTCGCCTCGCTCTCGTGTCGCGCAGAGGCCGACGGGGATGATTACATTATCAACGGCTCCAAGATCTGGACCACCTATGCCCACCACGCCAACCGCATGTTCATGCTGGTGCGCACCAGCAATGAAGGCAAGAAGCAGCAGGGCATCACCTTCCTGCTTCTCGACCGCACCGATTATCCCGGCATGACCATCCGCCCGATCATCGGCCTCGATGGCTTCCCCGAACAATGCGAGGTGTTCTTCGAGGATGTCCGCGTGCCGCAATCGGGCCGCGTCGGCGCGGAGAATGAAGGCTGGGCGGTAGCCAAGCACCTGCTCACCCACGAACGCGGCGGCGGCAACGCGGCGAGCCCCACATTGATGCGCTATTGCGAACGCGCCCGCGAGGCGGCTGCGGCGACGCCCTCGCCCTTTGGCGGGATGCTGGCCGCTGACCCGGTGTTCCAGCGCGAACTCGGCGAGCTTGAAGCCGACATTGCCTCGCTCGGCCATTTCGAGAAGCTCGCGATCAGCGGCCATGCCATCGCCCGCGACCCGGCCTTCCCGTCGATCAACAAGACGATCAATTCCGAACTGATCCAGCGCGCCTCGACCATCATGGCGCAGGTCTCGGGCGTCGGCGGGCTGGTGCGCCAGCTCGAGGCTTTGCGGGTCGGCAGCAATGTCGAGCCGCTGGGGAGCGAGTTCGACCTCATCTCGATGCCGCTCTACCTCAACAGCCGCGCCACCACGATCTACGCAGGCTCCAACGAAGTGCAGCGCGATCTGATCGCGCGCAGCCTTGCGGCGGGAGCGTAAGCGCGATGGATTTCAACTTCACCGAAGAACAGCAGATGCTGCGCGACAGCATCGGCAAGTATCTTGAGAAAAACTACGATTTCGACACGCGCCAGAAACTGGTGCGAAGTGAGGCACCTTGGTCACAGGAGGCGTGGCAGCAATTCGCCGATTTCGGCCTGCTCGCGCTGCCCTTCAGCGAGGAGCAGGGCGGGCTCGGCGGCTCGATCAGCGATTGCGTCGCCTTTGCCGAATTGTTCGGCAAGCATCTGGTGATCGAGCCCTATACCAGCGCGGTCATGCTTTCGGCCCCGGCTTTGGCGGCGAGCGCGAATCCTGTCGCGCAGGATTGGTTCGCAAAGGTCATCGGCGGCGAGGCGGTGGTCGCCTTTGCCTTCGAAGAAGGGCACAGTACGCCCTCGCCTGCGCATGTCGCGATGCCGGCCGTGGCTGATGGCGCGGATTACGCGCTCTCGGGCGAGAAGCGGTTGGTGGTCGCGGGCGCCGAAGCCCATGCGCTGGTGGTCGCAGCCCGCTCGCAAGATAGGGCACCAGCGCTGTTTCTGGTCGAGGCAGGCGCGGCGGGGCTCCAACCCCGCGCCTATCGCACCATCGACGGCCGCAGCGCCGCCGACATCCGGTTCGATCAAGTCAAGGCGATCGCGCTCGACCTTCCGGCAAAGGCGCTGGACGATATCATCGCCCGCGCCGTGATCGTCCAATGCGCCGAAGCGGTCGGTGCGATGGGAGCGCTCTGCACGATCACGGCCGAATATGCCATGACCCGCAAGCAATTCGGCGTGCCGATCGCGACCTTCCAGGCGGTCGCGCACCGGCTGGCCGACATGAAGATTGCCTACAGCAAGGCCCGCGCCAGCCTGCTCTACACCACCGCGCTGGCGCAAGGCGGCGCGGCAACCCCGCGCGATATCGCGATCCTCAAGGCCCAAACCGGCAAACTTGGCCGCGCCATTGGCGAAGCGGCGATCCAGACCCATGGCGGGGTCGGCACCACCGACGAATTGAATGTGAGCCACTATCACAAGCGCCTGATCGCCTGCGACGCCATGTTCGGCGATCACGCCTACCACTTCCGCAAGATCGGTGAGGGCTGATCCGATGGACCGCAGGTTGCGCATTGGGATTGCGGCGGGATGCCTTGCGCTTGGTGGATGCGGAGCAATGCAAACCGAAGCCACCAGCACCGAACTCACCGACACCACCGCGAACAGCGGCGTGCCGAGCGCTGCCAACGGCAAAAGCGCGGCGCTGCTCTCGGCCTTTTTCGGGCTCGATAACAAACTCTTTCAGGTTTCAAACCTGATTTGCAATGGCGCAGCGGGCAAGGACGGGATGCCAGTGATCTTCTCGACCGAAATTGACCACCGCACCATGCAGGCTGGCGATTTCAAGGTTTCGACCGCAAGCGGCAAGACCGGCACGATGCACTGCGTTTCGCTCCTGCCCGCAACCGACGCGGGTGAGTTGCGCACGGTGCTGCTGATCGGCGAATTCGGCAATGCCGACGGCGATCCGCCCGCGCGCGTTGAAATCGTCGGCAATTTGAATTCCATCGACGGCACGCTCAATTTCAAGGGCACGCAAGTCGAGGTTACTCCGCTGGCGCCCGGCCCCACCTTGGTGATGGCGGAACGCGTCTCTGACCGGGAGGTCGACAAGGGCCTGGGTTTTGCGCGGACCAAGGGCAGCGCGTGCCCGTCAAAGGGCGTGGCCCAGCAAATCCGCGTGGTCTGGGCCGGCGGCGTCACGCTGCCCAAGGGCGATGAACCGGGCGACGCCGAGAGGCAACGCTACAAAGTCACCGTTGGAGGGCCAAACGGCAAGAAACGCGAGGTCATTCCTGTAGCACTCGCCAACCTCGGGGATGGCGACAACAACCACGTGCTGTGCCTCGATACCGCCGATCAGGCCCTGTCGGTGTCGTTCCCAGACGGTATATTCAAGGATCCCAACGGCGACCTAAACCCTGCCACGGCCATTACCGTGGCGCGGTGAGCGCGCGCCCGCTCAGCGGTTGTGCGCGGTTGCAAGCTTTTCGAGAATGCGATGCGCCGTCTCGTAGCCGCTGTTCTGGTTCTGGCCGGTGATGAGATTGCCGTCGATCGTGGTGTGGGTGGCGAAGGGGTCGCGCCAGGCGTGCTGGCATTCGAAGATCGCGCCGGCCTTGCGTAACTCCTCCTCGGGGTGCTTGGGCGTGACGGCGATGCCGAAGGTGTTGATCTGATCATTGGTAACGCCGGTGACGCGCCGTCCCTTGACCAGCAGTTCGCCGTCGATCCCTTTTGCGGCGCACAGGCCGAGCGCGCCGTGGCACACCGAGCCAAGGATCTTGCCCTGGGCGTTCGCGCGCGTGACGATATCGGCGAGCACGTCGCTCTGCATCAAATCATAGGCCGCGCCCCAGCCGCCAGCCATGAAGATCACGTCGTAATCGTCTGGATTGATGCTGGCGATCGGCAGCGAATTCATGAACTTCGCCATGGCTTCGGGATCGGCCATGAACCGGCGATCATCCGCGCAGGCCAGCGGCCAGTCCCAGGAGGGCGGCTGCAGCGGGATTTCGCCGCCCTTGATCGAGGCCATGTCGACCGTCAGCCCGGCATCAATGAACGCATAATAGGGCACGGTGAATTCCGAACCGAAGGCGCCGGTGCGCTTGCCGGTCGGATCGAGCGTGGCGTGGCTGGTGCACACCACGAGCGCGCGTTTGCCCGGCAAATGGAATTCGGGGATGGTATAATGTCGGTGCAAACCCATTGCCCGCAGGATCGCCGGAAGATTGATGGCAATCAGGGCGACGACCGCCACGAGGATGACGAGAGCAGCGATAAGCCAGATCATGCGTTCACTCCGTATCGTTGGCGACCGAGTCGAGGCTGACCGGTTGTCACGCTGGCTTGGGGCGCGCGGCCAGCCTCACAGTCCGGAACAGCAGGTAGCCGAAGGCCACAAGCGCGAGCCCGAGACCGAGCAGATAAGGCCAATATTTGTGCAGCGCCTTGGAGATCAGCTTGTTGGTCAGTTCCTTGAAAGCCGAATCTTCCGGCCCGAGCTCAACCACGCCGACGCGCTTGGCATAGGCTGCGTATTCACCCTTCATCCTATTGAACAGCGGCTGGTTCGCGGCCGACAGATCCCTTGTCTCGCCCGGATCGACCGAGATGTCGTAGAGGCGCCATTGACCATCGCCGCGCGGCGGAAAGTTGCGCGTGATCTTCCACTTGCCGCGGTAGAGCGCTGCATTGCCGCTGACCTCGAAGCCGAAGCTTTCGCTTTCGCCATAAGTGGATGTCGATCCACCCGTCAACATGGGCAGCGCGCTCCGCCCGTAGAAGGTGGCCGGATCATAGTCGACCTTGGCGGCCTGAAGCAGTGTCGGCACGAGATCGGTGACATGGACGGGTGCGCCCACCACCCCTTGCGGCGTAATGCCCGGGCCTGCCACGACAAACGGCACCCGCAGGCCGCCTTCGCTGGCGTAGAATTTATAGAGGTTGAACGGGGAGGCAGACACCGCGGCCCATTCCGGACCGATTGCGGTCAGGCTGTCCAGCTGGCCGAGATTGCCGGGCGAGGTATCGAAGCCTTCGACTAGCTTGACCGCATCGACCGCGACATTCGCAAGGCCTGCAAACTCGGTCTCTGCCGATTCCGGGCCGTTGTCCGACGTGACGACGACGATGGTGTTATCGAGAGCACCGGTCGCTCGAAGGTGCTGAAGCAAACGCCCGATGTGGAAATCGGCGGCCTCCATCATCCCGGCATTGACCTGCATTTTCCGCGCCGCCAACGCCCGCTGTTCAGAGGAAAGGCTGCTCCATGCTCGGTGGGTGCTGGGCACGGGTGCCAATTTCGTCGACGCTGGCACCAGCCCGAGCTTGATCGCGCGCTGGTGCCGTTCGGCGCGCATCGCGTCCCAGCCTTTATCGAAAGTGCCGTTATAAGCATTGATGTATTTGGTCGGCGCCTGAACGGGGATATGCACGGCCTGTAGCGACAAAAAGGCGAGGAATGGCTTCTTGTTGTCGCCGGAGTCGATATATTGGATCATCTTGTCGACCAGCGACCGTGATGAATAGTAATCGGCAGGCAGCTCGATCGGCTTGCCGTCTTCGAACCAGTGGACCTTGTCGTAACCGGGAAGATAGGGCTTTCGATCGTAATTGCTGCCGCCGGTCGCATCCATGACATAGGAGCGCTGGAAGCCGAATTTGTTCGGCAGGTTGGCGCCGGTTTCACCGATGCCCCATTTGCCCGTGACATAAGTCCGGTAACCAGCCGATGAGAGCAGCGAACCGATCGTCTTCTGCCCGCCATTCCAGGTCATGGTGTAGCCCGGCAACCCACGCAGTTCCGGCTTCACGGTTTCGACGAGCGTACCCATGCCGGTCTGGTGATTGTCCATCCCGGTCACCAGCATCGCCCGGCTCGGCCCGCAAAAAGGCGAGGTGTAATAGCGCGACAGCATCGCGCCCTTGCGCGCAAGCCCATCGATGTTGGGTGTGCGCGAATTGCTGCCATAGGCGCCGAAATCGGTGAAGCCGACGTCGTCGAACAACACGATCAGAATATTTGGTCGGCGGTCTTTTGCGAGCGCGGGCACGCTCCCTAGCGATGCCGCGACGAGGCAGGCAGCAAGCTGCAGCTTGATCTTCACCGATGCGTCCCCTTTCGTAGCGATCGCCTCCGCGACCACAGCTTGTCTTGTTCGCACCGCCGAGGGAGCTGACTCGCAGGGTCGTAAGAGAAGTTCGCCCAGATGATGTGCGACAATGGCCAAAAGCTGAAGTTCAGCTTCGGCCAAAGACCATTCAATTTCGACCAGGCTGGTCGGTTGGGCGCACGCCCGATCGGAACGCGCTTGGTGCGATGCCCGACCATTGTTTGAAGCTGCGGGTAAAGTTCGACGGTGTGTCGAAGCCGAGTTCGAAGGCGATCGTCGCGATCGATCGCGTCGGGTCGGACAGCAGCAGTTGCGCCTTGCCGTAGCGCGCCTCCTGCACCAATCGCCGGTAGCTGGTGCTGCTCCGCGCGAGCTGGCGTCTCAAACCGCGTTCGGACAGGCCGAGCGCCGTCGCGACTTGCCCGATTGAGGCAGCAAACATACCGCTTTCCTCAAGATGGCGCAGCACTTGCCCGGCCGCGCTGCCGCCGGTTCGGGCCTGGATCGCCAGCCGCTCACAGACACCGAGCAGCTGCTGCAGATTGATCGGATCATGGGTCGGCAGTGGCGTATCCAGCAGGCTGGCAGGAAAAATCAAGGCATTGCGCTCCGCTTCGAAGCGCACGGGGAAGGGAATTTCCGACGCGACCTGATCCCAGCCCTCAGGCTTGGCGACGACCAGTTCTGCCCGTTGCGTGACCTGAGTTCCCTGTAGCAGCGCCCGGAAGATCCCGTCGCACACGACGAGCGCGCCGCTGGTCGCGAAATAAGCGATGTCGCCGAGCGGCCAAGTCGGGCGAATCGACACCGAAACGTCGCTGCCCGTGCCGCCAGCCGGGACTACCGGGCCCTCAAAGGCCAAGGCCGGGAACGTCAGGCGCAGGAACCGGCCCAGCATCTGGATCGCATCCGCAAAGGACGCGGCATGCATCGCGGTAAGAAACGGCAATCCGACCTGCGACGCCCGGAACCGCCCGGCCAGTCGCACGCCGATATGGGGATCGCCGCTGGCCGCGATAACATTGACATAGAAGCGGCGAAGCTGGCCGAAATCGCTGCGATGATGCGGATCGACCAGCAGCGCCTCGGTCAGCCCGGTACCCTCAAGCAGGGCGGCCGCTGAAATCCCGTCATCGCGCAGCGCCCGGAAGACGAATCCCGGGTAATTCATGGGCAACGCCGTATCCAGGGGTGTCAGCACATTGGGGGCCATAATAAGCGCACCGTTCGAGGGAGCAATAATGACAGATAAGGACTCTTTAGGGTTCCGTTCGCAGCGACATTGGAAATCACACGTACATCATCACCACTAGCCGGATGACCTCGGGCGACGAGTTAAATCGGCGGAAAAGGGAGGTGGGCAGGGCTCTCGATTTGCGGTTCATGCGCTCTTTTTAGCGGATGCCCGGTTCGTCTGACAGAGCCCCCACCCGCGCTCAGAAGGCTCACATTGACCCCCGCAGCATTTCCCGTCATTAAGAGTGACAATAAAATTTGCTGGGCAGCGGCAAGGCGAAGGCGGGAGGTCGTGATGGCCAAGAAGGGCGTTGATCTGGGTGGTGCCGACGAAGCGGGCGGCGCAGCGGGCGGCGGACTGAACCCGATCGTGGGCATCGCGCGGGAGGACCTGCTCGGCGCCGTGACGATGATGCTGCGCGAAACCGTGGGCAATCCGACCAACAGTTTCAAGCATATGCAGGCCTTCACGGTCGATGTTGCTAATATCATCACGGCGAAATCCACGCTGGCGCCCGATCCCAAGGATAAGCGCTTCGCCGATCCGGCCTGGCAGGCCAACCCGCTGTTCCGCATGTCGATGCAATATTATCTGGCCAGCCAGAAGCATGTGAAGAACTGGGTGGCCGACATGAAGGTGGACGAACTGGAGCGGTCCCGCGCCAATTTCGTTTCGGCCATGATCATGGATTCGCTGGCGCCGTCGAACACGCTGGCCGGCAATCCATCGGCATTGAAAAAGGTCATCGAAACCGGCGGCCAGTCACTGATGAACGGGTTGAAGAACGCCTACAACGATATCGTCCACAATGACGGCATCGTTTCCCAGGTCGACAAGAAGCCATTCAAGCTCGGCGAGAATATCGCCATCCAGCCCGGTGCCGTGATCCACCGCACCGAGATGATGGAGCTGATCCAATATGCGCCCACCACAGAGCAAGTGCACGAAATCCCGGTGTTGGTGGTGCCGCCCCAGATCAACAAGGCCTATCTCAATGATCTGACGCCGGAAAAGAGCATGATCCGTTTTCTGCTTGGCCAAGGCCTGCAACCGTTTCTGATCAGCTGGCGCAACCCGACCGTTGAGCATCGCGCCTGGGGCCTGAATGAATATATCGACGAGATCATCAAAGCCATCGATGTGATCTGTGCCGTCTCCGGCAGCGAAACGATCAATCTGTCGGGCGGCTGTTCTGGCGGCATCACCATGTCGACCCTGCTTTCAAAGATGAAAGCGAGCAGCGACGAGCGCGCCAATTCGGCCACTCTGATGGTGTGCGTGCTGCACCCGAAGCGTGACGACAGCGAGGTGGGAGCGCTGGTTTCAGACGACGGCATCAAGCTGGCGCGCGAACGCTCGGCCAAGAAGGGCATATTGGAGGGCAAGTCGCTCTCCCGCATGTTTGCCTGGTTGCGCCCGAATGATCTGGTCTGGAACTATGTGGTCAACAATTATCTGCACGGCGAGGACCCGCCGGCGTTCGACATCCTGTTCTGGAACAACGACACCACCAACCTCACCGCCACGCTGCACAGCGACTATCTGCGCATCTATGAAGAACAGCCGTTCGTGAACCACGGCAAATCCACCATTGCTGGTCACCAGCTGGATATCAGCAAGGTGGATTGCGACCTGTTCATGCTGGGCGGCGTGACCGATCATATCACGCCATGGAAGGCCTGTTATCGCTCTACCCAGTTGTTCGGCTCACAGAATATCGAATTTGTCCTCTCCCACTCCGGCCATGTGCAGGCGATCATCAATCCGCCCGGCAACCCCAAGGCCAAATATTATCGCGCGCCCAAGGCGAAACCGCCGGAAGCGCCGGAGAAATGGCTGAAGCTGGCGCAGGAGTTTCCCGGCAGCTGGTGGCCGCTGTGGGCCGAATGGCTGAAGGATCGCTCTGGCAACCTCAAGCCCGCGCCGGCCGAACTGGGCAATGCCGACCACCCGCCGGGCGACAAGGCCCCCGGCCGCTACGCCTTTGATTGAAAGGACAGTTCATGACCGTCAACCACACCCCCGAATTCCACATCAAGCAGGTTGATGGACGTACATTGCGGGTTGCGCGCTGGCAGCCCCGCCGCGGCAGCGGCACCAACCGGCCGCTGCTGTTCTTCAATGGCATCGGCGCCAATATCGAACTGATGGCGCCGTTGCCCGAACAGCTGGATGATCGCGAGGTCATCACGTTCGACATGCCCGGTGTGGGCGAATCGCCCGATCCGGTGGTGCCCTATCGCCCGTGGATGATCGCTCGCATTGCCGAACGGATCATCAGCGATTTCGGCCACGACAAGGTCGACGTGATGGGGGTGAGTTGGGGCGGCGGCATGGCCCAGCAATTCGCCTGGCAATATGGCCGCCGAACCGGGCAGCTGGTGCTGGCCGCCACGTCGGCCGGCATGCTAATGGTGCCGGGCAAATTGGCAGCGCTGTCGAAAATGGCCGATCCGCGCCGCTATACCGATCCCGATTTCATGCTGAAGCATTTCCGCACGCTCTATGGCGGCAATACCAATGGCGCCGGCGGCCACGCCAGCCGCATCAGCCCGCCCAGCACGCTCGGATATCTGGGCCAGTTGATCGCCATGATAGGCTGGACCAGCGTCCCTTTCCTGCCCTTAATCTCGGCCCCTACCCTCATCCTGATGGGTGATGATGACCAGATCGTTCCGCTGGCCAACGGCAAGATCCTGAAAACCCTGATCCCCGATGCGCGGCTGGAAATCATCAAGGGCGGTGGGCATCTGTTTTTGGTCAATCAGGCTGATGAGACAATGGCGCTGATCCGGGACTTTCTGGGCGCTGGCCCGCCGCTGCGCGCCGTCGCCTGAAGCGGCGGCACCCGGCCCGAACGGGGGGCCATCAGCCGCCGAAGCGCCCTGACACGGCCTATGAAAAGGCATGTGCGGGGCATTCGCCGGCGCTGTCAAACCCATGTGGCAGTGAGCGAAGGGTGCTGCTAGCGGGCGCGAATGAGCCGCAGATCCAGAGAAAAAACCTCCCACTCCTTTCCGCTGTTTCAACTCGTCGCCCGAGGTGGTCTGCCGCAACGAGCAAAACTGCCCGACTGGTTTGGGGAAAGTGGCCGCGACGACTCAACGGCAGTATCGGAGTCGGAAGCGGTCAACTTTGCCTTGCCCTCAGGAGGGGCAGCTATCCGACTTTTGCTACCGAAACCCGCCAGTCAGCAATCGGCCCAATTCGAGCCACTTCGCGCGTTGATACTCCGTGGAAGCTACTGGGCCGCTTGCAGAATGGCAGGTTCCAGCGCGCAATTTCGAGAAAGCAGACGTTCGTGCGTCTCGACTAGGGCGACCGCTTTCGACCCAGTTGTTGCCGTTCGAGGCCCCGCTGGCGAATGACCGCTTCGGAGAATTCCGGACGTTCCAATCAACCTACTCGAGTTGAGCTCAGCAGGTGACGCCGCGGGTAAGCCCGGCGCGGTTCAAACAGCGATCTCATCCGATCGTGATCGGTAGCTTCAGGAATGTCTTCCCCGAAGGAGCGGCAGGCGGCAGCGCGCCGCCGCGAATGTTGACCTGGAGCGACGGTAGGATCAGCGTCGGCGGCGCCAAGGTCTTGTCGCGGGTTTCGCGCATGGCGACAAAGTCATTCTCGGTCGATTGCCCGTGCACATGGATGTTGCGACTGGCCTCGTCACCAACGGTCGTTTCCCAGCGATAGTCAGTTCGCCCGGCAGGAAGATAATCATGCCCGACGAAGACCCGTGTCTCCGGCGGTAGTGCGAGAATCTTTTGGATCGAGCGATAGAGCGTGCGCGCGTCACCCCCCGGAAAGTCGGCGCGTGCCGTGCCATAGTCCGGCATGAACAAGGTATCGCCGACGAAAGCCGCGTCACCGATCAGATAGGTAAGGCATGCCGGCGTATGGCCGGGCGTATGCACCGCGCGGATCGACAACGCGCCCAAAGGTAGAGTGTCGCCTTCCTCGAGCAGGACGTCGAACTGGCGGCCGTCGCAGGCAACATCATCCGCGTCGAAGACCGGTGCAAACGCCTTTTGCACCTCAGTGATATGGGCGCCGATGACGAGCTTGGCGCCGGTAAGCCGCCGGATGTGGTCGCCGGCCGACAAATGATCCGCGTGCGCATGCGTCTCGAGCACATAGGAAAGAGACAGCTTCTGCACGGCCACCGCCTCCAGCACAACATCCGCCGAGGTAGTCGACAGCTTTCCGCCCTTGGGTTCAAAATCGAGCACCGGGTCGATGATCGCCGCGGTACCGGTGGAGGTATCGACGACTAGGTGGGTGGCCGTGAAGGTAGCGGGATCGAAGAATGTCTGGACGCGCGGGTTCATGGCTTTGCTCCTTGCAAGCCCATATATAAGAACTTGCTAAATTAGAATCAATGAATATATTAGTTGCATGATCGACCTTGCCCATTTCGACATGACACGCTTCGAGCAGAGCGCAGCGACGGCGGCGCGACTGCTTCGCGCGCTGGCCAACGAACGGCGTCTCATGATCATGTGCCAACTGTCCGCAGGCGAGCGCTCGGTGGCCGAGCTTTTGCCACTGATCGGCCTCTCTCAATCCGCGCTGTCGCAGCATCTGGCGGTCCTGCGCAGCGACGGCCTGGTGGCGACGCGCCGGGAAGGGCTCTCGATCCTGTACACAATCGCCGATCCTGCCGCCGCGCAGGTCATGGCCACGCTTGCCGCAATTTTCTGTTCCGATGATGTGGAGACACCCAATGCCCAAGTCGCTGATCGCGCTGAAGCCTGAGTACGTCGAAGAACGCGTGCGACAGGGGCACGCGCTGCTGATCGATATCCGCGAGGATGACGAGTTCGCCCGCCGTCACGTGCCGGGCGCGCTGTCCCGCCCGATGTCGCGTTTCGATGCCGTCGCGCTGCCCGAAATGGCAGGTACCGATGTCATCTTCACCTGCCGCTCGGGCATGCGCACCAGCGCTAACGCCGAACGACTGGCGGCACACGTCGGCGGGACGGGTTATGTGCTCGAAGGCGGACTGGATGCCTGGGCAAGGGCTGGATTACCGGTCGAGGCAAATCGCAAGGCACCGCTTGAAATGATGCGACAGGTCCAAATCGTTTCCGGCTCGCTGGTTCTTGCCGGCGTGCTCCTCGGTTGGCTGGTGTCGACCTATTTCTTCGGGCTAGCGGCCTTCGTCGGCGCCGGGCTCACCTTTGCCGGCATCAGCGGTTTCTGCGGCATGGCGAAACTGCTCGCCTTCCTGCCGTGGAACCGGCCAGTCACCGTCTAGCCCAGTGGACATCGCCACCATATCCTACCCAGCGGCCGTGCTCGGGGGTGCCGTTATCGGATTACTCCTGTCGGTCTTCGGCGGCGGCGGTTCTGTGCTGGCAACGCCATTGCTGCTCTACATAGTCGGGGTGCGCGACCCGCATGTCGCGATTGGGACGTCGGCGGCTGCTGTCGCCGTGAACGCGGCAGTTGGTTTGCTCATTCAGGCGCGGGCAGGGCGCGTCAAATGGCCCTGCGCGCTCGTGTTCGGCGGCGCCGGGCTGACCGGATCGCTGATCGGCGCTCACGTTGCAAAACAGATTGATGGCACCCAATTGCTTGTGTGGTTCGCCGCAGCGATGGCGCTGGTCGGTGGATCGATGCTGCTACCGCGTAAGGCAGAGGGCGATGCCGGCGTTCGCCTTACCACAGCGTTGACGCTCAAGCTCGCGCCTGCTGGTGCGGTAACAGGGCTGGCCGCGGGATTTTTTGGCATCGGCGGGGGCTTTTTGATTGTGCCCGGCTTGATGGCCGCAACGGGAATGACGCTGGCCAATGCCGCCGCATCGTCGCTAGTCTCGGTTGCCTTGTTCGGGGCGGCGACGAGCGCAAGTTATGCTGCATCCGGGCTTGTCGACTGGCCAGTGTTCGGGGCGCTCATTATGGGGGGGGCAATCGGCTCTGCCTTGGCTATCCCCGTCGGGAGGCTGCTAGCGGATCGCGCTGCGCTGGCGCGAACATCCTTCGCGCTTATGGTGCTGGCTACAGCGGCTTACGTCGCATGGCGAGCGCTGACATAGTGCCCACCCTTGAAAGAAACTGAACCGCCCCCGTCGAGCGGTCCGTGTTGATTGCTTGTGCATTGGAACTGCTGCTGAACCGCGCCGCAGTCGCGGGAGGCTAGATGATTTACGCTGCGCGACCATGGGAAGGTCATCCAGCATGGATTAGTAATGTCGCTCGGCTGCTGCGGGCGGGATATCGCCGATAGGCTTGAGTAAACGCCGATGACTGAACACTTGGCCCCACTCTCGACAGCTGAACGAAATGGGGCTTTAAATGGCCCATGATAAGAAAAAGTCCCTGGATTGCGCTGCTTCTCATCGCTGGCCGTGCCGAGGCCGAACCCACCAAGATCACGGTCAGGGTCATCAGCCAGGACGCCAAGTTTGTCGGCGACGCAATGGGCGGAGCACGCGTGACCCTTCGGGATGCCCGTAGCCGCAAGATTCTGGCGTCCGGCGTAACGGCGGGCGGCACGGGCGACACGCGCCTGATCATGGACTCCAGGGGCCGAAGTCCCATCCGGGCAACGCCGGAAGCGGCTTCGTTCACGACCACGATCGACATCGTCGAGCCGACTAAGGTCAAGCTCGAAGTCGAGGGACCGCTCAACCGGCCGGGGTCGATCATCCACGCGAGCGCCGAGCGTTGGATAATGCCGGGGCAAGCAACCGATCTTGGCAATGGCTGGATGATTGAACTGCCTGGATTGGCGATAACGCCCGACAGCACGCAGGAAGGTCAAACCCTTTCAATCAAAGCGAATGTCGAATTGATGTGCGGTTGTCCGATCACGCCCGGTGGACTCTGGGATGCGGCTGAATATCGGGTCGAGGCTTCGATCTGGCGGGGGCGGCGACAGGTCAACGCAACACCGCTTGCTTTCGTAACGTCGCCTGGTGGTTTCTCGGTCAAGATGCCCGCTCCCGGCCCCGGACGCTACCGACTTGTGGTATTTGCCCAGAACGCAAAGACCGGGAACTCAGGCTATCATCAATCGACAATCAGCGTTCGTTGATTGTCGCTCTCGCTGTCCCGTCACAGGAGAGGCTCGCTCGTTACGCCCTTTGGCCCAATTTCATGCAGATAAGCCTTTGATCATTCGGCTTTCACGGCGATACCTTCGACGAAGGGCAAATAAGCGGCGAACGGAAAGCTGGGTTCGATCTGCTGCGGCACCGACCCGATGATGAAACCCGCCGCTCGCATCAACCCAACGGTATCGCGGTTCAGATTGCAGCCAACCCCCACCACGCGTTGGATGGGATTGAGCCGATCCTGCCATTTGCGTCGCTCAGGATCCTCGCTCGCTACATGTTCGAAGAAGCGCAATGTCCCACCGGGGCGAAGAACACGCCAGATTTCGGCTAGGACACGGACTGGATCGGAAACGCTGCACAGCGTCAGGCTGGACACAACGCAATCGAAAGTCTGATCCTCAAACGGTAGGATTTCGCCGGCAAGAGCATTAATCGAGATCGACCAGTTCAGTCTGTCGATCATTTCTGCGGCGCGCTTGTTCATGCCGGTGGAAGGTTCCACCACCGACAACGACCGAACCAGATCCCGATTATAGAATGGCAGTGTCGCGCCTGTGCCGAAACCAATCTCAAGCACGTCGCTCTCAACGCTTTCGACTAAGCGCTTTCGACGAGCGCGAATCTGCGGCGTGTCGAGTGAACGGTCCAAGAACCAAGGGAAGATGGTTTCTGAATAGAATTTCATTTCGCCACCATATTCCGCCCTGAAAAGATTTGATGCAACTCGTCATACAAGGTTGTGGCCAACCGGGGCGGCAGCCATCCACCTGCACTGCTGGTGGTCTGAGCCCCAACCAGCCAAAGCCATTTTGTTGCTGGTGCGATCCACCAAACATACCCTAAGTTGGAATTCTAAGGATCGTTCGGTCAACGGGCGCGTCGGGGGAGATGTCTGGTCATGGCGATGACGCCAATCACGTTGGTAACAAGGCTATCCTTTGGCGCCGGTGCGGTTGCCAATGGCATTAAGACCGCAAGCTTTACCACATACCTGATGCTCTATTACAATCAGGTAATTGGCGTTTCAGCCGCGATCGTCTCGCTGGCTGTCGCTGCCACGCTGGTTGTCGATGCATTTGCTGATCCCATTATCGGGCGCTGGAGCGATGTAACGCGGTCGCGATGGGGAAGGCGACATCCCTTTATCTATGGCTCGGCCGTCCCCACGGCTATCTTCTTTACCGCGACATGGTTTCCACCGTCAGGCATGACCGAAATCCAGACCGGGTGGTGGATTTTTGTCATGGCAACGCTCACGCGCATGGCACTGAGCGCCTATGAGATCCCCACTTCGGCAATGGTTTCCGAATTGACCGACAACTATGGCGAACGCACCAAGCTTTTCTCGTTGCGCTATCTTTTTGGGTATGTAGGCGCGTTTGGCTTTACCGCTTTTGCGCTGACATTCTTTCTGGTCGCGACTCCTGAATTCCCCAAAGGGCAGTTAAACCCAGCTGGCTATGGCCCGTTTGCACTGATGGGCGGAATTTTGTGCTTCGTTGCGATCATGGTTTGCGGCCTTGGAACCCATAGCCGGATTCCCATGCTCCGGCAGCCGAACAACGCCGAGCCGACGCTGAGCACCGCCGCCCATTTTCGCGAGATGTTTCAGTCATTCAACCATCGTGGCTTCCTGTCGATCTTTGGTTTTGGCGTCTGCAAATACACAGCGATCGGCCTGTACAGCGCGATGACACTGTATTTTGCGACCTATTTGTTCAAGCTGACATCAGGCCAGACTGCGATCCTGACCCTTGACAGCCTGGTCGCGGCTTTCATCGCAGCCCCGCTTGCGCCCTATTTTTCGCGACGTATCGGCAAACGGGCGAGTTCGATGATCTTCGCCATCCTCGGCATTGTCATCGGGCTATCGCCGCTCGTCCTCAGCTATGCTGGTTTGTTCTACCGTCCGGGAGATTCCGCACTGGTCCCCGTACTCTTTGTCATTGGCGCAGTTTATGGGGCGATGATCGCAATGTCGCTCATCAACACATCGTCAATGCTGGCAGATGTGGTCGAGGACAGCGCAGTGGAAACCGGTAGCCACACTGCCGGCACGTTCTTTGCTGCATCCTCGTTTATGCAACAATGCGCGACAGCGCTTGGGACAGGTATTGCGGGCATTGTGCTGACATTGTCGGCGTTTCCAGTGAAAGCCAATCCAACCACAATCGATCCGGCTGCGGTTGACAGCCTGATCGCCTATTATGTGCCGACGACGTTTCTATTGTGGATTGTCGGTGCCGCGATTCTTAGCTTTTATCCGATCGATCAGGCACGGCATGAACGTAATTTGGCAGCGCTTCGCGCGCGGGAGGCAGAAGCGATGGCCAACGAGGCGGCCAATTTGCCGTTGGGAGCACCCGCGCGATGAGCACGCAAATCGACAAATCGGCACTGCTTGAAAAATATCGGGCCGAGCGGGACAAAAGACTGCGTCCGGACGGTAATGAGCAATATCGCCGCATAACGGGTCAGCTCGCGCATTATTTGGACGATCCCTACACACCGCGCGTTGAGCGCGAACCGAAGACCGACCATGTCAGTTTTGCCTTTGTCGGCGGGGGCTTTGCAGGGCTCGTGACCGGTGCGCGGCTTGTTGAAGCGGGAATCAAGGACGTCCGCATCATTGAAAAGGGCGGCGATTTTGGCGGCACCTGGTACTGGAACCGGTATCCCGGCGCGCAGTGTGACACGGCATCGATGATGTATATGCCGCTGCTCGAAGAAACCGGGCATATGCCAAGCGAAAAATATGCACACGCGCCGGAGATTCTCGCCCAGTGCCAGCGGATCGGGCGACAATTTGGACTATATGATCATGCGCTGCTGCATACGGAGGTCAACGACCTGCATTGGGATGATGTGGCATCGCGCTGGGTGATCGAGACCAATCGCGGTGATCGCTTTACCGCCGACTACATCGGGTTGGGAACGGGGCCGCTCCACGTTCCAAAGCTTCCCGGCATCCCCGGCATCAGCGCATTCCAGGGCCATAGCTTTCATACCAGCCGATGGGATTATGCCTATACCGGAGGTGACCCATCTGGGGCGACGATGACCGAGCTCGCCGACAAGCGTGTCGCGATCATCGGCACGGGGGCAACCTCAATCCAGTGCGTTCCGCATCTCTCGCGCGCCTGCAAGGAACTTTATGTCGTACAACGCACGCCTTCGTCGGTCGATATACGGGCCAATCAGCCAATCGATCCAACCTGGTTTGCCGAAGTGGCGACCCCGGGCTGGCAGAAGCGTTGGTTGGAAAACTTCACTGGCAATCAGGGGCTAGGTACTGCTGAGCAAGACTGGGTGATGGATGGCTGGACTGATCTATCCCGCCGCATTCGGGCGCGCATTATGCAGTTGCCGCGCGATCAGATGAAACCAGCAAATATGCTCGCGGCATATGAGGATTCGGATTTTGAAAAGATGGAGGAAATCCGCGCCCGGGTCGACGCCATCGTCGCGGATCGCGAGACGGCGCAGAAATTGAAGGCTTGGTATCGCCAGCTTTGCAAGCGTCCCTGCTTTCACGATGCGTATCTTCAGGCATTCAATGCGCCGAACACCCACCTGATCGACACCGATGGAAAAGGTGTTGAGGCAATCACCGCGCGTGGTTTTATCGTGGCCGGTGTCGAACATGAAGTCGATTGCATCATTTATGCATCCGGCTTTGAGGTTGGCACTGAATATGAACGCCGCGCCGGTTTTGACCTGAAGGGACGCAACGGATTGAAGCTGTCCGAGGTCTGGGCTGAAGGGATGCGGAGTAAGCACGGCATTCATGTCCATGGCTTTCCCAACGCATTTTTCGTTCAGCCAACACAGGGGGCAAACCTCATCTCGAATGTGCCGCACAACCTGACTGAAGCGGGCGCAACAATCGCTCTGATCGTAAAGGAGGCAAGGGCACGGGGAACCAAGCAAGTTGAGGTTACGGCCCAAGCACAAGAAGCTTGGGTCAAGCTCTTGCTCAGTGGAATGGGCCGCATGATCGGTTCGCTCGATTGTACACCCGGCTATTACAACAATGAAGGTCAGGAACCCGGAATGGCTGCGAAACTAGCCGTCGGTTTTCCTGCCGGTGCGCTTGCCTATTTTCGTTATCTTGAAGAGTGGCGGACGTCGGGGAAATTTGATGGGCTGGAGTTCCGTTGAGCCGGCTTACCGCACTGCATACCGGACCAAAGCTGCTTCTTGTGCGGCCGGTTACTGAGGTTGCATTTCCGCAACCGAGTTTTTGAGAGCTGGAGCCTATCATCTGCGGATGCCGGTTCGTAAGGACGTACCAGCGGCGCAATCAGAAATGAGACGAGCATGAACGAGGTTCCGACAGGCCTTCAGCTTACGGTCTTTGACGAGACATTCCGCAACCGCCCGCATGAATTTTTTGATGTTTTGCGGCGTGTCGATCCAATTCACCACGACACAATGCTTGGCCGAATCGCGCTGACGCGCGCAGCCGATGTCGCGGCGGTTTTAAAGGATCGCAGCCTCAGCGTCGATCAGAGCAATGCCGGGCCGGACAGCATTGTCCAGAAATTCCTAACCGCGCAGGACCGTGAAGCTCCGCGTTCGATGCTGGTGCTGGATGATCCGGAACATGGCCGACTGCGCCGGTTGGTCAGCTATGCGTTCAACGGTCGCGCGATCGACGCGATGAAGCCTAAAGTGGCGGCGATTGCAGATAGTCTGCTGGACGCGATCGATGGTAAGGATAGCTTCGATTTGATCGAGGCTTATGCCGCGCCGCTTCCGATCATTGTCATTGCCGACATGCTTGGCGTTGATCCTGCCGATCGCGGTGAATTCCGCCGCTGGTCAAAAGGGCTCGCGAATGTTTTCTCGCCCATTCGGACGCCCGAACTCCTCGCTGGGTTGAAGGCAAATAGCGACGAACTGTCAGCTTATTTCGGCCGCGTTGTCGCCGAAAGGCGCGCCGCACCGCGTGAGGATCTCATCAGCGCGCTGATCTCTGTCCAGGAAGGTGGCGACAGGCTGAGCGACGAAGAAATCGTCACCATGTGTAACTTGCTGCTGCTCGCCGGAAACCTGACCACCACCGACCTGATCGGCAACACCGTGCTGGCGCTTCTGACCCACTCGGACCAGCGGGCAAAACTGATTGCCCGGCCTGAATTGGTTGCCGAAGCAGTCGAAGAAACCCTTCGCCGCGACCCGCCGGTGATGCAGTCTTTACGCATCCCGACTGAGGATCATGTTATCGGTGGTGTGAAGGTGACGGCAGGATCAGCCATTACCACTTTTTTGATGGCGGCAGGGCAGGATCCGGCGCTTCACGCCGACCCCTTAGCCTATGATATCGAACGTACCGACAAGACACATTTCGCCTTTGGCGGCGGAGTTCATTTTTGCCTGGGTGCGCAGCTTGCGCGCGCAGAGGCGCAGATCGCGATTGCCCGGCTGTTCGAACGCCTGCCGGGCTTGGCGATCGCCGGGAAGCCCATAGAGCGCAACATCTCGGCGGCGTTTAATGGCGTAAAGGAACTCTGGGTGATGCCCCGCACAGGATGATGCCGGGTTGGTAATCGCATTGTGCAATCGCGGCTCGGAAGGGCATTGTCAGACCAATGTGGCAGTAGACGACTGGTGCTGATAGCGGACGCGAATGAGCCGAAGATCCAGAGCAAAGCCTCCCTCCCCATTCCGCTGTTTCAACTCATCCCCCGAGGTGATCCGGCTGGTGGTCATGATGTATGTCCGATTTCCGCTGTCGCTGCGAAACGTCGAGGACCTGCTATTCGAGCGCGGTATCGACATCTGCCACGAGACGGTGCGGGTGTGGTGAAACAGGTTTGGGCCAATGTTTGCCGGCGACATTCGGCGGCAACGGATCAATCGCATGCGCGGGTTTCGCCATTGGAAATGGCACCTGGATGAGATGTACTTGAAGCTGAATGGCGAGATGGTCTACCTCTGGCGCGCCGTCGATCACGAAGGCGAAATCCTCGAGAGCTACGTTACAAAAAAGCGGGACAAATCAGCCGCTCTCACTTTCATGAAGAAGGCGCTAAAGCGCCACGGCCAAGCTGGAACCATCGTCACTGATGGGCTCAAATCCTATCCCGCAGCCATGCGCGAATTGGGAAATCTGGATCGTCGCGAGATGGGCCGATGGGACAACAACCGCGCCGAAAACAGTCACCTTCCCTTCCGACGAAGGGAGCGCGCGATGCTTCGGTTCAGGCGAATGAAGACATTACAAAAGTTCGCCTCGGTGCACGCCAACGTCCACAATCACTTCAACCTTGAACGCCACATCGTCGATCGCCAAACCTTCAAAGAACGCCGCTCAGCCGCACTGGCTGAGTGGCAGTCGCTTGCCAGCTAAGCGTCGAATTCAAAGCCCGATCTGCATCGTCGAGAGACGAGTTCGCACAAGACTGACAGCACCCATCGACCTATGTCAAGAAACCGTGCGGATGTGGCGGAACCGGTTCGGGCGAATGTTCGCTGGCGACATTCGGCGACGACGGATCGGCCGGATGCGGGGGTGTGCCATTGGCACTTGGATGAGATGAACGTGACCCGACGGGCGGCGGAGCCAACCTGAACGGAGAGATGGTTTACCTCTGGCGGACCAACGATTAGAAAGGTGAGGTACTCGAGAGCTACGTTACGAAAAAGCAATGCGAATCAGCAGCGCTCGGCTTCAAATTGCTTGGCCTGACCGGATCATTGGTTTCACTTTTTGCGCCACAAGCTGGCCCGCCGCTGTGCCTCGGCGATTTGCATGCGCGACATTTTGGATGCCACAAAATCGCGTGCCTTGGTCGCTTCACTTTTCAGCGTAGCATCCGTCGCCCGCGCCTGACTTAAAGTGAACCAAGTATAGGCCTGAATATAATCTTTGGTCAGGCCTTTGCCATTCAGCAACATGATACCCAAATTATATTGTGCATTGGCGTTGCCGCCATCCGACGCCTTAAGGTACCAAGCTGCAGCAGCGGCATCATCATTCGGCAGACCTTTACCTTCGGCATATAAAACGCCGAGATTATACTGAGCGTCGCCATCTCCTTGACCTGCCGCTTTGCGGAACCACTCTGCTGCAATCGTATAATCTTGGTTGACGCCTTTGCCGTTGGTGTAGATTAAGCCGAGGTTATATTGGGCGTTAACATAACCCTGTTCTGCAGCCTTGCCAAACCACATAGCTGCCGCAACATCATCCTTCGCCACACCCTGACCACCATCATACATCACGCCGAGGCTATACTGGGCAGCCGCGCTTCCTTGCTCGGCTGCCTTTCGAAACCAGCCCGCCGCTGCGGTTTGATCGCTGCGAACGCCGATGCCGTTGCTGTACGCAACGCCAAGATTATACTGTGCCGTAGCGTGCCCTTGATCGGCAGCCTGGCGGTACCAGCGAAGCGCTGCCGGGTAATCCTGTGCGACGCCCTGGCCTTTGGCGTACATCCTGCCGAGCTGATATTGCGCCTCAGCGTCACCTTGAGTTGCCATCAGCGTTAGCCGTGCGACGTCCTTTCGGGCGAAGGCGCTGGCCGGGTCCTCGGATGACGCCCCGGCTAGCGTCGGGCGCTTCTGCTGAACCGGCAAAGCCATTGCCAAGCCCGGATCAAAGCTTGTTACCAGAAGCGTACACGCCACCATGGATCGGTAAATCATGCGCATGATTTATGGCCTTTGCAGAAGCGAAGATCGCGGTCGATATTGATGGCGCTGGAGGGAGCGTGGCCTTAATCCAGCAGTGCCATCTTGATCGGGTGATCGCCCATAGGCTTTTGTTCTGCTCATCGCCACGCCACTACGCCGGCTGGTGGCAGATGCCGTTCGCCGATCAACACTTCGCCAGCTGCGATGTCCGCCAGATCGATCGTATCGAGCCCATAGTTGAACGCAAAAGTCGCGCGCGCCGTGCGTCGCAGCCGAAGATCGTCGGGTAAATCGATCGTTTCCAGCCCGGCCTCTTTAGTCATTCGGCGGAACACCCGCGCAAGCAACGCCGCATCGGGCCAGGCCGCCAGATAGCGCAGCATGTCGCTGGCATAAACCACGCCACGCCCGTCGAGCAGCCTTTCCTCCGGCACCAACGCCGTTTCCACATGCTCGAACCAGCGGGCAATTTCGAAACCATCGCCCCGCTCGATCAGCCCCTCTCGCAGCGATTCGACGCGCGGGATGGTGACGGGGATCGCAGCGCGTAAATTGCCCGGCGGCAACCCCTCGGGAATCTGGAAATCCTCGGTGCGGCTGCCGCTGCGGGGGCCGAACAGGACGGGCACGCCGAGCGCCGCGAGCCGTGCGACAAAATCAGGCTCGAGGATCGGTAGCGACGGCGCGACGACCATTTTGTAGCCATCGAGCGGGGCATCGACGGGGAGAATATCGACGTCGAGCCCCAACCGCCGGAGCGCCGAGTACATCGCGAAGACGAGCTCCATGTAGCGAAAACTTCGGCCTTGCGGTTGAGCCTCGAACAACCAAGCCGCCTCATAGGAAAACAGCAACGCAACCGATTTGGGCGGTCGACCTAGCCCACCGATCACCGTCAGATCGCTTGCCGCCGCTCGCGCTTCATGCGCGCCCGCATCACCGACACTATCGGGGCGGAGCAGCCCGGCATGGTGCATTTCTTGCCCGAACGGTGCCTGCCGCCAGCGGAAATAGCTGACCAGTTCGGCCCCGTGCGCGGCCGCCTCCAGCGTCCAGAGCCGAACCATGCCGGGCAGCGGCGCGGGGTTGTGGGCGGCCCAGTTTACCGGGCCGGGTTGCTGCTCCATCACCCACCAGCGCCCGTTCGCGCAGCCGCGATAGAGATCATGGTGGAAGGCGGCGATGTCAGGGTGGCCCTGCCGCGCGTAACGCAGCTTTTCCTCACGGCTGAACCAGAATTGCTCGAGAAAGCCGATCGGATAGCTATCCCATGTCGCCACATCGAGATCGCGCGAGACGGCGTGGTGATCGAACTCGGTGAAGAAACCCATGTAATTGTGCACCACATCGCGCCCCGGCGATCCTGCGCGAATGATGTCGACCTGCGCGCGGTTGAAGCTGACGACCTCGTCCGAGGCGAAACGGCGGTAATCGAGGACGTGTGCCGGGTTAGGTTCGGTCACCGTCAGGTGCGGCGGATCGATTTCGGCGAAGGAGCGATATTCCTGACTCCAGAACACATTGCCCCAGGCAATGTTAAGCGCGGTTACATCAGGGTAGCGTCGCTCGAGCCAGCGGCGGAACCCTTGCGCCGCGCTGTTCGAATAGCTGACGATGGTATCGTGACAGCCATATTCGTTATCGGTCTGCCAAGCGACGATGCCGGGGTGGTCGCCATAGCGTTCGGCCAGCGCAGCCACGATGCGGCTGCACTCGCCGCGATAGCCGGGGTGCGAAAAGCAATAATGCCGCCGCGATCCGAAGCACCGCTCACGTCCCTGCGCATCGATCGCCAGCATGTCGGGCATCTTGTCGACCAGCCATTTCGGCGGGGTGGCGGTGGGGGTGCCAAGGATGATGCCGAGCCCGGCCCCGTGCAGCGTCTCGATCGCGCGGTCGAGCCAAGCCCAGTCGTACCGCCAAGGCTGCGGCTCGATCCGGCTCCACGCGAATTCGCCGATCCGCACGCGCGTGAGGCCCATCTCGACCATGCGGCGCGCATCTTCGGCCCAGATGTCCTCGGGCCAATGTTCGGGATAATAGCAGCAACCGAGGCGCATCATTGGCCAATGTCCAAGCGTTCGAGATAGACGAGATGGGCCGTCGCCGGGCGCGACAGCGGCAGGACCAACCCTGCCTCATCCAGCATCCGCCCGCTGAGCACCGTATCCGCGACATCGGTGAGCAGGAAGCGCAAATGGTAGCGCCGGTCAGGATCCAGCCCCGCAAAGCGCACCGGCGGCGTGTTGTAATCGCTGGCCATATCAGTGCGCGCAACCAGCGCGAGGATGCGACCTTTGTGTTCGACCATTGTGCCGAACAAGCCGGGATCGTCGAATGCGAGTTCGTTCAACGCGCCGTTGGTCAGTATGTCACGATACTGTTTATAGCAGGCGATGTGCGCGGCGAGCGTATCACGGTCGGCGTCGCTCATTGCCGCCGGATCGGCCTCTACCCCCATATGGCCGAACATCGCGACCTTGGCGCGAAACGCCATCGGCAGCATGCGACCGGTGATTGGATTAGGACTGGGGCCGACATGATTGCCCATCACTTCGGGCGGCAGGAACAGGCTCCACGCGCGATTGATGCGCAGCCGATCGATCGCATCGTTATTGTCGCTCGGCCAGACGCGGTGGCAGCGGCTGAGTATAGCGTAATCGATCCGCCCGCCGCCGCTCGCGCAGCTCTCGATCTCGACCGTCGGATGCGCGGCGCGGAGCCGATCAACCAGCGCATACAGCGCCAATGTCTGCCGATGGCCCACACCTTCATTGGGGAAGAGATCGCGGTTATGATCCCATTTCAGGTACGCAATGCGGTGCGCCGACAGCAGGTTATCGAGAACACCGAACAAATATGCGTTCACTTCGGGTCGGGCGAGATCAAGAACCAGCTGATGCCGCTGGGTCGGGCGATCCATGCCCGGTCGGTGGAGGCACCAATCGGGGTGTGCACGATAGAGATCGCTGTCGGGGCTGATCATTTCGGGCTCTACCCAAAGGCCAAAATCCATGCCGCGCGCCTCGACCTGCGCGATCAGTGGCGACAGCCCGTTCGGGAAACGCTGAGGATCGGGCGTCCAGTCGCCAAGGCTGGTCGTGTCGTTGCGGCGGCCGGTGAACCAGCCATCATCGACAACGAAGCGCTCGGCACCGATGGCATTGCCCGCTTCGGCCAATCGGACCAAGCGGGCTTCGTCCATGTCGAACGCCACCGCTTCCCAGCTGTTCAGATGGACCCGGCGTACCGGCCAGTCGGCGCGACCGGGGAGCACGTCGCCGCGCAGATGCGCGTGCATCGCTTGCCGCACCGCGTTGCGACCGCCGTTGATGACCGCGAATACCGCTTCGGGCGTGGTAAAGCTCGCGCCGGGTGCCAGCACGATCTCACCCGGATCAAGCCGCGCGGCCATCTGAACAATCGCCTTATCTGCATCGCGTTCGATCACCGTTTCGTGATCCCCGCTCCACGCCAGGTGCATCGCAATGCCGTGCCCGTGATTGGCGCCAAACCCAGCTTCATGTGCGATAAGCCAGTTCGCCCCGCCAAAGCCGGGCCGCCCCCCGCGCGATTCACCCCCGCTGCGGCCATACGGCATGGCCGCGGTCGCCTCCTGCGTTTCCGCCGCCCAGCGCCCGTGAAACCGGGTTGCATGCGTTGCCCAGCCCGGCAGCGGCAGTGCCAGGCTGGCTATCCGATCAACAGCCAGCGGCGTATCACCAAGATTGACGATGGTCGCAGACGCGCGGACGACGTCGCCTGCAGCGATCCGCCAATCGATCCCAATGCGGACGCCGGCCGCCATGTCTTCCAGCACGACATGCGCCAATCGATCGGCAGCAAGCGACCCAGCGCCGCTATGCAGATCGAGCGCCAGGACTTCATTCCCCCGGCGAAACGCCATTGCGGGCAGTCCCAGATATCCGCGCGCCGCCTGCGGCCAGATCGTCGCGAGCCGGGGCACATCGGGCTGCGATCCGTGTCGTCGTGGGCGGACCGCCCGTTGTAACGAACCGAGATCTTCGTCGTCAGGAAGCTTGCCACCAATGTACAGCAGCGACGGCGGCTCACCGGCCTCTGCATCGAACACAAGGGTGATTGCGGTGCCGTCGATGCGGTGCGGACTCTCCATGCGGCAACCCTTGCCATGCTCGCGCTTGCACGCAAGGTGCGACCGCCTATGGTCGTCGGAAAATTCGGGGGAGAGCAAGCAACATGGCGTTGAACAGCGGCATCCAGATGGGTGTGGCAATCCTTTTGCTCGCCGCCATTGGTCTTGCGACCTGGCTGAAAGTGCGCCGCGCGCGGCATGATGGGAGCGAAAAGGACGTCTATCTGGCGGGCGGGGGCCTCAGCTGGGTGTTCGTCGCGGGGTCGATCACGCTCACCAACCTCTCGACCGATCAGCTGGTCGGCATGAACGGCAACCAGATGCTGCTGCTGGCGTGGTGGGAGATTTCGGGCTTTATCGGACTGCTGATCCTCGCGCTTGTGTTCGTGCCGATTTACTATCGCAACGAATGCACCACGGTGACCGAGCTGCTCGATCGCCGCTATCAGGGCGACACGCGCAACGTCCGCACGCTGATTTCGGCGCTGTTCCTGTTCGGCAATATCCTGATCTACCTGCCTGCTGGGCTCTATAGCGGCGCGCTGTTTCTTGAGTCTCTGTTCGGGGGCGGCATTCCGCTGATCCTGTTTGCCATCATCCTCGCCGTGATCAGCGCTGCCTATACGATGATGGGCGGGCTTCGCGCGGTTGCGGTAATGGACACCTATTCGGGTTTTGGCGTGCTCGCGATTGCCGTGCTGATCGTCGTGCTGGCGCTGGCGGCGGTGCAATATGATCTGTTCGGCGGTGTGCCCGCCGAGCGGACATCGATGATCGGCGGTGCGGATTCGCCGATCCCGTTCCACACATTGTTCACGGGCATGATCTTCATCCAGATCTTTTACTGGTCGACGAACCAGAACATCACGCAAAAAGCGATGACCGCGCCGACCGTGCGCGAGGCGCAGAAGGGTGTGCTCGCGGCGGCGGCGATCCGCATCATGATCATCCCGATCATTGTAACGGTGCCGGGCGTCGTTGCGTTCAAACTGATCGGCGATGTCGGGGATAAGGCATACGGCCTGCTGGTGGCGCAAGTGTTGCCTGGCTGGCTCTCGGGCGCGTTCGCCGCGATGATCGCCGCTGCCGTGATCGCGCATACCAGCGCGGTGTTGAATTCCACCGTCGCGCTCTATGCGGTCGATTTCCACAAGCCGTTCATCGGCGCGGTGCGCGATAACTGGCGGTTGAGCAGCATCACTACGGTGATCGTCACCATTTCCTCGATCGCGTTGGTGCCAATGTACCAGAATGCGCAGAGCATCATCAATTTGCTGCAGCAATTGAACGGGCTGTCATCGATGCCGATCCTGTCGGCATTCATCGTCGGACTGATGTTTCGCGGGGTCGGCGCGAGTGCCGCGACGGCTGGCGTGGTGTGGGGCGTGGCGCTCTACGCGCTCTATTCGTTCGGGCTGCAACCGGCGGGGATCGTGACGATGCATTACATCGATTTTATGGTCGTCACGCTGGTGAGTTCGGTGCTGTTCGCGCTGGCCTATAACCGGGTCGTTCTGGGCCGGACGGCACAGTTCATCGGGTGGCGGCGAGCGGCAGCGTGACGTCGCCGCCTGAGCAACCTCACCGGCGGCGCAACCCGCTGTCTGGTCGCTGGGTGCTGGTGTCCCCGCACCGGCTGGCGCGGCCATGGCAGGGGCAGGAGGATGCGGCTGACCCGCCGGCGCCGTTCTATGATCCGGACTGTTACCTGTGCCCCGGCAATGCGCGCGCAGGTGGGCAGCGGAACCCCGATTATGTCGGCACCTTCGCCTTCGACAATGATTTCGCCGCTGTGCTGCCTGATACGCCTGACAGCGCCAGCGATGACCCGCTGTTCGCCGCCGCCAGCGCGCGCGGGGTCGCGCGCGTGATCTGCTATTCGCCCGATCATGCGCTGACGATGCCGCAATTGAGCCACGCAGCGGTGCGCGGGATCGTCGATTGCTGGGCGGACGAGAGCGCGCGGCTGGGGGCCACCTATCGATCAGTACAGGTCTTCGAGAACAAGGGCGCGATGATGGGCTGCTCCAACCCGCACCCGCACGGGCAGATATGGGCGACCGATCATGTGCCCGACGAGACAGCGACCGAGAACGTCACCCAGCACGCCTATCTGGCGCAGCACGGCAGCCCGATGCTGCTCGATCTCGCTGCGCGAGAAGCAGGTGGCGAACGCGAGGTAGCGAGCAATGCCGATTGGCTGGCGATCGTGCCGTGGTGGGCGAGCTGGCCGTTCGAAACTTTGATGCTGCCGCGCTTTGCCGTGCAACGGATGCCCGATCTTGCGCCCGCCCAGCGCGATAGCCTGGCTGATATCCTGCGGCGACTGACCGCGCGCTACGACAATGTCTTCGCCACGCGCTTTCCCTATTCGATGGGCTGGCATGGCGCGCCATTTGGCGATGCGGAGGTCGCCCATTGGCAGCTTCACGCGCATTTCTATCCGCCACTGCTGCGCTCCGCGAGCGTCCGCAAGTTCATGGTCGGCTATGAAATGATGGCCGAACCGCAGCGCGACCTGACCCCCGAAGCCGCCGCTGCGATGCTGCGCGCGGTTTCGGACGTGCTGGCATGACGGGGCCGGTTGAGCGCGCGACCGCCGCCTATCAGGCGGCTTATGGCGAGGCGCCTGCGCGCATCGCCTACACCCCCGGCCGGGTGAACCTGATCGGCGAGCATACCGATTATAATGACGGCTTCGTGCTCCCTTGCGCGATCGACCGAGGCACGGCGGTAGCGATCGGGGAAGCGGCGGACGGGATGATCGCCGTCACCAGCGCCGATTATGACGAGACGGACCGCTTCGATCCCGCCGCACCATTCGAGCCTGCCCCCGGTTGGCGGACGCATATCCGCGCTGTTTCGGCGGTGTTCAGAGCGCGAGGCATGGCCATCGGGGGGGCACGGATCGCGATTGCGGGCGATGTGCCGCAGGGGGCCGGGCTGTCATCGTCCGCATCGCTTGGCGTCGCTCTGGCAGCGGCGTTTGATCGCGAACAGCGGCTCGACCCAACCGCACTCGCGCTGATCGCGCAGGCGGCGGAGAATGACTTCGTCGGCTGCGCCTGCGGCAACATGGACCAATTGATCGCCGCGCATGGCCAGGCAGGTGCAGCGCTACTGATCGATTGCCGCTCGCTCGCCACCCGTCCGGTGCCGCTGCCCGAGGATATGGCGGTTCTGATCGTGCATTCGGGGATCACGCGCGGTCTGGTCGATAGCGCGTACAACGAACGCCGCGCCGCGTGCGAAGCAGTGGCCGCGCATCTCGGCGTCGCGGCGCTGCGCGATATCGATCTGGCGATACTCGAAGCCGCTAAGACAGCCCTTGATCCGGTCGCCTATCGTCGCGCGCGGCATGTGGTGACCGAGAATGCCAGAACGCTCGTCATGGCGAATGCGATGCCAGCCAGCGACTGGGCGACAATCGGCAGGCTGATGGCCGACTCCCATGCATCGATGCGCGATGATTTCGAGATTACGACGCCGGAAATCGATGCGCTGGTCGCAAGACTTGCCGCAGCGACTAGCGGCCTTGGCGGTGCGCGGATGACCGGCGGCGGCTTTGGCGGCTGCGTTGTCGCGCTGGCGCGGCGAGACCGGATAGCGCCGCTTCAAGCAGCAGCGCTCGACCATTTTTCCGCTGTTGGCCGCACACCCGGCCTGATTCACGCCTGCCGTCCGAGTGCAGGGCTCAAGGTCATCGGCGCCTAGCCCAAAACTTGTCGCCTGAACGGCATTTCCCTATCGTTCGGCCGGTGATCCATCCCCTTCCCTTTTGGCCAGGTGCGCGTCGGCAATGATCGCCCCCGGTGCTGCCTATCTCGCCATTCGGCTAGGATGTTTCGCCGGCGTGCTGGTGCTGATGGCCACGCTCGAGCGATTGCGACCGCGTCGGACCCAAATCCTCGCGCGAGTCCAGCGCTGGCCGGGGAATCTGGCGCTGATCGTCATCGACAGTATCGCTGCGCGGCTGGTGCTGGCGGCAGCGGCGATCGGAGTGGCGGCGCTGTCGCAGGCGCAAGGCTGGGGGTTGCTGGAGTTGGTGGCGCTGCCGGGCTGGGTCGAAATTGTGCTGGCGATCATGTTGCTCGATCTGGTGATTTATGGCCAGCATGTCGCTTTTCATTCGGTGCCATGGCTTTGGCGGGTCCACCGGATGCACCATAGCGACCCCGAGATCGACGTGACGACGGCGCTGCGCTTTCACCCGGTGGAGATCATCCTGTCCTTGGCAATAAAGGGGGTGGCGATTGCGGCGATCGGCGCATCGCCGCTGGCAGTGCTGATCTTCGAAATCGTGCTGAACGCAACCGCCATGTTCAACCACAGCAATATCGCCCTGCCGCTATGGCTCGATGCATTGCTGCGGCGGGTGCTGGTGACGCCCGATATGCACCGAGTGCATCATTCGGTGGAGCGCGCCGAGACCAACAGCAATTTCGGATTCAACCTGCCCTGGTGGGATTGGCTTTTCGGCACCTATCGCGCGCAACCCGCGGCGGGACATAACGGCATGACCATCGGGCTGGAAGAATTTCGCGGGGTGCGCGATCAACGGATCGACCAATTGCTCGTTCAACCGTTAAGGGGAACCAGCATCAAAGGAGCAGATCATGGATGAAGCCCTCTCCCCCTCCTCGGCCAGCGCGGCACCTAGCGGCAAAGCAGATGGACTTGCACGCCTGGCGTTGGGGTTGAGCGCAGGCGGGTTCGCCACCGCCATCGTTGGCGCGGCGGGCACGGGATCGGGCAGTTTCAGCTTCAAGATCGGCTTACTGCTCCTCGTCATCGGCTTTTTGATGAGCGCGGTGGGCGGTCTGATCGCCATCATCGCGTTCGTTCTCGGGTGGCGCAAGGGTGCCGCAAACGGGCGGACCGTGGCGATCGCGTTGGCGATTTCCCTGCTGTTCGGCGGCTATTTCGCCATGCAGTTGTCTGCCGCCACATCGGTGCCGCCGATTCACGACGTCTCGACCGATCTGGCGGATGTACCTCAGTTTACAACCCTGCCGGTACGTCAAGATAACTTCTCAAACGTGCCCGGCGAGGGCGATGCGGCCTATGCGGGGATGGACCCGGTGAACCGCTGGAAGGCGATTCATGCTAAGGGCTATAGCGATATCGCCACACTCCATCTGCCGCTCGACACCGCCAAGGCAATGGACCGCGCGACCCGGCTGGTGCAGCAGCGCGGCTGGGCGATCGCCAAGGTCGATGCCGCCAGCGGCACGATCGAGGCGACCGATACCTCGCTTTTCTTCCGCTTCAAGGATGACGTGGTCGTCCGCGTGCGGCCCGATCGTTCCGCCGCCGGCGGCGCGATTGTCGACATGCGCTCGATCAGCCGGGTGGGTGAGAGCGATATCGGGGTGAACGCCAAGCGCATCCGCGCCTTTCTGGCCGATATGAAGAAGGAGTAGCTTAGCCGCGCATCCGCAACACCTGCCGCGCGGCTAAGGTCCGCTGCACCACGGTCAACAGGCACATCGCCGAAAAAATACTCGCCAACAGCGGAAAGGCGCTGGGCCACAGGCACATGGCGAGAAAAAACGCGATTGTTTCGCCCCCTTCGGCGACGCCGGTGTTGTAGAAGAAGCTTTTCTCGCCATGCGCTGTCGTCTCAAGCCCGCGCTGTGCGGCGAGCACGGCAAAGGCGAGGAAGCTGATGCCGGTTACGGTAAAACACGCGACCAATATCAGCGCGAAGGGCAGGTTCACCGGATCGGCCAGCCCAAATCCCACGGGGACGGCGGCGTAAAAGGCAAAATCGCAGACGATGTCGAGATAGCCGCCGAAATCGGTCTTGGCGGTGGCGCGCGCCACGGCCCCGTCCAGTCCATCGAGCAACCGGCTGGCGATCACCAGCAACAGCCCCGTCCAGAATTGTTGCCCCGCAATCGCCACCGCCCCGCTTATCCCGATCGCGGCCCCGGCGAGCGTCACCTGATTGGCGGTAATCCCAGCCCGCGCCATCCCCCGCCCCACCGCGTTAAGCGGCGGATCGATCAACGGGCGAAGGCGGGCATCGAACATTGCGTCAGACGAACGTGACCAGGCCGATCACGGCCCCGGTCATCGCCGATGCGGCATTGCCCGCAATCCAGGATTTGAACCCAAGCGCTGACACTTCCGCTCGCCGCCCCGGGCACAAGGTGCCGATCGTCGATACCAGCAAGCCAATGCTGGCCAGATTGGCAACGCCGCAAAGTGCATAGGTCATGATCACCTTGCTGCGCGGATCGAAGGTATTGGGCGGCAGTGCGGCGAGATCGAGATAGGCGACATATTCGTTCAGGATCGTCTTGGTGCCCATCAACCCGCCGGCCGCGCCTGCTTGGTCCCAGGGAATGCCCAGCGTCCACATCAGCGGCGCGAACAGCCAGCCAAAGGTCCGCCGCAGCGTGACCGGCGCACCATCCACCAGCGGGATCACGCTCAGCATCTGATCGACCAGCGATACCAGCGCGAACACTACGATAATCACCGCGATCACCGCCAGAAACAGCTGGAGCCCCTCCATCGTGCCGCGGATGATGGCATCGATGCTGCTGTCGTAATGGAGTTCGGGCTCGTCCGACGTTCTGGGCGTTTCGTCCCCGCCCGGCACCATCATCCGGGCGATCAAAAGGGCAGCGGGCAGCGCAATCAACGATGCAGCGATCATGTGGCTGGCGGCGTTGGGGACCGATTTGGACAGCGTCTGCGCATAGAGGATCAGGATCGCGCCCGAGATCGTCGCCATCGTCAGCACCATGATGGCGAACAATTCGGAACGGGTCATCCGCTCAAACTGGCCGCGCAGCACTAGCGGCGCTTCGACCACACCAAGAAAGATGTTCGCGCCCGCCCCGAAGCCGACAACACCGCTGACGCCCAATGTGCGCTGCAATGCCCAGGACAGGCCTTTCACGATCAGGCTCAATATCCGCCAGTGCCACAGCAACGCCGAAAGTGCCGAAAACACGATCACCAACGGCAAGATCTGAAAGGCGATAACCACCGGTGGTGCCGCGCCGGGGGCCAGCGCGAACGGCAAGGGTGCGCCACCAAGATAGCCGAACATATAGCTCGATCCGACTTTGGTGGCGGTCTCGACCGCTGTCACGGCGTTATTGACGAGGCCGATCGCATCCCAGATCACCGGAACGCGCACCACCACAACGGCGATACCGATCTGCATCGCCAGCGCGCCCGCGATCCAGCGCCAGCCGGGCACCGCGCGGCGATCCTCTGACAATGCCCAGGCGAGCCCCAGCAACAGGGCGATCCCGATCAGCCCCTGAAAATGCGCCAGCCCGTCAATCACACGCTAATCCGATCAGAACTTCCATGAGGCGCCAAACTGGAACTGGCGCGGCGGGCCGGCATTGCGCTGCACGAACGGTGCCCCGCCGCCGAACTGTACCTGATTGGAGGTGCTTGCCGCATTGGCAAAGCCCGACAGGTTGTTGGCGTTGAACAGGTTGAACACATCCGCGCTGAATTCGATCGCACCGATCGGCAGCCCCAAAGCATAACGCACGCCGAGATCGACCTGAGTCGACCAGGGCAGCCGCCCGGTATTGCGCCCGACGCCCGGGAAGCGATCCGAGTTACCGACAAAGGCTTCGCCGAAAGACTGGCCATCGCCGTTCAGGTCCTGCGTCCCGAAGATGCTGGCATCCGGAATGAAGTTGATCGGCTGGCCCGACTGGAACAGCCCCGCCGCCGTCAACGTCAGCCCCTTGGCCGGGAATAGCGACCCAACGGCAGAGATCACGTGCCGCCGGTCATTCGCCGAGGCCCCGAAGTCAGCCGCAAAGTTGTTCGAGTTGGACGCGCGAAAGTTCAGATCGTCGGTATCGTTACGAAGCCGCGACAGTGTGTAGGACAGCCGGAACGCATAGATATCGTCGCCCGGCAGCTTGTTGAGCTGGACGTTCAGCGCCGTATAGGTCGATCGACCGGCGGTTTCGGAAACCGTGATCTGCCGCCCGCCACCGGGCACCAGTGCCACCGGCCGGGTCGCGTCTGCCGCTGCCTGGGTCCGCACGAGCCCCAGCTGCGATGCTCGCGTGATTCGCGATGCATTGTCCGGCAAGGCGCGCAGCATCGCGATGTTCGCTGCCGTCAGATTGGCGAGGTTGGGGGTGAACGGTGCTGGCGCGTTCAAGTCGCGCAGCCGCAGCAGATTGTACGACCGGTTGTAGATCAGATCGACCGCGATCGAGAAGCTGCTGCTCGCCTGATATTGATAGCCTCCGCTGAATTGCAAGCTGTACGGGTTGTCATAGCCGTTCGGATTCAGGATGCGGACCTCGTTAATCGTCGCGGTGTTGCGGAGCGCCTGGACGGCGGCAGCCGATGGGCACGCACTGACGGTGGCGCACACCGGCGAAACGGTGAGGTTGCCGTCAAATGTCAACGGCGCCAGCGATACCCCCGCCGGGATGATGCCGCGCGCCTGCAACTGCCCCAGCTGCCCGAGCAATGCTGCCGACGTGGTGTTGCGCTGCAGCGCGTCCGAAATCACCGTGTAGGGGATCTTGCCGTAGAACAGGCCCGCGCCGAACCGGATCGCCGATCGCGCATTGGGTTTGTAGTTCAGCGACAGGCGGGGCGCGATATTGTCAGCGTCGCCGCCGCCGCCGCCCTGCTCGGTCAGCGAATCATAATCCCAGCGCACGCCGAGCGTTGCCGTCAGCTTCTGGCCGATCTGCCATTCATCTTCGACATAGAGCGCCCCAAGCGTCTGCCCGGTACCGAAGCTTTGCGGGCGCAGCTCGACCGAGTAATCGAGGACACGCGGGTTCAGGCTAAGCACATCGGCAGCGCCGAGCGTCGTGCCGAGATTGCGGGCACGCAGCGCTGTGATCTGCGCTGGGGTCAGCTCTACCGTGAAATTGCCATCGACATTGCCGCCGCCCAGCAAGGCAAAATCGGAATGGATCAAATCGCCACCCACTGAAACGCGGTGATCGCCAAAGCGCCGCTGGAGCTTCTGGCGGGTCTGCCACGTCTCCTCCAGATCATCGAAGACAAACCCGGGATGCCCGACGACGCCCACCGTCAGCCCGGTCTGATCACGGATCGCCACCTGCGGGCTGGGTCCATTCTTCGCGGTGCCATAATTCCAGCGAAAACGGCTGTACTGGAGTGCGCCTTCATAGGTCCATACGTCGCCTGAATAAGTGGTCGACAGCGCTACCAGCGTCGATTTGCGATCCTGGGTCGACCCTGCCGAAGGAAAGCCGACATTGCCGCCGCCCAGCCCGCCGCCGGGCCGGTCGATCGAGATATCACCAAAATTGCCACGCAGCGCGACGCTCCAGTCGTCAGTCAGCCGATGATCGAGCCGGAACGAGCCGAGGTAGAACTGGTTGGTGCCGGTGATGTTACCCACCGCGCCCAGCACCGGCGCGTCGATGACGTTGGTGTTGATGTCGCGGGTGTATTCGAGATTGGCGGCGAAGAAGGTCTTGTCCTTCACCAGCGCACCGCTGATCGATCCGCCTCCCTGGTACCGCTCAAAGCTCTCGCCCACCGGATTGCCGCTCAGGTCGCGGCGCGGAAAGGGTGATGACGCATCGATCGGGCGACCGGGCCGGATCAGCGTATAGGCTTCGCCGTGCAGGTCGTTGGTGCCCGACGGGGTGGTATAATTGACGATGCCGTTGGCAGTGCGCCCGAACGCGACCGAATAATTGTTGGTCAGCACCGTCACTTCGCGGGTAAAGCCCAACGGCACCGTGAACTTCAGCCCGCCCAGGAAATTCTCGTTATTGTCGAGCCCGTCGATCAGATAGTTGGTGAACAGGCCATTCGCGCCGTTGATCGACACCACCGGCGCTTCGGGGAAGAACCCGGTGGAAGGAACCACGTTCGGCAACCGGATCAGCGCGGTCACCACATCGCGCGCCTCGATTGGCAAAGCGCGGAGCGTTTCAGCGGGCAACGATGCAGAAATCTCGGCGTTGACCGTATTGATTCCCGTCACGGTGCGGCGACCGGTAACAACCAGATCCTTGCTGGCCGCGCCGCCGACCGCCAGCGTGATCCCGCGGACGAAATCGGTGCGCAGTACGACGCCGTCGGTGGCTTGCGCTTCATAATCGCTGCCCGCGGCGACCGCGATCCGGTACCGCCCGCCTGTCGTGAGCCCGTCGATCCGAACCTGACCATTTTCATCGGTTGTCAGCACGCGGGACAGGCCGACATCGGGGTTCTCGATCGTCACCTGGGCCGAGCTGACCGGCGCGCCGCCATCGGCGCGCACGATCGTGATCTGCAGCCCGGCCTGTTGCGCCATCACGGGCGCGGGTGCCGCCAGCACGGTCACTGCAGCCATGCCCAGCCAATGGTGTCGATTCAACGTCATAAAACCCCCCAGTAAAAATCTATCGCAGTCAATTCGTCGTTCGTCGGCAGTCGGTTACGGATCGTTCCCTCAGCTGCCGGACTGATCTGAAGGAAATCGGCATGGCGCCCCCCGGCGGACCATGTGGAGATCGGCATAGCTTGCTTGGGCCGTGCCGCCAGTATTATCGGTATCGGTGGCCAGCGCGATCAGCGTCATCCTTCCCGCCGTCGTCCCGAACTGGCTTTGCATATCGGCCAGCACGTCGCGGCGCTCATTTACCCAGTTGCCCGCCTGCGCATTGCCCGATTGCACCACCACCATCTTGGCGCGATCGGTATAGGCGTTGGGGACGATCGAGCCGACGGCTGCCTTATTGTCCCACACATAATTGAGCGCCCCGTCGGGCAGCAGCTTGCCGAATTTAGCGCGGCCAAGCGCGAGCTTCATCCGCGTGCCCAACGACAGGCTGGATCGCGGCAATGTGAGCCCCACCAGCACCCGAGCCGCCTGATCATCGCCATTCTTGGTGCGGATATCGCCCTTGTCGATCACCCCGGTTACCCGCCACCGCCAGCACAACACCGGCGTCTGCGCCAGCGCGACATCAACGTCGCGCACGAACAGCGCCTGGCTGCGATCGGCGCGCGCCTCGATGGCCGCGATACCACCGCTGCGCACCAGCTTGTAGCGGGTCAATGGCACCTTCTTGTCGATTGCCATCGTCGACCAGCCATCGGTACCCGCCCCGAACAGGCCAATCGGTACGCTGTCCGGATCAGCGGGCGGCGCCTCGGCCCGGGCGGGCACAAACGCCATCGGCAGCATGGCCAGATAGGGCAACGCCGCGACCACTATCACGCCGCGCGACCAGCGCCGCTTTGCCATCCTGAACACCTGCCAGGCCAGGAACAAGCCAAGCGCGGCTTCAACCATCATCACCTGTCCACCAAAATGCGCGCGGTCATAATAGGAAATGGGCGAAACGAACTTCCAGCTTGATAGCGGCCAAAACTGCATATGGGCGTCTTCGCGGTGGCAGAGAAAATCGATAATCGCATGCGTCAATCCGGCGGCGGCCATGGCGAGAAAGATTTCAGGCCAGCGGACGGTTGGCCAATGCCGCCGCGCTGCAAAGGCAAATACGAGCGCCAGCGGCCAAAGGATGAGGCTGTGGCTCAGCCCGTTGATATGTTGCCACCAAGGCTGGAAATAATCGTAATTGAAGATCTGCTGTCCCGGGCGGCCTGCCAGCATCAATATCGCAACGATCGCAATCATCGGCAGATCGGGCAGCATCCCGGCAACCGCACCCGCCGTCATCAGCCCGGAATCGCGTTTACCGAAGAAATAGGCGCCGATGAGCGCATGGGTTTGGGTCTGCACGTTATGCTGCTGGCCGATGGAACGAAACGAACGTGATCATGCGGCCTTGTTAAGCTGCCAATCATAGTCGAGATAGCTGATGGTGAGTTTCCCACTGCGGGCGCCCTCCGCCGCCGCTGGGCTGAGGCCGATGCTGTCGGCATACAAGGCAAAGAACGCGGGCAACGTCTTTGCGCCGCGCCAGCCCTTTTCGAAATCGCCGCGATACCATTTGAAGATCATCGACACGGCAACCCCGCTTCCCTGCACGCGGTTGCGGGTGCGGTCGCTCAGGAATCCGCGTGCGGCCGCATCGAGCTGCGGATCGAGCGTCGTTCCGCGAAATGCCGCGCGGCTAAGTGCTGGGCAGCCAATGCTCGCGCAATTGACGGCAAAATGGATGCGCGGATCATTATAGCGCCCGCTGCCCCGGATCAGCCCATGTTCGATATCGTCGAGCGACACCGTCTTACCGAGGAGGGTGACGAATGGTTTGGCCCAGGGCCCCTGGAAGAGCGTGCCCAGTTCACGGATCGACTTGACCTTAGGGTAGCCGGTCAGGATCAGTTCGACCGTCGCGGCGTTATAAACGTTGATCAAAAAGGCGAGCTGCTCGGGCTTGGCCCAGCCGTCAAACGTCGCGCGGCTCACCTTGCCGGTGCTCGCCAGATAAGCGGTCAGCGCCGCCCGGTCGCGCGCCATGCCATCATAGCGCACCTGCGACGCCGCCCCGCCGCGCACCATCACAACGTGGCGCTTCAGCAGCGCATCCCATTGGCCGTGATCAAAGGTCTGCGCCTTCGCCGCCAGGGGCGCGAACAGCATCAGCAATGCGAGCACCAATTTCATCACAGGCTACCCCCTCATCCAGGCGTGATACCGCCCCAACCAGCGCAAAATGCCTTGCGGCGCGTTTGCGCGTTTCCATTCTCCTGCCGCATATTTGTTGGCTTCGGCAAGCGTTGGATAGGTGTGAATCGTCCCGAGCAGCTTGTTCAGCCCCAGCCCGTGCTTCATCGCCAGCACATATTCGGCCAGCAAATCCCCGGCATGTTCGCCCACAATCGTCACGCCCAGGATCTTGTCCTTGCCCGGCGGCGTCAGCACCTTGACGAAGCCGGTGGTGGCGCTGTCGGCGATGGCGCGGTCGAGTTCGTGGAGCGGATAGGTGGTGACTTCAACCGCGATCTTTTGTTCCTTCGCCTCGGCCTCGCTCAGGCCGACGCGCGCTACTTCAGGATCGGTGAAGGTCGTCCAGGGGATCACCCGGTAATCCGCCTTGAACTTGCGGAAGCGGCCGAACAGCGCGTTGACGGCAGCGAACCATGCCTGGTGCGCGGCGACATGGGTGAACTGGTACGGCCCGGCAACGTCACCCGCTGCATAAATATTAGGGTAGATCGTTTGCAGATACTCGTTGGTGATCACGATCTTGCCCGTCTCGATCCCCAGCGCCTCCAGCCCATAGCCGGTGAGCCGCGCCACACGCCCAACCGCGACGATCAGGAAGTCGAAGCCGATCTCCGCCTCCGCTCCCTCGGCCTCGACCATCAGAAACTGGCCCGCCTCGCGCCGTTCGCAGCGCACCGCGCGCGTGCCCGTCCGCAAATCGATCCCCTCACCGCGGAACCGCGCGGCGATGAGCGTCGACACGTCTTCATCTTCGCGCGCCATGATCCGTGCCGATTGCTCGACCTGCGTGACATGCGATCCCAACCGCGCGAAGCTCTGCGCCAATTCGCAGCCGATCGGCCCGCCGCCGAGCACCACGATCCGCTTGGGCAAGGCATCGAGCGTTGCAAACCGATCCCACATCGTATCGCTGGTCACATAATCGACGCTGTCGATCCCCGGGATCGGCGGCACAAAGGGCGATCCGCCTGCGGCGATCACGATTGATCGGGTGGTGAGCGTTTGATCGATGCCGTCATTGCCCTTGATCGCCACCGTCCAGGGATCGACGATCGTCGCATAGCCCTGCACCACCTCCACCCCGAGCCCGGTATAGCGCTCAACGCTGTCGTGGGGCTCGATATCAGTGATGACCTGGCGGATGCGCGCCATCACGGCAGGGAAAGGCACCACAGGCTCGGCATCGGCAAGCCCGTAATGGCTGGCATGGCGAGTCTGATGCGCCAGCTTGGCGCTCCGGATCAGCGCCTTGCTGGGCACGCACCCGAAATTGAGGCAATCGCCGCCCATCTTGTGCGCTTCGACCAGCGTCACCTTGGCCTTCACCGTCGCCGCGATATAGGCGGACACCAGGCCGCCCGCGCCGGCGCCGATCACCACCATGTTGCGATCGAACCGCTTGGGTTTGGTCCATTTCGCGTAGAGCCGCCGCGTCTTCACCCAGCCGACCACGGCGCGTGCGATCCAGGGGAAAATGCCGAGCGCCACGAACGAACCGAGCAGCGCGGGCGAAGCAATGCCCGCCAGCGAGTCAATCTGCGCCAGCTGCGTGCCGGCATTCACGAACACCACTGTTCCAGCCAACATGCCGATCTGGCTGACCAGATAGAATGTGCCCGCGCGGATCGCCGTCAGCCCCATCAGCAGGTTGATCAGGAAAAACGGAAAGGCGGGCACCAGTCGCAAGGTGAACAGATAGAAGGCCCCATCGCGCGCCACCCCGCTATCAATCGCGCGCAACCGATCGCCAAAGCGCGCGCGCACGACATCACGAAAGAGATAGCGTGAGGCAAAAAACGCCAGGGTCGCGCCGATCGACGACGCGAACGAAACGATCACGGTGCCTGCCACCAGCCCGAACATCGCGCCTGCCGCGAGCGTCAATATCGCCGCGCCGGGCAACGACGCGCCGGTAACGACGACATAGATCAAGAAGAACGTGGCAATCACTTCGACCGGCGACTGACGGTAGAATGCGGCAAAGTCGCTCTGGCGCGCCTTCAGCGCATCAAGCGTCAGATATTGGCCCAGGTCGAAATAGAAAAAAGCGAAGGCGATCGCGGCAAGCGGAATCAGAATCAGCAATCGCTTCATGAACCGCCCCCATGCGTGGTCGGTGTCAGGCGTTAGTGCATTGTCGCTCCGGTTGCCATTCCTGTCTGAAGGCCGCACGTAGATAGGACGATATCATCTTATTTGGCAGCCCGCGCCCGCATTCAGCTGGTGGCACCCAGCTTTGCCTCACTCCTCGCCACCGACCGAGAAGGTGGCTGACCTGCTCCCCAGAATTCATGCCATTGCCAAGTTAGCTCGTCAGATGGAGACGAGAGATGCGGTGAGGCCGATTTACCGAGGATCAGATTATTGGGGCACTGCGCGAGCATGAGGCTCGTGTGACGACGCCGGACCGGTGCCGCAAGCATGGGATCAACGATGCGACCTTTTACAACTGGAAGTCGAATTACGGCGGGCTGACGGTGTCCGAGGCTGCACGGTTGCATGCGCTCAGCTCGGCACCGAGCGCGACATTGGATCGCATGCTGCCGCAGGAGATTGCGCATATACCCGATCTGGCGGAACGGTTTTTCGATGCCGGGCCCGCGCAATGCCGCCGCCGCCTTGCCGGGCTACTTGAAGAAATGCGTGCTGCGGGCAACGTGGCATTCGAGGATTGCGGCCTCGCCGCCGATAACCTCGTCGCCTTGTGGAAGGGATTTTTCGATGTTGAACTGAAATTCGGCGTTCGCCATTCGATGTCCAGCAATGACATCGACCAGCGCGTATCCCGCGGCACAGCGGTGTTCCGCAGCGGCTATCGTCCCTAAACTGAAGCGCTAATCGAACACCAGCCACGCTCCCGGATCGACCTCGCCACCCAGCAGCAGGTTGCCGCGCCGCGCAACCGCGATAAAGAGGCGAACATCACAATCCATTGCTGCGTTCATGGCGGTAGCGGATGCACATCAAGCGAATGGCTTGCGCGATGGGCTACAGCAATGGTGACCGGAAATCGAACGAGGACTATTCATGCGCATCATCGATCATCATATCGCCGGACCCGCCGGTGCCACAGCCACCCGTTTTGGCGATGTGTTCGATCCCAATAGCGGCGACGTGCAGGCACAGGTGCCGCTTGGCACGCAGGCCGACCTTGATCGCGCGATCGCGGCAGCACAGGCGGCACAGCCCGGCTGGGCGGCGACCAACCCCCAGCGCCGGGCGCGGGTGATGTTCGAATTCAAGCGGCTCGTAGAAGCCAATATCGATGAACTCGCCCGCCTGCTCTCGGCCGAACACGGCAAGGTGGTGGCCGATGCGCGCGGCGATGTGCAGCGCGGGCTCGACGTGATCGAATTCGCGTGCGGCGTGCCGCATCTGCTGAAGGGCGAGTACACCCAAGGAGCCGGGCCGGGCATCGACGTTTATTCGATGCGGCTGCCGCTGGGCATCGGCGCGGGCATTACCCCGTTCAACTTCCCCGCGATGATCCCGATGTGGATGTTCGGCGTCGCGATTGCATGCGGCAATGCCTTTATCCTGAAGCCATCGGAGCGCGATCCATCGGTGCCGGTGCGGCTGGCCCAATTGATGGAGGAAGCGGGCGCGCCGGCAGGCATCCTGCAGGTCGTGCACGGCGACAAGGAAATGGTCGACGCGATCCTCGATCATCCCGCGATCAGCGCGGTCAGCTTCGTCGGATCGTCGGACATCGCGCATTATGTTTACCGCCAGGGCGTCGCAGCGGGCAAGCGCGTGCAGGCGATGGGCGGGGCCAAGAACCACGGCGTGGTGATGCCCGATGCCGATCTCGATCAGGTGGTTGCCGAGCTTTCGGGCGCAGCCTTCGGGTCGGCAGGCGAACGCTGCATGGCGCTGCCTGTGGTGGTGCCGGTGGGCGACAAGACCGCTGCGGCTTTGCGCGAAAAGCTTTTGCCCGCCATCGCCAAGCTGCGGATCGGCGTGTCGAGCGACAAGGATGCTGATTACGGCCCAGTGGTGAATGCTGCCCACCGCACACGGGTCGAAAACTGGATTCAAACGGGCGTCGACGAAGGTGCTGAACTTGTCGTCGACGGGCGTGGTTTCGTGCTGCAGGGACATGAAAAGGGTTTCTTCATCGGCCCGTCGCTGTTCGATCACGTCAAGCCGACGATGGAAAGCTACAAGGAGGAAATCTTCGGCCCCGTGCTCCAGATCGTCCGCGCAGCGGATTTCGAGGAAGCCGTTTCGCTCCCCAGCCAGCACCAGTACGGCAACGGCGTCGCGATCTTCACCCGTAACGGGCACGCCGCCCGCGAATTTGCGGCACGGGTGAATGTCGGGATGGTCGGCATCAACGTGCCGATCCCGGTACCGGTCGCCTACCACACCTTCGGCGGGTGGAAGCGCAGTGCGTTCGGCGACACTAACCAGCACGGCCCCGAAGGCATCAAATTCTGGACCAAGATCAAGACGATCACCCAGCGCTGGCCCGATGGATCGCCCGACGGCGGCAACGCCTTTGTCATCCCGACCATGGGGTGAAGCGACGCCCGATTTCACCCGCTTCAGCGCCAACGCACGTATCAATAGATCGCTTTTATTTATAAAATCGCAATTAAATTACAATATCTGCGTTGACAGGAGAATTTTACATCTTTAGCAGCCGCCCTCGCACAAACTGATTGGGCGCTGTATGGCGCTGGTAACCGCAAGGACGTGTGATGAGCGAAAAATCGGGCGCAGATATCCTGGTCGAGGCGCTGGGCGATCTCGGCGTGGAAGTCGTGTTCGGTTATCCGGGCGGTGCCGTTCTGCCGATTTATGACGCGCTGTTCCGCCACAACGCGAATGGCGGGCGCATCAAGCACATCCTGGTGCGCCACGAACAAGCGGCGACTCATGCGGCGGAAGGCTATGCCCGCTCGACGGGAAAGCCCGGTGTGGTGCTCGTCACCTCCGGCCCCGGCGCAACCAATGCGGTGACGGGCATCACCGATGCGTTGATGGATTCGATCCCGATGGTGGTGATCACCGGGCAAGTGCCGACCGCGCTGATCGGCACCGATGCTTTTCAGGAGGCGGATACCGTCGGCATCACCCGCCACTGCACCAAACATAATTATCTGGTGAAGGACCCGGCCAAGCTAGGCGCGGTGATTCATGAAGCCTTCCATATCGCGACCTCGGGTCGGCCAGGGCCAGTCGTGGTCGATATTCCAAAGGACGTGCAGGTCGCACTGGCCCGCTATACCAAGCCCGGTCCGATCAAGCACAAGACCTATCGCCCGCAGATCAAGCCCGATCTCCCCGCGATCGAGCAATTAGTCGATATGCTCGCCGCTGCCGAGCGGCCGATCCTCTACACCGGCGGCGGCGTGATCAATTCCGGACCAGCGGCGAGCCAGTTGCTGCGCGAACTGGCCGCGATCACCGGCGCGCCGGTAACGTCGACCTTGATGGGGCTTGGCGCCTTTCCGGCATCGAGCCCGCAATGGCTCGGCATGCTCGGCATGCACGGCACCTATGAAGCCAATTGGGCGATGAACCAGGCAGATCTGATTGTGGCACTCGGTGCGCGCTTCGATGATCGCGTGACCGGCAGGCTCGATGCGTTCGCGCCGAATGCGCGCAAGGTGCATGTCGATATCGATCGATCGAGCATCAACAAAACGGTGCGGATCGACCTGCCCATCGTGGCGGATGTCGGCCATGCGCTCGAAGCGATGCTGCGGGTGTGGAAAGCGCGCCAGCATCCCCGGCCCGACACCGCCGACTGGTGGCAGCGAATCGCCGAATGGCGCGCGGTGAAATGCCTCGATTTTCCCGAGACCGACCCGAACGCCATCATGCCGCAACGTGCCGTCCGCGCGCTGTGGGAGGCAACGCACAAGCGCGCGCCGATCATCACGACTGAGGTTGGCCAGCACCAGATGTGGGCGGCACAGCATTTCGATTTTGATGCGCCCAACAAATGGCTCACGAGCGGCGGGCTCGGCACGATGGGGTATGGCCTGCCGGCCGCCATCGGCGCACAGCTGGGCAATCCGGACGCGCTGGTGATCGACATTGCCGGAGAAGCCTCAATCCAGATGAACATCCAGGAACTGGCGACCGCGACGCAATACCGCCTGCCGGTCAAGATTTTCATCCTGAACAACCAATATATGGGCATGGTCCGCCAGTGGCAGGAGCTGACTTATGAAAGCCGCTATGCCGAAAGCTACAGCGATTCACTGCCCGATTTCGTGAAGCTGGCCGAAGCCTATGGCTGGAAGGGCATCCTGATCGAAAAGCCTGGCGAGCTCGATTCCGGCATTGCCAACATGCTGTCTTATGACGGTCCGGTGCTGGTCGATTGCCGAGTGTCGCAACTCGCCAATTGCTTCCCGATGATCCCCTCGGGTGCGGCCCATACCGACATGATCCTCCAGGCGAGCCAGGTGTCGGGCACGATGGATGATGAAGCCAAGGCGCTCGTCTGATGCGGATCGCGCAGGAAAAAGTCGAACGCCACACGCTGGCGGTGATCGTCGATAACGAACCGGGCATATTGGCGCGGATCGCCGGGCTGTTTACCGCGCGCGGCTATAATATCGAGAGCCTGACAGTCAGTGAGATCAACGCCGACAAGGCGGTAAGCCGGATCACGATCGTCACCTCGGCCAGTCCGCCGGTGCTCGAGCAGATCGTGGCGCAACTCGACCGGCTGGTGCCCGTCCACAAGGTGACCGATCTGACGGCAGCGGGCGCGCATGTCGAACGGGAACTCGCGCTGATCAAGGTGGCCGGCACTGGCGATCACCGCATCGAGGCGCTTCGTCTAGCCGACGTGTATCGGGCTCGCGTGGTCGATGCGACGACGTCGAGTTTCGTATTCGAGGTGACCGGCGGGACGGAGAAAATCGACAAGTTCATCGAACTGATGCGCGAAGTCGGCCTGATCGAAATCGCCCGCACCGGCATTGTCGCGATTTCGCGGGGCAAGGAGGCGGCGTGATACGTTCTTTGATTGCGATGACCGTGATGGTGGCAAGCAGCGCCGGTGACGCCCAGACGTCGGCGCCAAGCGGGCGTGCTGACTTCGATCGAATGCTGTCGGGCATCTCGACAATCAAGCTCAGCGGATCGTGCAAGCGACTGGTGACCCCGGAAGGCGATCAGACGCCACTTTGCGACAATGAATTGATCAATCTGGCATTTGCCAGCGGCAATTCGAGCTTTATCGCAACGATGAAGGGCAAAGGTGGGATAACCTTCCGCGGCAGGGACAGTGCTGCCAAGGGGGATGTTGCGACGCTCAAGGTCTCGACGATTCTGGTCACTGGCGCCGACGTTGCGCCGTTCGTAACGCTCAACGCCAAGGGCATATGCACCTATACCAACCCCAACAAGGGTCCGGTGCAGGTAAACTGCACCGCCGACACGGACGCCGGCAAATACGAGCTTTCGTTCGTATCGGACGGCGCTTTGCCGAAATAGCTTCAGTTAAACCGACGTACGAACAGAAGAGGGCTACACTAAATGCGTGTTTATTACGACGGCGATGCCGATCTGAACCTGATCAAAGCCAAGAAGGTCGCCGTCGTCGGCTATGGCAGCCAGGGCCATGCCCATGCCCAGAATCTGCGCGACAGCGGCGTGAATGAGGTCGCGATCGCGCTCCGCCCCGGTTCTGCGACCGCGAAGAAGGCCGAAGCGGCTGGCTTCAGGGTGATGTCGAATGCCGACGCCGCCGCCTGGGCCGATGTGACGATGATCCTCGCCCCCGACGAGCATCAGGCGGCGATCTATGCCGATGATCTTCACGCCAATTTGAAGCCCGGCGCAGCGATTGCCTTTGCACACGGCCTGAACGTCCATTTCGGGCTGATCGAGGCCCGGCCTGACCTCGACGTGATCATGATCGCCCCCAAGGGCCCCGGCCACACCGTGCGCAGCGAGTATCAGAAGGGCGGCGGCGTCCCCTGCCTGATCGCGGTGGCGCAGGAAGCCGAAGGCGGGGCGGGCAATGGCTATGCCAAGGCGCTCGCGCTTTCCTACGCCAGCGCGGTCGGCGGCGGGCGGAGCGGCATCATCGAAACGACCTTTCGTGAAGAATGCGAGACCGACCTTTTCGGCGAGCAGGCCGTGCTCTGCGGTGGCATCACCCATCTGATCCAGGCGGGTTTCGAAACGCTCGTCGAGGCGGGCTATGCGCCCGAAATGGCCTATTTCGAATGTCTTCACGAAACCAAACTGATCGTCGATCTGCTCTATGAAGGCGGCATCGCCAATATGCGCTATTCGATCAGCAACACGGCTGAATATGGCGACATCAAAACCGGCCCCCGGATCATTACCGCCGAGACCAAGGCCGAGATGAAGCGCGTGTTGGCGGACATACAGGCCGGGCGCTTCGTCAAGGATTTCGTGCTCGACAATCGCGCCGGCCAGCCCGAGCTCAAGGCATCGCGCAAGGCCGCCGCCGCGCACCCGATCGAAAAGGTCGGGGCCGAATTGCGCGCCATGATGCCGTGGATCGGCGCCAACAAACTGGTCGACAAAGCGAAGAACTGAACCCAGCGGAAACTTTGCGTTTCGACATTGGTTTTTGACATGGACGGGGCGCTCGCCGAAACAGGAGCGCCCCCCTTTCTTCATGTGGAGACCCTATCATGCGCAAGACCCTGATCCTCGCTGGACTGTTCGCCACGGCGCCCCTGATCGCGCAATCGACCCCGCAGGTCCCGGGCGCTGCTGATCCGGCCCGTATCACCGGTGGCACCTATGCCACCGACCCCAGCCACACGCTGATCGAGTTCGAAGTCGATCATTTCGGCTTCAGCGACTATTTCGGCATCTTCGGCGATGCGACCGGCACGCTCATGCTCGATCCCAAAAAGCCGGCCAACGCCAAGGTCGACATCACCATTCCGGTAGCCAAGGTCACCACCGCGAGCGCCCGGCTGACCGATCATTTGTTGCGTGCGGGCAAGGACGGCGGCAAGCCCGACTTTTTCGGTCCAAACCCGGCCGATGCTCATTTCGTCTCCACCAGCGTTGTCGTAAAAGGCACCACCGCCAAGATTACCGGCAACCTGACGCTGAACGCCATTACCGCGCCCGTTGTGCTCGACACCGAGTTCAAAGGTGCGGGGATCAATCCTTATAGCAAGAAGGAAACCGTCGGCTTTGAAGCGGAGACGACAATCAAGCGCAGCACCTTTGGCATCAAAACAGGTATCCCGTTCGTCTCGGACGAGGTTGAGCTCGAAATCTCGGTGCCGTTCGAAAAGGTCGGCTGATCGCCCTTTACTGTCACGGGATGCTGGGCCATTGGAGGTGCATGATCGCTTCCAATGGCCTGCTCCTGCCGCTTCGACTTACGCGCCCTTAGGCGTGTAAGGGTGTCGCATGATGCCGCCCGCATGACCTGAGGACCAACCTCCCGTCATCCATCCGAAGCCGAAAAGCGACCGACCCAATGCCGCGTGAAATCGCCACCACCAAATACCGCCCGTTTCCCCCGATCAACCTGCCCGATCGGCAATGGCCATCTCGCACCATCACCGCTGCACCGCGCTGGCTCTCCACCGATTTGCGGGACGGCAATCAGGCGCTGATCGATCCGATGGATGCGGAAAAGAAGACGCGGATGTTCGATTTGCTCTGCAAAATCGGCATCAAGGAAATCGAGGTTGGTTTCCCCAGCGCGGGCGCGACGGAATATAACTTCATTTCTGGGCTCGTCGCTAACGGTCGCGTGCCCGATGATGTGATGATCCAGGTGCTGACCCAGTCACGCCGCGACCTGATTGAGACGAGCTTCGCCTCGCTAAGGGGCGCTCCCCGCGCGATTGTTCATCTCTACAATGCGGTCAGCCCCGCCTGGCGCAAGATTGTGTTCGGCATGACGCGCGACGAGGTGCGCGGCATCGCGGTGGAGGGCGCGAAGATCCTGCGCGATTGCGCCGCCGCCCAGCCCGACACCGACTGGCATTTCGAATATAGCCCCGAAACTTTCTCGACCGCCGAGCTCGATTTCTCGGTCGAGGTGTGCGCGGCGGTGATGGAGATCCTGCGCCCGACGCCCGATCACCCGATCATCTTCAATCTGCCCGCCACGGTCGAATGCGCGACCCCCAATATCTATGCCGATCAGATCGAATGGTTCGGGCGCAACATCCCCAACCGCGACAGCGTGGTGATCTCTCTCCACACGCATAATGATCGCGGCACCGGCGTTGCAGCGGCGGAACTGGGCATCATGGCAGGGGCAGACCGCGTCGAAGGATGCCTGCTCGGCAATGGCGAGCGCACCGGCAATTGCGATCTGGTGACGGTTGCGCTCAATATGTACACCCAAGGTGTCGATCCCGGTCTCGACCTGTCGGACATCGATGAGGTGGTCCGCACGGTTGAATATTGCACCCACATCCCCATTCACCCGCGCACCCCCTATGCCGGGGATTTGGTCTTCACGGCATTTTCGGGATCGCACCAGGACGCGATCAAGAAGGGGTTCGCCGCGCAGGAAGCACGCAACGATTCTTTCTGGGAAGTGCCCTATCTACCGATCGACCCCGCCGATCTTGGCCGCAGTTATGAAGCCGTTATCCGCGTCAATTCGCAAAGCGGCAAGGGTGGCGTGGCCTGGGTGATCGAGCAGGACAAGGGGTTGAAACTGCCCAAGCGGCTCCAGGCCGATTTCAGCCGCCACGTCCAGGCGCTTGCCGACAGTGCGGGCCGCGAACTGAACGCCGCCGATATCTGGCAGCTGTTTGAGGCGACCTATCTGCCCGGCCCAACCGATCGTTTCGTGCTGCGCGATTATGAGGAAAGCGGCACGGCGGGGCAGCGCGTCTTCATCGGCCATGTCGCGATCGATGGCGAAGAGCGATCGATTTCGGGGCGCGGCAACGGGCTGATCTCCGGCGTCATCGCCGCGCTCAGCGACAGCACCGGGCCAACGCTCGATGTGGTCGATTACAGCGAACATGCGATCGGTCACGGCGCCGATGCGCAGGCGGTCGCCTATGTCGAATGCCGGACGGCGGCGGGACGCACCGTGTTCGGCGTCGGCATTGATACGGATATCGCCACCGCCAGCGTCCGCGCCGTGCTGAGCGCTGCCAATCGAGGGTAGCAAGTATGGCGCCTGCTGCCCTCAAGATGATTGGTAATGTACGCCTGATGCACAATAGCTGATACCAGGATGAAATGAGGTGACTGCTCCCCCGTTCGCCCTGAGCGAAGTCGAAGGGCACTCGCCGCGCCTGCCCTTCGACTTCGCTCAGGGCGAACGGCGGGTGGAAGTCGATTCAACCCAAAGTCATCTCGCCTTACAGCGGCGGCGGCGCGGCCGCGCTGAAGGCAGGAAGCGCCAGCGCGCGATCGGCCATTGCGGTGACACGCGGAAAGGCTGTCAGATCGGTCTTGAAACGCCGCGCATTGTACATTTGTGGCACCAGGCAGACATCGACGATGTTCGGCGCATCGCCCCCCGCAAATCGCGTATCGGGTAGGAGTTGCTCTAGCGTCGCAAACCCCTGCGCAACCCAATGGCGATACCAGGTATCTATCGCCGCCTTATCCTGCCCCAGCTCGTGCTCGAGATATTGCAGGATGCGCAGATTGTTAATGGGGTGGATATCGCACGCGATCGTCAGCACCATTTCCATTGCCCGCGCCCGCTCGATCGGATCGGCGGCGATCAACCGCGGTTCGGGATGAAAAGCATCGAGATACTCGATAATCGCCAGACTCTGGCCTAGCCGCAGCCCATCGACTTCCAGCGCGGGCACCAGTCCGGCGGGATTGATGGCGAGATAATCGGGCGCGCGCTGCTCCCCGGCCCGAAGCGCATAGTTGCGCTTTTCATAGGCCAGCCCCTTCAGGTTCAGCGCGATCCGCACCCGGTAGCTCGCCGACGACATCGGAAAATCATGAAGGATCATGCGAAATCGTTCCTACTTGCGAAGGTCACCGGGCGCGGGGACAGCGCCAATGCGCTCAATAGACGACGACCGATCGAATGCTCTCGCCTGCATGCATTAGATCAAAGCCCTTGTTGATCTCCTCAAGGCTCAGCACGTGCGTGATCATCGGGTCGATTTCGATCTTGCCGTTCATGTACCAATCGACGATCTTCGGCACGTCGGTGCGCCCCTTCGCACCGCCAAACGCGGTGCCGCGCCAATTGCGGCCAGTGACGAGCTGGAACGGGCGGGTGGCGATTTCCTTGCCCGCCTCTGCCACGCCGATGATGATGCTGGTGCCCCAGCCGCGGTGGCACGCCTCGAGCGCCTGACGCATCACGGTGGTGTTGCCGGTGCAGTCGAAGGTGTAGTCGGCCCCGCCATCCGTCAGCGCGACGAGATGCGCGACCAGATCACCGTCGATGGACTTCGGGTTGACGAAATGGGTCATGCCGAAGCGGGTGCCCCATTCCTCACGCGCGGGGTTGATGTCCACACCGACAATCATCCCCGCCCCCGCCAGGCGCGCGCCCTGAAGCACATTCAGCCCGATCCCGCCGAGCCCGAACACAATCACCGTATCACCCACCTGCACCTTGGCGGTGTTGACCACTGCGCCAACCCCAGTGGTGACCCCGCAGCCGACATAGCAGCTCGTTTTGAACGGTGCGTCCTCGCGGATCTTGGCCACCGCAATTTCGGGCAGAACGGTAAAGTTCGAAAAGGTCGAGCAGCCCATATAATGGAAGATCGGCTTGCCCTGATAACTGAACCGCGTCGTACCATCAGGCATCAGCCCCTTGCCCTGCGTCGCGCGGATTGCGGTGCAGAGATTGGTCTTCCCGCTGAGGCATGACTTACATTGGCGGCATTCGGGGGTGTAGAGCGGGATGACGTGATCACCGGGCTTTACGCTTGTGACGCCCGCGCCCACCTCACGAACGATACCGGCGCCTTCATGGCCCAGTATGCTGGGGAACAACCCCTCACTGTCGAGCCCGTCGAGCGTATAGGCATCGGTATGGCAAATGCCCGTCGCCATGATCTCCATGAGCACCTCGCCCGCCTTTGGCCCCTCAAGGTCGAGCTCGACGATTTCGAGCGGCTTTTTGGCTTCGAACGCAACGGCAGCACGGGTCTTCATGGAGTATTCCTTCGGCTCGGTCTTCGGAGTAGTTATTGCTTACAAGAAAAGCTCGGCGGCGGCATCGATGATCGCGTGTGCGTCGAGCCGGTACTCGCGGTAGAGATCGGGCAGGTCACCGGTCTGCCCGAACCGGTCGAGCCCGAGCGGCGACACACGGTTGCCGCGCACCCCGCCGATCCAACTGAGCGTGCCCGGGCTGCCGTCAATCACGGTGATGAGGCCCGCGGTGGGCGAAAGGGCGCCGAGCAAGGTCGCGATATGCGCAGCCTCTCCGCCCCCGCTCCAGCGTGCCGCCCGCGCCGCCGACCAACCACGATGCAGCAAATCGGGCGAGGTGACCGCCATCAGGCCGATGCCGGGAACGTCGTCCTGCAGCTGTTCCCATGCCTCGATCGCTTCCGGCAAGATCGCGCCAGTGGCGATGATCGCGGCTTCGGCACCGGGCGCGGGGCGCTTGAGCCAATAACCACCCTTGATTGCACCGTCCTCCCACCGATCATCTTCGCGGCTCACTTGCGCGATGCTGCGGGTGGAAAGGCGCAGATACACCGCGCCGCCATCGGTCGCCTGCATATGCCGGAACGCATGGCCCATCAGCAGCGCGACTTCATCGGCGAAGGCGGGTTCGTAATAGGTGAGCCCGGGTTGCCCCATCCCGATCAGCGGTGAATTGATCGACTGATGCGCGCCGCCTTCTGGACCCAGCGTCAACCCGGACGGCGTTGCCACCAGCAAGAACCGCGCATTCATGTAACAGCCGTAGTTGAGCGCATCGAGCCCGCGCGCAATGAACGGATCATAGACGGTGCCCACCGGCATCAGCCGCGCGCCGAACAGCGGTGCCGCAATCCCCGCTGCGGCCAACATCAGGAACAGGTTATTCTCGGCAATGCCCAATTCGATATGTTGCCCCGCTGGCCGCCCTGCCCATTTCTGCGCCGAAGGGATGCGGGCTGCGGCGAACACATCGTCCATGTCCTTGCGGCGGAACAGCCCGCGCTGGTTCACCCAGGCGCCTAGATTCGTCGAGACCGTGACGTCGGGCGAGGTGGTGACAATATGATCGGCGAGCGCCTGCGCCTTGGGGTCGCTCGATTTCGCCAGATCGAGCAAGACCTTGCCGAACGCGGTCTGCGTTGCCTGTTCATCGCCATCGGGCACCGGCAGTCGATCGGGTACGGGCACATCGGCAAAGCTGCGATCGGCGATCTTGGCGTGGAGGGGTGATGACTCGACAAACGCGCTGATGGTTGCCCGCGCATTGTCGCCCAGTCCCGACCAAGGCTGCCATTCCTCGCCTGCGGCAATCCCCATCTGGTCGCGCAACGCGGCAATCTGGCCGGGGTTCATCAGTCCGGCATGATTGTCCTTATGCCCCGCAAAGGGCAGCCCATAGCCCTTGACGGTATAGGCGATAAAACAGGTTGGCGTGTCGTCAGCCGCCTTGGCAAAAGCATCCAGGATCGTCTCGATGCAATGGCCGCCGAGATTGGTCATCAACCGCGCAAGCGCCGCGTCATCATGCCGTGCCAGCAACGCCGCAACGCCGCTTCGATCGCCAATGTCGCTGGTCAATCGCGCCCGCCATGCAGCACCGCCCTGATAGGTGAGTGCGGCGAAGTCAGCATTGGGGCACTGATCGATCCATTCTTCCAAATGCTTGCCACCGGGCGTCTTGAACGCCGCACGCTGCAGCTTGCCGTGCTTCAGCGTCAGCACGCGCCAGCCACAGGTTTCGAAGATATCATCGAACCGGTCGAACATCCGGTCCGCCGTCGTCGCATCGAGCGACTGGCGGTTGTAATCGACGATCCACCAGCAATTGCGGACATCGTGCTTGTACGCCTCGATCAGGCATTCATAGATATTGCCCTCATCCAGTTCGGCATCGCCCATCAGCGCGATCATCCGGCCGGTATCGGCGGGCGCGAGCTTGCCATGTGCAACGAGATAATCCTGGACAAGGCTGGCAAAGGCGGAGATCGCGACGCCTAAGCCCACCGAACCGGTTGAAAAATCGACCGGAATCGCGTCCTTGGTCCGGCTCGGATAGCTTTGCATGCCACCAAAGCCACGAAACGCCTGAAGTTGCGCGAGGCTCTGGCTCCCCAGCAGATAATGGATCGCGTGCAGAATCGGCCCGGCATGGGGCTTTACCGCGACCCGATCATTCGGCCCGAGCGCCGCAAAATAAAGCGCCGTCATGATCGTCGAGATCGAGGCACAACTCGCCTGGTGCCCGCCCACCTTCAACCCATCCCGGCTTTCGCGCAGATGGTTCGCGTTATGGATTGTCCATGACGACAACCAGCGCAGCCGCGCATCGATCGTCTCCAGCGTCTCCACAAGATCGCGCGGTCGGTCAGTCAGGGCCGGGGATATGATCATCAACGTCTGCTTATGGCTGCGGCAGGAGCAATATGCCCTCGATCACGATCTTCGCGCACGAATACAAGCCCCGATCTTTCGGCTGGAGCGGACATGCGCGCATCGCCTATCATCGGGACAGTCCCGGGCAACCCCGCATCGTTTATAGCCGACAAAGATTGTTGTTTAGGCTATAAGGAACCGTTGGTCGGACACAAAGCAGCCGGACGCACGGGGACTGAAACGCTTCGGTTTCGAGGGGGGAATGATGAAAGGCGCGCAGCATCGGCGGTCAATCGGATTGGCAGCGGCGGCATTGATGGCGGGATTTGCTTCCCCCGCATTGGCGCAGCAGGATCAGCAGGCGTCCGAGCTTGATGCCATCATCGACACCGCCAATGATCCCGAAGCCGCCCTGCGCCTTGCGCGTGAGCAGAACGACTCGGGCGATCTGGTAGCGGCCGCCGCGACCCTGGAACGCGCGTTGATTACGCGGCCCAGCACGGCAGTTCGGCTCTATTATGTAGCAACCCTGTGCCGGCTTGATGATCGCGCCCGCGCCCAGATCGAACTCGGCCAGGTCAATGGTGGGCGGATCGCCGATGCGGAATGGGCCGGTGTGGTGCAAGCATGCGGCACGATCGAACGGCCGATTGCTAAAGGGCCTTCCAATCGCGGCATTTTCGGCCAGCTCGCGCTTGGCTTGGCCTATGATACCGACGCGCTCGGTGCCCTTTCCGTCTCGTTCGACTTCCCCGGGATTACCGGTGTTTCCGATGACGATGCCGCGTTCATCGCCGGTGGCCAGATCGAAGGCCGGGCACCGGTCGGGCAGGGTTATGTTTATGCCGGACTGGCGGGCGAGACGAAGAATGCGTTTGGCAGCTCAGGGCTTGATTACCAGATCGGCACGGCGCGGTTGGGGTTTGGCCAGCAGGGCAGCCGAATCGGTTTTGCGGCGGGGGGCCTTGTTACCCATGCCCGGCTGCAGGGCGACCCCTTCGTCACCGAATATGGCGGCCAGGCCGACCTGTTCGTGTCGACGGGACGCACGGGGCGCATCGCACTTCGCGGCGTGGCGGTGCATCAGGATTATACCGGCTCTTTCCCGTTCTTTTCACGCGACGGCGAACGCTATGATCTGGCGCTTGATTACAGCGCCACCACCCGGCGCGGGGCGAACTGGGTGATCGGCGCCGCCTTTGAGGAGAAAACCGCCGTCACCACATCCCTCGGCTATCGCGGCGTGCGAGCGTACAGCGCGTTTCGAGAGCCGATCGGGCAGGCGGGCAGCTATGGCCTGCTTTCATCGACGATCCGTTTCGTCGACTTCCGCGATGCGATGTTCGTGACCGATCGACAGGAAATCCGGACCTTTACTCGCGGAGCACTCGGCACGCCCTTGTTCGGCAGCGGCTTCGATATCGAGGCGGGCCTTAGCCACACACGGCGTGACTATAACCGATCGAGCTTCCTCCGGGATTACGACAGTTTTGGCCTCGACCTTCAGATCGTCTGGAACTTTGGCAAATGAGGAATGATCGCATGATCCGCCGCATGATCCCGATCGTCGCCGGCCTGATGGCGGCAACCGCCTTTTCCCCTGCCGCCGCGCAGACTGTGGGCGTCAACGCTGCCGTGCTGAACGACGTGACGATGACCACCCAGGCCAATCCAAAGCGTCACCGCGCGGTGGTGAAAGAGCGCGTTTCGCTGGGCAATGACATCAATACCGGGCGCGCCAGCCGGTTGCAGGTGCTGCTGCTCGATCGGACGATCTTTGCGCTGGGCAGCAATTCCCGGATCAAGGTCGATCGCTTCGTCTATGATCCGAATCGCAAGGCGAGCGCTGTCGGGCTGTCGGTTGCACGTGGCACTTTCCGTTTCATGTCGAGCAAGGCGCTCCACGCCAATCCGGGCCAGTCGGCGATCAGTACGCCGGTCGCCACGATCGGCGTCCGCGGCACGATCGTCGACGGCGCGATCGGAGCTGATGCCGTTCGGATCGCGGCACGTGAAGCGGGCCTCGGCAATTACACCGCCGATCCCACCACCGCTTCGCTCATTCTGCTGCGTGGCCCTGGCGCCGCCGCACAGGGTGGCGAGACCCCCGGCGCGATCGACGTGGTTGCTGGCGGCGTAACCGTTCCCGTGGAGCGTCCCGGCTATGCCGTATTCGTTCCCGGCCCCAATCAGCCGCCGATCGGGCCGTTTCTGCTCTCGGCCCGCGGATCGGCCGAGCTGAACGAGTTGCTCGGCATCAGGGGGCGAGGCGGCCTGTTCGACGAGAACGGCATCCTGCGTCGTAACCCAATCACTGACCAGTATTTTGAGAATGGCCGCCAGTCGCAGTCGTTCGATCGTTCCCCGGGGGGCTAGAGCGCGATCGCCTTATGTTGATCCGCCACCCGTCCCGTTCGTGTCGAGCGAAGTCGAGACACCCTGCGCAGCGTTTGCGGCATGCCCCTCGACGATGCTCGGGACGAACAGATCACTGTAAAGTGATTATGCTCTAGAGCGCGATGAATTCAGGCGCGGTCAAACGTTTCACCCCTGTTCGATCAACCGAACGGCATCCTGCCCAAGCGCCTGTCGATCCGGTCTGGGCCGGTCCCTATTTCTCGGCAGCGGCGAAAACGCCGTCCCAGCCTTCACCCGGCGGTTGCGCTTCGAAGCGCGTAATCCGTTCGGCGTAGAGCGTGTGCAGCGGACCAAGGCCGAACTGCGCAACATGGGGCGCTGCGGCCGCAATCCACGCTCGAGCGAGGGTCCAATCCTGCGCTGCATAAGCGGCGAGCATGTCACGGTGCATCGCCTCGATCCGCCGAAAAGCAGGGGCCAGCGCCAGATCCTCGCTGCCCATCAGCGCATAAACCTGCTCGGGCGCCTCGCGCCCCACCACACGCACGCGATCAAGCGGGAGGATCGCGAATTCGGGCAGATGCTGTCGCAACGCCGCACCGATCACGATCGACACACCGTAATATTTGGTCAGACCCTCCAGCCGTGAGGCCAGGTTCACCGTGTCGCCGATCAGCGAATAGGACAGCCGCTGCGCCGATCCCATATTGCCCACACAGCATGGCCCGGCATTCAGGCCAATGCCGATTCGCACATCGCCGGGCCAGGGCGTTGCGCTTTGCGCGGTCATCACATCGTTCATCTGTTCGAGTCGGGCGACCATTTCCAGCGCACCGCGTGCGGCATTGGCGTGCTGATCGGGATCGTCGAGCGGAGCGTTCCAAAAGGCCAGAATGGCATCGCCGATGAACTTGTCGATCGTCGCTTTGCGCGCGAGCAGAATGTCACACATCGGCGTCAGAAACGCGATCAGAAAGCGGATGATTTCCTGTGGGCCCATCAACTCCGAAATAGCCGAGAAGCGCCTGATATCGCAGAACAGCACGGTCATCTCGCGCACTTCGCCGCCGAGTTCGAGCTGGCCTGGATCATCGACGATCCGCTTGACGAGCTCTGGCGACAGATACCGGTCAAATGCGCGGTGGATATAGGCGCGCTGCCGCTCTTCGCGGTAGAACGTTACTCCCGTCCCGACGACATAGACCGCGAGCAGCCCGAGCACCGGATAGGTCGGATCGAGCAGATATTGGTACTGCAGAAACGCTCCCCAGCTACCGGCCATGATGCCCCCAACGGCAATCGCGCCAAGCACTGCACCGCGCATTGCCCCCAGCCGGGGCAACACCAGCGCGAGGATCAGCCCGAGCGCCAGCAACAGACTGCGTTCGAGCCCGCTCGCCCAATCAGGCCGCACCAGATAGCGACCAAGGATCATCTGCTCGACCGCCTGGGTATGGACCATCACCCCCACTTCGCGGTCGCGCAGCGGCGTGGCGATCAAGTCGCGCAGGCCCGCAGCACCGCTACCGATGAAAACGATCCGCCCGTCAAACGCCGCGCGCATTTCGGCAGGGCTCATCGCCCCGGTCAGCACTTTCCAGGCCGGGATCGTGCGCGCCGGGTGCGGCGCGGTGAAATAAAGCCAAAGTTCGCCCGCAGGCGTCGTCGGCACTTCGAACCCGCCGACCTTGAGCGAGACGACTTGCGCCGCCCCGCCGCCAAATTCACCGCTGGCGCTGGTCGATTTGACGATGACCGATCCCGCTTCCTGAGCCGTGCGCAACGCATCGAGCGACAGCGAGGGGAGCAGCCGCCCGTTTTGTGAGGCGATCAGCGGGGCCTTGCGGATAATCCCGTCACGATCGCCGATCAGGCTGACAAAGCCCGATCCGGAGGCCCCATCGCGAAACGCGGGCAACGGCTCGATCGCGCTCGAAAAGGCCTGCACCGCGCCCGCTGGTGATGCGCCAGCCATTGCCAGCCCGGCCTTGGGCTCAACCGTCGGTCCTCGCCCCTCACGCCCCAGAAAATAGCCAAGCGTGACCGGCGCGGCGGCAATCGCTGCGGCGAGCGTCGCATCATTATCCGGCAGCGCGCGCAGTGCGGCGAGTGTCGGCGAATTGCCGTTGGTGCGCTGGAGCCGCGCGGCAATCCGCCCCGGCGATGTCCGGTCGGGCTCCG
>NCEE01000031.1 GCA_002280555.1 Sphingomonas sp. 32-62-10
GCTCGGCTACGCCTGGCAGCGCGGCCTGGTGCCGCTGTCGCGGCAGGCGATCGAGCGCGCGATCGAGATCAACGGCGCTGCGGTCGACGCCAACAAGGCACGCCAGCTCGCGTTGATCGCGGCGCTCGGCCTCGCGATCCCCGCTACCCGCGTTGTCCACCGCGCGATCGACATCCCGAGTGCCGCCGCAGAGCTGCGCTTTCCCATCGTCGTGAAAGCCAATATCGGCGGATCAGGCGCGGGCATCATGCGCTATGAAACCACCGAAGACCTCGCCCTGGCGGTCGCTGACAAATTCCTGCCGACGAGCATCGACGGCGTGCTGCTGGTGCAGGAATATGTGCCTGCGCGAGATGGCCGCATCACCCGGATCGAAACGCTCGACCGCAAATTCCTTTACGCGCTCGACATCGACGGCGGGGGCCAGTTCGATCTCTGCCCGGCAGACGCCTGTGTCGCCGATGGCAAGCCGATCGCGATGACTCAAGTCGATCCCGGCCCGGAGTTGATCGACGCGGCGGAGCGGATCGCGGCGGCGGCGGGGCTCGACGTCGGTGGCATCGAGGTGATGATCGATGACCGTGATGGGGTGCCACGCTTCTATGATATCAATGCATTATCGAACTTCGTTGCCAAACCGCTCGATGTGCTCGGCTGGGACCCGCACGAGAAGTTGATCGACTATCTGGAAGCGGAAATCGCGAAGGTGAAGGGGTGATTGCCACCCTTTACCCCAATCCCCATCCGTCACCCCGGACTTGTTCCGGGGTCCACTGGTCCGCAAAAGCTACCGGCGCGGGGTTGGCGGCCCGGTGGACCCCGGAACAAGTCCGGGGTGACAGCGCAGTTCTTTGGCAAACCTCCATCGGAGCACCACAATGAGATATGGTTACTGGATGCCCGTCTTCGGCGGCTGGCTGCGCAACGTCGCCGATGAGCAGATGGACGCGAGCTGGGACTATACCAAGCGGCTCGCGATCAACTCCGAGAAATGGGGCTATGACCTGTCGCTGATCGCCGAGCTCAACATGAACGATATCAAGGGCATCGGCGCGCCGACGCTCGATGCCTGGTCGACCGCCGCCGCCGTCGCCGCCGTAACCGAAACACTCGAGCTGATGGTCGCCGTCCGCCCCAATTTCCACCAGCCTGCTTTGTTCGCCAAGGCGGCGGCCAATATCGATCAGATTTCCGGCGGTCGCCTCGCGCTCAACGTCGTGTCGTCCTGGTGGGCGGATGAGGCCAAACGCTACGGCCTGCAGTTCGATCAGCATGACGATCGTTATGCCCGCACCAGCGAATGGCTGCAGGTGGTCGAAGGGATGTGGCGCGAGGAGGAGTTCGACTTCGCCGGCAAATTCTACACCACCGACAAGGCGATCTGCAGCCCCAAGCCGGTGCGCAAACCCGTCACCTATGCGGGCGGCGAGAGCGAGGCAGCGAAAACGCTGATCGCGGGCCAGTGCGACGCCTATGTGATGCACGGCGATCCGGTGGAGGCCATCGCCCCCAAAATCGCCGACATGGCTGCAAGGCGCGAAGCCGCAGGCAAGCTCCCCATGCAATACGGCATGGCCGCCTACGCCATCGTCCGCGACAGCGAAGCCGAAGCCCAGCGCGAACTGAAACGCATCACCGACGTGACCGATCTCCCCGCCGGCTACGATAACTTCGACCAGTGGCTGTCCGGCACGCAGCTCGAACGCGAGATGAAGATCAACGAATATTCGGTCTCGAACCGTGGCCTGCGCCCGAACCTGATCGGCACGCCCGAGCAACTGCGCGAACGTATCGAGGAATATGAAGCGGCAGGGCTGGACCTGCTGCTGCTCCAGATGAGCCCACAGGCCGAGGAAATGGAGCGGTTTTCGGCGCAGGTGATGCGGCGGGAGGTTGTGGGGGCGTAACCGGCCACATTGATCGCTCCAAGAGGGTCACGCCACCGATTGGCAATTCCCCGTTCCCGCGAATAGACTAGGCGCGTCGCGCTGGGGAGGGCATGTACCGGTGGAGCCATGGCAAATCCTTGATCTGTTGCTTCGCGGGATGGCGGTGGGTGCCCAATTGGGTCTCGCCATTGCGCTTGCCCGCAGCGCCGAGGATCGCGGGTTACAGATCGTCATATTGTTGCTCTTCATCAGCAGCATCAGTCTAACGCTCACGGGCGTTCCGCAGATCCTCAGGATGATGGGATCGGTGCAAATCCTGTTGTGGCTGATCCAGATCGGCGGCGCGGGCTATTTCTGGCTGTTCGCGGTCATGCTGTTCGAAGATCGCCGGTTAACGTGGATGAGCACGTCGCCGTCCATTGCGTTAACAATCATCGGGCTTTTCGGCCAATATGGACCACGCGCCCTGGCGCCAGCGACCTGGGGACTCCACAACGTTTTGGGGCTGTTGTTGGCCCTCAACGCGCTGTTTGTGATCATCCGATCGGGCCAGAACGACCTGGTCGAGGCCAGAAGACGGCTTAGGGTGCCTTTTCTCCTGCTCATCGCAGTGTTTTCGGTTGTCATCAGCGCTGTCCAGATCGGTCAGGGTCTCGGCATCAATTCGCCCTGGTACCAATTCGCCAATGCCTCGCTCCAAGCCCTGCTTGGGATTGGCGGCGTGGCGGTGCTGCTCGAAGCGCGATCGACGCTGTTCGGAGTATCGCCTAGCGGGCGCTCCGCGACCGTCGATGCACGCCCCATCGATGACAGCCAAATCTGGCTCGATCGGTTGCAACAGGTCATGGATATCGAAGTACTATGGCGCCGCGAGGGGCTGACAATCGGCGATCTCGCGACTGCCGTTGGCTTGCCCGAGCACCGGCTGCGTCGATTGATCAACGATCAACTCGGCCACCGCAACTTCGCCAGTTTTGTCAACCAGCGCCGCATCGCCGAGGCCCGGACGCTGCTCAGCGATCCCGCCAGCGCTGCGCGCACCGTCGCCAGCATCGCGTTCGATCTCGGATTCGGCTCGCTCGGACCCTTCAACCGCGCCTTTCGCGATGAGACGGGGCTGACGCCGACCGAATATCGCCGCCAGAACATGGCCAATAGCTTGCCGATTTCCGAAAATCCTCGCTGATTTCGGAATCGGCCACCTTCTCCAACGGATCGGCGAGACCTATCGCGACGCTTTGATCGACAGACGAACCACCCAATCAAAGGAGGTTCGCTTATGTCGTTGGAGTATCTTGCATCAATGGGACAGCACTGGGTGCTGCTCATGCTCGGCGATGCTATTCGTTATGTGATTTTCGCGACCAGCGTGTGGCTGCTGCTGTGGTACGTGCTGGCGCGGCCGCTCGCCAACCGTCGCATCCGTAGCCAGCGGCCGCCCGGTCGCCAGCTCCGTAAAGAATTCGTCTTTTCGATACGGTCGGTGATGATCTTCGCCACCGTCTCGGTGGTGGCAAAGCTCGCGCAGCATTATTTTGGCTGGTGGAACGGCCCCAAGATCGCCGCGACATGGGGCCCCGTCTGGTTCTGGGTCAGCCTGGTGCTCATGATCATCGCGCACGATGCCTATTTTTACTGGGCACACCGGCTGTCCCATCACCGCAGCCTGTTCCGCTGGGTGCATCGCCGCCACCATCTCAGCAACAATCCGTCGCCTTTCACTGCCTACAGCTTCGACTGGCCAGAGGCGGTGTTGATGGGCAGCTTCGTGCCGCTTTGGGTGCTGATCGTGCCAACATCTTGGGTCGTGGTCGATCTGTTCGTGCTCCACCAGATCGTGCGCAACACGCTGCTCCACTGCGGGATCGAAGTGATGCCATCGCGGCGCGATGGTCGCCCGCTCTTCGACTGGATGACCACGACAACGCATCACGACCTCCATCATGGCAGGGTTGGGTGGAACTTCAGCCTCTACTTCACCTGGTGGGATCGCTGGATGGGCACCGAACATCCCGAATACCACCGCCATTTCGCGGCTGCCGTGCGGCGCCCGCTTCCCAATCCGGCTGGCGACCCTGTCGCGGCCTGATGTCCCCAACCCTCAACCAACCTGAAACCTGAAAACTGAAAGGAACTGACCATGTGGATGACGAAAATGATGCTGATGACTGCTGCCTTGACCGACGCCGGAACGATGGCAACCCCATCGCCGCTGCTCGGCACCTGGACCGAGATCAACGGTCCCGGCGCAGCGCGGATCGAACCGTGCACCAAAAAGCCGGGGCTGCTCTGCGCGACCGGGCTTGCCCGCGCCAAAGGCAAGTCGGGCCAGGTCGAAACCGGGCTCGTACTGTCCGACGTTACGCTTGAAGGCCCCAATCTCTGGCGCGGCACCTATCATGACGGCAATCGACTGTTGCCCGCCACGCTCAGGCTGATGTCGCCGCGCGTTGTCGAAATGAAGGTGTGTATCCTGATGTTCTGCCAGACCGCCAAATACGCGCGTGCGGCCTAACCTTCAGATAGTCCAACTCTGCCGGTTGTTTCGCATCGATCGAGTGTGCGGTAATCGGCAGGGTAAGCTATTGTTTAGCCAAATGAACATAGCTCGCGACTTGTGACGGCTATGGAAGTAAATTAAAGTCGATCGATCGAATATCCATTAGTATCAGTTTTTTGGCTGCATTGATGATAGCCACGTCACGCGCGGCGTTTTCTGAAAGACCTATATTGACTCACGAAAGCTCTGTCTGATAGAGTATATTACAATAGAAATAACAATAATTATAGTAATTTTATATAAGATTTGTTTGTCAATCTAATTAACCTTTGAATTTTCGGGATACGATATTGAAAAACTCGATATTTATGGCGAGTTTCATCAATAAACTTTTGTAAATCATCTGTAATTACATACGATTAGGACTAATGGTATTGAATATATTTTAAAAAACTACCTATTACTTTGGGGCTTTGGTGGTTTTTTAGTAGCACAACCGAGATGGAGGGCATTGTGAATCATCAAATGGTTACGCGCAGAGGCGTGTTGGTCGGTGGAGCTTCACTTGCGCTCGTGGGGTGCAGTGCGCCAAGCAACAACAATAGCGGGGTCCCATACCAAAGTGTAACGATGCCTTCGTGGGCAGATGTGCCTTTGTACCTGACCATGATTACGGTTGCAGCGCCAGTGGCCGCTTATCTTGCTGGTACAGCCAGCGCCGTGACTGGTGTCATCGCATTGGCTCGACTGGCGTACGTACTCAAAAATGTCGGCGTGTTAGCCGATCGGGCGAGTCTAATTTATGATTCAATCCAGTTCTTGAATCAACTAAGGTCGCAACGTTTTGCTCTTCCTGCGCTGAGCTCGAGCCCAAAGCCTTTCATCGCGATTGCAAGCGGCAACATTAACAACTTCGAATCAGTGCCTGTGTTCAAGAACGATGTGGTTTTGCAATTTGGCGTCTTGAATGAACAAGGTGGTAGCTTCGGGGAAAATGATATCTATGCCACTGTGAAAAGGGTTGACGAGCGGCCTCCGCAGACGGTCAACGAAATTTGGGGTTCGGGCGATCTTCCTCACGCCATCGTGTCGCCAGCCTCAAACGGAAATTATGATGGCAAGCTTCCAATCGGCTCGTTGCCGCCCGGTGCCTATGTTTCGTACAGTTGGAAGGTGCCGCGAGGCCAGCAGCCAACGGATTATTTTATTGCAAATAGCGCGTTTGTCGGGCCGACGTTTTTGTCGGTAGATGATGCCAACTATTCGCTCGATCTTGCCAGTGCGATCGAGGCCGAAAGGAATGTGGAGGCGCGTTTTCAATTGCCGACTGCAACTCTAGGCTAGGGCTTTGGCCTAACGCCAAATCCGCCGAAGGGCTGAGTGACAAGGGGTTATCGAATAGCGTGAAATTCGGATCAATGGCGGCGAACCTGACACAAGTCGACGACGGCATTGGCGGTCGCGCTTCGATCAGATTGGCTTGGGGCGATAACCGAATGAACGACGGTGCTCACGACACCTCCGTTGTCTTCCAGACCTCAAATCCGCTGTGTTCCATTTAGTGGTATCCGAAAGCCAGCGCCCGCTCTTATTCATTGTCGCATCCGCCCACCCGGTCGGTGGTTTCGACGCTTCGGCCTTGCTGCCCCACCTCCTTTTAAGGTCGCGGTTCCGTGCGTGGTGGCGGGGCTTTTTGTGATTTGAACGCGCTTTTTGTTCGCGATTGCTGGCACCTACCAGATGGACGCCCCTGCTACGGCATATTCGCTTTCACCTCATCCAGCCAAACCGTCGCGACCCCATCACTCGGCGCGCGCCAATCACCGCGCGGTGAAAGCGAACCGCCGCTCGAAACCTTCGGCCCGTTGGGCATCGCGGTACGTTTGAACTGGCTGGTGGTGAAGAAGCGGAACAGGAATTCCTCCAGCCATTTCTTGATCACCGGCAGATCATAGGCGTTCCTGCCCGTCACCGGGAACCCGCGCGGCCAGCGGCCGGTGCGGGCGTCTTTCCAGGCGTGCCAGGCCAGGAACGCGATCTTTGACGGCAACTGGCCCTGGCGCACGGTGTAGTGGAGGAAGAAATCGTGGAGCTCATACGGCCCGATCCGGTCCTGCGTGCTCTGCATCGTGCCGTTGGCCCCGGCGGGCACCAGCTCGGGTGAAATTTCGGTGGCGAGGATCGCTTCGAGCACCCTGGCGGTTTCCAGATCCCAGAAATCGGTCGCGATCGTCCAGCGGATTAGGTGCTGGATCAGCGTTTTGGGCACACCTGCGTTGACGCCGTAATGGCTCATCTGATCGCCCACGCCGTATGTGCACCAGCCCAGCGCGAGCTCGGAAAGGTCGCCCGTGCCGACCACCAGGCCATTGTTCTGGTTGGCGAGCCGGAACAGATAATCGGTGCGCAGGCCCGCCTGTACATTCTCGAACGTTACGTCGTACTGCTTCTTCCCCTTGGCATAGGGGTGGCCGATGTCCGCCAGCATCCGCTCGGCGGCGGGGCGGATGTCGATCTCGTCACCCGCCACGCCCAGCGCGCGCATCAGCTTCCACGCATTGCTCTTGGTGCCCTCGCTCGTCGCAAAGCCCGGCATGGTATAGCCAAGGATATGGTCGCGCGGGATTTTCATCCGGTCAAACGCCTTCACCGCGACGATCAGCGCGTGGGTTGAATCGAGCCCACCCGAAATGCCGATGACGAGGCGCTCGACCCGCGACGCCTCGACGCGCTTCATCAGTCCTTCGACCTGGATGTTGAAGGCCTCGTAGCAATCGGCATCGAGCCGTTCGGGCGTGTTGGGCACGAACGGGAAGCGCCGAAGGTCGCGCTGCAGGCCGATATCGGCAAAGTCGGGCTTGTGCTCGAAGGCGATGCGGCGGAAGTCATACTCGGGATCGCCCGCCAGCCGTGCCGCGTCGTTGAACGTGCCGTTGCGCATTCGCTCGATCCGCAGCCGCGCGACGTCGATATCGGCGATGATCGTGTCCGCCTCACACCGGAAACGCTGCGATTCCTTCAGCAGATCGCCATTTTCATGGATCAGGCTCTGGCCGTCCCAGGCGAGATCATTGGTGCTCTCGCCGGGACCGGAGGCCGAAAAGATGTAGGCGCAGATCGCTCGGGAGGACTGCGCCGAGGCGAGCATCTCCCGGTCTCGGGCCTTGCCGATGTTGATGGGCGAGGCTGAGAGGTTGCAGCAGATATAGGCTCCCGCGAGCGCGCCATTGGTGGAGGGCGGGGTGGGGGCCCAGAAATCCTCGCAAATCTCGGCATGGAACACGAAATGCGGCAGGTCGCTCGCGGCGAAGATCAGGTCGGTGCCGAAGGGGACGCGCTGCCCGGCCAGGTCGATCTCCATGCCGGTGATCCCCGCGCCGCTCGCGAACCAGCGCTTTTCATAGAATTCGCGGTAATTGGGCAGGAACGTCTTCGGCACGACTCCCAGGATTTTGCCCCGCGCAATGGCGATGGCGCAGTTATAGAGCCGCCCGTTGCGCGGTATTGCGGCGCCGACCAGCATAACGGTGGCGAGCTTGGCGGTTGCGCTGGCCAGCCGGGCAATCGCCGCCTCAGTCGCGCCGTGCTGCGCCGCCTGCATGTGCAGATCGTCGATCGCATAAGATGACAGGCTGAGTTCGGGAAAGACGATCAGGTCGACGCCGTTCGACGCCGCCTTCTTCGCCAGATCGATTGCCGCCTGCGCATTGGCGGCGGGGTCGCCCACCGTTGCGCGTGGTGTGGTGGCGGCAACACGCACCATTTCCTGCGCGTGGATCGAATAGAAGCGATGCGTTTTTGGGCGGGCCATGGCGCGAGTCCTAGGCGGATATGATGACAAATGCCATTATCTGCGATGCCTGCTCAGACCCCCCGGCTCGTCATCAGCGGCTGGATGTGCTGGCCGAATGCCTCAACCCCTTCGATGAATTCGTCAAAGGTCAACAGCACGCCGCCGGTATTGGGCACTTCCGCCATCTCGTCGAGCATCCGAGCGACACTGGCGTAGGAGCCGACCAATGTGCCCATGTTGATGTTGACGGCCCCCTCCGGCGCGGCGAGCTGGCGCACGTTGGTGGTGGCATTCACCTTGTCCGCCGCACCCTGATCGGCGAGCCAGGCGATGGCGGCATGATCGACCCCGTCATTGTACGACTTCCACTTTGCCATCGCTTCTTCATCGGTCGGCGCGGCGATGACCATGACGAGCACGAATACCGATACGTCCCGCCCAGTCTTGGCGGTTGCGGCGGCAAGGCGTTCATTGTTGAACGCGAATGCGGTCGGTGTGTTGACGCCCTTGCCGAGGCAAAAGGCATAATCCGCCCATTGCGCCGAGAAGGCGAGACCGTCGTCGGATGAGCCGGCGCAGATGATCTTCATGTCGCCGGTCGGCTTGGGTCGGACGAGGCAATCGTCCATCTGGTAATAATCGCCCTTGAAATCGCTGCGCCCGGTTTCCCACAACTCACGCAGGATGTGGGCATATTCGTCCAGCATCTTGTACCGGTTACGGAAATGGTCCTCGCCCGGCCACAGCCCCATCTGCGAGTATTCGGGCTTTTGCCAGCCGGTGATCAGGTTCAACCCGAAGCGACCATGGCTGATCGAATCGATCGTATTGCACATCCGCGCGGCGAAGGCGGGCGGGATGATGAGGGTCGGGCAGGTCGCGTAGATCTTGATCTTTTCGGTCACCGCCGCGAGCCCGGCCATCAGCGTGAAACTTTCCAGGCCATATTCCCAGAATTCGGTCTTGCCGCCAAACCCGCGCAGCTTGATCATCGAGAGCAGGAAATCGAGGCCGTATTTCTCAGCGCGCTGGGCGATTTCCTTATTAAGATCGAAGCTCGGCATATATTGCGGCGCGTTCTCGCTGATCAGCCAGCCATTATTGTTGATGGGCACGAAGACGCCGACTTGCATGATGATCAGTCCCCCAGAAATTCGAGTGCGATGGCGTTGAAGCGGTCGGGATCGGTGATGTTGCAGGCATGGCCACCCCACGCCATCGTGACGCGCCGCGCGCCCGCGATTCCGCGCTCAATCGCGTCGGCACAGGACGCGGGGACGAGCATGTCGTCGGCTGCGACAATGGCGAGGACGGGCACGTCGATTTCTCCTAACCGATCGCCAATATCGAACGCCTTGAGCGCAGCGACGCGGCGTTCGATGTTTTCGGGCGGCGGGAAGTGGCTTAGATGCAGAGGCTCTTCGGCGTCGAGCGCGGCGCTGTTTGCAGAAATCCAGTCGGCGGGGAAGAGAAAGATCGGCTGGGCACGGACATAAGCTGCCGGGCCGATATGGCGGAGCAGTGCAAGTCGAACGTCGAAGCAACGCGCAAAATGGGGGTCCGGCGCCACCCAGCCGTTGACGACGATCAGCTTATCCAGCCGTGCGGGTGCCTTCAGCGCCATGGCGAGCCCGATGATGCCGCCCGCTGCGTGACCGATCAGGTGCGCTTTTGCGATGCCCAGCGCGTCCATCAAGGCCAGCAGGTCAGCGGCCATTGTTTCGACGGTGACGGTTTCGGGTAGTGCCTTGTCACTTCGCGCCGTGCCGCGATGATCATAGAGCAGCACACGGTATCGCGCCGTCAGCGCAGCCAGATTGGGCGTCCAATATCCCGCCGATCCGCCAAGCCCGGGCGACATGATGACGACAGGCGCATCGACCGAGCCATGCCATTCATACCAGAGCCCGGCGGCGTGGGCCATCAGCCGATATGCGCCACGCTGGCGATCTCGACCAGGCAATCGGGCTTCACCAGGCCGCATTGGATGCAATAACGCGCGGGCTTTGCGCCGGGGAAATATTCGGCATAGACCGCGTTCATCGCGGCATAATCGGCCCAGTCCTTCAGGAAGATGTGGTTGAAGGCGACATCGGCCAGCGTCGCGCCGGCGGCTTCGAGGGTCGTTTTGATCACCTCCAGCACATGCCGTGTCTGCGCGGTCGCATCGCCGGGATAAAGCACCACGCCACCTTCGCCGAGCGCGAGTGTGCCCGAAACATAGACGGTGTTGCCTGCCTTGGCGCCGGCGGAGAATGGCGCGATTGGGGTGGGGAATTGCGGCGGGTTAATCGCTTCAAAAGGCATGAGCAGTCCTTAGTCCTTCGGCATTTGCCCAAAGGTGCCGCAGAAATCGGCGACGGTCGATACCCAGCCGAAGAATTTCTCGACGTTGTAAACAGTTGCCTCCTGCATGGCCGGCGGGCCGAGGTGATGCGTCGCGTCCTCCAGCATCACGCCGAAATATTCGAGGTGAAAGCCGTCGCGCATCGTGCTTTCCACACACACATTCGTCGCGATGCCGACGAACACGATATGCCGGATGCCGCGCGCACGCAGCACACTGTCCAATTGTGAGTTGAAGAACGCCGAATAGCGCGTCTTATGGAGCGTGATGTCGCCGGGCTGCGGGGCCAGTGTGTCGACCAGCGCATAATCCCAGCCGCCGCGCGCCAGCAATTGCCCAGAAAGCTCTGGGCGCGCGCGCATCGTCTTGAGGGCGTTCGATTTATGCCAGTTGGGTGAGCCGGGGCCACCCGCCTCGACATAATCGGGATCCCAGCCATTCTGGAGGTAGATCACCTGCACGCCCGCAGCGCGTGCGGTGTCGAGCACGGTGGTAATCTTGCCGATCGTACCGGCTGCCCCGGCGATATCGAACCCGGCCAGATCGACATAGCCCCCCGGCGATGCATAGGCGTTCTGCATGTCGATCACGACGACGGCGGTATCCTGCGCGGTCATACGGATCGCCTCAGGGCGCGCAGGCAGGGTCACTTTAATGCCCGGGCCGTGCGGATTGCTGTCGACTGTCATCACGTCATTGTCCGGGATGATATGACCGCACGATATGCGGCGCGAGCTCGTCGATATAGAAATACACGTCGCGTAAATCGCCGGTTGCGTAGCGTTTTGCCTGATCGGCGAAATGGATCGAGGCGGGGTTGCCGCTTTCGCCTCCGGCGGTAACGGCTCGCGCGCGCACGCGATCACCAAACTCGACGATCGCGACGAAACTGTTGCCGCTGGTGCCGTAATAGCGCTTCGTTCCCGGATAGCGCCGCGCCCCAAATGAGGCGAGTGATCCCCATTGGGCCGAGGTAAAGGCAACGGGTGTGCTTGGTTTGCTATCGTCGAATTGCTGCACGATTGCACCGTCGTTGCGCTGGAACCGGTTGATCTCTCCCCACGGCGTTTTCCAACTGCCGAAATCAGCGGTCAGCCGGTCCGATGCTGCCGCCAGCGCGGCGAGCTTACGGGCAGGGGCGGTGGCAAACAGATAATCATATCGCGCCAGCCCTTTAGTTTTCAGATCGGGATCATTGGCCGTGTCGTTCCACAAAGCCTCTCCCCAGAACACCGCCAGCGATGTTGCCACCGATTGCGTGCTCCAGGTGAAATCCCATGCGCGCAGTGTGGCGATCTGATCGGCCAGCTTCGCCTTTATGGGATCACCAATCGGCAGCGCATTCCAGGCTGCGACTAGTGAGGGCACTAGCGGCGCAAACGCCGTCAAATAAGGGTCATAGGCGGCATCACGCAGCGCATCGATCGTGAAATCGCGCCGGTTTTTCAGCACACGAATGGCGTGAAGCCCGCGCGGATTTTCACCTGCTGTATCCATATATTGCGGATAGGTGCTGCTTTCGGGACTGTCCGGACCGGCGGCGGACCAGGGAGCGTTGTTGGTGTTGGCGATCCAGCCGGTGGGCGGCGACATGACCTGTGGTAGTTCCGAAAGCGCGTGCAGCCCCTGCCAGTCAGTCGCCGGATCGCTGCCATCGACAGGTTTTCGGTAATCGAACACGTCGTCACGCTTGGGGACGAATTGCGGGTGGAGATAGGCGATCGCGCCGGTCGCATCTGCCAATATGGTGTTGTTCGATGAATTGGCTTTGAGCGTCATCACCTTCATATAGCCTGTTAGATCGCGCGATTTGGTGCGTTCGAAACTCTGCTGGAGCGCGGCTGCAGGAGAATTGAGCAACCCGAACGACACCCATTTGCCGTCCGTTGCCCGCACGATCGGGCCGTGATGCGTCGCATAGGTGGTGAATTGCCGCCGGGCCATCGTGCCATCGGGCAGCCGATAAGTGAGTGTGATCCCGTTGACGCGGACCGGCCGCAATTCTTTGCCGTAGCGATAAAATGGCTTGTCACCCTGATCGACGATCGTCTCGGCGAACTCATCGACTGAATCGACGCCGCTCGACGTGTGCATCCAGCCGACGCGTTCGTTGAACCCCTGATAAATGAAGAACTGGCCCCAAGTGGCGGCGCCATAGGCGTTCAGCCCTTCATCGCTCGTCACCTGCTGCTCGCTGCGGAAGAAGAAGCTGGTATGCGGATTGATGAGCAGCAGCGCCTTGCCATTCACGGTGTTGGCAGGGGCAATCGCGATGCCATTCGAACCCGAAGGTTCGCGGAATAGGCCAGGATTCGCAGTGTCGGCCATCGCCAGCTGGCTCTGGCCGTAAAATGCGGCGAGCGGCTTAAGCGCGACACGCTCGATATCGCCGCCGATGCTGCCTTCAGAGAAGCTCAGCGCCATCCAGGGCTCGAATTTTTTGATAACGCGCGGTTTCACCTCGGGGTGGGTGAGCAGATAATAATTCAGTCCATCCGCCCAGCCGGTCATCAGCCGCTGCAGCCAGGCCGGGGCGACGGTGTATTGGCGGCGCAGGTCGGCGGGATCGATGAATAGCCGTTGGCGTAGATCCTGCCAGATCGCCGCTTCGCCCTCCGCCTCAGCAAGGCGCCCGAGCGAGACGAGATAATTGGTCTCGATGCGATTAAAGTCGTCTTCGGCCTGCGCGTACATCATCGCGAAGACCGCATCGGCGTCGGTTTTGCCATGGACATGGGCAATGCCCCAGTCGTCGCGGATGATGCGAACCCGCTTGGCGGTCGCCTCCAGCCGAAAGCGATCACTGGCGGGGCTGGCCTGAGCGGGTTGAGCGTGGGCGATGCTGAGGATCGCGCCCAGCGCGACGGCAAACTTGGTCATTGCCTGACCGTATCGGTCTGTCCCGGCGGCGGCAAGCAGCGGCTTTCGTCGCGAAAGTCCCAAAATTGCAATGCCCCGCCCGCCCCTGAAGGGGGGCGAGCGGGGCACAGCAATTCAACAATCGAGTTCTAGCAAGGCATCGATCAGAAGGTGATGCGGAAACCACCAGCGAAGCGGCGACCAAAGCGCTCAAATTCGATGGTCTGCACGTCGCTGCGGGGGGTTGGGATCCCCGTTGCCGTCAGCAGATTGCCTGGCTCCGAATAGCGACGGCCCGGCTGGTTGAGCAGGTTCGTCGCATCGAAATAAACTTCGACATTCTTGGTGATCGCATAACGTGCCGAGACGTCCAGTTCATCGTCACCGGCCCAATAGGTGTCACCGGCATCGGTGAGATCATCGGCAATGGTGTCGAGATAGGTGCTGCGGTTCTGATATTGCAGGCTGATCGACAGGCCGTATTTCTCGTAATAACCACCGATATTGTAGATCAGATCCGACGTGCCTGGCAGCCGTACCCGGCGTGAAGGGATGGTGCCAACCGCTGGCTTGGTCACTTCGCTGTCGTTGGCCGTTACGTTGGCCGTAATACCAAAGCCGCCCATCCACTCGGGCAGGCCGAGATCGCTGGTCCATGGTTCGAGCTGGAACTGTGCGGTTGCTTCGACCCCGAACACCCGGCCTTCGCCGCCATTCGTGATGCCACGGAAGATATACGCCGAACGATCGATTCCGTTGCTGTCGAGCGCGTCAGACCCGAAGGTACGGGATTGCGTGTAGAGCACGTCCCTGACCTTCTTGTAGTAAGCGCCGACACTGAAATAGCCCTGCGGGCGGACATACCATTCGAAATAGGCGTCGAACCCGTACGCCTTTTCAGGCTTAACCGAGGGATTGCCACCCGAAATCGTCTGGTTGGGATCATTGATCACGACGTTGGGGCGAAGCTGATCATAATCGGCGCGCGCCGCACCGGTGTTGAATGAGAGCCGCAGCTTCTTGGTGTCGTCGACATTGTAGTTGAAGTGCAGGCTGGGGAAAAACAGCGTCTGGCTCGATTCAGCAGTGATGAGTCCGGTTGTGGCACCGATCGTCGCTGCTGCAATACCGCGGTTCTTCAGATGCTCGATGCGAACGCCACCCAGGATCGAACCCCAGTCATATTTCAGCGTGCCCATCACGAAACCGGCAAATACCTGCTCGCGCACGTCGTAATTGTTGGCGGTGTTGGGCGTGAACGCAAAGTTTGCGCGCGCGGCATCGGTTACCGTGCGCATCCGGTCCGTATCGAAATAGCGGAAGGTGTAGCCCAGCGGAATTTTGCCCAGGAAAGCATCGTTCAGCGAGAACTGGTTGTAATCGGTTGGAAGGCCGACGGTGTTGAACTGTGCGGCGGTGTTCAGCAGGATCTGGTTTTCGTCAGCTACCTTGGTGCGCTGATCGAACTGGAACCCAGCCTTCAACGTCGCTTCACTACCAAACAAGCCGGTTTCGCGCGATACGACGAGCTTGCCGGTATAGGCCTTGGTGGTGTCGACCGCGTCGAGCACGGTCAGCGACGATGGGGTCTTGGCGAAGCTGTCAATCGCCGTCACGCGGGTGCCAGCCTGGAAGCGGGTGGGGCCGGTCAGCTGGTTGGTGGTGAACAGCGCCAGCGTGCCACGATTGCGGTTGGTGAAATCATAGCTGATCGTGGGGCGCAGCGTGCGGGTGCTGGGGCTGTCAAAGGCCACTTCACCCACGACCGAACGATCATCCTTCGATTCGGTGTAGTTGCCCAGCCACATCAGGTGCCAGCCATCGGCAAAGTCATGATCGCCTGCGATCGTGTTGGTGAAGATCGACTGGCGGAAGGCGCGCAGCGTTGCGCGCTGGCGGATGTCAACGCCGTACACCGTGCCAACCTGCGGGGTGTTGCCGATGCAAACATCGGCATAACCGCTCGTCGTCGGCGTCGGGTTCACCGTGCGAGCGCAGTCGGCGGTGTTGCCGACGAGGTCGTTCTGGCGGTCGTCAAGATCGAAGCGGTAATTGTCGCGCGCTTCATCGTCGGTGAAGATCGTGTAGATCGACCGAGCCGAAATCGTGTTGTCCGAGTCCGGCTTGTAATCGAGGCGACCGGAGACCGAATAGTTGCGGCGGGTGAGACGATACAGCTTGTTTTCGGTTTCCTGCGCCCAGAACCGGGTCAGGTTGCCAGGACGCTGATCCTGCGCGACGCGTTCATAATCGACTTCGAAATTGTCGGTGATCTGCCCGCGTTCGAAATAGCTGCCCGACAACAGGATGCCGAGTTCGCCACCGCCGACGTTGAACCGCTCTGCCGCGACCAGCGATCCTTCATACTGCTTGCGGCTGCCCAGTTCGGCGACGCCAAAGCCGCCCTTTGCAGCGATATGGCCGCCCGCATAATCGAATGCCGACCGCGTGATGACGTTGATGTTGCCGGCAACCGTTTCACCCGGCATTTCCGGGGTCACAGCCTTGGAAACGATGATCTGTGACGCAATCGCCGAAGGGACCGAATCGAAGCGCGCATCGCGGCCCTCGGGGCTGACGACGTTGATCCCGTCGAACGACAATGTCGTCCAGTAATTGGGCGTGCCGCGCAAGCTGACATAACGGGCCTGGCCCTGATCGCGCTCGACGCCGACACCGGCCAACCGGCCAACGGCCTGGGCAATGTTCTGGTCAGGCAAGCGACCAACGCCGTCGGCGGAGATTACCGCGACGAGTGAATCGGATTCTTTCTGCGTCTTCAACGCAGCTTCCTGCGATTCGGCGATCGGGCGGCTGCCCTTGACGACAATGTCGCCGCTTTCAGTTTCATCAGGAAGCGGTGCGGTGCTGGATTGCGCATAAGCGGAAGTCGCGCTGAAAGCGGCGATGGCGATGCTGCTCATCAACAGCGTTCGAACGGCAGCAGCCGCCTCGCGGCGGCTATGTCGAATGGTCATGATATAATTCCCCCAAGCCCGTCGATCACCGACGGATGAGGTCCGCTAGCTGCAGAATAAGTCCCTTCGAGTGCCAATCGGTTACGGGAGCGTTACGAAAAAAATTCAGTTTAACATCGACAAATCTGTGGCCCGAAAGTGACACTCTCCGTGTCAGGATGGCGCCAACAGTGCCGCATCGGCGCCGGCAACGGGGGCTGCACGAGGTGACGGCGCCGGGCTTGCCGAAAAACGTGGCGCAGGGGCCGGCTGAGTCGCCCCGCCAATCGTGATGAATGTCCCGCGTGCCTGATTATGCGGATGCGCTGGCGCCTCAGCCATCGTCAGCACGGGGGCGAAACACACATCGGTCATTTCCATCAGGGCACACCATTCTGCGCGCGTTTTGGTCGCAAAGATCGCAGCCAGCCGCTCCTTGCGGGCGGGCCAGGCGGCCTTGTCGAACTGTGCATCAAAAGCCGGATCATCAGCGATGCCCAGTTTCTCCCGGAGCAGCGCATAAAATTGCGGTTCGATCGATCCGATTGCGATCGATTTGCCGTCAGCACAGACATAGGTGTCGTAAAAGGGTGCCCCGCCGTCGAGCAGGTTGGTGCCGGGCACGTCGCTGGTGGTACCCTGGGCAAGCATCGCATAGCTCATCCCCGCGAGCAGCGCCGATCCGTCCGTCATCGCTGCATCAATCACCTGGCCCGGCGCGCCGTTTTTCACTGCCAGCAATCCCGCGACCATCCCGAACGCCAGAAACATCGCCCCGCCGCCAAAATCGCCGACATAATTGACGGGTGGCACCGGCTTGCCGCCTGCAACACCGATGGTGTGGAGCACGCCCGAAAGCGCGATATAGTTGATGTCGTGCCCGGCGGCCTGGGCGTAGGGGCCTGTCTGCCCCCAGCCGGTCATCCGCCCGTAAACGAGCTTGGGGTTCTCAGCGATGAGCACATCGGGCCCGAGCCCGAGCCGTTCCATCACGCCGGGTCGAAACCCTTCGATGAGCCCATCCGCGGTGGCGCAGAGGCCCTTGGCAGCCGCGAGCCCTTCAGCGGTCTTGATATCGAGGATTACCGATTTTCGGTTGCGCGACAGCGCGTCGCGCGGATCGAGCCGGGCACCCGGCCGGTCGATGCGGATCACTTCGGCGCCATGATCGCCCAGCATCATCCCGCAAAACGGCCCCGGGCCGATGCCGGCGAATTCGATGATCCGAATGCCCGAAAGCGCGCCTGCCATGATCCTGCTCCCCGTTTTTATAGTCTTGGCGCGCCCGGCAGGAGTCGAACCTGCGGCCTCAAGATTAGAAGTCTCGTGCTCTATCCAACTGAGCTACGGGCGCGCGCGATACGTCCGTTAGCGCGGATTGCGCGGGGGTGAAACGGGCATCATAAACGTAAGCGGAACAACGGGGGCTATCGATGAGTATCAAGGCAGTGTCGGCGCGGGATCTGGCGGGTGGACAGCTGCGCTATTTCGATTTCGTGATGGCGGCATTCGTGGCGATCATCCTGCTGTCGAACGTCATCGGCGCAGGCAAGGTTGCGCAGATCTGGCTGCCGGGCGTGGGATACTGGCCGTTCGGCGCGGGGATTTTATTCTTCCCTATTTCCTATGTGATCGGCGATGTGTTGACCGAGGTGTACGGCTATGCGCGCGCTCGACGCGTCATTTGGGCGGGGACGGTCGCGGTGTTGTTTATGGCGTTCATGTCGTTCGTCGTGGTCGCGCTGCCGCCCGCACCCGACTGGAAGAACCAGGCAGCGTATGAAGTGATTTTCGGCCAGGTGCCACGCATCGTGCTGGCATCAGTCTGCGCGTTCTGGGCAGGCGAGTTCGTCAATGCCTTTGTCCTCGCGCGGATGAAGCTTTGGACCGACGGCAAGATGCTGTGGACGCGCACGATCGGATCGACCTTTGCCGGGCAGGGTGTCGACAGCCTGATCTTCTATCCGCTTGCCTTCTGGGGCGCGGAGGGCTGGACCAATGATTTGGTGATCAAGGTGCTGATCACGCAGTGGGTGCTTAAGGTCAGTTGGGAAGTGCTGCTGACGCCACTCACCTATCTCGTCGTCAACTTCCTGAAGGCGCGAGAGGGCGTCGACGTGTTCGACAAGGGCACGAACTTCACCCCGTTCAAGGCAGCATTGTAGCATTGAGCGCGCTCCAAGTCGCCAAACTCTGGTTGATCGGGGCGACCGGACTCAGCAAAGATGCGCTGCACGTCTATGTTGCGCTGATCCTGTTTTTCGGTTCGGCGGTTTTGTTCAAATGGTCGTTGGCAGGATGGCGACCTTGGACGGTGGTACTCGTCGCCGCCGTGTCGGGCGAGGCTTGGGATATCCGCGATCGGCTGGCCGGTCGCATCGCGATCGATCTACCGGGCGACTGGCACGACATCTGGAACACGATGTTCTGGCCGAGTGTGATATTATTGGTGGCGCGGACGACGTCAGTGTTCGGTCGATCAGGCTCCGACCGTCTCCAGCAACCCCTCGAATAGCCGCCGCCCGTCGTTGCCGCCATGCGCGGCTTCGATGCGGCGTTCGGGATGGGGCATCAGGCCGAGTACGTTACCGCCTGCATTGAGCACGCCTGCAATCTGCCGTGCGGATCCATTGACGGGTTCGGCATAACGGAACGCGACGCGGCCTTCGCCCTCGATCCGGTCAAGCGTATCGGCATCGGCGGTGAAGTTACCGTCATGATGCGCGACCGGCATGATCACGCGCTCACCTGCGGCGTAGCGACTGGAGAAGGCGCTTTGGGCGTTCTCGACCGTCAGCGCGACATCGCGGCAGACAAAATCCAGGCCTTCGTTGCGCATTAAGGCGCCCGGCAGCAGACCGATTTCAGTCAGCACCTGAAAGCCGTTGCAGATGCCAATCACCGGTACGCCGCGCTCCGCCGCTGCAACGATCGCGGGAATGATCGACGATCGCGCCGCAATGGCACCGCAGCGCAGATAATCGCCATAGGAAAAGCCGCCGGGCAGGCCGATCATGCCGATGCCGTCAGGCAGAGACGTTTCGCCGTGCCACACCATCGTCGGCTTGGTGCCCGTCACGGCTTCAAGCGCGACCGCCAGATCGCGATCGCAGTTTGAGCCGGGAAAAACGATAACCGCGGTTTTCATCACACGCGCTCGATACGGTAGTTTTCGATAACGGTGTTGGCGAGCAGCTTGCGACACATCTCATCGATCTGCGCGTCATCG
>NCEE01000032.1 GCA_002280555.1 Sphingomonas sp. 32-62-10
ACGGATGCCCAAGCCCGTGTTCCGTGAAGAGTCGCTGGTGGATCTCGCCCGACAATCGCTTTTCCTGCACGAAGTTGCACATGGCGATATCCGCTTTGCGCTGGTCCATGATGAGCCGCCACCATCGCTTGTCTGCGATCGCCGTCAGATCGGCCAGGCGCTGACCAACATTGTCAAAAACGCCGTCGAGGCAATCGAGGCGGTCGAGGTGGAATCAGAACGCGAAGTCGTGATGACGCTGTCGTCCGCCAGCGACGGTCGCCAAGTGATCATTGCCGTGGCCGATAGCGGCGTCGGCTTGCCGTTCGAGCGCGACCGGATCATCGAGCCCTATATGACCACGCGTGCACGCGGCACCGGGCTCGGCCTGGCTATCGTCAAAAAAATCGTTGAGGAACATTTTGGTACGATGGCCTTTGGTGATCGAGAGGGCGGCGGGACGATCGTAACGATGACGTTCGATGCCACCATGCTCGCAACGCTCAACAGCGGCGCTGATCCGGATTGCGGTGCCGCCGAGGAAAGCCGCCTGTCGGCCCTTACCAGAAATCGGAACAGCTAATGGCGATCGATATCCTAGTCGTCGATGACGAACGCGATATTCGCGAACTCGTATCGGGTGTGCTGGAGGACGAAGGGTATGAGACACGCTGCGCTGCCGACAGCGATGCCGCGCTGGAGGCCATTGCGACTCGTCGCCCGTCGCTCGTGCTGCTCGACGTTTGGCTCAAGGATTCGCGCCTCGATGGGCTCGAGTTGCTCGATGAGCTGAAAAGGCGCGATCCGACAATTCCGGTGCTGGTTATTTCAGGCCATGGCAATCTCGACACCGCCGTTTCGGCGATCAGGCGCGGCGCGGCGGACTTTATCGAAAAGCCGTTCGAGGCCGAACGGCTCCTCTTGCTCGTCGAGCGGGCGACGGAGACCGAGCGGCTGAAGCGTGAAATCGCCTCGCTGCGCGCATCGGCGGGGCGGGAGGACGACCTGACCGGCAATTCAGGGGCGATCAACGCCGTGCGCGCGACGCTGAAGCGCGTTGCCTCGACTGGCAGCCGCGTATTGGTGATGGGCGGCGCGGGCGTTGGCAAGGAAGTGGCGGCGCGGCTCCTCCACGGGTGGAGCACGCGCGCATCGGCGCCGTTCATCGTCGTGAGCGCCGCGCGAATGACGCCGGAACGAGTCGAGGAAGAGTTATTCGGGGTGGAGGAGGGGGGCTATGTTGTCCGCCCTGGCCTGCTCGAACAGGCGCATGGCGGCACCCTGTTTCTCGATGAAATTGCTGACATGCCGCTGGCGACCCAGGGCCGCATTCTAAGAGTGCTGACTGAACAGAGTTTTACCCGTGTCGGTGGGCAGCGCCAGGTACGGGTGGACGTCCGTGTCGTTTCGGCCACCGCGCGTGACCTGACGATCGAGATATCGGAAGGGCGGTTCCGAGAAGATTTATACTATCGGCTGAACGTTGTGCCGGTCCTTATTCCGGGGCTGAGCGAGCGGCGCGAGGATATTCCAGCACTGGTCGAGCATTTCGTGGCGCATTACGCTGCGCAGCGCCGCGTGCCGACTCCAGAGGTCGCGGCTGATGCGATGGTCGCGCTGCAAAGCTATGAATGGCCTGGCAATGTCCGCCAGCTGAGGAACGTTGTTGAACGCACGGTCATCCTCGCGCCGGGCGATCGGATTGGGCGGATCGACGTCGATCTGCTGCCGGTTGAAGTGCTTGGCGATCGCGGTGATCTGGGCGCGGCAGGAGCCAATGCGATCATGGCATCACCCTTGCGTGAAGCCAGAGAGACGTTTGAGCGCGAATATCTGCGCGTTCAGATTCGGCATCACGGAAACGCGGGACGAATAAGCAATCGTCGTGCTATGGACGCGCGGGTTGTGGCTACCTAGATTGCTGGTCTGATACTTCTGTCGCACATGTTGGTGCGATCAATCCGACGCCGGGAACCGGCGCATCGCGGGGCACCCCCCGCCAATAACAAGGAAGCCGATATGGCCGACAAGCAAACCTCGCTTCAGGATTTGTTCCTCAACGCACTGCGCCGTTCAAAGGCGCCGGTGACGATGTTCCTCGTCAAGGGCGTGAAGCTGCAGGGCATCGTGACCTGGTTCGATAATTTTTCGGTGCTGCTGCGCCGCGATGGCCAGTCGCAGCTGATCTACAAGCACGCGATCTCCACGATCATGCCGTCGGGTCCGATCGACGTCGACGCAATTCTCGACGCTGTGGGCGAAGCGCAGAAAAAGCAGCCGCTGCTGCAGGAAATTTTCCTGAATGCCGTCCGCAAATCGGCTGACCCGGTGACGATGTTTCTGGTCAACGGCGTGATGTTGCAGGGGCATATCGCCGCGTTCGACTTGTTCTGCATGTTGTTGCAGCGCGATGGCATGGCACAGCTTGTGTACAAGCACGCGGTGTCGACGATCCAGCCGGCGCATCCGCTGAACCTGGCCGAAGAAACAACCGACACGGACGACGATTGAGTACCGGGTTTGACCGGGACCGTGATGATTTCGCGCGCGGTGCCCGAGCCATTATCGTCCTGCCAGAACATGGCCTGAACCCGCGCGATGCCGACGCCCGACTGGCCGAGACGGCGGGGCTTGCCGAGGCGATTGGCTTGGTCGTCGTCGACCGGGTTGCCGTGCGCGTGCGGGCTCCCAAGCCCGCCACGCTGATCGGCAGCGGCCAGATCGAAACGATCGCGGCGGTGGTGCGGATGGAAGAGGCGGGGCTGGTTATCTTTGATGCCGCGCTCACCCCCGTTCAGCAGCGTAACCTGGAAAAGGCACTCGAAGCCAAGGTGATCGACCGAACCGGCTTGATCCTCGAGATTTTCGGCGAGCGCGCCGCGACAGCCGAGGGGCGGTTACAGGTGGAACTCGCCCATCTCGATTATCAGGCGGGGCGACTGGTGCGCAGCTGGACCCATCTTGAGCGCCAGCGCGGTGGCTTCGGCTTCCTGGGTGGCCCGGGCGAAACCCAGATCGAGGCCGATCGTCGTCTGATCCGTGACCGGATGGCGCGCCTCAAGCGTGAGCTCGAAGCAGTGACGCGGACGCGAGGGCTCCACCGCGATCGCCGCCAGCGCGCGCCATGGCCGGTGGTGGCATTGGTCGGCTATACCAACGCCGGGAAATCAACGTTGTTTAACCGCGTAACGGGTGCTGACGTCATGGCGGAAGACCTGCTGTTCGCCACGCTTGACCCGACGCTCAGGCAGATATCATTGCCCGGGATCGACAAGGCGATCCTGTCTGACACGGTGGGGTTCGTTTCTGATCTGCCGACGCAGTTGGTCGCCGCGTTCAAGGCGACGCTTGAGGAAGTGGTGTCGGCCGATTTCCTGATCCACGTGCGCGATATCGCGCATCCAGACAGCGCCGCGCAATGCGCAGATGTTGAAAAGGTGCTGCGCGAGATTGGCGTGGCAGAGACGACCCCGCGGTTTGAGGCATGGAACAAGCTCGATTTGCTGAGCGGTGATGTGCGCGCGGATGTGATCGGCGATGCGGAACGTCGTGACGACGTTATGCTGATTTCCGCGCTCGACGGGGAAGGGGTGAGTGACCTGCTTACCCGGGTGGCTGCGCGGCTGACCGAGGGGCATCGGCGGTACCAGGTCGCGCTGGCATCATCCGACGGCGCGGGGGCGGCTTGGCTGCACGCGCATGGGGAAGTGATTGGTTCGATCGTCGAGGGAGACGCGGCCGTTTACGACGTGCGATTGGCTGCGCGCGATTACGAACGTTTCATGCAGCGGTCGATTTGACCCGTTGCCAAAGGACTTCCTTCTCATCGAGCGACATTTCTTCAAACGTTTCGCCAGCAATTGATTCCATCGCACTGAAACGGTGCTCGAATTTGCTGTTGGCGCGGCGAAGAGCGGCCTCGGCGTCGACACCCAGGTGACGTGCCCAGTTAACGACGGCGAACAACAGGTCACCGACCTCCTCGGCGCGGTGATCCGCGCTGGTTGCTGATTCAACCTCAGCGATCTCTTCATCGATCTTCGCACGCGGACCATCGCTATCCGGCCAGTCGAATCCCGTCCGGGCAGCGCGCTTCTGGAGCTTTTCAGCGCGCATCAGCGCGGGCAGGCCGCGCGCAACGCCATCAAGCGCCCCGGATCGGGCCTTGGCGGCGCGTTCGTCGGCCTTGATTTGTTCCCATAGGTGAGGGCCGGTACCGGCGCGTTCTTCATCGCTGCCGAAAATATGCGGATGTCGCCGTTCCATCTTGTCGCTGATCGCTGCGACGACGTCGGCGAGCGCGAAATGGCCTTTCTCCTCGGCCATACGGCTGTGGAACACGACCTGGAGCAGCAGATCGCCGAGTTCATCCTTCAGATCCGTCATGTCGCCACGGTCGATTGCGTCGGCGACTTCATGCGCTTCTTCGATCGTGTACGGTGCGATCGAGGCGAAATCCTGGGCAAGATCCCACGAACAGCCCGTGGCCGGATCACGCAACTGCGCCATGATGGTTACCAGCCTGTCAACCATGATGGGGGCCTTTCCGGTTCATTGCGATCTCAGTTCGATAATATACATTATGTTAAATGAGACTCATGTCGCGGTATGAGGCTCGAGGATCATCCGGTCCCCCTCGACACGCCAGCTTTTCAGCGATGAAAGGAAATTCATGCCGATGAGGCCATCGCTAAAGCTGGGTGCGACGCTCACCGACAAATCAGTCGCATGGATTGGCCCCACATCGAACGAAGCCGCATTTGCGCGCTTGGCAACGATCGTACCATTCGCGGTGTCGATGATCGTCCCGAACGGATCATTGACTTCGATTCCGGCGGCGCGCGCTGTTGCTTCCGAAATCGCGGTAACCGTCGCACCACTGTCGATCAGCATGCGTTGGCGGTGTCCATTGATCGACACCGTCGTCCAAAAATGGCCGTCATCGCTGCGCTGGATAATGACCGTGCTGCCGCTAACGTGCTGGTCGGCCAGACCAAGCGCCACCGGTACGTCGCTGAGGGTCACACCGTTGCGCCGCGCCGCGGTCACCGCCAGCAACGCAACCGCAAAGATTGCCGCCCAAGCTGCGGCCATTTTCAGCGTTGCGCTGATCGGTAAGCGGCGTGCCAGCAGCGCGCTAAGCGGCAGGATCAGCATCAACGCCATCATTGCGGCGGAAAAGCCCGTATCCCCGTTCATGCGCTTAGCTCCAGTCCGTCATAGCCTGGTTCGACCTCGTCGGGCAGCGTGGCGACAAGCGTATCATAGTCCATTGTCTGATCCATATGGATCAACGCCGCGCGCTTTGGCCGCAGTTGCTCGATCTGCGCCAGTGTGTAATCGAGATGCGCGTGCGACGGATGCGGCGCACGACGAAGCGCATCTACCACCCAGATATCGAGATCGCTGTATAGCGCCGTCATGGCGGGCGTGACGGTATGGAAATCGGTCGCGTAGCCGATTGCCGTGCCACTGGCCTCGAACCGCAGGCCAGCACTCATGATCGCACCGTGCGGTTGATCGGCAACCGAGACCGTGATGTCGCCGATAACGATTTGATCCAGCAGTTCTTCACCTACAACCATTGGCGGATACCCAGTGCGGCCGGAAAAGGCATAGCCAAACCGGCTTTCCAGACACGACAGCGTCTCGGCTCGGGCCAAACCCCGCACCGGAGCACCGCGGGCATGGTAGAGCTGTCGAAGATCGTCGATGCCGTGACAGTGATCGGCATGGTCATGCGTCCAGATTACGGCGTCGATCCGGCTGACATCGGCATTCAACAGCTGTTCGCGCATATCAGGGCTGGTATCGACCAAGATGCGCGTGGAGGCAGTTTCGACCAGCACAGAGGCTCGCGTGCGGCGATTGCGCGGATTGGTGGGGTCGCACGCGCCCCAGTCATTACCGATCCGGGGTACGCCCGATGATGTGCCGCTCCCCAGAATGCGAACCTTCATGGCGTCACTTTGGTAAACAGCCGATGAAAATTGGCGCTGGTTGCGGCTGCCAGTGTCATGACGTCAATGCCACGCAGATCGGCCAAAAACCTCGCCGTATCAGCGACAAACGCCGGCTCGCCAGTCTTTCCGCGGTGCGGCACCGGGGCAAGAAACGGCGCGTCGGTTTCAATGAGCAGCCGCTCGATCGGCACCCGCGCGGCAGTTGCCTGAAGCGCCTTTGCGTTCTTGAACGTCACGATGCCGGAGATCGAAATGTAGAAACCCAGGTCGAGCGCGATATCGGCAAAGGCGTCGCTGGCGGTGAAGCAATGGATGACGCCGGGATAGGCCCCCTTCTCCATTTCGTCGCGCAGGATGGCGGCGGTATCATCCTCGGCATCGCGGGTGTGGACGATGATCGGCAGCCCGGTTTCGCGGGCAGCGGCGATATGTGCGCGAAAGCTCGTTTGCTGCTGGTCGCGGTCGCTATGGTCGTAATAATAATCCAGCCCGCTTTCGCCAATGCCGACGACGCGGGGATGCTGCGCACGAGCAACCAGCTTGGCCGTATCGACATGGGCATGGCTATCCGCCTCATGGGGGTGGATGCCGACCGTCGCCCAGATATCCTCCTCGCGCTCGGCGATGCCGATGACGTCACCCCATTCGCTTTCGCGGGTGGATATCGTCAGCATCGTGCCGACTCCAGCGGCGCGTGCACGTTCCAGCACATCCTGCTGTTGTTCGGCCAACCCTTTGTAATTCAAGTGACAATGACTGTCGATGAAGGTCATGCGACGGCCTCCACCGGCACCTCTAGCCGGGGGAATAGCGGCACAGGCTGGTCGAGCCGGAAGTCGTTTTCAGCTAAAGGCGAATACCAGTGGCTGGCAATCCCTTCGGGTGTGCGCAGCGCCGGATCGATCCCCATCGCGTCGAGCAGCTTGTTTGCGCTGCCAGGGATCACCGGCAGGATCGCAACCGCGAGCTGTGCGATGCAGATGTAGAGGGTGGCGAGCACCGTCTCCATCCGCTCGGGATCGGTCTTTTTCAGCGCCCAAGGGGCTTGCTCGTCGACATAGGCATTGCAGGCGAACACGGCCTGTATCCATGCCTCCGTCGCCTGTGACAGCGCGAGATCAGCAAAGGCACGCGGCATCGTTATGGCCCCGGATCTGGGGTAAATAGGCGTCGCAATTCTTGAAGATCTGCGACAGCGTCCGCTGAGCGAGATTACCGAAACTGTTCGCCAGATCGGCATTGGCGCGGGTTACGATCGCCTCGGCCGAAAAACTGCCATCCTGCCCAAAACTGATATCGCGCAACAGGAAGTAGCGCAGCGCATCGACGCCATAAAGCCCGGCCAGATCAAGCGGATCGACGACATTGCCCGCAGACTTGCTCATCTTTTCGCCTGACCGGCTCAGCACGAATCCATGGCCGTAGACCGCCTTTGGTAAGGGCAGTCCGGCGGACATCAGAAAAGCGGGCCAATAGACCGCGTGGAAACGGACGATATCCTTGCCGATCAGGTGCAGATCGGCTGGCCAGCGCTTCGCAAATTCGCCCTGTGCGTCGTCAGGATAGCCAAGCCCGGTGATGTAGTTGGTCAGCGCATCGACCCACACATACATCACATGTCCAGGGCTGCCCGGCACCGGCACGCCCCAGTCGAAACTGGTGCGCGATACCGACAGATCGGATAGCCCTCCCTCGACAAAGCGCATCGTCTCATTCCGGCGGCTTTCGGGCTGAATGAACTCAGGATGCGCGGCATAATGATCGAGCAGCGGTTGCTGGTATTTCGAGAGGCGGAAGAACCACGTTTCCTCTGCTGTCCAATCGACTGGTGTGCCTTGCGGGGATAGCTTGACGCCCCCTTCCCCCTCGACCAGTTCCTTCTCGTCGTAAAAGGCTTCGTCGCGGACGGAGTACCAGCCTTCGTAGCGATCGAGATACAAGTCGCCCGCATCCGCCATCGCTTGCCACAGCGCCTGGCTGGCCGCGTAATGATCCTCATCGGTGGTACGAATGAAACGATCATAGCTGATGTTAAGGGTGTCTGCCATTTCACGGAAATAGCCTGACATTTCGGTTGCCAGCGCACGCGTCTCCATGTCACGGTCACGCGCGGTCTGAACCATTTTCAGGCCGTGTTCGTCCGTACCCGTCTGAAACCGCACATCGCACCCCATTTGGCGGTGAAAGCGCGCGATGGTATCGGCGGCAATCGCTTCATAGGCATGGCCGATATGCGGCCGTCCATTGGGGTAATTGATCGCGGTGGTGATGTAATAGGGTTCGGCCATCCCGCGTCCCTAAAGCAACATCGCACTCAATTGAAGCCTAGCGCGCCGCCAGTTTCGCGACGAGTCCCGCCATCTCATAGACGGTCGCCTGCTGGTCAAGCGACAGCGCGCGCGCGCTGATCGCCAGCGCGCGGGCACCGTCATAGGCATCGAGCGCTGTTTTCAACGACTCCCCGGTGCGATCGGCGCTCGCCTCGGCAATGAAGGTCGGGACGCGGTCAAGAAACGCCTCATAGCGCGGTTGGGCGGCTTTCAGCGAAAGTGCCTTGGCGAGGTTGGTCCGGTGCGCGTTGGTGCGGTCTCCATCGCGCGCGATTGCCGTCATAACGCCATCAAGCGCGGCCATATCCAGCCCAGCATAGCCCAGCGCGCGCCCCGGAGAACCATCGGCAGCGCGCACCAGCGCGCCGATCTCGGCCTCACTTGTTTCGGGAAGTTTGGCGCGCAGCACCCCGGCGAGCGCCTCATCGCTCAACGGATCAAACCGCAACCGGCGGCACCGTGAGCGGATGGTGGGAAGCAATCGGCCCGGCGAATGACTGATCAGCAGAAAAATCGTTCCAGCGGGCGGTTCCTCGAGATTCTTGAGCAGCGCATTCGACGCGCCCGGACGTTCGAGATCGTCGACCGAATCGATTAGGATCACGCGTCGTGGCGACATCGACGGGGTGGTCGCAAACATCGGCTGCAACGCGCGGACCTGCGCAATCGTGATCGATCGGGCGAGATCCTGGCCCGGCTTGTCGGGATCTTTGGGTAGGCGCACCAGTTCACGGTAATCGGGATGGGATCCGGCGGCGATCAGGGCGCGAGTGCGATCATCATCGGGCACGTCAAAGCCAGGCGCCAGCTTGCCGGGATGGGCAGCGTCCACGAGCATGCGTAGCGCAGCAGTCCGGGCGAAACTCGCCTTGCCCACCCCCTGCGGCCCGGTGAACAGCCAGGCATGATGCAAGGCGGATCCCGTCATGGCGGCAAGGAACGCGGCGTGTGCATCGGCATTGCCTTGGGGTATAGTCATGGCAGCAGATCGGCGAGCTGGTGCAGGATGGCGGTGGTGACGGCGTCGGGGCTGGCGGCGGCATTGATCAACCGGCAGCGTTTGGGTTCATCAGTTGCGATCCGCCGAAAGGCAGCGGCAACATCGGCATGAAAGCGGTCGCCGCGCGCCGCAAACCGGTCGGCCGCTGCGCCATCGCGGCTCGCGGCGCGTGCCCGGCCCTCGTCAATGGGCACTTCGAGGATGAGCGTCCGATCGGGCAGGAGTCCGCCGGTGCCGAAGTCATGAATCGCCAGCACCGCGGCGTCATCAATGCCCCCGGCAACGCCTTGATAGGCGCGTGTGCTGTCGATGAAGCGATCGCAGATGACCCATTGTCCGGCCGCGAGTGCCGGCTTGATCCGTTTCTCGATATGGTCGGCGCGGGCAGCGGCGAACAGCAACGTTTCGGTGCGCGCGCTCCAGCGGGTGACATCCCCCTGCATCAGCAGCGCACGGATCGCCTCCGCCCCCTCGGTACCGCCGGGTTCACGCGTCACCAGCGTGTTGATGCCGCGATCGGCGAGCGCCGCTGCCAGCCGCGCCACCTGGGTCGATTTACCGGCCCCTTCGCCGCCTTCCAGCGAAATGAAACGACCGGAGGGGGATCCTGCGTTCACATGCCGAACAGCGAAAGGAAGCCAGCCCAGGCGCGGCCGAAAAACCCCGCTTCGGCAACATCGGTTTCGGCGACCAGCGGCAGATATTGCGGCTCCATATCGGGTGACATCACCATCAGATCGGCGATGTGCTGCCCCTTCTTGATTGGGGCCTTGATCGGGCCGTTATACACCACCCGCAGCTGCAAATCAGGCACGGCACCGCCGGGCAATGTCGCGGTCAGATCGCGGGGCGCGACCAGGTTGACCCGCGTTGACGATCCGCCCTGAACCTCGGCAGTCTCCACCTTGCGACCCGCCTTTACGATCGGCTTGGCCTGCCAGGCGCGAAAGCCCCAGTCCATAAAGCGAACCGATTCCTCGATCCGCTGATTGAAGCTCGTCAGCCCGGCCATCACCATCACCAGTCGGCGTCCGTTCTGTTCGGCCGATCCGGTAAAGCCATAGCCGGCCTCTTCTGTGTGCCCTGTCTTCAGGCCGTCCGCGCCGGCGACCCGACCCAGGATCGGGTCTCGATTGGCCTGGGTAATCGCCTGGCCCGATCCCATCGTCCGCCCCCAAGTGAAGTTCGGCTTGGAATAGAACTCCTTGTAGAGTTTCGGAAACTTCTGGATTGTCGCAGTCGCCAGCGCGGACAGATCACGCGCGGTGACATAGGTGGTGCCACCATCCGGCCAGCCGTTCGAATTGCCGAAATGGCTGTTGCGCAAACCAAGCTTCTTCGCCTGCTCGTTCATCCGGGAAACAAAGGCTTCCTCGGTCCCCGAAATACCCTCGGCAAGCACGACGCAGGCGTCATTGCCCGACAAGGTGATGATACCATAGAGCAGATTGGCGACGCTGACATTCTCATTGACTGAAAGGAACATGGTCGAACCCGCTGCAGGACCATGCCATTTCTTCCACGTCTCCGGTCGCACCGCGAAGGTCTGATCGAGCTTCAGCTCGCCCCGGCTGATCATATCGAAGGCGACATAGACCGTCATGATCTTCGCCATCGACGCTGGCGGCATGCGTCGATCGGCAGCCTTGGCAAAGAGCACGGCGCCGCTCGACAAATCCTGCATGAACGCGACCGGCGCGGGCGTATCGAACGGAGGCTTTGCCGCCATGGCAGGCGCCGTGATGAGCGACGTTGCGAGCAACAGGGCGGTGGCAGATCTTTTCATCGGGGTGCTATATTCCATCTTCGGGCAAGAAAGGGCGGGTCTTTCAGTCGCGGACGATGCGGGCGTCGGCATAGCCCCGATTGGCGATATCCGCGCGCGCACGATCGGCACTGACCTGGTCCGCATAGGGGCCCAGTCGAACGCGGTAAATGCCACCGTTTGCCTGCACACTGGCGCCAAGGCTCTGCGCAAGCGCCGTCGCGCGCTCAGGCGACGACAGTGCTGCGATTTGAACGAATAACCCGGTAACGGTAGTTGGTGGCGCGGCAATTGCTGCGGCGCGCCCCGGTACCGGATAGGGCGCGCCTGGAGCGATGCGCGCTGGCCTAGGTTTCGATACGGCGCTGGCAGGGCTCGCATCGCGAGGTGATGACGGTAACCGCTTGCGCAGTGCACGCAGCAACACTGGAGGTGCATCAATTCGCTCGCTGGCGGCACGCCCTTCGCGCAGCGCCGACTGATCGAGGCCGGGTGGGTCAAGCCGACGGACCCGCACCGCAATCATCGTGCTTGACCCAGCGTTGAGCAATTGCGCGGCACCGGGCGATAGCGTGAGTAACCAGCCGTCGCGCGGTGGTGGGCCGTCGGCGATGATGACGATGATCGTCTTGCCGCTATCGAGGCCGGTCAACTCGACAAAGCTGCCTACGGGCAGACTGGCGTGAGTAGCGCTGATCTGCGGTATCTGGCCCAATTCTCCGCCCGCCATCACGGTCGCATATCCGACCGCATCATAGCGGCTGGGGCCGGGCGGTGGCGGCGTGACGTCGTTGGGCGTATATTGCTCGGTAACCGGCGCATTCTGTGGAGCAAGCGTCGCGGCGAACTCGATGTCGCTGCCTCCACCGTATCCGGCGAGCAGCATCGCAATTGCGATCATTCCGGTTGCCCTCATCATCGTTCGTGCCTCAACGTTCAACAGCATCAGCGAGCAGGCCAACCGAAAGCGCGTAAAAATTGGAGCAATTGTAATCAAGGATAACCCGGTAATTGCTCGTCAAGAGATAGCCGGTCTTGCCCGGCCCATCGGGCTCGATCAGCGTCGCTTGCACCTGATCGTTCGGCCAAACCTTGTCGAGCGGAACTAGGCCGAGCGCGCGCCATTCGGCGATCGTTTTCCAGCCACTGTGACGTTCGAACACGCGCGCGCAACGCGGTGCAACCGAGCGGTTACGGATGGCCTGCCGATCTAGCGTGCCGGGCACGGCAACGGCCAGTCCCCAAGGCTGCCCTGCCCGCCAACCGGCATTGACGAAGTAATTGGCGATTGATGCCAGCGTATCGGCTTCATTAGTCCAGATATCGGCGCGGCCATCGCCATCACCGTCGCGAGCAAGCCGGATATAGACCGACGGCAGGAATTGGGGATTGCCCGTTGCTCCTGCCCAGCTACCTTTTAATTGTTCGCGCGGGACGCCGCGATCGAGCATCTGCAAGGTCGCAATGAACTCTGCCGAAAACAGCTCGCGCCGGCGCCCTTCATAGGCAAGCGATGCCAGTGCCCGGGGTAAATCGAAATTGCCGGTGACAGCGCCATAATTGGTTTCATGGCCCCAGATCGCGATCATGATCGATTCCGGTACGCCGGTTTCGCGCTCAATCGCGGCAAGCCGGGGACGGAGCGCCTGATAGGCCTGCCGACCACGGTTGATGCGGGCGCTATCAACATGGCGGGCTCGATAGGGCTCAAAATCGGGCACGGGCGCATTGGGGTTCGCCCCCGGTTGCGCTCGATCGAGCTCGACCACCCGAGGATGATAGGAAAGCGTTGGGACCACGGCGTCGATCGTGGACCGGGAGACGCCGCGCGCTTCTGCCTGTGCGGCCAACGTCTGCAGATAGGCCTGAAAGCCGGCTTCATCCTGCGCCGTCGCACTGGTGCCCATCACCAGCCCACCAATGAGGACCACGATAGCAGTGCTGAGTCGACGAAAGGCGGCGCTCGAACGGGTCATGCCGGTTATGTGCCACAGCGCTTGCGCGCAATGAACCCCTTGCGTCGCTGCTCTTGCACAAAAGATCATACCCGGCGTAAGGCCCTGCCCATCCTTGGGACAGGTGGCCGAGTGGTTTAAGGCAGCGGTCTTGAAAACCGCCGTGGGTGGAAGCTCACCGTGGGTTCGAATCCCACCCTGTCCGCCAGCGACCAGGCATCCGGTGAGGGTGTCGCTACAGCAGCCGTTATAGGGGCTTCCAGCACAGCGCCTTGATTTGGGGGTGGTCGTTGCAGGCGACGCGCGTGATCGACGAATCGTTTTTCACCTGGATCATCCAATCGCCCGACCCTTCGCAGCGTACGTTCCAGAAGGCCAAGCCGTCGCGGCTGCCGGCAAAGAAAGAACGTTTTACATTGGCGCAGGGCTGACCTGATTTGGTCATCAGCTTGCCGAGCATCATGGCGCGGGCAGGGCCCTTCAGCGCGGGAAGGCTTTCGGCAAAGGCGTTGCGCGTCGGGAAGGGCTTTACGGGCGGCGCCACAACGATCTTCTCCTCGCGTGGCAGGCTGGCGATCAGCGAGCCGGCCGCATAGGTCAGCACGACGCCAAAGCCGAGAATCATCAACACCGATTTCAGGCTGAACATCGAAAAGCCATAGCCGCATGCCGGGCACATGGTCGTTTCGTCTCGGACCGAGATCTTACATTTTGGGCAGGCTTTCACCCCCGCACCCCTCAACCGGCCTTGCGCGTGGTCTGATCGAGTTCGATCAGCGCGTCATACGCGTCCTGCCCAATCGGCTCCTGAAACTGGCAACCCGCAGCAAAATCGTCCGACCAGATAATGCTCGCGGCGACGGGGCCAACCTGCGGCAGGGTAAGCCAGATCATCGTCCCAACGCGCAGCGCTGAATAGGTCTGCAGCCGAGCGCCGAATGGTGAGAGATCAACAACGCGGCACAAGGTACGATCGAGCCCGCCCCGCCCGATCCGGGCGTCGAGCGACACCGGCGCGCGCGGGCTGCGGCGCCGTCCGTTTGTTTCAGCAGGCTCGAATTCGGCAGCGAACATTGGCAATCCTCATGGGTGTCATGGGGAAGCCTATCGCGACAGGGCTAACGCGCCGTTAACGACGACGCGTCAGCCGAGGCGTTGTTCTTACTTTTTGCCGAGTGAAAGACCACCAAACCGCTTGTTGAAGCGTGCGACCTGGCCGCCGCTATCCATCAGGCGCGAATTGCCACCGGTCCATGCTGGATGCGCCAGCGGATCGATTTCCAGCGTCATCAGATCGCCTTCCTTGCCCCAGGTCGAGCGCGTCTGATAGCTGGAGCCGTCCGTCATTTGAACGGTGATGAAGTGGTAATCGGGATGGGTATCTTTTTTCACGATGAAAGCCTTTGTCAGTGGCTGGTTACCGACCAGCCGGACGTTTTGGAGGCGCGCGCCTAGCATGGACTGACGAGCGCTGCAATCGGGCGCATCGTTTCGCCTCAAGCGGCAAGGCCGATCAGGGCCGCGCTGTCATTCCATAGCGCCGCACACGCCGCGTCATCGCGCGCCAGTGTCGACGGTGTTCGTTCGATCGCGCGACCCTTTTCCATCGACCAATATAATCCGCGACCTCCAGCATAGACCGGATCGGTCGCCAGCGCGGCGAGCGCCCGCCCCGATAGCGGCGCTGTGCTGACATGCGAGCCGCGAATGACGACCGGGAGGACGTTGCGGAACAGCCAGTTGATCAGCGGACCATAGCTGCGGGCGAGCCCCGTGCCGGGAACGAAGCCCGGATCGAATGCGAGGATCGTCAGGTCCGGCCGATCGCTTCGTCGGTGCGCTAGTTCGCGGATCGTCATCAGGTTGCACAGTTTCGACGTCGAATAGGCCCGACGGCCAGCGACCCCCGCTGCCTTGTCGAGCTCAGGATCGCGTTCGGGATAGGCCAAGCGTTCGGCATTGGCATGGCGCGGGGCGGGAATGCCGGTTTCTTCGGCAGGATCATGCGTGCCGCTCGATGTCAGGATGATCCGGCCGGACGGAGAAATATGGTCGGCGACCCGACGGGCCAGCAGATAATGTGCAAGATGATTAGTGGCGAAGGTCAGTTCGAACCCTTGGGCGCTGCGCTGTGGTGCGTTCAATTGGATTCCGGCATTGCCGATAAGCACATCAATTGGCCCCAGCGCGATAGCCTCGTCTGCAAAATGGTCGACGCTCGCCAGATCGGCCAGATCGAGCGGCAATGCCTTAACCCTTCCCGCCAACGCGACAGGAAGAGCGCTCGGCTGCCGGACGCCGATGATCAGCGAAACATCTGGCATCGCGATCAATGTCTTAGCTGCCGCCAGCCCAATTCCGCTGGTTGCCCCGGTCATCACAATGCGCATAGCAGTTCCTTAGTTGGTCAACCGACCAATAGGTGAAATCGGCGCGGGGATCAACCAGGCAGTCGGACTTGCCATTACCTACAGAAGCCGAGGCTCTCGCGCCGACGTCACGGTGGCCTGTTCCAGGATGTCCCCTGCTGTGTCGATGGGAAACTGGGGATCGTTGATCCATGCGAGCATGATGCCGTCGAATGCCGCCTTCAGCGTCGCTGCAATAGCCAGATCGCTCGTCTCGGCGATGGTCTCTCCCCGTGCAGCGGCGAACACCAGAGCCACTTCCTCGATTGCCGCGCGATTGATTGCGCCCATCGCCGATGCCAGCGCGGGATCGGTCATCGCCCGCGCTGCCAGCGCTAGCCGGACTTTGAAAAAATCGCGATCTGGCTGGATGGCTTCGCGCGCGGCCGCAAAAAAGGCTTCAATCTGTTTGTGTGGCGGCGTGGCCAGGCGCCGGTCCCGGTTTCGGGCAAGATAATCTTCCAGCCCTCGGTGTAGCGCCGCTTCCAGCATCGCTTCCTTGGTGGCGAAGTGATAATGAACCAGCCCGGACGTCACCCCCGCCTCGGCGGCGATGACTTTCACGCTCGCCGCTTCCAGCCCCTCGCGCGCCACCACGCGAAAGGCAGCGTCGATCAGCCGATCGCGAGTGGATGTGGCGGATGGGATAGCGGCGATCGACATTGTTGGCGTTACCACCCGGTCGGCTTGCCCTTGTTCTGCGTGTCGAGCCATTTCTTCAACGGCGCGAAATAAGCCGCCATCGGTTTTGCGGACATTTCCCGGCTGCCGGTAAAGGCCTGCAGCGCGTCGGGCCAAGGCTTTGATTGGCCAAATTCCAGCATCGCGTTCAGCCGCTGGCCAACATCCTTGTTGCCGAAAAAGGAACAGCGATGGAGGGGACCCTTCCACCCGGCCTGCTTGCATGCTGCCTCATAAAACTGGAATTGCAGCAATCTTGCGAGGAAATAGCGCGTGTAAGGCACCGCCGCGGGCACGTGATATTTCGCACCGGGATCGAATCGCGTGTCATCGCGCTCTACCGGGGGTACGATACCCTGATACTTCAGCCGCATCGCGTTCCACGCGCTTTCATAGGCCTGTGGCTTGATCTCACCCGAATAGACCCCCCAGCGCCAGCGATCGATAAGCAGGCCGAAGGGAAGAAACGCGACCTTGTCCATCGCCTGTTTCAGCAACAGGCCGATGTCCTTGTCCGGGCTCGGTACCTTTTCTTTCGCCAGCAGGCCGATATCGACGAGATATTGCGGTGTGATCGACAGCGCGACGAAATCGCCGATCGCTTCATGGAAGCCGTCATTTGCGCCATTTTTGTAGAGATAGGGCTGCGCCTTGTAGGCCCGCTGATAGTAGTTGTGGCCAAGCTCATGGTGGATCGTGACGAAATCGTCGCCGTTGACCTTGGTGCACATTTTGATCCGGATATCGTCCTGATTGTCGAGATCCCATGCCGACGCGTGGCAGATGACCTCTCGGTCAGCGGGCTTGGTAATCTGTGATCGCGCCCAGAACGTGTCCGGCAGCGGTGCAAGGCCGAGCGAGGAATAGAACCCCTCCCCTGCGCGCACCATCTTGATGGGGTCGAAACCCTTTTCCTTCAGCAGCTCGCCGGTATCGAAGCCCAGGTCACCCGCGCCTTTTGGTGCGACGAGTTCATAGATATTGCCCCACTCTTGCGCCCACATATTGCCGAGCAGATCAGCGCGGATCGGCCCCGTTTTTGGCTGGGCCGCATCGCCATATTTCTCGTTCAGCTTGGTGCGCGTATAGGCGTGGAGCGCGCGGTACAGTGGCTCGACTTCGCGCCATAGCTTTTCCGTCAGCGCGGCGAATTCTTCCGGGCTCATGTCATAGCCTGAACGCCACATCGCGCCGACATCGGTATAGCCAAGCTCGACGGCGCCCTTGTTGGCGATCTCCACCCCGCGGGCATAATCGTCATGCATCTGTGCGCCGACATTGTCGTGCCAGCTGACCCACATTTCCTTCAGCTTGGCGGGATCGCGCTCGGTGCCCATCGCGGCCTCGATATCGCTGCCATTGATCGGCTTGCCATCAAGTGTGCCCTTGCCCTTGCCATATTGAGAGGACATCCGCGTCACGATCGTCGCGAGTTCGGTCGCGGCGCCGGGCATGGTCGGCGCTGGCAGCGAAATGCCACCGCGCAGCAGATCGAGCTTGCGGCGCGTATCGGGCGATAGCCCGGCAGCCTTTTGAAACTGCGCCGCCTCCAGCGCGAGCTTCACCGATAGCTCCGTACCTTGCGCATTGCTCTTGGCGGCAAGTGCGTCGGTATCGTCGGTGATATAGGTGGCGTTGATCCACTGCGTGCGATTGGCATCGAGCGAGAAATCGGCGAGTTGTTTTTCGGCATCTGCAATGAACGCGTCCGCAGCAGCAGCAGTCGGCACCGTCGGTTCAGCCTGCTGTGCGATGGCAGGTGCAGTGATGAGCGCGGCGGCAAGCGCCAAAGCAGAGATTCCGGTGCGGATCATTGGCTTTCCTCGATAAGCGTACTGTTGGCGCGCAAGTGAGCAGCCACGGCCTGTGACGTCAAGCGGCCAGAAATTCTGCGATTGCTTGGCCCAGTTCGGGCTTCACTACAGCACTCATGTGATTGCCCGGGACGATGACATAAGTCGCCAGGGGCAACGCTTTCGCCAGCGCCTCGGCCGATCCGTTGTCGAAATCATCAGCGCCCGACAGCACGAGCACGGGTTGCGTGATCCCCGCCAGATCGGCGTCAGTCATATTGACGAACGTATCGAGGATATGGACCAGCGCCTTGGCATCGCCGCCGCTGGTTTTCAGGAAAGCCTCCGCCAGCCATTCGGGCGTACCGCGTTCGAAGCTACCCGGATTGGTGAGGATGTTGCGGAAAAATTCACTGCGCTTGCCCGTCTGCGTCAGCCCCTCAAACCCCATGCCCGAGATGACGACGCGCCGCGGGGTCGCGCCCAGCGCGAGCATGCGCGCCGTGGTCCGCCCGCCAAGCGAGTAACCGCCGAGATCATAATCAGTCAGACCCAAATGCGCGACCAGCGCCAACCCGTCCTTTGCAAGCGCATCGGGCGGATAAGCGGTGGGGTCATGCGGCCTGGCACTCCCCCCATGCGCGCGCAGATCGGGCATGATGACGCGAAAGCCCCTCGCCGCAATCGCCTCGGCATGGCCATAACGGATCCAGTTGGTCTGTGCGTCGGAGAAGAAGCCGTGGAGGAGCACCACCGGTCGCCCCTCCCCCATTTCACGCCAGACAAGCTCGGCACCGTCGAAACCGGCGAAACGATGAATCGTGGGGGTGGTCATCGTTTCACCAGGCTCGTCCGCCAGGCGGCGACATCGTCGGGCTGGGTGTCGAACGCAGGTACATCCTTGGCGATCGTGATGCCCGGTTGCATCTTGGACACCCAGAGATGCCCCATCGGTTCGATTCCCGCAGGATCATCAAGCGTGCCGACCTTTAGTGACGCCGCCGCGCTATCCTCGCTACCGCGGTGCCACAGTCGCGTCCCGCAGTTTGCGCAGAAATAGCAGAGCTTGCGCGCGCCACTGAACGCGACCGTCTCGAACATCGCGGGATCGCCAGTCCAGCGCAGATTAGCCGTGTCGATGGCCACCGACATCGAAAAGGCGCTCGCCGACTGCTTCTTGCACTCGCCGCAATGGCAAGCATAGGCGGCGGGCAACGCACCCTCGAGACTATAGCGAACCGCGCTGCACTGGCAGCCGCCGGTGATCGCCAAGTTCAGGCAGCCTTCTTCAAATGCCGCCGACCGAGCAATTCGGCAATCTGCACAGCGTTCAGCGCCGCGCCCTTTCGCAGATTGTCGGAGACGCACCATAGCACGAGGCCGTTATCGACGGTCGGGTCTTCCCGCACGCGACTGACGAAAGTCGCATAATCGCCGACGCATTCGATCGGGGTTACGTAGCCGCCGTTTTCCCGCTTATCGACCAGCATCACACCGGGAGCCTCGCGCAGTATCGACTGGGCCTTCTTCGCCGAAATCTCGTTCTCGAACTCGATCGTGATCGCTTCGGAATGGCCCACAAACACGGGCACGCGCACGCACGTTGCCACCACTTTGATCTTGGGATCGAGGATCTTCTTTGTCTCGACCACCATCTTCCATTCTTCCTTGGTGAAGCCGTCATCAAGGAAGCTGTCGATATGGGGAATCACGTTGAACGCGATCTGCTTGGTGAATTTGTGCGGCTCGGCGCTGTCACCGACGAAAATGTTGCGGCTCTGCTCGAACAGCTCGTCCATGCCTGACTTGCCCGCGCCCGACACCGATTGATAGGTGGAGACGACAACGCGCTTGATCGTCGCGTAATCATGCAGCGGCTTCAGCGCGACGACCATCTGCGCGGTCGAGCAATTGGGGTTGGCGATGATGTTCTTGCGTCGATACCCGTCGATATCCTGCGGGTTCACCTCAGGCACGATCAGCGGCACATCAGGGTCCATCCGGTATTCGGACGCATTGTCGATAACGGTACAGCCAGCCGCCGCGAAGCGCGGCGCGTGCAGCCGCGACCCTTCAGAACCGATGGCGAAAAGCGCCATGTCCCAACCGGCAGGGTCAAAATGCTCGAGGCTCTGCACCTTGAGCATTCGGCCGCTGTCGCCGAAATCGATCTCGGTCCCCTGGCTGCGCGATGAAGCGACGGCGGCCACATCGGCGAGCGGAAATTCACGCTCGGCCAGAATGTTGAGCATTTCGCGCCCGACATTGCCTGTCGCGCCGACAACGACGATCCGGTACCCCATAAGACGCTCCAAAACTTACGTAAGGCGGTCGCATACGCCTCGGTACATTTTTGTCCAGCGTGGATGTCAGCCCGGTTGGGCCGTCGGATGCCGGAACGGCTGCCATTTGAGATAGGACAGGCTGCGCCACAGCCATTCGAGCGGCCCCATCGCGAAATAGCGCACCCAGATGTTGGCGACGACGAGCAGGCCAACGAACATTGCCGCTGCAATACCGGTCATCTCCGCCCAGCCAAATCGCCCCCACAGGTTGAAACCATAGGGGGAGAACAGGATGTGCAGCCCGATGATCTGCTCGATGTAGGATCAGCCACCCGGCGCGCGACTTCACGAGCAAATTGAATAGTGCCAAATGCCCCACGCCCACTGCCAGCCGCGCGAATTCGGCGGTGATCCAGATCGTTTTCGGTTGCGGCGAGAACGCCATGATCTCCTGCGCGCCCATCCAGCGCGCCGTAATGCCGAAACCGTACGCAAGTCCTCCGAGGATCAGATAGAATAGCGCACTGCGCTGCCCCTGAATGATCCCCCATTTCCACATCGCGACGCCAATCAGCATCGCACAGAATGCTTCGACGACGGTCAGCCAGAAAAACCCACCGAGCCAGAAAAATTCGACCCATTGGCCCCACATCAACTGGGCATAGGCAAGGGCACCGCCCTGATGCGCCTTCTTTTCGTCGGCGATCTTCTTGGCATCTTCCTTTGACAGTTTGAACCGGTCGAGCTTCTTCTGCCACTCGGCGAGCACCGTCGCTTCGGCTTTGGTTAGGGGCGTGTTGGTCGCCTTGTGCTGCTGTGCGATAGTAACCTGCCCCACCAGCGATGCCCGGCTCGAATATTCGATTGCCCCGCCAACCGCCGTTACCAGCGCAAAGCTGAGCCCCAAACCAAGCAGCACACGCGGCCCGAGCGTGCGGAACGGAAACAGGAACAGCCCAGCCACGGCATAAACCGACAGAATGTCGCCAACCCACAGCACCAGAAAGATGTCGATCGCGCCAAACAGTAACAGCCACATCGTCCGCCGCATGTAGAGATCGGCGATCGCGACGGGCCCGTCCGGGGCCATCGCCTTGGTTGCGATCACCATCATGCCCGCGCCGAAAAGGAATTCGAGCAGGCACCGCTGGGTGCCCTCAAACAGGATCTGGATCGTCGCCCAGCTTGCCTGATCGGCAGCAGACCAGCCAAGCAGCCGGATGTCGGCAAACTGAGCATAGGTCGACGCGGCTTGGAACGGGATGTTCATGAAGAAGATGCCCAGGATCGCAAACCCGCGCATCATATCGAGCACATCGATGCGCGCCTTGCCGCGCACTGGTGCCAGTTCCGTCGCTGCCGTCATTACGTCCCCCCGAACGATTGGAGGGACGCTAGGTTAGCGGTTAACGGGCGTCAATCGGCTCGAGACGGCGCTATTGTTTCTTCGTCGGCATCCGCCGGTCGAGGAACTCGAGGATCGTCGTCCAAAGATGCTCGCTGATGCCCGGCCCGCCGACGCGGTGGGTTTGGCCGGGATAAAACATCATCTCGAACGGGCGCGCTTTTTTTTGCATCTCGGCGGCAAAGGCGGTCGCATTTTCGAACACAACATTATCGTCCGACATGCCGTGGATCAGCAACAAAGGATCGCTGATCTTGACGGCATCGGCGAGCGCGTTGGAGCTGGCATAGCTGTTGGGGTCCTTGTTGGGATCGCCCAGATAGCGTTCGGTGTAATGGGTGTCGTACAATTCCCATTTGGTCACGGGTGCGCCGGAAATACCGGCAGCATACACGCCCGGATTCGCCTGAAGCATCTTGATCGTCATATAACCGCCATAGGACCAGCCGTAAGTCGCGATCCGATCGGCATCGACGAAGGGCTGTTCCTTCAGGAACTTCGCTCCCGCGAGTTGATCGGTGACCTCGACGGTGCCCATCGCGTGATAGATGTGATCCTCAAACGCCTTGCCGCGATTAAACGAACCACGGTTGTCGATCTGGAAAAAGATATAGCCCCGATCGACCAGATACTGCGCAAGCGCGCCATTCCACCCGCGCGTCACCTGCTGGCCCGTACCGGGGCCGCCATAATGCTGGAAAAAAGCCGGATACTTCTTGCCCGGCTCCAGCTTCGGCGTGATCATTTCCCAATAAAGCGTGGTGCCATCCTCTGCCTTCAGCGTGCCGAACTGACGCGGCTCATGGCTCGCGAGATAGGGGTGATAGGGATGGCCCGGCTTGATGGAATTCTCGTTGATCCACGCGATCCGCTTGCCGGTGGTGTCCGCGAGATAGGTTTGCGCGGGCTGGTTGGGGTTTGATCGCGTGATGATGAAGCGGCTTGCAGCGGCGTCCATGCTCGCGCCATTGGTCCAGCCGCGCTCGGTCAGGAGCGTTACCGTTTTGGGGCGAGCGATATCGACGGCGTAGAGATGCTGTTCGAGCGCATCGTCTCTATTGCCGCTGAAATACAGCCGCCCCTTTTTCTCATCGACGCCGACCAGCCGGGTTACGACCCAGTCACCGCTCGTCAGCGGCGTCCATTTGCCGCGCCGATAATGATAGAGATGGCCATAGCCGCTGCGTTCCGATCGCCAGATCAGGCTGCCATCGGCCATCGCGCGGTAATCGTCGCTCAAGTTGATCCAGCTGCGCCCGCCCGACTTTTCGGTGAACATCACCGTCGACTTGCCGGTCTCCGGATCGACACGGAGCATATCGAGCGTCTTTTGGTCGCGTGACTGTCGCTGGACAAGCAACGACTTGCCATCGGGCGTCCAATCGACCCGAGCGAGATAGATATCGGGGTCGTCGCCCAGATCGACCTTCACTTGCGCCGAGCCATCGGGCTTCATGACATAAAGCTCGACGAGCGCGTTGGGCGTGCCTGCGGCGGGATAGCGTTGATCGAACACCTTGGTGCCCTCTGCACCAATTGCGGTACGAGTCACGACGCCGACCGGCGCATCGTCGAACCGTTCGACCGCGATCAGCTTGTCGCCCGGCGACCACCAATAGCCGGTACGACGATCCATTTCCTCCTGCGCGACAAATTCGGCCTCGCCCCAATGGACGGTGCCTGCGCCTGTCGTCGTCAGCTGGCGTGCCGCGCCGCCGGCGATGGGCTGCACATAAAGGTTCTGATCGCGCACGAAGCTGACGAAGCCGCCCGCTGGGCTGATCACGGGGTTGAGCTCACCATCCTTGGTATCGGTCAGCCGAGATACCTTGCCGTCGAGCGTGGCGAGGAACAGGTCACCATCGAGCGGGACGAGGATCGATTTGCCATCGGGTGCCCAGTCATAGGCGACAATCCCGCGCGATCCGCCGATCCGCGCGCGTTCGCGCTGCATTTTTTCGGCTTCGGAAAGCTCGGCGCCTGATCCGATTTTCTTCGAATCGACCAGCATATGTTCCTTGCCGGTCTTTGTATCGAGCGCCCAAAGATCGAACCGGTCCTTTTCGTCAGTACGCGCGCGGAGCGACGTTAGCAGGCTACCGTCGGGGGATAGCCGAAGCGCCCGGGGCTGCGGGCCAGAAAGATCGGGGCTGGCGAACAACCGCTTCAGCGTCAGCGGAGTGGCGACGACCGGTTCAGCGGCCATCGCCGCACTCGCCGTCAGACCGGAAATACACAGCACCGGCAGCATCGCTGCTGACAACCACAACCCAACGCTCACGCTCTTTGCCACCGTGCATCCCCGATTCCGATTTTTTGTCGCCCTATGACTTCAGACGTGTTGCAGCGCGTTATTGCGGGTTGGATCCACGGCGTAAAGGGTCGCCAACATTGGCAGCGATGACGACCGGCCCTTAGCGTCGGCGCCAGGGCAGCGCTCGCCATTCGATCAGCGATCGCCACGCCCATTCGACCGGGCCGATGTCAAGATAACGCATGTAAAGGTTTGCTAGCACCAAGAGGATCACATTGATGGCGACAGCCGACAGCATCAACGGTGCCCAGGTGAGTTGCCCGTAGAGGTGAAACCCGAACGGCGGGAACAGCACCCACAACGTGATCAATGTTTGTGCGATGTACACGGATAGCGCCGTCTTTCCAGCCGCCTCGAATGGGCGCAACAGCCTGTGGCCGGCGACGCTGGAGATGATGAGATGCACCAGCCCGACATGGCCAAGCGTCATTAGCAGTCGCGCGATCTCCGATGTGAACCAGATGAGATATGGCCCCTCGCCGAAGCGGGTCTGTTCCCAGGCGCCGATCGTTCGCAAAGGTATCGCGATACCATAAGCGATCAGGGTCACTGTCCGATAGAAATGTCGCGATCGTCCACCCTGAATGATCCCGAGCTTGAACAGCGCTGCGCCGATTAGCATCGTGCCGCCGGCTTCCCACATCACGAAGATTTCCATGAACGCTGGGAAGCGATCCCGCGAGACCACGATCTGCGTGTTTACCCAGCTCCAGGTGTCGCCTGAGCGCCCTTTATCTTCGGCGGCGATCTGTGCGGTAGATTCAGCGTTGTCTTTGGCGCGTTCGGCTTTGTTTTCCGCAGACTTTTTCAGCAGCTTGCGGTCAGCGGGGCTAATTTTCTGCCCAGCCTGTACGCGTTGTTCGATCGCGGCGATTTCAGCCTTGCGGACCACCGACTGGTAATAACCAAAATAGCCCCCGCCGAGCAGCTGGAAAAAGGCCAGCGATAGCCCCAGCGTCAACAGCCAACGCGGCCGCCAACTGCGCGCAAACACGGCAACAAGCGCTGCCAAACCATAGCTATGCAGAATGTCGCCCGGCCACAGTAGGATATACATGTGGATGACGCCAAACAGGAACAGCACGATGTTGCGGACATAGTAGCGGCGCAGCACCGCCCATTCGCTCGCCTCCGTCGCGAAACGATCGGTCAGGATAACCATGCCGACGCCGAATAGCATCTCGAGCAGACAGCGTGCGGTGCCATTGGCGAGAACTTCGCGCAGCCACCACGCCGCCTGGTCCCAAGGTCTCCATCCTAGATGCCGGATATCGTCTGACGATGCATAGAGCGACTGCCCCATGTCGTTGATGTTCATGAACAGTATACCGATGATGGCGATACCGCGCAGGATATCGACGACGGCAACGCGGGGCGTGCGAACGGGCGCAACAACGGGTGCGCCGTCCGGCTCGGCAACGCCGGTCAAATTCACGCTGCTCATGGGATCCCCGCCCTTCTTGTTCGGGTGTGATATAAGTGTAATACAGCGCCTGTTGCAAACCAAATAAAAAGCCGCGCCGAAATGGATCGGCGCGGCTTCTTTATCGGTGCTGGCGTTGGCCGATTATTCGGCGGCAGCGGTGCCCTTTTCAGGGCGGGCATCGCGGCGCTCGGCGATGCGAGCGCGCTTGCCGCGCAGGCCGCGCAGATAATAGAGCTTGGCACGCCGAACGACGCCCTTACGAACGACTTCGATGCTGTCGATATTTGGCGAATAGAGCGGGAAAACGCGCTCCACGCCTTCACCGAAGCTGATCTTGCGGACGGTGAAGTTGCTGCCCATGCCCTTGTTCGAACGCGCGATGCACACGCCTTCATAATTCTGAACGCGGGTGCGCTCGCCTTCCACCACCTTCACGCCGACCTTCAGCGTATCGCCGGGGCGGAAATCGGGAATCTTCTTGTTCTCGAGAAACTTGGCAATGTTCTCGGCTTCGATCGTCTGGATGAGATTCATCTCATTCTTCCTTCGTCTGTTCGTGCGCGCCAGAGGGAGGTTGAACCCGAACGCCCTCTTGGCGCTCCCAAAGGTCCGGCCTCCTTAGCCGTGTATCGGTTTCGGCCATCGACTTGCGCCATGCCAAAATCCTCGCATGATCCCCCGATCGCAGCACTTCGGGGATCGTGCGTCCTTCCCACATCGGTGGTCGGGTATATTGCGGGTATTCGAGCAAGCCGCTTTCGAAGCTCTCGTCATCTCCGCTAGAAGCCGCGCCCATTACGCCGGGAAGCAGCCGAATGCAAGCGTCTAGCAGCACCAGCGCGCCCATCTCCCCGCCCGACAGCACGTAATCGCCAATGGAGATCTGCTCGATCGGCCGCGCGTCGAAAATCCGTTCGTCAAACCCCTCGAACCGCCCGCACAGGATGATCGCGCCCGGCCCCGCTGCAAGCTGGCGAACGCGCGCCTGGGTGAGCGGCGCGCCGCGCGGGGTCATCGCCAGGATCGGGCGCCCGTGGCCCTTGGCGTCCGCGACACTGTCGATGGCGGCGGCGAGTACATCGACACGCAGCACCATCCCTGCCCCGCCGCCTGCCGGTGTGTCATCGACGGTCCGGTGCTTGTCAGTCGCGAAGTTGCGGATGTTGCGGGTATCGAGCGACCAAATGCCCTCGGATAGCGCCCGCCCCGCGATCGACTGGCCGAGCGGCCCGGGAAACATGTCGGGATAGAGGGTGAGTATCGTAGCGGCGAAGGGTGCTTGCTCGGTCACAGCGTCCAGTTCTCGACCCGCAAGCCCGGAACATCGGCGAAATCGGCCTCGTTGTTGGTCACGATCGTCGCGCCCAAGCTCAACGCATGCGCCGCCAGCAGTCGATCGAACCGCGCCCGCTTGAAGGGCAGTTGGGCGTATCGTCTGGCCGCGTTTTCATCAAACGGTAATATTTCAATGACTTCGACGAAGGCGTCGAGCACTTCCTGGCGCGGTGGTTTACCGACGTAGCTCCCAACGGCGATCTCTGCGAAACTGATCGCAGAGATCGCCACATCGCCAGGAAAGCATGTCGACAGCCGCTCGATTAGCGGTGAATGCCTCTCCGCCATAGCATAAATTGCCGTATCGGCGTCTATCAGGAATTGTGTCACTTATCGGTAGCGGCCAGCCGTCTAGCGATTGCGCTTGGACGCTCGTCAAAATCACCGTGCGGGATTAGTCTTGCGCCCGGCGCTTTGCCCGCGAAACCGCTGATATCGATCGTTCGCCTCGGCGCTTCGACGGGTTCGACGCGAAATGACATTGCGGCCTCCTTGACCATCCGAACCTCGGTGCCTTCGGGAATGCCCATTCCCTTCGGCAGGCGCAAAGCGACCGAATTGCCTGATTTGAATGTCTTACCCAAATATTCGTCGTCGCTCATGCGAGCCTCCGTATACACGTTATGTATATACTAAACCGCATAGTCCGCGTCAACGACCATCCGTGCATCATCCCATTCGGGCACCGCGTTGATATTCATCGGTACCATGAAGCGCTTCTTGTCAGGGCGTTCGATTTCGATCACGTCGCCCGCGCCGAAATTGTCAATCGCCACGACCTGACCTAGCGGCTCGCCATCGGTAGAGATCGCGGGCAGGCCGAGCAGATCGGCATGGTAGTATTCGCCTTCACCCAGCGCGGGCAGGTCGGCGCGCGGAACGGTGAGTTCGGTGCCGCGCATGGCCTCCGCGGCATTCCGATCGGTGACTTCGGTGATGCGCGCGATTGCACCGTTGCTGCCGTGGCGCACCGATTTCAGGGTCAGTCTGCCCTGATTGAAGCTTTTGTAGCGGCCCAAATCGTCCGTGAAGACTTTCAAGCGGACCTCGCCCGTCACGCCGTGCGCGCCGATGATGACGGCTAGCGTGACGGGGCGATCGGCGCGCATTACGCGTCGGCGGGCTTTTCTTCGGTTTCAGCTGCGGCTTCGGGCGCGGCTTCGGGCGCGGCTTCCTCGACGACGGCAGCCGGTGCTTCTTCGGCGACAGGTTCAGAAGCGACTTCGACCGGGGTTTCCTCAGCGGCGACTTCTTCGACCAATTCGGGTTCTGGTTCAGGCGCGGGGGCTGCTGCTGCTTCGGCGGCGGCTTCCTCAGCTGCCTTCAGCTTTTCGGCGCGCTCTTCGGCACGTTCTGTGGCCTTTTCGCCGGGCTTACCCTTGTTCGGGTTGTTGCGGGCGGGGCGTTCCTTAACGCCGAGCACATCGAGGAAGCGCGCGACGCGGTCGGTCGGCTGCGCGCCGACGCTCAGCCAATGCTTGGCGCGATCGGTATCGAGCTTGATCCGCTCAGGCGAATCCTTGGCGAGCAGCGGGTTATAGATGCCGATCTTCTCGATGAAGCGGCCATCGCGCGGGCTGCGCGCATCGGCAACTACAACGCGGTAATAAGGACGCTTCTTGGAGCCGCCACGCGACAAACGAATGCTAAGAGACATGATATTTCCTTCTTTCTGATCAGATAATTGGTGGCCGAAGCCGTTATTTCTTCTTGTTGATGAAATTCTCGAAACCGGGCGGCAATTTTGGCATGCCGCCCATGGGGTTGCCGCCGCCAAGCCCCGGCAGACCACCACTGGACTTGCCGAGCATGTCGCCGAGTTCGGGGCCACCGATGGCGTTGCCGAGACCGCCCAGGCCGCCGCCCATCCCGCCCTTGCCGAGCATCGCCATCATGCCCTTCATGCCGCCCATTTTCTTGATCTTCTTCATGGCGGTGGCCATTTCCTGGTGCATCTTCAGCAGCTTGTTGACGTCCTGAACGGTCGTGCCGCTGCCCTTGGCGACGCGGATCTTGCGCTTGGCGTTGATGATTTCCGGTTTGGCGCGTTCCTTGGGAGTCATTGAGGTGATGATCGCGTCCATGCGCACCAGAATGCGTTCGTCCATCGCCCCGCCGGCCATTGCAGCCTGCGCCTTCTTGGCGCCCGGGATCATACCGGCCAGCGCGCCAAGGCCGCCCATCCGGCGCATCTGCGCCAGCTGACCGCGCAGATCGTCCATGTCGAACTGCCCTTTGGCCATCTTGGCGGCCATTTTTTCGGCATCTTCGATCTGGATAGATTCGGCGGCACGTTCGACCAGACTGACGACATCGCCCATGCCGAGAATGCGTCCAGCGACCCGACCGGGATGGAACGCCTCAAGCGCGTCCATCTTTTCGCCGGTACCGGCAAATTTGATCGGCTTGCCCGTCACCGCACGCATCGACAGCGCAGCACCGCCGCGCGCATCGCCGTCCATCCGGGTCAGGACGACACCAGTAAGCGGCACCTGATCAGAGAAATTCTGCGCGACGTTGACCGCGTCCTGCCCGGTCAGCGCATCGACGACGAGCAGGATTTCGTTCGGCGTCGCGACCTTGGCGATCTCCTGCATCTCGTCCATCAGGGCCTGATCGACATGCAGCCGGCCTGCCGTATCGAGCATCAGCACGTCATAGCCCTGCAGCTTGGCAGCCTGAAGTGCGCGCCGAGCGATCTCAACCGGGCGCTGGCCCGCGATGATCGGTAGCGTCGCCACCTCGGTCTGCGTCCCGAGCGTCGCCAGCTGCTCCTGTGCGGCCGGACGATTGACGTCGAGCGACGCCATTAGCACCTTTTTGCCGTCACGCTTGGTGAGCCGGCGCGCGATCTTGGCCGTCGTGGTCGTTTTGCCCGATCCCTGCAGCCCGACCATCATGATGATCGCCGGCGGGGTAACCCCGAGAGCCAGCTCGCTCTCGTCAGCGCCGAGCATTTCGGTCAGTGCATCATTGACGATCTTGACGACCTGTTGCCCCGGCGTAACCGAGCGCAGCACATTCTGACCGACTGCCTTTTCGGTAACCTTGTCAACGAAATCGCGGGCGACCGGCAGCGCCACGTCTGCCTCAAGCAGCGCTACACGCACTTCGCGCATCGCGGCGCGCACGTCTGCCTCGGTCAGCGCGCCGCGCCCCCGAAGGCGGTCGAATACGCCGCCAAGCCGTTCGCTGAGACTGTCGAACATCACCAAACTCCGTTGCCCCTCGCGGGTCCCGCCATAAACGCAAAAGAAGCTGGCGGACGAAACCTCGTCGGCCAGCTTATGCCCTTGGGCATGCTCCTATTGCGTCCTGAAAGGATGCGATTGGCGCTGCCCTATCCCAATCGACATCCTTTCGCAACCATATGATTTAAGCCCATCTATACGCTCGCACGCCATAACCCGTCCCATGAAAATGTCGGGGCATGCGCGCATGGCACCAGAACAGACCGATCCTACGCCCCGAGCGAATGGCGCGCGGCGGGATATGTTGAGCGGTGCGATTACAATCGCGGCGATCCTGCTTTTTGTGGGCACCGGCAGCTCGGTGCTGTCCAGTGCGGTGCGCTATTATATCGCTGATGGTGATCCGACGGATCGGACGCTGGTTATCGCGCTGTTGCTTAACGTGGCGCTGATCCTGTTCGGGTGGCGGCGCCACACTGACTTGCAGCGCGAAGTCGAAGTGCGGGCGGCGGCGGAGGAGCGCGCACAACTCCTGGCGGCGCGTGATCCGTTGACCGGCTTCCTTAATCGCCGTTCGCTTTCCGAAGATGGCGCTACCCTGATCGCGCAGGCGACTCGCCGCCAAAAAGCGCTGGCGTTGCTGATGATCGATCTCGATCACTTCAAGACCATTAACGACATGCACGGCCATGCCACTGGCGACGGCCTGTTGCGCTTGGTCGCCGAAGAAATTGCCCATGCCATGCCCTCGGTCTCCCTGACGGCGCGACTGGGCGGCGATGAATTTGCATGCGCCTTCATGTTCGATCCTGCGCATCCCGATACCGTCGAGCGCATCGCCGAAAAACTGGTATCGCGGATTGCCCAGCCATTTGTGTCTGACGGGCTGCAGCTGCATGTCAGCGCGTCGATCGGCATTGCCCGGTCCGATAGCGGATGCGCCAGCATCGATGCGCTGATGCGCAGCGCCGATATCGCGATGTACGCCGCTAAAAATGCGGGCCGCAACCGCTTTGCCTGGTTCGATCAATCGATGGAGCGCGAGCTGAAAGCGCGCAACGAGCTTGAGGTGGGGCTGCGCACCGCGATCCCGCGGCAGGAGATCGTTCCCTATTTCGAACAGCAGATTGATCTCACTACCGGTCGTCTGTTTGGCTTCGAAGTGCTGGCACGCTGGGAACACCCGATCCGCGGGTTGATCGCGCCCGAAAAGTTCATCTCGATTGCCGAGGACACCGGTCTGATCAGCGATCTGTCGCTCTCGGTGATGCGGCAAGCGTTCATGGCGGCAAGGGATTGGGAAGCGGGCCTGACACTTTCGGTCAATATTTCGCCCCTCCAGCTGAAGGATCCGTGGCTCGCGCAAAAGATATTGAAGGTGCTCACCGAAACGGGCTTTCCCGCCAGTCGGCTCGAACTGGAGATTACTGAGGTGGCGCTGTTCGAGAATCTGGCGCTCGCGCAGTCGATTGTTGGCAGCTTGAAAAATCAGGGCATCCGTATTGCGCTCGACGATTTCGGCACAGGGTACAGCTCACTCGCGCATTTGCGGGCGGTGCCGTTCGATCGGATCAAAATCGATTGCAGCTTTGTCGGTTCGGTGAATGTTAACGCTGAAAGTGCTGCGATCGTCAATGCGATCGTCCGGCTGGGCGAAAGCCTGAACCTGCCGATCACCGCTGAAGGGATTGAGGATAGCGCGATCGAGGAACGGTTGCGCGCGATGGGGTGCAGCAAGGGACAGGGTTATCTTTATGGCCGCCCGTTGAGTGTTGGCAATGCGCGCACATTGCTTGCTGAGAAGCGCCTGCTCCGCCCGTCGATCACCAAATCGGCGCCGAGTGCCGATTCGGAGGCAACCCGCCAAGCGGGCTGAGCTGGGCCGCAAGGTGGACTTCGCTCCACGGCGTGCCTAGATCGACGGCGATGCCTGCCCCCCTTTGTGCCCCTGCCCCCGAAATCATCAGCCTTGGCTGCCGCTTGAACCTGGCGGAGAGCGAGACGATCCGCTCGATCAACGCTAAGCGCGATATCGTGATCATCAACAGCTGCGCGGTGACGAACAACGCCGTCAGCGAAACACGCGCCGCCATCCGGCGGGCGGCGCGAGCACGGCCGGGGATCGATATCATTGTCACCGGCTGTGCGGCGCAGATCGATCCACAGGGCTTTGCGGCGATGCCCGAGGTCGCCCGTGTAATCGGCAATGCGGAAAAGCTTGATCCGGCCGCTTGGCAGTCGCTCGACAAGGTGATCGTGAGCGACATCATGGCGGTGCGCGCCACCGCGCCGCATCTGGCAACCAGCTTCGATTCCCATGCGCGCGCATTTGTGGAGGTACAGAATGGCTGCGATCATCGCTGCACCTTTTGCATTATCCCCTATGGCCGGGGAAACAGCCGGTCGGTGCCGATGCATGCCGTGGTTGAGCGGATCGCCGGGCTGGTCGACCGCGGGTACCGCGAAGTGGTGCTGACCGGGGTCGATCTGACGAGCTATGGGCCCGATCTGCCAGGTTCCTCCAGCCTGGCGATGCTGGTGGAGCAAATTCTGGCGGAGGTGCCGCGGCTCGAACGCCTGCGGCTGTCGTCGCTCGATTCGATCGAAATCGATGACCGGCTGTTCGATCTCATCACGGGGGAGGCGCGGATCATGCCGCACCTTCACCTTTCGCTCCAGGCTGGTGATGACATGGTGCTGAAGCGAATGCGCCGTCGCCATAATCGCGCCGATGCGGTGCGGATTGTCGAGCGGCTCAAGCACGCACGGCCCGATATTGCGATCGGTGCCGATCTGATCGCAGGCTTCCCAACCGAGACTGACACCATGTTTGCCAACACGACCGCGCTGATCGACGATTGCGACATCGTCCACGCGCACATCTTTCCCTACTCGCCGCGTGAAGGCACGCCGGCGTCGCGCATGCCGCAAGTGCCAGCCGAGACTCGCAAATACCGAGCGGCGCAGCTTCGTGCGCGGGCGGCGGCGCGGCGCCAGCGTTGGCTGGAGTCGCTGGTCGGCACGATTCAGCCGATGCTGGTTGAACGACCCGGTGATCGCGGCCATGCCCCTAATTTTGCCGAGCTGCGGGTGAAAAATGGCGATCGGCTCGGCCACTGTGTTGGAGACATTATCCCCATGACCGTGACCGGCATCGATTCCGCCAGCCTGATCGGGGAAGCGGCGTGAGTAACACGGCCTGGCACGAGAAGCTGCTCGGCGGCTTCAAGCGCACATCGGACCGGCTGATCGGCAATCTGGCTGGGCTCGGCACGGCGCGGCTTGATAATGCGACTCTCGACGAGATCGAAGAGGCGCTGATCGCGTCGGACCTTGGCCCTGCTACGGCCGCGCGCATACGCGCTCGGTTGGCCGATGGAGCGTTCGAACGGAACATGGAGGAGCTCGGCATCCGCCTGATTGTGGCGGAGGAGATCGAGAAGGTCCTCGAAAAGGTCGCTCGCCCGATCGAGATCAGCGCGTTCCCCCGACCCCACGTCATCCTCGTTATTGGCGTCAACGGATCGGGCAAGACGACGACGATCGCCAAGCTCGCGCACCTGTTCACCGAACAGGATTACGGCGTGATGCTGGCGGCGGGCGACACCTTCCGCGCCGCCGCGATCGGCCAGCTCGCAACTTGGGCCGATCGGATTGGCGTGCCGATCGTGCGCGGCGAGCAGGGCGGCGACGCGGCCGGCATCGTGTTCGATGCGGTCAAGAAAGCGACCGCCACGGGCATCGATGCGCTCATCGTCGATACCGCCGGGCGGCTGCAGAACAAGCGCGAGCTGATGGACGAGCTTGCCAAAATCAAGCGGATGCTCGGCAAGATCGATTCCGCCTCCCCGCATGACATCATTTTGGTCCTCGATGCGACCACCGGGCAGAACGCCCTGTCGCAAATCGAGGTTTTCAAAGAGGTCGCCGGTGTGACCGGGCTGGTGATGACCAAGCTGGACGGGACGGCGCGGGGCGGCGTGCTTGTTGCCGCCGCCGAGCAGTTCGGCCTGCCGATCCACGCCATCGGCATCGGCGAAGGCGTCGGCGATCTGCGGCCCTTCAACGCAAATGAGGTTGCACGGATCATCGCTGGCGTGGAAAGACCGACCAATGGCTAGTCAGACCCCTTCCAAAGCCCCTGATCCCGCGCTGCGCATGGCAATCGATTTCGGGCCGCTGATCGTGTTTTTCGCGGTCAACTTCCTGGTGGGTGGCGAACAGATCAGCCGCGTCGTTGCCGCAACGGTTGCCTTCATGACCGCAACTGCGATCGCCATGGCGGTATCGCAGTGGAAGACCGGCCATATCTCACCGATGCTGTGGTTATCGGGCGTGCTTGTGCTCGTGTTCGGCGGGCTGACGATCTATTTTCACGATGAAACCTTCATCAAGATCAAACCGACGATCATCTATCTGATGTTCGCCAGCGTCCTGATCTTTGGCCTGCTGACGGGTCGGCCGCTGCTGCAATATGTACTGGAGAGCGCCTATCCGGGGCTGAGCCCGAAGGGATGGCGACAGCTGACGATCAATTGGGCGCTGTTTTTCGTCGCGCAGGCGGCGCTGAACGAAACGGTGTGGCGCAACACCAGCTGGGATTTCTGGGTCGCCTATAAATTATGGGGCGTAATCCCGATGACGCTGATCTTCGCGGTCGCCAATCTACCGATGCTGATGAAGCACGGGATGCAGGTATCGGGCGACACGCCGCCGCCGATCCCGCCGGAGGGTTGAGGCTCCGCCGCGAACAGCGGAGCCTCCCACCAATCATCCTTGGCCAATCAGCCCTGATCGGCGCGCGATACGCCTGCACCATCGAGGTTCTGGGCCGCAAATTCCCAGTTGAGGATCTTGCCGGTCACCGCTTCCAGGTAGCCCGGGCGCGCATTGCGGTAATCGATGTAATAAGCGTGCTCCCACACGTCGATCGTCAGCAGCGGCTTCATGCCATCATAGGCAACCGGCGTGTCGGCATCGTGCAGTGACGTTACCTTCAGCTTGCCGCCATCGAGCACCAGCCAACCCCAGCCGCTTGCAAAGTGATTGGTCGATTCAGCGACCAGTGCCTTCACCAGCGCCTCGGTCGAACCAAATTCGGCGTTGATCATCTCGGCCAATTTGCCCGACGGCGCGGCGTAGTTCGGCGTCAGCGAATGCCAGAAGAAAGTGTGGTTCCAGATCTGCGCCGAATTGTTGAAAAGGCCCTTTTCGCCCTTGTCCTTGGCGTATTTGATCACGTCGCTCAGCTTCGCGTTTTCGAGGCCGTGCGCGACGAGCATGCCATTGGTCTTGTCGACATAGGCCTTGTGATGCTTGCCGTGGTGAAAATCGAACGTCTCTTCGGACATCACGGGTGCAAGGGCGTCCTTGGCGTAAGGCAGTGCTGGAAGTTCGAAAGCCATCGGATAGTCTCCAGTTGAGGGCCACGCTGAAGGGTGCGTGCCGGGAATACGCTAACGCTGCTCAATTGGGTCTGGCCGCGCGATTACGCAACCGATTCGTCGCATATTCTATCCGGGCAGCAGGTCGTGCCGCCGCAACGCATGGCGAAGCTGGTCATAGCTGAGCCCCAAGGCCTCAGCAGTGGCACGCTGATTAAAGCGGTGCTCGGCCATCGCCTTGGCGAGCAGATCATGCTCGAACCGGGCGACCTGCGATTTGAAATCGGACGGGCCATCGGCCTCACACGCTGCCAGCGGCTCCTCGGGATGGGCATCCGCCTCCTGATCAACATTTTGGGCCGGTACGGGCGTGGACGACTGCTGCGGCCGCGGACGGCTCGCCGGGGCATAGGGGGACTGAAAAGGATCGAACTGGATTTCGTCGATCGGCCCCTGGCGCTCCCAGCGATACACGGCCCGGCCCACGACATTGCGTAATTCGCGGACATTGCCCGGCCAAGCATAGGTCATTAGCGCATCAATCGCTGCCGGGCTGAAGCCGGGCCAATCCTCCCACCCGAGTTCGGACGCCATTCGCCGCCCGAAATGCTCGGCGAGCACCATCACATCCCCTGCCCGCGCCCGCAGCGGCGGAAGCGTGACGACTTCGAACGACAGCCGATCAAGCAGATCTGCGCGAAACTGATGGCGATCGACCTTATCGGGCAAATGCTCGTTGGTGGCAGCGACGATGCGGACATCGACGCGGATCGGTCGCGACGAGCCGATGCGAGTCACTTCGCCATATTCCACCGCGCGGAGCAGCCGGTCTTGCGCGGCCATCGACAGCGTCCCGAGCTCGTCGAGAAACAGCGTGCCGCCATGCGCTTCCTCGAACCGCCCTGCCCGCGCCTTGGTTGCACCGGTAAAGGCGCCCGCCTCATGCCCGAACAATTCGGCTTCGATCAGCGTTTCCGGTAGCGCGGCGCAGTTCATGATAACCAGCGGCTGATCCCAGCGCGGGCTGAGCCGGTGAAGGCGTTCCGCCACGAGTTCCTTGCCCGTGCCGCGTTCGCCGATCACCAGAACCGGCCGATCGAGCGCCGCCGCCCGGCTCGCGCGTTCCAGCACGTCCAGGAACACCCCCGATTGCCCGATAACCTGTGACGTTCGTTCCATGACCGAAGACTTGGCGTAAAATCCCAAACCTTGGCAAGGGAGAATTGGCGCAGATTGACAGCTTAGGTTCAGGAATGGCGCAAATCAGCCATTTCAAAAACTGGCACGCTTCCTGCTGTACTGGTTGCAACTGCCGAAAGGGCAGCAAGACAGAAACCAGATCAGGAAGAATTACGATGAATACCACCAACCAATCGACCGCTGCCCTTCGCAACCTCACCGCCCTTGTGCTGGCGGTTGTGTTCAGCGCGACCTGCGTGATGGGGGCCATTGCCCCAGCCACGCTTCAGTCGGCGCAGACGGCGAGCCTGGTTGCCGAAGCCCCCGTCGCCTAAACTATAGGTGACGCCCCTGGCCGGGGTGTAGCGCCCCCAGTGCTACTACACCCACGCTGCACCCCGGTCCTTTATCCAACCTTCCTTCAGTAACAGTCAGGAGTTCCCCGATGGGCATTTTTTCGCGAACCCGAGACATCATCGCCGCCAACGTCACCGATCTGCTCGACAAGGCTGAAGACCCCGCCAAGATGATCCGCATGATCATCCTCGAAATGGAGGAAACCTTGGTCGAGGTGCGCGCCTCCGCTGCCCGCACGATCGCTGATCAAAAGGAAATGCGCCGCCATATCGCCAAGCTGGAAAAGCTGCAGGACAGCTGGACCGAAAAGGCCGAACTGGCGCTGTCGAAGGATCGCGAAGACCTGGCCAAGGCTGCTTTGGTCGAACGCCAGAAGGCCGTCGACATGGCGGATCAGTTGAATGCCGAAATTGGCGTGCTCGACGATACGCTGCGCAGCGCCGAGGAAGACATCACCAAGCTGCAGAATAAGCTGCGCGAGGCACGCACGCGTCAGAATTCGATCACGACGCGGCTGGAATCCGCACACAACCGGGTGAAGATGCGCGAAGCCTATGCCGGCCCCAAGGTGCAGGATGCGTTCTCGCGCTTCGAAG
>NCEE01000003.1:0-18460 GCA_002280555.1 Sphingomonas sp. 32-62-10
GCTTCGTCCCCCACCCCCAACAATGCGATCGCCGAGCTGTTGATCAGCCGCACCATGCCGTCATGGCTGATCGAGATCACGCCCGCCGTGACGCCAGACATCACCGCCTCAATGAGCGCGCGGCGACTATCGAGCTGGTCATTGGCGGTCACCAGCGCGCTCGTTTGTTGCTGCAGCCTACTCGTCATCGCGTTAAAGGCGTTGGCGAGCGTCCCCACCTCATCCTGCGCTGTCGGCGCGGCGACCCGTGCGGTCAAATCGCCACCCTCGACCCGACGCGCCGCTGACACCAGCTCACCCACGGGGCGCACCAGTCGATCGGCAACGGCAAGGGCGATCCACACAGCAATTCCGACGATGATCAGCGAAATACCCAGCAGGGCCGCATTGAATTGCAGCTGAAGCGAGCGCGATCGCTTGATCAGCGATCGATAGTCAGCGAGCACCGCATCAGCGCGTCGGGTTTGGTCCGCCATCACCTTCACGTCGGTAACACGCGCCGCATAGAGGAAAAGCTGGTCGGTCTGCGGAATCATCGTGACCGTGCGGATGCGATCGCCACCGACCGAGACATAACTGCGCTTTCCCGCACGGACCGCCGCAATCGCCATCGGACTGATCTGTTTGGCGAGATCGACTTCATAGGGATTGACGAGCGCGAAGGTCTGGATTTCACCGCTGGGCAGCACCTTGAACATCACGCCTTCCGACAAGCTGCGAAAGAACACCTGCTGGGCAAATATCCCAGCGAGCGCGGTATCACTGAGCTGCCGTTGATTGAGCGCGGTGGACATATCCCCCGCCATCGTCACCGTGGCCTCTTCCCAGCGATTGAGCATCTGGCTGTACGACACGCGCGCCAAGGCCGTTGTGTTCTCCAGCATCTTGCTGGCCTTGTCCGAAAACCAGAATTCGACGCCGTACTGGAACAGAAGCGAGGCGAAGATCGTCACCAGCAGCATCGGCACAGCCGCGATGACAGAAAACAGCGCGACGAGGCGGACGTGGAGCCGCCCGCTGCCGCCGATTGGCGAAAGCGCCGCACGACGATGGGCAACCCGCCGCCCAATTAGCACAAGCAATGCCACGCCAGGCACCAGATTGGCGACCAACAGCAACGCGACCAGCGGAGGCGATAACAGGTGCTGAACAGATTTGTCGGAGTCGATAATGAAATAGGTCGCAATGCCAATCCCGATGGCACCAGCCAGCACCGCAAGCTCAACAAACGGAGTGACCGAAAAAAGTGTTCGCTGCGGCGCCGAGGCGGCAACAGGGGCGATCGACGACGTCATCGTTGCATTTATACAACGCAACAGTTGCAACGAGAACACATATTCTCGCCAACCGCCGTGCCCCAGGCTCGCACGGTCGTGCCGGAACGGGTCACCCAGGGACGTTTTGTGGTGTTGCGTCGATGTCGAGCGTGTCGAGCCGCTTGCGCAGCGTGTTGCGATTAATGCCCAGCGCTCGCGCCGCGCGCAGCTGATTGCCGCCATGACGCGCAAGTACCGCCTCGATCAGCGGGCGTTCGACCTCACCAATGATCCGATCATACAGCGTGCCATCGTCAAGTACGGTCGGTTCTTCGCGCGCAAGCCGATCAAGCCGGGCGCGCACGGCCGCGGCAATACCAGGATCAGCAAGCGTTGGGGCTGAAACCGATCCAGCGCTGCCAAGCATTTCCTGGACCCCGTCTGCGCCGATCACCTCATCGCGACCAAGCACCGCCACACGCCGCATCGTGTTCTCGAGCTCGCGAACATTGCCCGGCCAGTCATAGCTTTCGAGCAGCGCCATGGCGGCATCGTCGAGCTGTTTGCGCGGTAAACCCTGCTGCGCGGCCTGATCGAGGAAATAGCGTGCGAGCAACGCGATATCCTGGCGGCGTTCGCGCAAAGCGGGCAGCGCGATCGGCACGACGTTTAGCCGGTAGAACAGATCCTCGCGAAACCGCCCCTGCGCGACGAACTGCGCCAGATCGCGGTTGGTCGCCGCAACGATGCGTACATCGGCGCGGATCGTCCGTGCCCCGCCGACCGTGGTGAATTCCCCCGATTGCAGCACGCGCAGCAGGCGCGTTTGCGCCTCCATCGGCATGTCGCCAATTTCGTCGAGGAACAAGGTACCGCCAGCGGCCTGCTCGAACCGCCCTGCCGACCGCGCTTGCGCCCCGGTAAAAGCGCCACGTTCATGCCCGAAAAGCTCCGCCTCGATCAGCTCGCGCGGAATGGCGGCCATGTTGATCGCCAGGAACGGTGCATGACGCCGTGGCCCGAGATCATGCACCGCGCGCGCCACCAGTTCCTTGCCGGTGCCCGACTCGCCCGAGATCAGCACGGTCAGATCATTCGACACGACGCGGGCGATGATGCGGTACACATCCTGCATGGCGGGGGACCGACCAATCAGCGGCAGGCCGTCGCCGTCGGGATCGATGCTGATCGCGGCAGCATGGCCTCGATCGAGCGCGCCTTTCACCGTCCGTGCCAGCATATCGAGATCGAACGGCTTGGGCAGATAATCGAACGCCCCCACCTCGGTCGCGCGGACGGCTGTTGTCAGCGTATTCTGGGCGGACAGCACAATTACCGGGAGCCCTGGATGCGTCATGAGCAGGCTTGATATCATATCAAGCCCGTTGCCATCGGGCAGCACGACATCGGTAATCAGCACATCCGGCAGGCCACCCGCAAGCTGTTGGTGCATATCCGCCAGCGTACCGACCGTCTTAACGTCATGGCCTAGCCTTCGCAGCGCCTGACCGACCACGGTTCGGATCGCGGCATCGTCATCGACGACCAGAATGCGCCCACTCATTTGGCAGCCGCCGGCAGCAAGATACGGAAAACCGTTTGTTCGGGGGTGCCCTCGCGCGCATATTGGACGATCCCGCCCATATCGCGAACCAGCTTTTCAACCAGCGCCAGGCCAAGCCCCTGCCCCTCTGGCTTGCCCGACACGAACGGATCGAACAGGTGATCGGCAATGTCGGCGGGCGCGCCGGGGCCGTTGTCGATCACACAAAGCTCGATCGGCAAGCGCTGGCGCGGTTTGCCCGGGGTCGCGGGCACCGCCATGCCGTGACGGTATGCCGTTGTCAGCTTGATCCGCGCGTTGGCTTGGCGAAGTGTCGCCTCACGCGCATTTTTGAGGAGGTTGATCATGACCTGCATCAGGGCATCCGGATCGACCATTACGGGCGGCAACGACGGATCGAACCGCTCTTCGATCGTCATCCCGCGTGCAAAGCCCGCCAGCGCGACACGGCGGGCGTGATCGAGCATCGGATAGACATTATGCGCGCCGAGCGACAGCGGGCGTGTATCCGTAAAATCCTGCATCCGGTCGATCAGCGCGGCGATTCGGTCGACCTCGGTCACGATCAGCGTCGTCAATTCGCCAGCGTCACCGCCGCTCGCCCCGTCCGCCAGCAACTGTGCGGCACCGCGAATGCCCGAAAGCGGGTTCTTGATCTCGTGCGCAAGCATTGCCGCTGCGCCAACCGCAGACCGCGCCGCCGCCCGGTCGGCCTGCCCCAGCCGCCGCGATGCCGCGCCGTTGTGGAGCGTAATGATTCGCCAGCCGGGGTGATCGGCGACCATCGCCTCAATAAAATCGATCCGAACGCGCCCGCCCCGGGTCGTTTCGATCACGCTATCATAGGCCGCAAAGCCCAGCCCAGCACGACGATCGCCATAGCCGGCGGGTGGCACCATCACATGATCGAGCCCATGCCCCTGCATCGCCCGTTCGGAGATATTGAGGAGCAGTTCCGCCTCGCTATTGGCATAGCCGATCCGCCCTGCCGGATCGACCAGCAGGACAGCGACCGGCAGTGCTGCCAGCAGTTCGGCAAACAGCGGTCGTGGCGCGAAATCGACATAAGCGGGGGTGCCCGATTGCGGCAATCCCGTCAGGCCGCTTGCAGCGTGGCGTAACCGGCGCGGTACGGCGCATAGAATTCCGCCAGCATCGCCAACACGACCATGGGATCGCCCTGCTGGTTCACCCGGTTGCGGAATTCAGCCGATCCGTGCAGTCCGCGCGTGTACCAGCCGATATGTTTCCGAGCGAGATTGACGCCAGTTTCGTTACCATAGAGCGCGAGCATCGCCTCATAATGCTCTATGATAACGCGATATTGTTCATCAAGGCTCGGATCGGGTCGAACCCGGCCAGTTGCAAACCAATCCATCACCTGGCCGAGCAGCCAAGGCTTGCCGTAAGCACCGCGCCCTATCATCACGCCGTCGGCGCCCGATTGCTCAAGCGCCATCTCGGCATCGGCGATCGAGCAGATATCACCGTTGACGATCACCGGCAGCGTCACCGCGTCCTTCACCCGCCGGACGAACGCCCAGTCGGCGCTCCCTTTATACATCTGGTTCCGGGTGCGTCCGTGAACGGTGATCATCTGCGCGCCCAGATCCTGCGCGATCCGCGCGAGCTCGGGCGCGTTCAGGCTGGTGTGATCCCACCCCATCCGCATCTTCACCGTCACCGGTGCAGCGACTGGCGGGTTTCGCGGATCATCGCCTGGCTGGCGATCATTTCCGAGATGTTGAGGCCCGATCCATAGCGCCGCACGATCCGCCGGAACGGCATATCGGTGACGCCCGTCATCGGGGCGAGCAGCACGGGGCTGTCGATCCGCACGGGACCGATCTGAATGGGGGATAGCGTCGTCATGATCTGCCTGAAAAACAGGCAGCGTTTACCCATAGCTGCTCCTGCTGGCAAGACTGGCGAGCAGCAAGCGGTTGCGCTAGGCGGGCGGCATGACGGACCAACCCAATATTGTGGCGCTGATCGTCGCGGCCGGCACCGGCACGCGGGCGGGCGGCACTATGCCAAAGCAGTTCGCGAGTCTGGCGGGCAAACCCATGATCGCGCACAGCCACGCCGCACTGTCAGGCCATCCGCAGATAAGTAAGGTCCTCATCGCGATCGGTGAAGGACAGGAGGCGCTGCTCGACGAGGCAATTGGGCCAGTGCCTCGACTCGCCGGTGGCGCCACGCGCCGTCATTCGGTGCGCGCGGGTCTCGAGAGGATCGCGGCTGAGGGCGGTGCCGATCTGGTGCTGATCCACGATGCCGCCCGCCCCTTTTTGTCGGCGAGTGTGATCGACCGTCTGATCGCGGCGTTGGTCGACAGCGCAGGTGCCGTGCCGGTGCTCCCGGTGGCCGATACGCTGGCAACGGGCATCGAAATCCTGGGCGCAACGGTGCCACGCGACGGCCTGTTTCGCGTGCAAACGCCGCAGGCGTTCCGCTTCCAGGCGGTGCTCGACGCGCATCGGCAATGGCCCGATGGAGAAGACGCGACCGATGATGCGCAGATGGTTCGCCGTTTCGGTGGTGAGGTGGCGATGGTAGAAGGCGATGCAATGCTCGAGAAAGTAACCTACCCGGCCGATTTTGCCGCCGCCGAAGCGCGCCACGGTGCAACGCTTGTTTCGCGAACCGCGATGGGTTTCGACGTTCACCGGCTCGAGGCTGGCGAAGAACTGTGGCTCGGCGGTATCCTGGTTCCGCATGACAAGGGCCTGTCGGGCCATAGCGACGCCGATGTCGGGCTGCATGCGCTTACCGATGCGCTGCTTGGTACGATCGGCGCAGGCGATATCGGCACGCACTTCCCCCCCAGCGATCCACAATGGCGTGGTGCTGCCTCCTACAAATTCCTCCAGCATGCCGCCCATCTGATTGCAGAGCGCGGCGGTATTATCGATTTCATTGATCTGACGTTGATCTGTGAAGCCCCCAAAATCGGCCCCCACCGCGAGGCGATGCGGGCGCGGATCGCCGATTTGCTCTCGCTCACGCCCGATCAGGTAAGCATCAAGGCAACGACCACCGAAAAACTCGGCTTCACCGGGCGCGGCGAGGGTATTGCTGCCCAGGCCGTCGCGACTGTCCGGGTGCCTGCACGGGCATGACGCGCAGATCGATCCCCGCTGCGCTGTTGCTCATCCTTGGTGCCAGTGCTGCTTCGGCCCAGTCGGTTGTGGCGACGGTTACCCTGCCTTGCGTCACCCCGACCGAGGCCGAGGCGCTGGTCGCCGCGGTCGTGCCCGAACTGATTGGCGATATCGGCAGGGTATGCGCCAATGCGCTGCCCGAAACAGCGCTACTACGGCAAACATCGGGCTCCTTCATCGCCAAATACCGCGCCGAGGCAGACCTCGCCTGGCCGCGCGGGCGGAGTGCCATCGCCAAGATCACGGGACCCGACATCGCCTCGTTGCTTAGCACCGATGTCGCCCGACCTTTGCTCGCAACACTGGTTACCCCCGCGCTGACGCGCGGGCTACAGCCGGTCGATTGCCCCGCGATCGAGCGGATCGTCACGCTCGCCCAGCCGCTTCCGGCCCGCAACAGCGCTGCGCTGTTCGTCTCGATCATTCAGTTGGTCGATGCCAAGCGGACGGGCACAAACAAGCCCCGCCTGCCGATCTGTCAACAGGGACCGCGCTGATATGGATACGATCCTGCCCGCCGAACTGGTCGAGGCCGCACGCCGCGTTGTGACCGCGAATCTTGCTGCGGGGCGAACCATTTCAATCGCCGAAAGCTGCACCGGCGGTATGGTTGCTGCTGCCATCACTGAGATTCCGGGCTCGTCGGGCGTCATGCACACCGGGTTCGTCACCTATTCGAACGACGCCAAGGCGGCGTTGCTTAAGGTAAACCAAGACGTCCTCGACACATTCGGTGCTGTCTCGATCGCGGTTGCCTGGAGCATGGCACAAGGAAGGCGCGCTGGCGGCATCGGGCGCAGACGTTGCTGTGGCAATCACAGGCGTTGCCGGTCCAGGCGGCGGCACTGAGAAAAAGCCGGTCGGCACCGTGGTGTTCGCCCGCGCTGAAAAGGGCGACGATCCGTCAAACGTTGTCGCCGATCGCCGCGATTTCGGCGATCTGGGGCGCGGCGGAATCAGGCTTCAGGCGGCGCTGTGTGCACTCGAACTGCTAATGCCGCCAGAGCCGGCTTCCGGCGCATAAAGAACCGCTGCCCGATCCTCGAACGCGCCGATCATCTTGCGGAGCGCGCGATCGAAAACCTGGCCTGCCAACGCTTCAAACACGCGGTTCTTGAACGCGAAATCGACGGAAAAATCGACCAGGCAGCCGCCCTTCCCATCCGGCCTGAAACCCCATTCATTCCGCAGATACTTCAGCGGACCGTCGACATATTCGACCATAATCCGCGACGGCCGGGTCTTTTGCACCTTTGACGTAAACGTCTCGCGTAAGCCCTTGAAACCAACCACCATGTCGGCCACCAACTGCGTCTCGCTGTTCGATCGCACCCGGATCGCCGTAACCCAAGGCAGAAAATCAGGATAACGCGCGACATCACCGACCAGCGCAAACATTTGTTCCGGCGGATAGGGCAGTCGCCGCGTTTCGGTGTGGCGCGGCATCAGGCGCGCGCCAACTGTGCCTCGCGCGCTGCCCGCAACCGGGCGAAATCATCCCCGGCGTGATAGCTTGAGCGCGTCAGTGGTGAACTGGCGACCAACAAAAATCCCTTGGCACGGGCGATCGCGGCAAAGGCATCGAACCCGGCCGGCGGCACGAAATCGATGACCTTGGCGTGGCGCGGCGTGGGTTGCAGATACTGGCCCATCGTCAGGAAATCGATATCGGCGCTGCGCATATCGTCCATCACCTGATGCACTTCGAGCCGATCTTCCCCCAGCCCGAGCATGACGCCAGATTTGGTGAAGATCGACGGATCATGGCGCTTCACGCTCTCGAGCAGACGCAGCGACGCATAATAGCGCGCGCCGGGCCGGATCGTCGGGTACAGACGAGGAACGGTCTCGAGATTATGGTTGTAGACGTCCGGGCCAGCCTCGACGATCGATTCAATCGCGGCCTGCGCCTTGTTGCGGAAATCGGGGGTCAAAATCTCGATCGTCGTGTTGGGCGTGGTCCGACGCAGCGCCTGGATCACCTTGACGAACTGGCTCGCTCCACCATCGGGCAGATCGTCGCGGTCAACCGAGGTGATGACGATATGTTCAAGCCCAAGCTCGGCAGCGGCATCAGCGGTATGCTGGGGCTCCATCGCGTCGACCGCACGGGGCATCCCCGTCTTCACGTTACAGAAGGCACAGGCGCGGGTGCAGGTGTCGCCCAGGATCATCACCGTGGCGTGCTTTTTCGTCCAGCATTCGCCGATATTGGGGCAAGCGGCCTCTTCGCACACCGTGTTCAGGTTCAGGCGGCGCATCATCGCCTTGGTTTCGGCAAAGCCGGTGCTCGTCGGTGCCTTTACCCTGATCCAGTCGGGCTTGCGCTGGCGTTCCGGCCCCGCAGGTTTTGGGGCAAGCGATGACATCTCGTTCATGTTGATGACATAGCGATGCTTCGCACGGGTTGCCAGCCCCACGGGTCGGCGATAAACCAAGCCGATGCCTGACTTGAACAATCTCATCGGCGGTTATCGCCGTTTCCGCGACACTGACTGGCCCCGGGAGCGCGACCGCTGGGCAAAGCTCAAAGAGGGCCAAAGCCCTGGTGTGATGGTCATTTCCTGTTCCGATAGCCGAGTCGACCCATCGCAGATTTTCGATACGTCTCCGGGCGAGATTTTCGTCGTTCGCAACGTCGCCAATCTGGTGCCGCCGTTCGAAACCGATGGCTCGCGCCACGGCGTGTCAGCAGCGCTCGAGTTCGCGGTGACCCAGCTCGAAGTGAACGAGATCGTCGTTATGGGCCACGGTGCCTGCGGCGGTGCCAAGGCGGCACTGTCCAAGGCATTCGATGGATGCAAGCCCGGCGAAGGCGGGTTCATTGCGCATTGGGTCGATTTGCTCGCCGACGCGCGCGAACGAATCATCGCTGAATATGGCGATGGCCCTGAAGCCGTCCACGCGATGGAACTGGAAGCGGTGCGCGTCAGCATCGCCAATCTACGGACCTTCCCCTTCATCACGCCGCGCGAAGCCGATGGTCGGTTGAAGATTCGCGGCGCCTATTTCGCGATCGCCGACGGGGTGCTGCACGTGATGGACGAGAAGGGCGATTTTAGCCCGGCGTGACCTTGCACTCACGCGCTACCTTTTCAGCATAACGCGCAAGACTAGTTATTCGAACTTTACGAAGGCGGTGCTTTGCCCTTCAAAGCCGAGCCTTGAACCGCTGGCGCCATGCTAAAGACTAATGGCTGAAGCTCATAATGCCCCGACCGCACGGTTGGGGCGATCGAGCAAGGTGGTTATGCCCAACACCATCCCTGCAATCAGGGCAGCAATCGAAAGCACCTGCATACCGCCTTCCAGGCCATAGCTTGCCTTCATCGCCCCCATGATCGATGGCGATGCTGCACCGATCAGGAACCCTGATGCCAGCAATATGCCCGTCACGGTCGAGCGAAGCCGATCCTCCACCACATCAAAGATCGCCGCGAAAATACCGGCATCGTAAATCCCCCGGAAAAAGCCGAACAGCCCGAGCGCGACATAGGCCTGCCACGCGGTGGATGCCGACGCTGCCCACCAGATGAACGGCACCATCCCGATCAATCCGAATGCCATCGAGAGCAAACGCACACGCGGCCAGCGCCCGATCAGCCGGTCAGTCGCCCAACTTGTAAGCGCAAGACCGGCATAGGCGCCGATGTGATGATAAACGACGGCTTCGAAACCGGCATAGGCAATCGGTACACCGAAGCGCTCGAACAGGAGCGTGGGGGTCCAGGTCAGGAAGCCAACGAGCACAAAAATCAGCCCGCCAAAGCCAATCATATGGGCGATGATGGTTGGCGTGCCCGCAATCACTGCAAGCGAGTCGCGAACCGTCGCCCGGGTCGTCGCCCAATCCTTCGGTGCCGCCGCCGCGTCGCGCAACGGCTGATGGCCACGCAATCGCCACATCAGGAAAATGCCCCATGCGAGGCCGGCGATACCGTAAATCAGAAAGGCGGCACGCCAGCCAAGTGCCTGAGCGGTAAGGCCCGAGATCAAGCTGCCCAGCACAATCCCGGTGTAGTTGGCCGTCTGGTGCAGCGATAATGCGCGGGCGCGGGTTTTGACATGTGCCTCGCCAATCAGTGACGCTGCCGCGGGGGCATAAAGCGCCTCGCCTGCCCCAGTCGCAATGCCGCGATACATCAGCAGCAGCAGGAAACTCGACGCGAAACCCGTCAGCAACGTCCCCGTGCTGAACGTCAACAAGCTGATCACAACGACCTTGCGGCGATCGATGACATCACCCAGCCAGCCAGAGAGCGGCACCAGCAATCCATAAACGATGGTGAAGGTCGTCGCGATCGCACCCAAGGCGGCATCGCTGATCTGCAGGTCGGTTCGAATTAACGGCAGAACGACATTGAAAACTTGGCGATCCGCCTGGTTGAGAAAAAAAGCGACCCATAACAGCGCGACAATTTCCCATCGGCCAACGGGCGAAGGATGTCCCCTACCCGTCAAAGGCGTCCGATCCGGCCGTCCAGCGACCGCGCTCTCCCGATCCATTAATTTTCCTATTTGAACAATATGTATTTTTGTCCAGAGTAGATCGGCGATACACCTTCGACAAGCCCAGATCGGAACGTTGCATGATCGGAAGACTAGATCTCTCGCAGTTTGAACGAGCGCCAATCGCTTTGGCGAATGGCCTTCGCTTTCCGGAAGGTCCGGCGTTTGATGGGCAGAATCGGTTATGGGCTGTCGAACTGAAGGGCGGCGCGCTGCTGCGCATGAACGATGGCGTGGTCGAACACATCGCCGTTGGCGGGGCGCCCAATGGCCTTGCCTTTTGGGATGACCAAGCATGGTTCTGCGACGCCGACCAAAGAAGCATCCGGCGACTCAACGAAGATGGCATTTGCGAGACCATCGTCGATGCCGTTGACGGCGTGGCGCCTGATCGACCTAATGATCTGGCCTTTGATGCGGCAGGGAATCTGGTCTTTACGTGCCCCGGAAATTCGCGAACCGAGCCAACGGGATCCGTCTGGTGCCGCCGCCCTAATGGATCATTACACGCGATCGCGCAGGGCATGTATTTCCCGAATGGCTTGGCGTTCAGTGCCGATGGGAAAACGCTGGTGATCGCCGAAACCTATCGACATCGGTTGTGGCGCGGGGTTTGGAACGCTGAAACGACCCAATGGATCGGTGCCACACCATGGGCGGAAGTCGGCGGACCGATTGGCCCCGACGGCATGGCTTTTTGCGAGACCGGTGCGCTGTTCGTGGCGCTGTACGGGCTGGGGGCGGTCGCCGTGGTCGAAGGCGACACCCCCCTTATTCGGCGGATCGCGGTTGACGGCCAGTGCCCCACCAACCTCGCCTTTGATCCCGCCGGCACCCTTGGACTTGTGATTACCGAAGCCGATCAAGGGCGGCTGCTCCAATACCGGACCGATGTTCGAGGCGCCCCGCTTTTCCGAACCAAGCCAACGTCGCAACCGGGTGGATAATCACGTCGATCCTCAACGCACGCCGCGATAGCCTATTGCGTGATCCAACCCACGGCCCTATTCGAATACGGTGAAATCATAGACAAAACCGTATTTGAATATTTGATTGCCGATAAAAAGACGAGCCTCAAGGCTGGAGAGACAGATCATGGTGGAATTCAACGATCGCGCCCATCCCTTCAACGCGCTGCCGATGCGGACCGCCATTGCCACCTTTTGGCCGCCTACCGAGGATCGGCTCCGGTTCATGGCCCAGCTCGGCATTCAGGACGGGTTGTTATGGGCAACCACTTTCCCGACGCCTGAGGCGGTGAACTTCAAGGAACTCGTGCGCATCCGGCACCTGTACGAAGAACATGGCATCCGCCTGTTCGCTCTCGAAAGCGTGTCAGCGCATTTCTATGACAAAATCGTCTTGGGCAAAGATGGCCGCGACGAACAGATCGAGGCCTATAAGCGGATCATTCAAGCCTGTGGCCGCGCCGGCATCCCCGTGCTGGGGTATAACTGGATGATCAACGGCGTATGGCGATCGACCTATTCGCGGCCGGTGCGCGGCGGAGCGCGGGCTACCGCGTTCGATTACGCCCAGATGCGCGACGCGCCGCTCATCGCCGACCGCGACTATTCTGAAGAGGAATTCTGGGACAATTACGAATATTTCATCCGGCGCGTGCTGCCGGCAGCCGAGGCCGAGGGCGTCAAACTCGCCATTCATCCCAGCGATCCGCCGGTCCCCAAGCTTGGCGGCCTTCCCTGTCTGATGCGCAGCCCCGAAAATCTCGAACGGGCGATGGCGATCCAACCCAGCGACGCGCATGGCCTCACCTTCTGCCTGGGGAACTGGGGCGCGATGGGGGTTGATCTCACCCACTGGATCCGCAAGCTCGGCCCGGCTGGTAAGCTGCTCTATGTCCACTTTCAGGCAACCCGCGGCTGCGTGCCGAACTTTACCGAGAGTTTCATCGACGATGCCGATTATGATCCAATCGAGCTGATCAAGGTGCTCGATGAGGTGGGTTTTAACGGCGTCATGATCCCCGGCCATGTCCCGCAAATCGACATGGACGAGGAATGGCGGACCGAGCTGTCTTCAGCCAAGACACCCTATCGCCACCCCATGGGCGGCTTTGCGGCGCGTGCCTTCACGATCGGTTATCTCAAGGCAACCATCGCTGCGGTTCGGGCAGCGCGCGAGGGGCGGCTTGGTCCCGAAATTGAGGCCGCACAAACACCCGCTGGCGCCCCTATTTCCCGAACCGCGCTTGTCGATGCGTTGTAACCGATGCTGAAGGGGATCGCCTGGCAGCATACCCGTGCAATGGCCCCCTTGCATGCGCTGAGCGAGGTTTGGCGTGACTTGCGGGGCCAGTCGATCGTGACCTGGGATAGCCGCTCGCTCAAGGCCTTTGCGGAAACACCGCTTGATGAATACCCCGATTACGATCTGATTATCTTCGATTATCCGTTCGCCGGCGAGGCCCTGGACGAAGGCTGGGTGATTGGCATGGAGACTTTGCTCGATCCGCAGGTGATTGAAGCGCGTCGGCAGGGATGTGTGGGACGCACCCTGGCGTCATTCGAATGGCAAGGGGGCATCGCCGCATTGCCCATCGATGCGGCAACGCATGTGTGCGCATGGCGCGAAGATCTATCGCCCGTTCTCCCGAGCAATTGGGCGGAAACCATCGCGCTGGCCCGATCAACAGGCAAAGTCGTTATGCCGATGACGCCGACCGCGATCTGGGGCGCGTTGATCACACTCTGCGCGCACCGTGGCGCGCCACCGATGCACCCTCAGGCCGAAACCGCTTTTAACCGAGACATCGCCGTCGCAGCACTTGCCGACATCGCCGCCCTTGCGGTGGAATTGCCGTCATGGTGCTTCACGGCTTCGCCCGTCGCGGTGCTGAACCGCATGAGCATGACCGACGATTTTGGCTATTGCCCCCTCACCTATGGCTATTCGGTGTATGCGATGCAGGGCTATGCACAGCATCCGCTGCGTTTCGGGGATATTCGGATCGATGCCGGGCAATCGCCCAATGGCGCCATTTTGGGGGGCGCGGGCATTGGTGTTCTGGCAGGAAGCCAAAACCCCCAGGCGGCTGCTCAACTCGCCGCCTGGCTGACATCGGATTCGATCCAGGGCCAACTCTACCCGCAATTCGGCGGTCAGCCCGCAGCGCGCGCAGGTTGGACAAACCCGGTGCAGGATGCGCTTGCAGGCGGCTTTTATGCAGATACGCTCGCAACGATGACGAATTGCTACCATCGGCCGAACCTGCCCGGTTTCCATGCATTCCAAACCCAGTCGGCCAATGCGCTGCATGCGATGGTTCAGCAGCGCAGCCCGGCTGAGATGGTGCTCGATAAGATCGATGCGGAATGGCAACGCTTGATACAAACGGTGGGCAATGTCTGACTTCAATCTGGCCGGAAAACGCGCGCTGGTGACCGGATCAAGCGAAGGCATCGGCCTTGCGATTGCGACCAAACTGGCCCGTGCTGGGGCTCATGTGCAACTCCACGGCATCGAAGCTCCCGATCACCCCCTTGCCCAAGCCGCCTTGGCCGAGGTCGGTGAGCGTGGCCGCTACACCGCTGCCGATCTGGCCGATCCGGAAGCGCTGGAAACACTTATCGCGACGACCGGGCCGATCGACATGTTGATATCGACCGTCGCCACTCAAGTCCGGCAGCCGCTGGGCGAGGTGACGATGGATGCCGTGGACCTGCAATTTCGCCTGAATTTCCAGTCTGCGCTTTACCTTATCCAGGCCGTACTTCCGAACATGCGCGCAAAGCGGTGGGGACGAATTGTGGTGATTGGCAGCGTGCAGGAGGCCAAGCCGCATCCGCACATGCTCGCCTATGCCGCGCTGAAGGGCGCACAGGAAAATCTCGTCCGTAATCTGGCCCTGCAACTCGCCGCCGACGGCGTAACCGTGAACAATGTTGCCCCCGGCGTCATCGTCACCCGCCGCAATCAGGCACCATTGGCTGATCCCGAATATGCCCGACAAGTGATCGAACGCATCCCGGCACGCGCCTATGGAGAGCCCCGCGATGTTGCCGGTGCTGTGCTACTCCTTTGTTCAGAGGCCGGACGATATATCACCGGCGCAACCATACCAGTCGACGGCGGTATGCACATCTGATCGCCATGATCCCAACGGGCATCAGCACCACTGCAGTCCGGTCGCCTGCATCAGGCCTTTGATGTACCCAATCGTGTAGACCATCCCCTCAGGCTCATAGCCAACGCTGACGCCGCCCTCGAAACTTTGGGGCGTCGGCGCGCCTACCATCGAAGGCGCATGATCGGGGCGCAGATAGCCGTCGAAGCCGATGTCCCGATAGGCGCGGACCATCGCCGCCATGTCAGTGTCACCGGATTCGGGAAAGGTTTCGACGAAATCGGTCCAGATGCCTTTCACGTCGCGGATATGGACGTAGAAAATCTTGTTCTGCGCGCCGAAGCGTCGCACCAGCGCCTCCACATCCTCACCCATCGTCTTGTAGGTCGCCTGGCAAAAGGTGAGGCCGTGCATCGGGCTATCGACCAGATCGAGCGCGCGCTGGCTGGCATCCGCGTTGATAAAGATGCGCGCAATGCCGCGGATCATCGGTGCGGGCGGATCATCAGGATGCATCGCCATTCGCACCCCGGCATCCTCGGCCGCCGGAATCACGCGCTGGATGAAGTAGTTATAGTTGTCCCATAAGGCATCGGCATCGAGCGTGACGGGCGTGTCGAGCTCCCCCTCATCGGCATGGGTATAGCCGGTCGTCGTCGCGCCGCCGCGATCGGCGATGTTCAGCCGGTTGCGCAGCCAGCCGAGCGGCATGAAATTATAGCAAAGCAAATCGATCCCGCAGCGGCCCATATTCTGGAGCATCCGCTTGTACAGCTCGATATCATCATCGCGCCCGGGCTGGCCGAGCTTGATACGGGTCATGTCGAACTGGTCGCCCTCCATCCCCGCAATCCGGAAACCGCCCTCGGCATAACGATCGACCTCCGAACGAAGGCTGTCATAATCCCAGGGCGGCAGCTTGCCGGTAAGTTCAGGTGCAAGTTTGGCAATCACATGGCGGATACCCATCTGGCTGGCGAGCGGCCAGCGGCGATCGACCGCTGGAGGAATGAGCATCGTCAGCTTGATCATCGAACCGCCACCACAAAAATAAGGTGGCGAGCATGGAGCTCGCCACCCCCAGATCAGAACTTTGCCGACACGCCTGCGTAAACGAACCGGCCACGCACATCATATAGACCACCGATCACATTCTCGGTCGAGGTCCGCGCTGGTGGTGATACGATCGGCGGCTGGCGATCAAACAAGTTGGTCGCACCAAGCGTAAAGCTGAACCGGTCGCTCAGATTAAAAGCAATCTGGCCATCACTGATCCAGTAATCACCGATCCGGTTGTTCGCCAGCAGCGCCCCGGTTGCCGTCGTGTCGGAGACCGATGGCGACAGGTAACGCGTGTCAAGGCTCAGGCTCACCTTCGAAACGGTGTAGGTGCCGCCAAACTGGAAGCGATGGCGGAAATCGCCGACCTGTCCAACGCGATCATCGAGTGCCGCCCCAGCCCGGGCGACGAAATCATGCTGAAGCAACAAAGCGTAGTTCGCGCGCAAATCAAGACGTCCCGGCACACCGCTGAACACGCGATCCGGCTTGAAACCATAGTTGAACTGCACATCGATGCCCGAAAGCTGCTCGGTCGCGGCGTTGAACAACTGGTTCTGTACGCCGAGCAACTGTCCGTTCACCGGATCGCGTTGAACGCGGCTGCAAAAAACCGCTGGCAGGTTTGGCTGATCATAGCATTGGTTGATCGTGTCCTGCACGGCCAGAGCCGAGATAACGTTGTCGATTTTGATATTGTAGTAATCGACGGAGAGCGACAGCCCGGTCAGTGCGCCCGAAGGCGTGAAGACGACGCCGCCAGTATAGGTAAATGCCGCTTCTGCGTCGAGATTTGCGTTGCCCGAGTTGATCGAGACCAATGTACCACGCTGGGCCTGGGTTTGATCAAGCGTGGCTGCGAGCGCGCCAAGCTGCGCGTTACAATTCGCCAGACGGTTCCCCGTTCTTGCAATCGGCCGACCAAAATCATCGACCGTGTCGCACGGATCGAAAGAGGCGGCATTGGCGCGACCGACGGGTGCGAACAATTCGTTGATGTTTGGCGCGCGCACCGCCGTGCCGGTCGTGCCCCGGATGCGGATGGCATCATTGACCTGCCAATCGCCGCGCACATTCCACGAAAACTCGTTGCCAACCGTGGTGTAATCGCTGAAGCGAACGGCGGCACCAAAGGCAAGCGACTTGAAAAAGGGCTTGTCCTTCAGCACGGGCACGCGCAATTCGGCAAACTGTTCGGTCACCGAATAACTGCCGTCAGCCCCATCGAGGAAGCGGACCGAGCTCGAACGATCGAGATAAGATGGTGCCGGATCGATCCGTGACGATTCCCGGCGATATTCGGCCCCCAGCACGACGCTGACGGGTCCAGCCGGCAGATTGAAAACCTCGCCGCTGACAAAGCCCGAGACGACGGTCTGTTTCGCATCGGTAAGCGAGATGGAAGGGATCGTCGCATAGTTCAGGAACGCCTGACTTACCGAACCCACGCCAAACACGTTGAGCGGGATGCAGCCAAGGGCAACGAAGCGGGGATCGGCGCAGCTATCATCTGCCAGATTGCCCGGCGTACCGTTGTTGTTGACGTTCACCGCTGCCGCCAGCCGGAAGCGATCGAGAACGCCCGTTTCGGTCTGCGCGGACTTCACATTGCCATATTGGTAATAGCCATCATACGACCAGGTGCCGAAAAGATTGCCGCGAACACCGCCCAGGATGCGGAACGTGTCGCGCTCGACATCAATGAAGCGCGGGCCTTGCTCCGTGAAGCGACGGTTGACCTGCACACCTGCCGCCGGAATCGCCCCGATCGTTGGGATCAGTGGGAGCAGGAACGGGTTATTGGCCGGAATCAGCGGACCATCAGCAGGTGCTTCGAAGGGCGTACCGAAGCGGGGAAGCCCCTGGAAGAAGATGACCTGTGGCTCGATCTGCATGCTGGTCTTGGCGTTCGCATAGCTGCTCTCGAGATAGGCCTCCGCCGTAAACCCGTCACCATCGACCAGTTTATAGCTAGTGTTGAACGATGCGATGTAGCGTTCATTGGCAGCCTGCTGGCTGCGGATAGGTGAGCGCTGGAAAAAAGTCTCCGAAATCGGCGCGGTGGCGGCTGGGACCAGCTGATTGGCCGAATTGAAAATGAAGATGCCGTTGGCACCGCCAGTGATACGCCCGCCCGGAATGCCGCTTGAGCCTCCAAGGCCGTTCTGCAGATTGTTGATCGCATCGAGCTGGCCGTAAGGCCGGTCGCCGAGCAGAAAGCCGTCCGATTTGTAATATTCGGCACCAACCACGAAATGTCCGCGATCATCAGCAAATTTGCTGCCGAGTAATGCCGTAAGCTGGCGCTCGCCCGCATCGCCGCGATCGCTAATGCCGCCGCGCGCACCCAGGCGCAGGCCTTCGAAATCGGTCTTGAGAATGATATTGACCACGCCGCTGACCGCGTCCGCGCCGTAAATGGCCGAGGCAGCCCCGGTGACCACGTCAAGCTGCTTGATCATCGAGCCCGGAAGCGAATTGAGATCGACCGACGACGTACCGGGATCACCGCCGATGTGCCGTCGACCATTGACGAGTACCAGCGTGCGCTGAACACCAAGATTGCGCAGGTTGATGAGTTCAACGCCGGTATTGAACCCTGCGTTCGCGGTTGCCTGACTCTGGCCAGCATTGGTGAGCGCGTTGCCGAATTGTGGCAAATCATTCAGCGCGTCGCTGATGAGCACGTCGCCTTTCCGTGCGAAATCAGCTTCGCTAAGCGACTGGAGCGGTGCTTCCGATTTGAGGTTGGGTTGCTTGATGCGGCTGCCCGTCACCAGAATGTCCGGCTCGGCAGACGTCGCCTCGGTATCGGCAGGCG
>NCEE01000003.1:18502-83667 GCA_002280555.1 Sphingomonas sp. 32-62-10
CGCGCCAGCGGTTTGCGCCGATGCGGTTGCCCCTAGCGACGCGCACAACATCAAGGCGGTGGCACCGTAAAGCGCGGCCTTCATCATCCGGATGCGCGCGATTCCAATCGACTTACCGTTCATCATTCCCCTCCTATGTCGCGTTTATGTTATTTGTGCTTATTGACAATAATTTAGACAGCTACGGCCGCTTAGAAGTAACCACCCTTCCCCGTGATTTCTTCGATCGACTGGCCCGCGGCGACCCAGCTGAAGATTTCATCTTCGCCCTTCTTCATCGCCTCAGCGCGTAACAGCACAGCTTCAGCGATGTCGCGTGGCACGACGACCACGCCGTCGATATCGCCCAGCACGACGTCGCCCGGCTTGATCACGACATCACCAATCAGAATGGGGATCTGATAATCGCTGATCTGGCACCGACCCAGCGAGCCGTTGGGGCTGCGATACCGGTAGAAAACCGGGAAATCCTTTTCCATGATCTGGTGGATGTCGCGAATGCCGCCATCGATACAGGCACTGCGCACGCCCATCCGCACCGATGTGGCCGTCATCACGCCGCCCCACAGGGTGGCGCGATAATCGCCCGATGCGTCCCACATCACAAAGGCGTCGGGCGTGAGTTCGCCGAGCATCCGGGTCCGCGTTTCCATTTCGCCGGTGATGCGCACATTCGGCGCGCTCTTCACGGTGAAGGCAACGCCAGCCACCGTCTTTTCAGGGCGAAGCGGGATCAAATAGCTGGGGAGGGCCTGGTTGAGCAGGCAAAATTCGCGAAGCACGTCACTGACCAGGCCCGTGTAGAGATTCTCGAAACGTTCAAGGATGGCACTTTGCGGGACGGTGAACTCCACCTGCGCCAAGCCTTCACGCGTCGCAATCAGTTCATCGAGGTTCATCATGCCCGCCTCACGGCGCTGGCCATTGCCTTCCATTACCATCTCCTGTTGTCGCCACTGACGGGCTTGGCCAGCTGCATAAATCCTGAACCGAAGCCATGTCAATCCGTTTAGGAACTGTTGTGCCATATGTTCTGATATGAATGACATTAATCACACACAGGCCGCTTGAACAGCTTTGCATAGTTGCCGTTGAATCGGCCCGAGCCGAGGTCCAACCTGACCTCAAAACCCGCTGCGCGCATAAAACTTGATTTTTCTCGGTCCTGTACCAGTAGTGGATTGCAACGCAGCGTTTTGCCGCACGCATCCTCGTGCGAAGATCAGTGGGAAGACCAAATGCCAAGGCCGTCGACAAAATTACCCGAGCCCTCACTGCGCAATGCGAGTGAAGCGCACCATGTACCGATCATCGACAAAATGATGATCCTGATCGACTTTATCCAAGCGTCAAATGGCTCAGGCGCAACGATTGGCGATCTTGTCACGGCAACCGCACTGCCCAGATCGACGGTATATCGAATCCTCAATACCCTGACCTCGCACGCGCTACTGATTCGGTCAGCCAAGGGAAGTTACACGCTTGGCTATCGCTTGGTTGGCCTGGCTGCGAGCGTTACGGTCGAAATGAGTCAGGAAGAACTCCACGACGCGGTTCATCCCCATTTGGAAAGGCTCGCGGTAGAAACCGGCGAAACATGTAAGTTTTCCGTATTGGATGGCCTAAAGGCGTCAGTGATGGATGTGGTGCAGGGGGCCAGCGCGATGTCGCCAACGTCGCGCGTTGGTGCAAAATTCGATCTCCACGCGGGTGCTGCGTCAAAGCTGCTGCTGGCCTTTGGTGGTACGAAATTGTTCAACGATGTCATGGCCCAACCCCGTCAACGCTATACCGATCGAACCTTGATCGACACATCGGCTTTGTCGGATGAGCTGGAGCTGATCCGGGCCGAGCAATTGAGCCATGACCGCGGTGAGTGGAACGACAGCGTTCATGCCATTGCCGCGCCGGTTTTCTCGGCAAGCGGGCTGGTGGCAGGCGCGATCAGCGTCACTTATTTTGCCAGCCGCGACGAATCCGCTGTTGAAGTGAAGATCCGCGAGCCTCTGCGCACTGCCGCCCACCAGGCGTCACTCGCGCTCGGTCACTATGTTCGGGGATAAAATCTGATTTAAAGTTATTCATTGAACTTTATACAAAAAGTCTATTATGTGAATTTCAATGAGAATCTTGGATAGCGGCATTCGGCAGTTGCGCGTAACCAGGAACCGATGAGAGGAGCATGGAGGATGATCGCGGTGTCACCTAGATTGGTGCATTGCGTTCATGACGATCGGTGCCCTCAACAGCCATTCGTCAAGCCTATGCCCAACACCTGCGGCGCACAGACCAACTGGCAGCCACAATGAAGGTCGACGATTATTCTGCGGCACCAGACACTGTAAAGTCCGAAGCACCAAATTCTAGCGCGCCGCCAACAATAGCCGCGGATCAGGCGCAGCAAGCGGCCGGACCTGAGGCAAACATCCGTTCGGCAACAGCAAGGGAATGCCTGTCAGAGTGTCAGGCGAGCCCCAGCTGGTGGGGCAGCTGCTTCTGATCGATCGAACAGCGCAAGTGAGGCACCGGTGCGGCTTGCGCACCCGCCCCTCCCCCGCTACCCAGCCGCTTTAATGCAACCGCCCGATCATCGCCCAGCCTCCCACAAGCCGGGGTCGCTCATCCCTGGACGCGCCGTGTTTCCGCACCGCGATTTGACGGGAATTGACGGGCTTCAGCCGCACGAGATCACTTTTCTGCTCGATGAGGCGGAACAATGGATCGAGGTGAACCGCAGCCGCGCCAAGAGCGAACGGCCGCTCGACGGGCTGACCCTGATCAACGCCTTTTTCGAAAACAGCACACGCACGCTGCTGTCGTTCGAAATCGCCGGGAAACGCATGGGGGCCGATGTTGTCAACATGCATGCCGCCCAATCGAGCGTCAAAAAGGGCGAGACGCTGATCGACACCGCCGTCACGCTCAACGCGATGCGCGCCGATATGCTGGTGATCCGCCATTCGAGCTCGGGCGCGGTGAAGCTGATCGCGAGCAAGGTCGATTGCCCGGTGCTCAATGCAGGAGACGGCTGGCACGAACACCCGACCCAAGCGCTGCTCGATGCGCTGACGATCCGGCGGCGGCGCGGATCTGTTGCCGGGCAGCGCGTCGTGATCTGCGGTGATCTGATGCACAGCCGCGTCGCTCGATCAAACATCCTCGCGCTAACCGCGCTTGCCGCTGAAGTGCGCGTCGTTGCGCCTTCGACCTTGATGCCTGCCGCAATCGAGCGGATGGGCGTGACGCCGTTCACCGATTTCGATGCTGCGCTCGACGGCGCTGATGTCGTGATGATGCTGCGCTTGCAGAATGAGCGGATGGATGGTGGCTTCATTCCCTCCACCCGCGAGTTTCATCTGCGCTATGGCCTCAATAGCGAGCGGCTGCGGCGGGCCAAGCCCGATGCGCTGGTGATGCACCCCGGCCCGATGAACCGGGGCGTCGAAATCAGCTCGGCCGTTGCCGATCACCCCGAACGGTCGGCAATTACCGAGCAGGTCGAAATGGGCGTGGCGGTGCGGATGGCCTGCCTTGATGTTCTCACCCGGCGCGCGCGCGGCGTGGAAGGTTGGGCATGACGGCGCTTGCCTTCACTAATGCTCGGCTGGTGCTGGCGGATGGCGTTCGCAATGGATCGCTCCTCGTCGAGGACGGCGTGATCACTGGGATCGGCACGGTCGATCTGCCCTCGGATGCCGATATTTACAATGTGGGAGGCAAGCTGCTGGCGCCCGCCATTATTGATCTGGGCGTGTTCGCGGTCGATCTGGCCGCCTGCCATGCTGGTGGAATCGTTCGCATTGGCCTGATGCCTGATCAGTCGCCGGTCCTCGACGATCCCGGCATCGTGCAGCGGGCTGCGCTGATCGGGCGACCTGATCTGTGGATTCACCCGATTGCGGCGGCGACGCGTGGACTGGCCGGGCGCGACATTGCCGAAATGGCGATCAACCGGGATGCAGGCGCCCGCGCAATCGGCACCGGTCGCGGCTGGATTGGCGATGCAGGCGTGATGCGCAAAGTGCTGCGCTACGCCGCCGATCTGGGCCTGACGGTGATCGCCCATGCCGAGGATGGCGGGCTCGCTGCCGGCAGTGTTGCGACCGAGGGCGAAACGGCGACACGGCTCGGCCTGCCTGCCGCCCCTGCGATCGCCGAGGCACTGGCGATTGCGCGCGATGTGATGCTGGCGGAAGAAACCGGCGCGGCGCTCCATTTTCGCCAAGTAACAACAGCGGCAGGCTTCGCCCTGGTGCGCGCAGGCAAGGCACGCGGCGTTCAGGTAACGTGCGGCATTACGCCAGCCCATTTGTTGTTGTCGGATATCGCGATGAGCGATTTTCGCAGTTTCGCGCACCTTTCCCCCCCTCTTCGGGCTGAGTCAGATCGTCAGGCGGCGCTGGCGGCACTCGCTGATGGAACGATCGATATAGTGTCATCGGGGCATGATCCACGTGGACCTGAAGAGAAGCGCTTGCCCTTCGCCGACTCAGCACCCGGGATGGCGGGGGCCGAGACGTTGCTAGGGCTTGGGCTTGGATTGGTGCGCGACGGGGTGGTGACGATCGAACGACTATTCGGACTGTTGGCGACCCATCCAGCGCGATTACTGGGCATTGAAGCAGGCTCCATCGCGATCGGCATGCCGGCCGATCTGGTCGTCGTAGATGACGAAAAGCCCTGGCAAATCACCACCGACACCCTGATCGGCCGCGCAGGCAATACACCGTTTGACGGCCTGCCCGTTCAGGGCAAACCGTTGATGGTGTTCAAAGGTGGCAACCGGTTGCGCTAACCGGGTAGCTCAACCTACCGCGACGCGAGCTGGCGTGGTGCCTGGACCCAACGGGCGATCTGGTCCCCCGCCCCTGCCCGCACGAAGCAGGTACCGCCGTGCGCGCGATACGCACCGCACATCGCGACAGCATCGGCGCGCGCAAAACTGCCGACCGATAGGCGGTAAAATTGCCCAGCAGCGGTACGAACGGCAACGCCTGACGGCTTTTGCTCGGCCAGCGCCGGATAACGGCGGGTTGCCTTCATCCAGCCATCGCGGGCAATCGCCGAATTGGCATAGGCGCCGAGCTGAACGAAATAGCTGCCCTTTCCAGGCATCGTCGTCGCCACTGCCGGTTCGACATGGGCGATGGCTGCGGCAGTCGATGATGAGAAGCGGCGTGCTGCGATGCCGCTGGCCTTGGCCCGCACATAATTGGCTGGAAGCGCCTGGACGACCGGATTGCGCGCCCCGAACACGATCGATGGACGAGCCGATACCTCGGCGACCTGGACCGGCTCAGGCGATGCGGCAGGTATCGACAAATCTTCGGCGGGAACCGTCTGTGCAACGGCGACTGGCGTTGCGACAGGTTCACCGGGCTTGCCAGGCATATAGGCGTCGACGGATTCGGCCACCTGGGGCTGCGGGGAGACCTGCGCGTTAAGCGCTAGCGCAACTGGCTGGCCCTGATCCTCAACAGCGCGCACGCCGATTAGGCTCGCCACCTGGTCCGATGCCGCCTTGGGATGCGCGAATGCCGCCCATTCCATGATCCGCTGATCGATTTCACCAGGCGTTACATCCAGTGCGGCGACGCTCTTTGCCTCTGGCCAGCGCCCGGCGAGTGCCAAGGCGAGTGCCAGATTCTGCCGGGTCTTGGCGTCGGTGGCCGGGCCACGCGCCGCCTCAGTCAGCAGTTCGACAGCCGTTACGGGGTCACCCGCCAGCGCCATCGCCAAACCGCGATCAGCCACGGGGATAATCGCTGCATGGTCCTCAAGCGTTTTGCGTGCCGATGCCCAATCCCCCGTCGCCGTCTGCGCCAGCGCCAGGTTGAGCGCGGTCGGGCCGTCGGCGGGCGATAGCGTGACCGAATCGGTAAAGGCATCGCGTGCAGAGGAGAATCGCCCAGCGCGGAGATAGGCCGTGCCCAGCAATGCCCGGTAGCTCGCATCCTGCGGGCTGAAATGTACCGCGCGCTCGGCAAAAGCGATCGCGGCCGCGATCTTGTCCTTTGACAGCGCCTTCTGCGCTTTGGCGGCATCGCTTGCCGCCTGTTTCAACGCTTTGGCATCGAGCGCCCCGGCAATCGCGATGCTCGTCTGCGTCAACGCGGTGCCGACGGTCGCCCCGCCGATGATAAGGGCGGATAGGCCCAAGGTCGCAATTGTCCGGCTCTTCATGGCATCAGCCCCCATTACTCTGGTCATCATCCGCCCCAGTCGACAGCCGGTAAGCCATCGCTTCCACCTCGGGCAGCGTCTTCAAGAAACTATCGAGCGCCTCAGTCACCAGTTGCTGCGCCGACTGGCGGTGCAGCGCGCTGGCAAGGCGCAGGCGTAAATGGCGATCGGCATCGAGCCGAAGCGTGAATGCCGCTTTGGAACTGCCGGCAGGCGGCGCAATGCCGCCACCGCCCCGCCGCTTTGGCGAGCGCTCGGTTGACGACGAAACGTCGCGCGGCATCGCCATTGGTACGGCAGGGGAAATCGAATGCGATGCCGCCTGAATCAGGACCGGGGCAACGCCCTCAGGCGCTGATGCTGCAGCCTCGATTTCCTGGCTTAACGCTTCACGCTGGCGCAGCACAGGCGGCAATGGCAGCGGCTCGGCCGGCGCTGGGCCGGGCTGGCTGTCATTATGGCCCATGTCATTCCAGCCGAGATCGTCGATCGCCTCCGATACGGCACCAAAACCCGAAAAGCCTTGCGGACGCATCGCCGGCTTCGCCTGACCCTTGCGTGCCAGCAGGCCCGAAGAGAGCGAAGCGAAAGGTTTGGGTTGTCCCATCATCGCCACCACCTCAGCTTACGACGCGGCGGCCGAAGCCACCCATCTGGCGGTTCGGCGCAAACCCGCCCGGCGCCTGCGGGGCGCTGAAAACGGTGCGGCGGAAATTCTTTTCGAGCCGGTCGGCGATATAGCCCCAGAGCTGCTCGATCTCGGCAGCAGACCGCCCGCCGGGATCGACCTCCATCACGGTACGCCCATCAATCATCGATGCAGCAAAATCGGTACGGTGATGAATGGTGATTGGCGCAACGGTGCCGTGTTGGGAGAGCGCGACAGCCGCCTCACTGGTGATCTTGGCCTTTGGCGTGGCTCCGTTGACCACAAAGATCAGCGGCTTTCCCGCACGGTCACACAAATCGACGGTGGCGCCAACGGCGCGCAGATCATGCGGGCTGGGGCGGGTCGGGATAACGATCAGCTCGGCCACCGCGATCACGCTCTGGATCGCCATGGTGATGGCCGGTGGGGTGTCGATCATCGCAAGCCGAAAGCCCTGCTGGCGCAGCACCTCGAGATCGGCAGCGAGCCGGGCCACGGTAGTTTGGGCAAAGGCCGGAAACTCGCTTTCGCGCTCGTTCCACCAGTCCGACAGCGATCCTTGCGGATCGATATCGATTAGAACGACGGGACCACCGCCCGAGCGCTGCGCCTGAACGGCGAGGTGCCCTGACAATGTGGTCTTGCCCGAACCACCTTTTTGAGAAGCCATCGCGAGAACGCGCATTATTTCCCCGGTCTTACCTGTTTCAGCGGGGAAAATGCCATGTCGAGTGATAAGAAGTGGTTAACATCCGCGTGGCGGGTGCAGGCGGTGCTCTGGGCGCAGCGACCAACGCAAAATCGCCCCGAAATGAGCCCCTCGGGACATATGGCTAACCATTTATTACCCAATTTTCGATTAAACAGCCATATTGAATTGACCAGCTTGGGCGGATGGGGACGGAACATGATCAAGCGACGCGCGATGATCAGCACAGCAGCGATGGCATTGGCCGCGATAGGCATGGTCGCGATCAGCGCGCCTGCCCGCGCCGATGTGAAGGCAGGCGTGGATGCCTGGAGCCGGGGCGAGTATAAAAAGGCTGTCGAGAATTGGCGCCCGCTCGCCATTGCCGGAGATGCCGATGCCCAGTTCAACCTTGGCCAGGCCTATAAACTAGGTCGCGGTGTGCCGGTCGATCTGGCGCTGGCGGAGGAATGGTATCGCAAGGCGGCTTTCCAGGGCCATCTTCAGGCCGAGGATTCCTATGGCTTGACCCTGTTTCAGAACAACAAGCGCGACGAAGCCGTCCGCTGGCTCGAACGATCCGCTGGCAGAGGCGAACCCCGCGCCCAGCTCGTGCTCGGTACGATGTTCTTCAATGGCGATGCCGTGAAGAAGGATTGGGTCCGCGCTTATGCACTGGTTACCCGGGCGGCGGCATCGGGCCTGCCGCAGGGCGGGCAGACCTTGGGCCAGATGGACCAATATATCCCGGCGGACGTGCGGCAACAGGGCATTGCACTTGCCCGTGATTATGAAGCAGCAGCAGAACGGCCAGGCGATGTTCCCGAAGTCGCAGGTCAGGGATCGTCAGGGCTGCGTGGCACCGAACTGCCCGCATCGACATTTGCCGAGGGCGGTGAGGCGCGCCCTGCGCTCAACGCGACCAAGGCGCCCACCAAGCCTGTCAAGCCGCCGGTCGTTGCCAAAGCGCCAGCCCCTGCCATTACGCCAGCCCAGGTTGCGCCTGCCGTTCCCCGTCCGGTTTCTGGCAAGGGCTGGCGCGTCCAGTTCGGTGCGTTCCGGGATGAAGGCAATGCACGGGGGCTGTGGCAGCAATTGCAGGCCAAGGTTGGCGGCATGAATGCGCTACAACCCATCTATGCGCGTGTAGGCACGCTGACCAAGCTTCAGGCCGGGCCGCTCGCGTCGAGTGCCGATGCAGCGCAGTTGTGCCGCGCGGTGAGCGCCAAAGTGCCCGGAACACCCTGCGTCCCGATCGCGCCCTAGTCCGTCACCCACTCGCTGGACGGTATTCCCTGTGCATAGAGCAGCCCCGTCAGGTCATTATGATCGATCCTGACGGCAGCGGCGGCGGCGACCACTGGCTTGGCGTGATAGGCATAACCGAGCGCCGCCCGCCGGATCATTGCCAGGTCGTTCGCGCCGTCGCCCACCGCCATTGTCGCTTCGGCCGGGATCGAGAGTTCGGCGATCGCGGCGAGCAATGTAGCTTCCTTGGTCCCTGAATCGACGATCGGCCGGGCGACGGTGCCGTCGAGCTTGCCATCGGCGATCCCCAATCGATTGGCGACCACCCGGTCGAAGCCGATCGCCTTGCCAACCGGATCTGCAAAGCGGGTGAAGCCGCCCGAGACCAAGATGGATGTGCCGCCGCGCGCTCGCATTGTCCGCACCAGCGCGATCGCACCGGGCATGATCATCACGCGATCGGCCAGGCACTTGTCGATCGCCGCCTCATCAAGCCCCTTCAGCAACGCAACCCGCGCGTCGAGTGCCTCGGCAAAATCGAGCTCGCCGCGCATCGCGGCTTCGGTCACCGCTGCGATCTGGGGTTTGATGCCTGCATAATCGGCGAGTTCATCGATGCATTCGACCGTGATCATCGTCGAATCCATGTCGGCAATCAGCAATGATTTCGGCCGCGCCATCATCCCCTGCACCACCACATCGGTGCGATCAAAAGTGCCCTCCAGCGCCGTTCGCGCCATATCGGGCGCTTGGCCGAACATCAGGTCCGCCGCGCGTTCGGGCTCGATCCAGCCCGATCCGACGACCGCGCATCCAGCCGCGTTCAGCCGATCTAGCGCCTCAGAAATATGGCCTGCATCGAGCCGGTCTGCTGCTATCAGCGTTGCAATGAACATGGCCGTTTCCCCTCTGGCACCGCGCGTTGCGCTCATCGCAGGGCCAACCGCCAGCGGCAAGTCTGCGTTGGCAATGGCGCTCGCCGAAGCGACCGGCGGTACAGTCATCAACGCAGATTCAGCGCAGGTCTATGCCGATTTGCGGGTGCTTTCGGCGCGCCCCAGCACCCTCGATGAAGCACGTGTGCCGCACCGGCTGTTCGGTCATGTCGAGGCAACCGACATCTATTCCGCCGCACGCTGGGCGATCGAGGCGACGAACGCCATTGATGAAGCCCATGCCGACGGATCGCTGCCCATCCTGGTCGGCGGCACCGGGCTATATCTGCGAACATTGCTCGATGGGATTGCGCCGGTGCCGGATATCGATCCTTCGGTCCGCGCGGCGGTGCGGGCGCTGTCGGTAGTCTCCGCATACGAGCAGCTCCAAGCGCTCGACCCGGCCGCCGCCGATCGACTGGCACCAGCAGACACAACCCGCATCGCCCGCGCGCTTGAAGTCGTGCGGTCGACGGGACGAACACTTGCCGACTGGCAGCGCCAGTTAAGCGGTGGCATCGCCCATCGGATCACGCTGGTTCCGCTTATTCTGCTGCCTGATCGGGACTGGCTCATCGATCGGTGCGATGCCCGGCTGGCAGCGATGTTCGATGGTGGCGCCGAGGCCGAGGTCGCGGCCCTGCGCGCACGCACGGATATAGCGCCCAATGCCCCGATCATGCGCGCGATCGGCGTGCGCGAAATCGCGGGATGGCTCGATGGCGCGGTCGACCGGGCCACAGCGCTTGCGCAGGCGCAGCTTGCGACGCGGCGTTATGCCAAAAGGCAATATACGTGGTTTCGCCACCAACCCCCGATCGATTGGCCTCGCACTGACCTGCGCAACACCACAGACCTACTCGCGCTGGCGATCAATCTGGCAGCCGACCGCGGCGTCAGGATAGACATCGGGCTTTGATGATCGCACCCGAACCCGTTGTACGCGCGGATCGACAAGCGCGATGGTGGCGATCGCCTCGCACAATGTTTCCTGAAGATTGAAATGGCGGCTCGCTGCCAGCGCTAATATCTCACGGCGCAGGAAATCATAATCGACCACGGCGGTGATCGCATCCGGCAAGCTGGCATCATCATATCTGCAATGGAGCCATACCGATATCGTCACCCGTTGAGGCGCAGCGAGCTCCTCCGGATGGATGCCGATCCGCATCGGCAGCGACAGGCCATCAAGGATGGTCGTAAACTCAGCCATGCGCCGTTCCTCGCGTCGAAAACATTATGTCGCGCGCGAGTGGCACGAAGCGCTGCCCCGCATCCACAAAGATCGTCTGGCCGGTAATGCCGCGCGCGCCAACCAAGAACGCCACCGCCGCTGCCACCTGATCGGCACCGACCGGGCGGCGAAGCAGATTTTCCGCCGCCACAGCAGCGAACTCCGCCTCGGTCTGATCCAGGCTGGGCAAGGTCAGCCCGGGGGCCACGGCGTTGACCGCGATCCGATCGCCGAAAGCCTGCGCCAGCATCGGCGTCGCCCCGGCGAGCGCGAGTTTGCTGCAGGTATAGGAAAAGAAATCAGGGTTCAGATTGGCGAGCTTCTGATCGAGCAGATTGACAACCGCGCCGTGGGCCAGATCGGCTTGATCAGCCATCGCACAGGCAAGCAGCACCGGTGCGGTCAGATTCACCTGCATATGCCGGTCAATCTCCGCCCCGCTTGTGATGGGCGGGGTATCATAAGCGAACAACGAAGCATTGTTGACCAGCCCTGCCACCGGCACGCCAAAGGCGGCGCGGGCATTGGCAATCAGTGATGTCGCCGCATCCGCGTCCGCCAAATCCTGCTCGATCGCTATGGCGCCTGAACCGAGCGCGGCGACAATCGCGTCGGCTTCTGCCTGAGACTGGCGGTGGTGGATGACGACGCGGTAGCCATCATCCACCAACCGACGGGCAATCGTCGCCCCCATCCGCCGCGCACCGCCCGTGACGATGACGCAGCCTTCACTGATCGCCACGATTGCCCAAGTCCTTCATTGCCTGAATCAGGTGAGTTCGACGCTATCCTATACGCCCATCAACGCCAGCACTTCTTTGCGGCTGCGTTCATCATCGCGGAACACGCCCATCATGCGGCTGGTGGTCATCGAGACGCCGGGCGTCCGCACGCCCCGTGCCGTCATGCAGGCATGGCTCGCTTCGATGACCACGGCCACGCCCAGCGGCTTCAGATTTTCCCAGATGCAGTTGGCGACTTCTGCCGTCAGCCGTTCCTGCACCTGCAACCGCCGGGCATAAGTGTGGAGAACGCGCGCCAGTTTCGAAATACCGACGACCCAGTTGCTCGGCAGATAGGCGATGTGCGCCTTGCCGATGATCGGGGCCATGTGATGCTCGCAATGCGATTGAAACGGGATGTCCTTTAACAGGACAATTTCGTCATAGCCGCCGACTTCCTCAAAAATTCGCGACAAATGATAGGCCGGATCATCGCTGTATCCGGCGCAATATTCCTTCCATGCACGCGCCACGCGCTGCGGCGTATCGATCAAACCCTCGCGTGCCGGATCATCGCCTGCCCAACGGATCAGGGTTCGAACGGCATCCGCAACGTCTTCTGGAACTGCTATTTTCTGCGGTGGGGCCATATTTTTTTCGGCTTCCACCGCGCCAACTTCGTCAATCATTCATCCTCCGTGTCGACCGATTCGAAAAATACGCTACGTCAACCGCGATTCAGCGCCGAACCAGTTCGATTTTGAAACTGTCTCATTTGGGCAACATTGACGCAAGTGCGCAGTTTTCCGCGCATAATCGATTGACGGCATGATTTGATGACCGCTATTTTGCTAGCCGGAGTATCAATAGCGCCGCGGAAATCGACGTCGATCGACAGCGGATCAGGAGGGGAATTCTCGATGAAGAAATTTGAACTGCTCGCCGCGTCTGCACTGGTGATGTTTTGCACGACGCCCGCTTTCGCCCAGACCGCCGCGCCAAGCGCCGCCCAGGAAGCTGACGAAACCGCCGATTCCGACATCGTCGTTACCGCCAGCAAGCGCGAAACCACGTTGCTTGACACCCCGATCGCCGTTTCGGTGACCTCGGGCAAGACGATCCAGGACGCCCAGATCCGCGATCTTATCGATCTCCAGACGGTCGTTCCGTCGCTGCGCGTGTCGCAGCTTCAGTCATCGGCTAACACCAACTTCATCATCCGCGGTTTCGGCAACGGCGCGAACAATGCAGGCATCGAGCCTTCGGTCGGTGTGTTCATCGACGGCGTCTATCGTTCGCGCTCGGCTGCTGCCATCGCCGATCTGCCCAATCTGAAGCGCGTCGAAGTGCTGCGCGGCCCACAGGCTACCCTGTTCGGCAAGAACGCATCGGCAGGTATCATCAGCATCGTAACCGCTGAGCCAGCCTTCAAGTTCGGCGGCTCGGCTGAACTTTCCTATGGCAATTATAACGCATTCATCGCCAAGGCTGACATCACGGGCCCGATTTCGGAGACCGTCGCTTTCTCGCTGGCTGGCAACTACAACCGCCGCGATGGTTACGTGTTCGACGCTGGTCTGAACACCGATTCAAGCGATCGCAACCGTTACGGCGTGCGTGGCCAGCTGCTCTGGCAGCCCAGCGCGGACCTTAAGTTCCGCCTGATCGGTGACTTTGACCAAATTGACGAAAATTGCTGCGCCATCGCCAACATCGTTGCTGGTCCGACCGCGGCAATCATCAACGGCCTGGCCGGTGGTCGTGGGCTCGATGCCAACAACCCGTTCTCCTATGTAACGTTCAGCAACTTCCCGTCATCGAACGACATTAAGAACTATGGTGGCTCGCTGCAGGGCGATTACACGATGGGGTCGCTCTCGCTGACCTCGATCACGGCCTATCGCAAGGTCGATTCGTTGACGAACCAGGACTCGGATTTCACGAGCGCCAACCTGATCGGCAACAACAGCCAGGATCAGCAGATTGATACCTTTACCCAGGAAATTCGCCTGACATCGAATTTCGAAGGACCGCTGAACTTCCTGGTCGGTGGTTTCTACTTCAACGAGAAGATCAACCAGCAGAACGACATCAACTTCGGCACACAATTCCGCCCTTATGGCGATGCGCTGATCCGCGGTGCCACCGGGAACACGCTTAACGTTGGTCTCCTCGAAGGCACATTTGGCGCGCTCGAAGGGGCACCGACGCGGTACCTTAACACCTTCTTCCGCACCGGCGACGGTCTGAACGAAGCCTATCGTCTGGCCGATGAATCCTTCTCGATCTTCGGTACCGTCGATTTCAAGATCACCGATCGACTGACGCTGACGGGTGGCATCAACTATACCGATGACCGTAAGCAGTTCCGCACGAACATCATCAGCAGCGACGTTTTCGCGGGTATCAACTTTAACGATCCGCGCTATGCGCCGTTCCGTAACCAGTTGATCCTGGGCGGCGCCCTTGCCGCTGGTGTGCCGCTGGCACAGGCCCAAGCAATTGCCCTTGCCGGCCAGAACAACCCTGCGCAAAACCCACTGAATGGCCTGCGTGGATTGCAGTTCCTGCCGCAGTTCCTCAACGTGCCGAACTCGGTGGAGCCTGGCCGGACAAGCGACGACAACGTGTCCTACACGGCTCGCTTGTCGTACAAGCTGAACTCAAACCTCAGCGTCTACGTCACTTATGCCACTGGCTTTAAAGCAAGCTCGGTCAACCTGTCGCGCGATAGCCGTCCGACGCCAGCTGATCTTGTTCGCATCCAGACAGCCGGCATCGCGACCACTAACCTGACATCGGGTTCGCGCTTCGCCGGTCCGGAAAAGTCGCGCGTTTATGAAGGCGGCATCAAGGGGCAGTTCCCCGGTGTTGCTTTCAACATCGCGATTTTCGACCAGCAGATCGAAGGTTTCCAGGGCAACATCTTCACTGGCACGGGCTTTGTGCTCAACAATGCCGGTGCCCAGTCGACCTTTGGTATCGAATTTGACGGCAGCTACTCGCCTTCGAAGGCAATTACGTTCAACGCCGCTGTGACGTATCTCGATCCCGTCTTCAATTCGTTCGTCAACGGCTCGCAGTTCAGCCCGACCTTCGGCGTTGTTCCTGCAAACCTCACCGGCCTGCGCCCATCCGGTATTCCTGAATTCTCGGTGTCAGGCGGCTGGACGTTCAATCATGAGTTCTCGAACGATTTCAAGATGTTCCTGCGCGGCGATTATCAGTACAACAGCCCCGTCATCATCTCCGAAGGTCTGCCGCAGTTCACGCGGTCTATCCAGTCGCTGAACATGTCGCTCACTGGCCAGTTCCGCAAGAATCTGGAAGTTTCGGTTTGGGGTCGTAACATGCTGAATGCGCAGTATCTGACGACGATCTTCCCATCGGTCGCTCAGGCAGGAAGCCTTTCGGGCTATCCCAGCCAGCCAGTCACGTATGGCGGCACGGTGCGCTTCAAGTTCTGATGGCTCGGGGTCGGTTCGTCCGACCCCGCTTGCCAGCGAAAAAGGGCTCGCGACATCTAGTCGCGAGCCCTTTTTTCTAAGACGACGTCGTTGGGTATTACGCCTTCATTCGCTCGGCATGCCAGGCGATATGATCGGGCATGAACGTGGCGATGAAGAAATAGCTGTGATCATAGCCCGGCTGCTTCCGCAGCGTGACCGGCATGTCCGCCGCCGCGCAGGCTTCGGCCAACAACCCGGTCTTGAGCTGTTCGTCCAAGAAGCTGTCGGCATCACCCTGGTCAATCAGCAGATCGGGCAACCGCGCGCCATCCGCAATCAGTGCACAAGCGTCATAGCCGCGCCAGGCAGCCTGATCGTCGCCCAGATAGCCGCTCAGCGCTTTCTGCCCCCAAGGGCATTGGATCGGTGAAACGATTGGAGCGAAAGCGGAAACGCTGCGAAACCGGTCTGGATGGCGAAGTGCAATCGTCAGCGCGCCATGGCCGCCCATCGAATGCCCTGTTATCCCCTGTCGCGACAGATCGGCCATCGGCAATGCCTCGGCAATCAGTGCAGGCAATTCGGTTTCGATATAGGTCCGCATCCTGAAATGTGTTGCCCAGGGAGCCTCAGTCGCATCGACATAAAAGCCAGCCCCCTGCCCAAAATCATAAACATCGACATCGGGAACGCCCTCGCCCCGCGGCGACGTATCGGGCGCGATGAAGATGATGCCATGCTCAGCACATGCCGCACGATAACCACCTTTGTCCGTCACGTTTGCATGTGTGCAGGTGAGCCCCGAGAGATACCAGAGCACTGGCAATTTCGCGCCCGGAAGATGCGGCGGTACGAAGACCGAAAAGGTCATATCGGTGCCCGTGCTGGTCGATGCATGACGATATACCTCCTGCATGCCGCCATCGGCGCGCGAAGAAATCAATTTTTCCAATGCCATCCTGCGTATCTTTCATGATCTGATTCAGGTTGATCGCGCGCAAAGCGTCGCCCGGTTCGTTCTCCGGCTTGCTCAACGCCGTCGCACAAGGCGGCCCTTTTCGACAAGCGCGAAACGCTGGCGCGACTAAGGTTCGGCGACGATGACGATTTTATGGCCGCTACCGGATTGTCTTTGCTTGCCCAATCGACTGTAAAGCGCGACAACGCCCGTCGGACAGCGCAAAAGCGCTGCACGCTCAGGCGTAAACCTATGGCCGGCCTGTTGCCGGCTGCCAACGGGAGGATAACGATGGCAAAAGAACCTACCACCAAGGCTGCGGCCCCAAAGACCGGCGGTATTCACGCACCGGTACAGCCATCACCCGAACTCGGCGCGATCGTCGGCAATGACCGGCTGCCGCGCAGCGAAGTGATCAGCAAGGTCTGGGCCTATATCAAGAAGCATGATCTGCAGAACCCCGCCAATAAGCGGGAAATTCTGGCCGATGCGGCGCTCGAAAAGGTGTTCGGCCGCAAATCATGCACGATGTTCGAAATGAACAAGTACATCGCAGCCCACGTCAAGGCGTGATGCGTAGCGCCGGGCATCGGGGAGCAAAGCTTTCCGGTGCCCGCGCCTCTTCGCTGCGAGGGTTCAGCCCGACCTTATTCGGAAAACATTGGTGCCCCCGAGAGGAGTCGAACCTCCGGCCTGCGGTTTAGGAAACCGTCGCTCTATCCTGCTGAGCTACGGGGGCACGTATGATCCACCTAGTGTTTGGCGCGATTCTGGTCAACGCAGGCTGATCATAGCGCCGGCAATGCCAAAGCCTGCCGAGCCTTAGTTCCGCGCTGATGGCGGCACGACCTTGAAGGGCAGCGGCATCAGCGGCACGCCCTCCTCCGCCAGTTCCACCGCTTCGGCCATGCTGGTCTCACCATGGATCAGCGCCGCAGGCTCATCGCCCAGATGCATTGCGCGCGCGCGATCAGGGAATGCCCGCCCCACCCATTCCGATTGTTCGAGCAACTTTGCCTGCGCAGCTGCTAGTTTCGTTATTGCGGTTTCCCGATCTGAAGGAACGATAGCAGTCGATCGGTTCCCTTTGGCGGCGATATTTGGCGCCATCACTGCCTTTTCAATCGTCGCATCGTCGCAGACCGGGCATACCACCAAGGATCGCGCACGCTGATCCTCATAGGCCGTCGACGAGGCGAACCAGGCCTCGAAAACATGCCCGCCACTACAGCGTAGATCGAAAACGATCATGCAATCACCTGAACAGCCGGGATGGCACGGCGATGTGCGATAACGGGCACGCGGGAACGGACATCGGCAACGCGGTTCAGATCGATATCAGCAAAACCAATACCCGCCGCGTCCCCCATATCGAGCAGCACGTCGCCCCAGGGATCGATCACCAGCGAATGGCCAAAAGTGGCGCGTCCATCGGCGTGCTCGCCGGTTTGGGCAGCAGCGATCAGAAATGCTCCCGCTTCGATCGCGCGGGCACGCAGCAGGATATGCCAATGCGCTTCGCCCGTGGGGCGGGTAAACGCCGCGGGCACCGTCAGCACCGTCGCGCCAGCCGTGCTCAGCGCACGATAGAGATCGGCAAAGCGCAGATCATAGCAGATCGACAGACCCATCGCGCCGATCGGCGTACTGACGACCACGGCCGCCTCTCCGGCGGTATATGCGGAGGATTCCCGCCAGCTCTCTCCGGTCGGCAAATCGACATCGAACAGGTGGAGCTTGTCATAGCGCGCCCGAATGTCGCCCGAGGAGTCGATCACAAAGGCGCGATTGGCGAATTTCCCATCGGCACCGCGCAGCGCGATCGATCCCAAATGCACCCAAATGCCGTAGGCCGCTGCCCCGGCCCGCGCCGCGGCAAGCACCGGATCATGCTCCTCTTCGTGCACCGATGCGGCTGCGCGCCCGCGATCTCGATCGACGAGGTTCGACATTTCGGGTGTGAAGAGCATCGCCGCCCCGCCGGCTGCGGCAGCCGCAATCGCCGCCGCAATATCCTGTGCATTGGCAGCAGGATCGATCCCGCTGGTCATCTGGTACAGCGCGATGCGGGTCATCCGCTGATCAGCGCGTCGAGCTTGCCATCCTCTTCGAGCGCGGCAAGATCATCCGATCCGCCGACATGTTTGCCCGCGATAAAAATCTGCGGCACCGTCGTCCCGCCATTCGCGCGCTGCAGCATCTCAAGCCGCTTCGGCCCGCCCATCGTGATATCATATTCCTCGATCTCGACAGGCTTGGTGCCAAGCAACCGCATCGCGCGCGAACAATAGGGGCAGAACGCCTTGGTGTAGATCTCAACCTTGGTCATGCCGAACAATTGTGGACGTGACCGGCCAATGTCAATCTCTGCTGTCGTCCTGCAGCACCCGCGCCCAGCACAAAATTGTCACGCTGGCCGCCCCGGCGCGAAGCAGTTGTGCGGTACAGGCATCGGTTGTTGCTCCGCTGGTATGCACATCGTCGACCAAGACGATCGCTTTCCCATGCACTCGATTACGACTGGCAGGCGCGATGGCAAAGGCGCCACTCACCGCCTTTGCCCGCGCGCGTTTGCCCAGCCCCCGCAGCATCGGCGTGGCCCGCGGCCGGGTGAGGACATCAACATCACACGGTTTGCCCGTTAATCGTTCAAGCGCCTGCCCGATCAACGCTGCCTGATTGAATCCGCGGGACCATAATCGCCAGCGATGCAGCGGCACGGGCACGATCACGTCGGCATCATCCGGCATCAACCGCGCCATGTGCCGAGCGGCCGTTTCGGCAAAGCCAGTCCGCCCGCCATATTTCAGGCGCAGCACCATCGCGCGCGCGATATCACCATAGGCGACCGCTGCGCGAATGCCCTGATGCTTCGGCGGCGCGGCCAGGCAATCGGCACAACAGGCATCAGCGCCACGATCAAAGGCAAAGGGCAGGTTGCAGCGCGCACACCAAGGTGGCGTCAGAAAGTGCAACTGGCCCCAGCACAGGGCACAAAAGCGGTGATCGGCACTCGCCACCGTCCCGCAACCGGGGCAGCGCGGGGGCAGCGCCAGATCAGCAAGATAGGCCAGGGGTGCCAGCAAGCGCATCGCGCCCTTGTCGCGCGCGCCCCTTGGCGGCACAAGCGCCTGCGTGGACAGCCCAGACATCTTCGATCGAAACGCGCGCCACATCGCGCGCGATCGTGCCGCTGCGGACTATGACAAAGCCGATTTCCTGCGCGCCTTCATGCTCGACGGCATCGCCGATCGACTGGGCAGCGTCTCGCGCGACTTTACCGATGTACTCGATCTTGGCTGCTTCAATGGCAGCTTTACGGCACCTTCTGGCGCCCGTGTTGCGCGGATGGACGCCGGATTCCGATTTGCTGCTCAGGCAGGCGGGGTCCAAGCAGATGAGGATCGCCTGCCCTTTGGCGATGGCACATTCGATCTCGTGGTTTCGGCGGGTGTTCTCGACAGTGTCGGCGATCTGCCCGGTGTCCTCGCGCTCGCGCGGCGGGTGTTGCGGCCCGACGGCCTGTTCCTCGCGGCCTTTGCGGGCGCAGGCAGCCTGGCCACGCTTCGCCAGGTATTGCGCGCCGCTGAAGGCGATCGGCCAGCCGCCCGCATCCATCCTCAGGTCGATGTGCGCTCAGCGGGTGATTTGCTGATGCGTGCCGGGTTCGCGCTGCCCGTCGCCGATACCGAGACTCTCATGGTGCGCTACGCAAGCCTGTTCGGCCTGCTGCGGGATCTCCGCGCGATGGGCGCCGGTAATGTGATGCCCGGCCGGGTGCCGCTCCGCCGGGATGTGCTGGCGCGGGCAGCGACATTGTTCGCCGATCAGACCGATGCCGATGGGCGGACCGCCGAGTCGTTTGAGATCGTCTATATGACTGGTTGGGCCCCTGCCCCATCGCAACCCCAGCCAGCGCGACGCGGCAGCGCGACCCAATCGCTCGCCCAGGCACTCAAACCCAAGGGCTAAAGGGCTAAATCAGCGCCTCGATCAGCCCGATCAGCGGGCGATCCGCAGGCGGCATCGGCAGCGCGTGCATCTGGACCGGGCGTACCCAGGTCAGCGCCGATGCCTCGATCGCGCGGGGCTCTCCCTGCCACTTGCGGCAGACGAACAGCAGCAAGAGCAAATGCCGGTCACCCAGCGTCGCACTCGCAAAGGTTGCGGGCGCCAGGCAGGACTGCTCCACCGAAATACCCAGCTCCTCGTGGAGTTCCCGAATCAACGCCGCCTCAGGCGTTTCGCCGGGTTCGATTTTTCCACCAGGAAATTCCCATAGCCCGGCCAATGCTTTACCCTGCGGGCGCTGCTGCAACAGGATGCGGCCATCGGCGTCCACCAGCGCGACGGCGACCACTGGCAGCAATACCCCTGTCGACATCAATGGTGCGTCTGGTGCGATCTTCGTCATTCGTTAACCCTGCTTCTTTATTTCTGGCTGTCTAGGCAAAAACCGGGGCGAAGATGGCCATGCTCAAATTGCTTCGAAGACTGGCAAAAGATCGCAAAGGCGGCACGGCGATCGAATATGGGCTGATCGCCTCCGTGATCGTCGTCACGCTGATTGCTTCGTTCATCCAGCTTGCAAACACGACGACGGGCATCTGGAGCAACGTCAACACCAAGATGGACGACGCCCGCAACGGCCGTTGAAAAAAATCGTTGCACCCGTTTGCCGACTTAAACCTTTGTCAACCTCACCCCCTTATCCCGGTCACCGCAGGCCGGTCTTCCGGTCCGCCGGGTACTAATGCTCACTTTGACTGGAGACCGGAAAATGCAGACCATTCGCAAGTTCATCAAGAACAACAAGGGCGCGACGGCTATCGAATACGGCCTGATCGCAGCACTCATCGCCGTTGCCGCCATTGCAGCAATGCAGGGCCTGGGCAACCAGCTGAAGACCACGTTCTCGAACGTGACGTCGAACATGAAGGCTTCGTAAGCTCTTCCCAACATTACGATAAACGCGGGGCGGTAGGCTCGTTCCACCGCCCCCTTTTTTCTAGATTGGACCCAAAAATGGTAAAGCGCCTATTGGGTCTTTTTCAGGATCGTAAGGCAGCGACGGCTATCGAATATGGCCTCATCGCTGCGCTTATTGCAGTAGCGGCAATTGCCGCCATGCAAGGGCTGGGTAACCGCCTGAAGACGACCTTCACTAACGTATCAAGCAATATGAAGGCTTCGTAAGCTTCTCCCAGCAGCTTACGCGACGCAGGGCGGCGGATGAAAATCCGCCGCCCTTTTTCTTCATCGGCCAAGTGGCCAGCGTCAGTTCAGATTCTGCCGATTGACAGGAATTTCCGACGGCGCTCGCTGATCAGGGTTTCACGGCTTGAGCGTGCCATGCTGCCAAGCGCTGTCTCAATTGCCGTTCCCAGCGATGAAATCGCCGCAGCCGGATCGCGCTGCGCCCCGCCGAGCGGCTCGGGAACGATTGTGTCGATCACCCCCATCGCCTTCAGGTCCTGCGCCGTCACTTTCATCGCCTCGGCGGCATCGGCCGCGCGGTCCGATGTTCGCCACAGGATCGAAGCACAGCCTTCGGGTGAGATGACCGAATAGACCGCGTGTTCGAACATCAGCACGCGGTTGCCCGTCGCCAGCGCCACCGCGCCTCCCGATCCGCCCTCTCCTACGATCGCACTGACCATCGGTACGCCCAGGGAGAGGCAGCGCGCTGTGCTCCGCGCAATGGCCTCGGCCTGGCCGCGCTCTTCGGCCTGAATACCGGGAAATGCGCCTGACGTGTCGACCAGGGTAATCACCGGCAGCCCGAACCGATCGGCCAAGTCCATCAGCCGGATCGCCTTGCGATAGCCCTCGGGCTTGCCCATCCCGAAATTGTGACGCAGCCGACTCGCGGTATCGTCGCCCTTTTCGTGGCCGATCACGACAACGCGCTCTCCACGAAAATGCGCGAGCCCGCCCAAAATAGCCTGATCATCACCAAAGGCACGGTCGCCCGCCAGCGGCATGAAATTGTCGAACAACCCGGCGACATAATGGTTGAAATGCGGGCGATCGCCGTGCCGTGCGACCTGGGTTTTCTGCCAAGGCGTCAGACGCGAATAGGTATCGCGCAGCAATTTGTCGGATTTGACCTGCAGCCGGGCGATATCGGCGTCGAGATCGACAGACCCGGTCGCTGCCGTCTCGCGCAATTCATCGATCCTGGCCTGCAGTTCGGCGATCGGTTTTTCAAAGTCGAGGAAACTTGCCATCAGGTCGCGTCGGTTAGGCCCCGCGGGCCGGAAGGTCAACGAGTGGATGACGGGCATTGACGAGCGCGACCAGCCGCGCGCTGTCGACATGGGTGTATATCTCGGTCGTGGCGATGTCGGCATGGCCAAGCATCAGCTGCAAGGCGCGCAGATCAGCGCCCCCTTCAAGCAGGTGCGTGGCAAAGGCATGGCGTAGTATATGGGGGCTTACCCGGTCCAGCGGGATACCCGCTTCGGCTGCGAGATCCTTCAGCAACTGGTAAAGCCGGATTCGCGACAAATGTCGTTTGCCGCCCGGGAAAAGCCAGGCTGACTCCGCTGGCACGACAGAACGCCACAACGCGACTGCCGCCCGTGCTCGATCCGAAATCGGCACCATGCGCTCTCGACCACCCTTGCCGCGCAGAAGCAGGAAGGGTCGGTCGGGTGACACCGCGTTGCGTGGAATCGACACCAATTCACTGGCACGCAATCCCGAGCCGTACAGGAGCTCGACCAAGGCCGACAGGCGCAGATCCTGCCGGTCGACGGGATCACGCGCGAGCCGCACGCTAATGGTGGCGAACAAGCGATCAACATCGCCATGGTCCAGCGTCTTTGGCAGCGCACGGATCGCACCAGGACGTGGCAGGGTGCTACCGGGATCATCTTGCCGATGGCCTTCTTCAGCAAGAAAAGCATAGAAGCGCCGCAGCGCGGCCGCTTTGCGTGCTGCCGTCGACCGCGTCAGGCCCGACCAGCTATCGCCCAAACGCGCCAGATCAGCGGCCGTGGCGTCCACCAGCCGACGCCCCAGAAAATCCGACGCAAGCCGCAAATCGCTACGATAAGCGGCGATCGTGTTGGGTGCAGCCCCTGCTTGCGCGGCCATCATTTCAAGAAAACGATCGATCAGCGCCAGATCGCCTGACCCCGTCAAAGCCGAGTCACCGCCTCAACCGCAATCATCCGCGCCTGCCCCTCAAGTCCCACCTGGCGGAGCGCGGATACGATCTGGAACAGCGTTTCGGGCGATACGCCACCCCAATTGGGGGTTTGCATCCCAACCGCCGCGAGCAACTGCACCGTCGCGGTCTGGCGGCGCTGGGCGGCACGCTGAATCGCCCGCGTCCAGCTGTTTTCCATCGCCAGGTTGATTGAAAGCGCGCGTGCCAGACTGGCGGTGTCGCTGGCGGACATGCGGTTCAAACCGGCGAGCCCCGCGACCAGCATCTTCACCTTGCTGCCACTGATATCCACTGCGCGGCTGCGATAGGTATCGACATCGCCGCGGCTGACCGGATCGCCATTATCGACCAATGCCAACAGCCCCCAGGCATTGCTGCCGCGCACCACGTTGCCCTTCCAGCGCAGTGCGGGCTCTTCAAGCCCCGCACTCAGCATCGACGCCACCAGCCGATCTGCATCGGGCGCATCCTTGTACGGCGCGATCGTGGTCGCCGCCCGTGCGGTCAGCACCAGTCGCGCATATTGACCACGCGGACGCTTCGGTTCGTCCCACAATGTCCGCAGCGCCACCAGCCTCGCGTCGCGATCCGGACCGGCATAGGCGGTCCGCAGATCGCGGGCGATGCCCAGTTCCGCTGCTCCCTGGTCTCCATCGCTGTCAATCTTGCCGAACAGATCAACTAACGCCGCATTAGAAAGAACGCCCTGCGCGGCGGCCAATTCTGCCGACGACGCGCGTGCACTTTCGATAAGGCGGGGGGATTGGGCGCGCCAATACTGCACCTGAACGGCGGCAGTCGCGTAGAGCGGCATCGGAATCTCGGCGCCGCTTGCCATCGCCAGGCCATAACGCCACACCGTCAACCGATCGACATTGTCCCATTCGATCGTGACGGCACCCTGCCCTTTTGATCCTGTTCCGACGACTTTTTCGGCAAGCAGCAGATCGATCCCGCGCGCCGCGCCGCTGCGCCGTGCGGCCTTGATCTTCGGTCCCGCTTCACCCGGCACGCCAGACAGCGATGCGCACATCGCATCAGCCAGAATCCAGGCGCGTTCGCTCGATACCTTGCGGCCATCGGCGACGACCGGGCACACTGTTGCCGGATCGCCGCTGGCAAGCGCCGCCTGCATCGCCACTTGATACATTTTGGGCGTGTATCGATCCGGATCGACCGCCTCGACCATCGCCCGTGCGACCACTGATTCGCCCATCCGCACGAGCAGCCAGGCCCGCTCTGCGGCAAAATCCGCCCCGTTCAGGCGCGCGGGCGTCTTTACCTTAGAGGCAAGTGCCTGCCGCAGCCCGATCGACACCCAGCGGGACGGCACTGGCGCGTTCAGCTTGCGCATCAGCGTTTGCAGAAAACGCCCGTCCGCATTACCAAACGCCGTCGGATTAAGGCCGCCTTCGGGTACCCCGACCACACCAACCATCGCCAGCGATCGGCGAGCATAGCTCGGCATATTGTATTCGGCGAGGAGCTTAGGGTCGATCGGCGGGGGCGTGCCTGCATCATCTGGTACTGTCCCATCCTCTTCACCCACGGTGGCTAAGCCAGCCGGTAGTCCGGGAACGCCGGGTGCCGTTGGGCGATCTCCGGTCGGGGACGCCGTCGGCGCCGAAGTCGGTGCGGCGACCGGTTCGTTAAAACCGGGCGGCAGGATCGATTCGGGCGTATCCTGACCAATCGCCGGAATGCCGACGACGATCAGGCCAAGCGCGAGCGCGCCTGCACCAACGCTATTTCTGGAGAGACGCAAGCGGCACAACCTTTTCAACGCGCTTCAGCGGTTTTTCACCGTTCATGCTGGCAAGCACCGCGACACCGCCCAGCAAGGCAATGACCAGGACGACAACAATGATCAACGGGCGAGCCATGACGAAAGCCTTGTCAGCGGAGAGGATTGATGACGCGCCTTTTGCCCGAGCGCGACGCTCGTTGTATAGCCCCAGAGATAATGTTGCAAAACAAGCATCACGCCCCGGTCTGGCACGGCCAGCCTATCGTTCTTGTCGGCCTGATGGGTGTTGGCAAATCGACCGTAGGGCGGCGGCTTGCAGCCCGACTCGATCTTCCCTTTGTCGATGCCGATTCGGAAATTGAGGCGGCGGCAGGCATGTCGATCGCCGATATTTTCGAACGATTCGGCGAAGAGTATTTTCGCGATGGCGAGCGACGGGTGATCGCCCGGCTAATCGACGGCACCCCAAAGGTTATCGCGACCGGCGGCGGCGCCTTCATCAACGAAGAAACACGTACACTCATTCTCGATCAAGCTCTTGCGGTTTGGCTAAACGCGAACCCGCGCATACTGGCCGATCGCGTCCGGCGGCGCGATACGCGGCCGCTGTTGCGTGGTCGAGACCCGGGCGAGGTGCTCACCGCTCTCGCCCAGACCCGTAATCCCTTCTATGCGCTGGCGCCAATACATGTCTCAAGCCAGCAAGCGCCGCACGAAGCCACGGTGGCGGCCATCATCAAGGCGCTCGGGTTGCCGCTGAATGTGGATCCGGTGCCAAACAGCGAAAATGAGTGATCGGTGATCAAAATCGACGTTAAACTGGGCGACCGAAGCTATCCGGTCGTGATCGAAGCGGGCCTGCTGGCCAACGCCGCGCACTGGCTGGTTCCACTGGCGCGCGGGCGAACGATGGTGATCGTCACAGATTCCAATCTTCGGCATCACCGGCACGTACTTGAAAGGGGTTTGACCGCTGCCGGGGTCGCCACCGCCGTGATTGAACTGCCGCCGGGCGAAGGCACCAAAAGCTGGGCGATGCTCGAAAAGCTCACTGATGATTTGCTCGACTTGGGGGTGGAACGCGGCGATCACGTCATCGCGCTGGGTGGCGGCGTGATTGGCGATCTGGTTGGTTTCGCCTGCTCGATCCTGAAACGCGGATGCCAGTTCGTGCAGATCCCCACTAGCTTGCTCGCCCAGGTCGACAGTTCGGTGGGCGGCAAGACCGCGATTAACGCACGCGCGGGCAAGAACCTGATCGGCGCCTTTCATCAGCCTGCGCTGGTCCTGATCGATCCCGAAACACTCGCTACCCTGCCGGTGCGCGAATTACGTGCCGGCTATGCCGAGGTCGTGAAATATGGATTGATCGACGATCCCGCCTTTTTCGACTGGTGCGAAAACCACGGCGCCGCATTAATCGCCGGGGACATTGATCTACGAACCCAGGCAATCGCTCACAGTATCGCCGCCAAGGCCCGCATCGTCGCCGAAGATGAGCGCGAGACGACCGGCAAACGCGCATTACTCAATCTGGGGCATACCTTTGGTCATGCGCTGGAGGCGGAAACGGGCTTTTCCGACCGGCTTCTTCATGGCGAGGGCGTAGCGGCGGGAATGGCACTGGCCTTTGGCTATTCAGCGGCTCGAAGTCTCTGCAGCGCAGAGGATAGCGCACGGGTCGCTGCCCATTTGCGCTCAATCGGTCTGCCCGACGGCCTATCCGCAGCGGGCATTGCGGCAAGCGGCGCCACGCTGGTCGACCATATGCGTCATGACAAGAAAATGGCGGCTGGCACGTTGCCCTTCCTGCTCGCCCGCGGGATTGGCCAGACCTATGTCGATAGCGCTGTCGATCTGGCCGATATAGCAGGTTTTCTCGACGCGCAGCCGCGCTAATGCCGCGCGGGATTGCGAAGCGCGATTTGCCGACAAAGACCTGTCCGGTGTGTCAGCGGCCGTTTACATGGCGCAAAAAATGGGCTCGCGACTGGGATAATGTACGCTATTGTTCCGATAAGTGCAGGATGACAAAGTCATAATCGATGATTTTACCGCGCGACCGACAACATTTTTTTTTCATTGCTTCCCGGATAGACCTGCTCCGCAAACCGGTGCACAATCAGCGTCAATGCAAAGTGTCGGGCGCGTATTGGCTCGGGTTCAGTTCTAGGGGGGGCATCGATGCAGGTACGGTTCTGGGGAACCCGCGGGTCCATGGCAAAGCCAGGGCCGGACACCATTCGCTATGGCGGGAACACTTCGTGCGTGCAGGTAACATCAGATGCCGGCACATTGCTGGTCATCGATTGCGGTACTGGTGCGCATGGACTGGGCCAGCATCTCATGAAGGAAGGGCCGAAACCAGTCCGCGGCCATGTGCTGATCAGCCATACGCATTGGGATCATATTCAGGGCATCCCCTTTTTCACGCCATTCTTCATCCCCGGCAACAAATGGGATTTCTACGCACCCAAAGGCTTTGGCGAGTCATTGCGAGAAACGCTCGCGGGCCAGATGGAATATACCTATTTCCCGATCACGCCGGAGGCGTTCGGCGCAGAACTCAGCTACAATAACCTCTCCGAAGGCGTGTTCCGCATCGATGACGTCGTCATCCGCACGCGCTATCTGAACCATCCGGCACTCACCATCGCCTTCCGCATCGAAGTTGATGGCGCGGTGGTGATCTATGCATGCGATCACGAACCGCATTCGCGCGAAGCGGCGGACGGTGTCGGTCAGCTCGACGGGCAGGATCTGGCACACGCCGAATTTCTGCGAGATGCCGATCTGGTGATCCATGACGCGCAGTATCTGGCGTCGGAATCTGCCGGCAAGGTCGGCTGGGGCCACAGCACGGTCGAATATACGCTACAGGTTTGCCAGAGCGCCAATGTGAAGCAGCTGGCGATCACGCATCATGATCCGCTGCGGACCGACGATGCGATTGACCAGGTTGTTGCAAAGCTGCGTGAATCGATCACCCCAGCAGGTGCTATCGAGGTTTTTGGGGCTGCCGAGGGCATGATCCTCGACTATCGCGGCACCCGCTCCAGCATTGTCGAAGAGGATACCGCCACGGCCGATCAGGCCCTGGGGTCTCGCGAAGCCATCGTGTTGCTGATCACACAGGATCAAGCATTGCTCGAAAAAATGCGTCAGTCAGTCGCTGACGAGCCGATCTTCCTGCACGCGCGGGAGAGCGCCTCTGTCCCGCAAACGCGCGAGAATGAGCCAGTTGCCGGATTGATTTTGATCGATGGGGAACTGCCGGCAGGGGCATTGGCGCTCGCTCGCGCAATCCGCGCTCGGCCTGAAATGGCAACAACGCCGATCCTGTTCCTGGGCGGCACCGAGCCGACATTGGGCAATTTCGGTGAGCATTCGGAATGGTTGCGGGCACCTTTTTCGGTCGAATATGCCCGCTCGCGAATCCGCACATGGACGATGCGCGGCGCTTTCCGTTGGCTCCGCGCGAGCATCCCGGAGAATGAAAGTGAGCGGCTGAAGGCGCTGCGCGCTCTCAATCTCGTGGAAGCAAGCGGGGACGAGCGGTTTGACCGCTATACGCGCCTTGCAGCGGCGCTGTTCGACGTGCCCTATGCGCTGGTCTCGATCGTCGATGACGAGCGGCAATGGTTCAAATCGAAATACGGTACCGAGATCGAGCAAACCCCGCGCGACGTGTCGTTCTGCGCCCATGCCATCCATGCGCCAGATGTGATGGTCGTGAATGACGCGCTAACCGATTCGCGATTTGGGGACAATCCAACCGTGGTCGGGCCGCCCAATGTGCGGTTCTATGCCGGCACGCCGCTGGTGCTGCCCAGCGGCCATGCGATCGGCACGTTATGCATCCTCGATGATCGGCCCCGCGAGTTTTCGGACAGGGACCGTGCACGACTCGCCGATCTGGGTGGGTTGCTTGAGGCCGAACTGTCCCGGTTCGCGGCCTGATCGACTGATCGGCAAGGGTTAGGTTAGGCTGGTCTGGATGCCACGATCCAGGCCAGCCAAATCCATCCCGCAATTAGCAACACGCCCCCGATCGGGGTAATCGCCCCCAACCAGCGGGGCAAGCCGATCGCCATCAGATACAGCGTGCCCGCAAAAATCGCGCCGCCCGCGACGAACAGCCAGCCCGGGCCACGTCCACCGAGTTGCGCGGCGACCATCGCGGCAAGCGCATGGGCAAGCTGATAATGCGCCCCGGTTTTCAGCCAGTCAGCGGCGTCCCCCGATGCGCCATGCGCGCCGAATGCCCCCGCTGCGACCGCGATTGCGCCTGACAGCGCGGCAAATGCCAACATCAAGCTCATCCTGCCTCCTCCACGGGATTCAACCGCCCCCTGATCAAGTGACTGTCGCCCGCATGCATATCGCCTGCCACAGCCTGCGCCTTCAAACGGTCAAGATCTTTCTGCCGATACGCTGCTTCGGTCCGCCCGATTTCCTCGCTGTCGACGCCGACATCGCTCAGCGCCTGCCGCGCCATTGCCACTGCCGATTCGAGCGTTTCGCGCACCGATCCTGCCATTGGCGCGTCCTTCAGCTTCACCAGACTGCGGCGATCATAAACCCGAACGAACACCGACGCTGACGGGAAGGACTCCTTCACCGCATGCAGCAATGGCGCATCGACCTGATCCTCGTCGATGCAAAACAGCAGCAGCTGCACGCTTTCGGCCCCTGCCTGACGCAGCAGATCGAGCCGCGTGCCATCTCCATAATAAACCTTTGCGCCAAAACTGCCCGCCGTCTCGATCATTTCGGGATCGCGATCGATCAGCGATACCGTGATGCCCTGGCTGATCAGCAACTGCGCCACTGTCTGCCCGAAGCGGCCATAACCGATCACCAGCGCGCTGGCGCCGTCACTCTGCGGCTCGTCGAGACCCTCGGTGCTGGTCGTCGGCTCGGCCCGGAATCGACGCGTGAACATCATCAGGAACGGCGTCGTCGCCATCGAAAGGGTCACAACCGCGCCGAACAGGCTAGCGGCCTCGGGCTCGATCAGCAGCGCATCCTTTGCCTGGGCGAACAGCACGAAGCCAAACTCTCCCCCCTGGCTGAGCAACAGCCCGAGCGCGAGGGCGGGCCGCCAGTTCATTTTGAACAGCATCCCGATGCCGGTCATGATCGCCGTCTTGGTGACGATCAGCAAAATCGCCATGCCGATCACGAATATCGGCCGTTCGGCGATTGCGTTCAGATCGAGCATCATTCCCACGCTGAGGAAGAATAGCCCAAGCAGGATCGCGCGAAACGGATCGACATCGGCTTCGAGCTCGTGCCGATACGGGCTGTCAGCCAGCATGACGCCGGCGATGAACGCCCCAAGCGCGGTGGAGAGCCCCAGCGCTTCCATGACCGCCGAACTGGCAATGACGGTGAACAGGGCCGCAAACACGAACATCTCGCGCTCGCCCAACACCCCAATCAGCCGGAACATCGGCCGCAGCAGGAACCGCCCCGACGCCACCAGCCCGACGATCGCAAGCACGGTATATACCGCCAGCAGCCACCCCGGCGGCGCATCCGCTGGCGCTGGCGCACGGGACAGCGCAGCAACGATCGTGATCATCGGGACGATCGACAGATCCTGGAACAACAGGATCGAAAAAGCGCGCTCGCCGAATGGCGTCTTCAAGCGACCGGCCGATTGCAGCATTGGCAGCACCTGCGCCGTCGATGACAGCGCGAGCGGCAGACCCACCGCAAGCGCCGCCGCGGGGGAGAAGCCTGCGATAATCCAAACAATCGCCGCGATCGCCGCCCCGCACAAGGCGACTTGCAACGCCCCCAATGCGAAGATGTCCTGCTTCATCCGCCACAAACGCGACGGGTTCAGTTCAAGACCAACCAAAAACAGCAGCAGCGTGATGCCAAGCTCGGCAATGCCCATTTTCTGCTCGGCATCCCCCACCAGACCAAGCACCTGCGGCCCGACCATGGCGCCCGCGACCAGAAAGCCCAGCGTCGCCCCGAGCCCGAGACGACGGAACAACAACACAAAAACGAGCGCGAAGCCGAGCAGGATCACACCATCGCGCAGAGTTGACCCGATCATCGCATTTCGCCCCGTGCCGCCGCCGCCATTGCCGTGGCTTCTGCTGCCGCTTCGAACGCGAGACGGATCGATGCATGGCGCGCGCTATGTGGCCGGGCGGGTTGGAAGATATCGAGCCCTGGCCAATCGGGGGCGGCCTGCCCGCCAGCCAGCCAATCGGCCAGAGCTGTGTGCGTCGTAGCGAAATCCGCCGCTGTCTTGCCGATGGCGTGCGCCGCCATCAACGAAGACGATGCCTGCCCAAGCGCACAGGCACGCACGAGCATACCGATCTCGGTCACGCGCCCCTCCGCATCGACATTGACGTCGACCGTCACCCGGCTGCCGCACACGGGCGATCGCTTCTCAACGCTTGCCATCGGCGCATCGAGCCGATCGGCAAACGGGATCGTTGCCGCCAACCGCAATATTTCCGTGTTGTAGAGCGGCGCATTCACGGGGCAGAATCGCTTTCGTTAGCAGCGCTCGCATTGCCTTCCATCGGGAACACCGCTTCGCCTTTGCGGCGTTTATCGACGAAATCGGCGATCCCCGCGCTGGTGATGTTCAGCACAGGATAGGTGCGCGATTTTGTGATCCAGGTTGGGCGCCGGTTCGGCCCGCCACCGATCGTATCGGTGACCAGGATGATCAGCAGGAAGCCCAGGCTTGCCAAAATGAGGCCCTTCAGCGCCCCGAAACCGAATCCGAGTGCACGGTCGATCGGCCCCAAAATCGAGCTACGTGTACGCTCGCCGAGCATGTTGGCGATCAGCCGCCCGCCGAAATAGACCACCCCCGCCACCACCGCGAACGCCAGCACGGCGGCTCCGGCCGATGTCCCGACAATCCCGGTCAACATCGTGGTAACGGGCGCGTGCAGGAATTTCAGCGCGAAGACGATGAAGATCCAGACCATCAGCGACAGTACCTCGGTGACGAAGCCGCGCTTCAGCCCCAGCACGGCACCGCCGCCGACCAGCAGGAGCACGACAATATCGAGTGCGGTCAGTCCCATCTGCTCATCCCTCTTGCGCCCCAAAGGGTTCCCCGAAAGCGGGAAATGGGGTGCCGATGGTGGAAGCGCTAGCCACGCCCGAGCATATGGTCAACGAAACTGGCGAGGCTCTTGAATCCAGAGAGCTTTAGCGGCTGTTTTTCACCCACCAAGGCAGCGGGCACCAGTGCGCGTTCGAAGCCAAGCTTGCCCGCTTCCTTCAGCCGCAATGCCCCATGCGTCACAGGCCTGATCTCGCCCGATAGCGCGACTTCGCCGAACGCGACCGAATCGATCGGCACCGGTCGTTCGCTGAGTGCCGATATGAGCGCGGCGGCCACCGCCAGGTCGGCGGCAGGGTCTTGCACACGATATCCGCCGGCGATGTTGAGGTAAACTTCACTGCTCGAAAAGCTGAGCCCGCAGCGTGCTTCGAGCACCGCGAGGATCATCGCTAGCCGTCCCGAATCCCATCCCACCACCGCGCGGCGCGGCGTTGCCCCGCTCGCCAGCCGCACCACCAGTGCCTGAATTTCGACGAGCACGGGCCGCGTGCCCTCCAGCGCGGGAAACACCGTGGTACCGGTCACGCCCTCGTCACGCTGGGTCAGGAACAGCGCGGACGGGTTCGACACTTCAGCCAGCCCTTCTTCCACCATCGCGAACACGCCGATTTCGTCCGTTCCGCCGAACCGGTTCTTGATCGCGCGCAATATGCGGTATTGGTGGCTGCGCTCGCCTTCAAAGCTCAGTACGGTGTCCACCATGTGCTCGAGCACCCGGGGTCCGGCGATGCTACCGTCCTTGGTTACATGACCAACCAACACGACCGCAGTGCCGCGTTCCTTTGCGAAACGGATCAATTCCTGCGCCGATGCCCGCACTTGGCTCACCGTGCCCGGCGCCCCTTCGATCAGGTCGGAATGCATCGTCTGGATCGAATCGATCACGAGCAATGCCGGCGGTTTGTCCATGCCGAGCGTCGTCAGGATGTCGCGGGTCGATGTTGCCGCCGCAAGCTGCACCGGCGCATTGCCCAGCCCAAGGCGACGCGCACGCAATCGGACCTGATCGGCGGCTTCCTCGCCCGACACATAAGCGACCGAATGCCCGGTCAGCGCGAGCTTGGCAGCGGCCTGCAACAGCAATGTCGATTTGCCGATCCCCGGATCTCCGCCGATCAGCGTGGCCGATCCTTCGACGAACCCACCCCCCAGCGCGCGATCGAGTTCAGCAATCCCCGTCGGCAACCGATCGGGCAGCGCAATCTCGCTGTCGAGCCCCACCAGCTGCATCGTCCGCCCGCCGGATTGCAGATTATGCTTCGCCGCAAACGGCGTCACCGCCCCGCCCGTCTCCTCGACCAGCGTATTCCACTCGCTGCAATCAGCACACTGCCCCGCCCAGCGATGCGACACCGATCCACACGACTGACAGACATAGCGTTTCTGCGGCTTGGCCATCGGGTGGGACTAGCAGAATGAGAACGAGAGGGGAACAAATAATCTCTAGGCGTATGCTCAGGTCACCCCCGCGCCGGAATTTTCAACCCGCGCTGCACCGCAGGCCTTGCGAGTGCGCGTTCCAGCCACGCGTTCACATTGGTGAAGCCGTCGAAGGCAACCAGATCAGACACCCCATAGAAATTCGGGATCGCGTTCACCCAGCCGATCATCGACACATCAGCGATCGTATAATCCTCCCCCATGAACCATTCGCGGTCGGCCAGCACGCCGTCCATCACGCCGAGTATGCGCCTTACCTCGGTGACGAAGCGGTCGCGGGGGCGTTTGTCTTCCCAGTCTTTGCCCGCGAATTTGGTGAAGAAGCCCATCTGCCCGGTCATCGGGCCAAGGCCGCCCATCTGGAACATCACCCACTGGATCGTCTGATAGCGCGCGATCGGGTCTTCGGGCAGCAAACGCCCCATTTTCTCGGCGAGATAAATCAGGATCGCGCCGCTTTCGAACAGCGCGATCGGTGCACCACCCGGCCCATCGGGATCGAGGATCGCGGGAATCTTGCCATTGGGGTTGAGCGATCGAAAGGCGTCGGACTGGCTTTCACCCGCCATGATGTCGATGAAGTGCGGCTCATAAGGCAGGCCCACTTCCTCGAGCATGATCGACACTTTCACGCCATTGGGCGTCGGCATCGCGTAAAGCTGGAGCCGATCCTTGTGTGCGGCAGGCCAGCGGGCGGTGATCGGGAAAGCGGACAGATCAGCCATGAGACAGTTCCTGTAACGGGCGGGGTCGCGCGGGAGATAGTCATGCCGAGCCGCGCGCGCTATGGCTCGCCGCGATGAAAGCGACCGATCTCCGCATTGCCCTGTTCAGTGGCAATTATAACTATGTCCGCGACGGCGCGAACCAGGCGCTGAACCGGCTGGTCGGGCATTTGCTGGCGCAAGGGTGCAAGGTCCGGGTCTATTCGCCGACCATCCCCAACCCTGCGTTTCCGCCCACCGGCGATCTGGTCGATGTACCCGCGTTCGCGATACCAACACGCAAGGAATACCGAGTCGCGCGGGGATTGCCCGCAAAGGTACGGCGCGATCTCGATGCGTTCGCACCCAACATGGTGCATGTCTCCGCCCCTGATATTCTTGGCCACCGCGCGGTCAGCTATGCGCGCGGCAAGGGCATTCCGGTGGTCGCTTCGGTGCACACCCGGTTCGAGACATATCTGGCCTATTACGGCCTTGGTTTTCTGGAGCCGGGCGCGGTGGCGCTTTTGCGGCGTTTCTACCGGCGCTGCGACGCGATCATGCCACCCTCGCAATCGATGGCCGATCTGCTGCGCGATCAGCGAATGAATGATGATATCGGCATCTGGTCGCGCGGGATCGACCGGACGATCTTCACCCCTGCCGCACGCAGCACGATCTGGCGGCGCGAACTGGGGATCAGGGACGATCAGGTTGCGATCGGTTTCCTCGGGCGCCTGGTGCTCGAAAAGGGGCTTGATGTATTCGCCGCGGTCATCGCCGAACTAGAGCGACGCGGCGTAGCGCACCGGGTGCTCGTGGTCGGCGAAGGACCAGCGCGCGAGTGGTTCGCCGAACGCGTGCCCGATGCAGTTTTCGCCGGGTTTCAAGCAGGCGCCGATCTGGGCCGGGCCGTCGCTTCGATGGATGTTTTGTTCAATCCCAGCGTCACCGAGACCTTCGGCAACGTGACGCTGGAGGCAATGGCCTGCGCCGTCCCCGTGGTTGCGGCCATCGCTACCGGCAGCTCAAGCCTGGTCGAACACGGCGTTACCGGCAGGCTCGTCGAACCGACTGACATCGCCGGCTATGCCGATGCGCTCCAGGCCTATGCCGAGGACCGGGACCTCGCCGATAATGATGGGCTGGCGGGCGAAGCGCGCAGTGCCGCCTATGGCTGGGACGCGATCAACCAGAAGGTGCTCGACAAATATCTCGAGGTGATGGCGCGGCGGGCGGGATAACCCGCACCGCCGCGCGCTTGATCAATCCAGCCGCTCGATCTTCTGCGCCGTTTCGTCGATCAACGCGACGATCTGGTGAAGGGTCGCGGTGTCGACATCTCCCCGGCTGAACCGGTGCATCAGCACGGAGCGGAGGTTCCCCATGGCGCGCCTTACAGACGCGCTGTCGTTCCGCTGGCGTTCTTCGCCCAATTCAGCCAGCCGCGCGAAAAGGGCAGCGACCTCCTCGGCCCGCTCAACCAAATGAGCCGTCCCCGCCTCCGTCACGGCAAACTGCTTCTTGGCACCTTCTGCCTTTTGCTCCTCGATCAGCCCCATATCGTCGAGCAACGTGATGGTAGGGTAAACGACGCCCGGGCTCGGCGCATAGGCCCCGCCAGTCAGCTCCTCGATCTCGCGGATCAGGTCGTAGCCGTGACGAGGCTGATCGGCGATCAGCTTGAGCAGCACGAGCCGCAGCTCGCTGCCGTCGAACATCCGGCCTCGCCGACCGCGACCCCGCCCAGCCATGTCGGCAGCGTCGACTTCCCAGGTGACCGCAAATGGCCCCCAACGGCGTGATCCGCGCGGACCGCAATGGCGGTTTCCGTAAGCATGAAACATTCTATTATCCTCTTGAGTGTCTATGATGGGTTGAAGATATATCTTGAGCGTCACGATACAAGAGGTGCTGCAATAAAATTCAACGCGCTTATCTTGGGCGCATGGCCGACCTGTTTCCCCCCACCGATCAACCCGCCCCCGCCACACCAACCAGTGCACCGCTGGCGGACCGACTGCGCCCGGCAAAGCTCGCCGAAGTGGTGGGGCAGGATCACCTCACCGGCCCTGAGGGCGCGATCGGGCGGATGGTCGCAGCAGGCCGACTCTCTTCGATCATCCTCTGGGGACCGCCCGGCACCGGCAAAACGACGATTGCGCGCTTGCTCGCCGAAGCCGTCGACCTGCGTTTCGCGGTCATCTCGGCGGTGTTTTCGGGCGTGGCAGACCTGAAGAAAATCTTTGCCGAGGCGCGCGATCACGCTCGGATCGGCAAGCGCACCTTGTTGTTCGTGGATGAAATCCACCGATTCAACCGCGCCCAGCAGGATGGTTTCCTGCCCTATGTCGAGGACGGCACCGTCATTCTGGTCGGCGCGACGACGGAAAATCCGTCATTCGAGCTCAACGCCGCCTTGCTCAGCCGCGCGCAGGTGCTGGTGCTCAATCGGCTGGACGAGGCGGCCCTTGGACAGCTTCTCGATCGCGCTGCAGCGCTCGAGCAACGCTTGCTGCCGTTGACGCCTGACGCCCGGACAGCGCTGATCGCGGGGGCGGATGGCGACGGGCGGTTTCTGCTCAATCAGGCTGAGACGTTGTTCGCCGTCGATTTGCCCGAACCGCTCGATCCCGCCGCGCTATCTGCGTTCCTCCAGCGACGCATGCCGGTGTATGACAAGGATCGCGAGGGGCATTACAACCTCATTTCGGCGCTCCACAAATCGATGCGCGGTTCCGATCCGCAAGCAGCGCTTTATTATCTCGCCCGGATGCTGACAGCGGGCGAAGAGCCGCTCTACGTGCTCCGCCGGATCACCCGGTTCGCGAGCGAGGATATCGGCCTTGCTGATCCGCAAGCGCTGGTCCAATGCCTCGCCGCCAAGGATGCCTATGATTTTCTGGGCTCACCCGAGGGGGAGCTCGCCATCGCGCAGGCATGCCTCTATTGCGCAACGGCACCGAAATCGAATGCCACGTACAAGGCGCAAAAGGCAGCTTGGAAATCGGCCCGCGACACCGGGTCGCTGATGCCACCGCATAACATCCTGAATGCGCCGACCAGGCTGATGAAGGATATCGGCTATGGCAAGGATTACGCCTATGATCACGATGTCGATACGGGGTTTTCGGGGGCGAATTACTGGCCGGCGGAGATGGGGGCGCAGATTTTCTACCGGCCAACCGATCGCGGTTTTGAAAAGCGTATCGCCGAACGCATCGCCTATTGGAAGGGGTTGAAACATGCGGCTGACGACTAACGCGCTGGGCATCGCACTGGCGGTAATGGCGCTCCCGGCGAGCGCGCAGGTGGCACGCCAACCATCGGCCTATGACCTGGCGCTGGCCGCCGGGTACAAGGCGACGATCACCTGTGGGGCCGTCTTCGTCGCGGGGCGGAGCGAGGCGCAAATCGCGGTCGACGAGCTCGCCGGTATCTATCCCGAATATGCTGCGATCGTCCCCACCCTGACCGCTACGATCGACCAGCGCAGCCGTGCCGTGTCGGTGCCCTTCGCCCCTGATCTGCCACCCCGCATCGCGATCTGGTCGGCGCGGACCGGGTGCACCACCCTGCCGATCGGCACCCCCGTTCAGGCCATGCCGGCGCCCGCCAGCGGCACCCCCGGTCCGGCTGGCCCTGCCCAAGGCATGTGGCCGCGCGGCGATGCCTTGCCCAACACGGCGCTCCTGCCGCTCGAGCCCGTTGCGCGCGCTTTTGATCCAATGGCCTATGGCAGGGGAACGAAGACGACCGGCGTGGTCGTGGTCAAGGCCAATCAGATTATCGCCGAACAATATGCCCCCGGCTTCGGTCCCTTCACGGCGCAACGCACCTGGTCCGTCGCGAAGAGCATGACGGGGACGCTGGCCGGCATGGCGGTGTTGGCGGGCGCGGTGAAGGTCGATCAGCCGGTCGCCATTGCGGTCTGGGCCGATCCGCGCGATCCGCGCCGCACGATCACGCTCGATAATCTGCTGCGAATGGCGAGCGGGTTGCACAGCGACACGGCGGGCAACCGCACCGATGCGATCTATTTTGGTGGCACCGGCGTGCAGGAAAATGTCGCGCAATGGCCGCTCGAGGCAAAGCCCGGCACGCGCTTCCGCTATGCCAATAACGATATCCTGCTAGCGATGCTCTCGATCCGCGCAAGGCTTGGCGAGGCGCGCTACAAATTTTTCCCGCACACCGCCCTCTTTGCCAAGCTCGGGATGCGCCACAGCTTTGCCGAGGCCGATCTGCGCGGTGATTATATCCTGTCGAGCCGGGTTTGGACGACGGCGCGGGATCTGGCGCGCTTTGGTCAGTTTTACCTAAACGACGGCGTCTGGAACGGTGAACGACTGCTGCCCACCGGCTGGGTGAAATATGTTACCACCCCCAGCGGCCCGCAGCCGCCCGGCGACTTCGGCTATGGCGCGACCTTCTGGCTGATCAACAAGTCCCCCGGGGTGCCCGCCGATACCTATTCGGCAAACGGCAATCGCGGGCAGTTTGTGGTGATCGTCCCCAGTCGCGGCATCGTGATCGTCCGGCGCGGTGAAGATCCGGGCAGTTTTGATATCGCCAAATTCACGGCCGATGTGCTTGCGGCAGTAAAATGACCGCGTCGATCAACGATTGGGATGGCCTCGTCGCCTTTGCGCTTACCCTGCCCGGCACGCATGTCGGCACGCATTACGGCAAGCCGGCGGTGAAGGTGATCGCCAATGAACGCGCCTTTCTTTCGCCCAGCCGCGAGGACGGATCGTTCGTGCTGCAGATCGACGAAGATACCAAGGCACTGCTGATCGAAACCGATCCCGATACCTATTGGGAAACACCGCATTATCAAGGCTGGCCCGCGCTGCTCGTCCGCTACGACAGCACTGACCCAGACAGGGTAAGGGCCATGATCGAGCGCGCCCGCGATCAGGCAGCGGCGCGACCTATGGCCCATCCGCGCAAGAAAAAGTGAGGTCGTTCGATCGATTTGCGGCCATCGACTGGTCAGGCGCCAAGGGCAGCCGCCATCGGGGTATTACACTCGCCATGTGCGAGGCCGGTGATGCCGCGCCCCGGCTGATCGAGCCACCCAACGGCGTCTGGTCGCGGACGGCAATCCTCAATTGGCTGCGGACACAGGCCGGCGAACGCCTGCTGGTCGGTTTCGATTTCAGCTTTGCGCCGCCTTTCATCGAACGCCGCGCCTATTTGCCCGGTGAGCCGACCCCCGACACTGCCCGCCCCTTCTGGGCCTATGTCGATGCGGCATGCGACGATGATGATCTTGGCGCAGCATCATTCCTGCACAGCCGCCGCGGTCGGCATTTCTACCTTGGTGCCGCCGACGGCCCCAAGGCGGATTTCATGCATTTTCGCCGGTGCGAGGCGCACTTCAACGCGAGCGGCGGCGGCAAACCTTCGACGGTATATGATGCGATCGGCGCAGCACAGGTCGCCAAGGCGAGTTTTGCGGGCATGCGCCTGCTGCATCAGCTAGGGCGGGACGTGCCGGTTTGGCCGATCGATCCGGTACCGCCCGCCGGCGCGCTGGTGGTGGAAATTTACACGACCATTGCCGCGCGGGCAGCCGGTTTGCGCAAGGGGATCAGCAAAATGCGCGGCCCCGCGGCTCTTGACGCGGCACTTACGCACCCCGCGATCGGCAGCCGCCCACATGATCTGCTCGATCGCTATGACGATCACGCTACCGATGCGATCCTGACCGCCGCGTGGCTGCGCGCGCGCGCGAATGACATCGCCCTCTGGAACCCGACACCGCTGAAACCCGAAATTGCCCGTACCGAGGGCTGGACCTTCGGCGTCGTCTGACGCATGAGGCGTGTCGATCAGTCGAAATGCCGGTTTAGCTCAGCTGGTAGAGCAGCGGTTTTGTAAACCGAAGGTCGCGGGTTCGATTCCTGCAACCGGCACCACCCCCACCGCAAAAATACCGACGCGCACGCTATCCGCTTGGCAGGCGGAGCCCCGCGCTTGATAGTGCGGCGATGATAACGGTTGCCAGTTACAATATGCACAAAGGCATCGGCACCGATCGCCAAGCCATGCCCGAGCGCATTTTGCAGGTGCTTGCCGGAATCGATGCCGACATCGTGACACTCCAGGAGGCCGATCAGCGGTTCGGTAAGCGCGCAGCGGTGCTCTCCCGCTCGCTGCTCGACCGGTTTGGTTGGGCACCCGTTACCTTCGGTGCGCGGCCGGCAAGCATGGGTTGGCATGGCAACCTAATGTTGCTGCGCAAGGACATGACTGTGGTCGATCAGACCGCCATTCCCCTCCCCTCGCTCGAACCGCGCGGCGCGATCATGGCCGATGTGCGGACGCGGCACGGTCAGCAGTTGCGGATCGTTGGCATGCATCTTGACCTTTCCGGCCTGCGCCGAACGCGCCAGGCCCAGGCGATCATCGCCCAGATCACCTCCCGCCCGCAGCCATTGCCCACGATCCTGATGGGCGACCTCAATGAATGGAGCGCCACGACAGGCTGCCTCCACGAGTTCGCCCGCCATTACCGAATTGCAGAGACGGGCCCTAGCTTCCACGCTCGTCGACCAGTGGCGCGGCTTGACCGGATCATGGTATCACGCGACCTGAAAATCGCAGCATGCGGCGTGGAAAGCGGCAAACTGGCGAGCGTCGCGTCCGATCATTTACCGATCTGGGCGCGGATAGAGGGGGTGCGATGATTCGCGAGAAGGAGCTGCGGCTGGCGCTGGTCTGTTACGGCGGGATCAGCCTGGCCGTGTATATGCATGGCATCTCAAAGGAAATCTGGCGGCTCGCCCGCGCCAGCTGCGCGTTTCTCGAGGGTCGGGTCCCTGCCAGCGGCAGCCAGGGCGTGTACCGCGCGCTACTGCAGGAAATTGAACAGGATCACGGGCTGCGGGTGCGCGTGCTGGTCGATATCATCGCCGGCGCCAGCGCTGGCGGAATCAACGGCGTTTTCCTGGGCCAGGCGATCTCGACCGGCCAGTCGCTCGAACCGCTGACCGATTTGTGGCTCGACAGCGCCGATATCGAGGCGCTGATCGATCCGACGCAGGGGCCCAAACATGGCATGTCAAAAATCTGGGCGCTACCGATCGCCTGGATGGCGCAGCGCCGGTCCGGCGACCGGATCGATGCTCTCGTCGAAGCCGGTGCGCGTAACGAAGTGCGGACGAAACTCTCCAAATTTGTCCGTTCGCGCTGGTTCGAGCCGCCCTTTGGCGGCGAGCGCTTCAGCCACCTCGTGCTCGATGCGTTTGACGCAATGGCAGCGGCGCCCAAGGGACCGCGTTTGTTGCCCAAGGATCAACCGCTCGACCTGTTCGTCACCGTCACCGATTTCGCCGGCCATCCCGAACGACTGGCGCTGAATTCGCCGGCAGAGGTGATCGAGACTGAGCATCGGCTGATCTTCTCGTTCACGGATCACGGCAACCCGACCGACAGTCTGGCGCATCCGGGTGAATTGACGTTTGCGGCGCGTGCCACATCGAGTTTTCCGGGGGCGTTCCCACCCTGCACCGTCGGCGAGATCGACAAGGTACTGTCAGCGCGGGATGTCGCCTGGCCCGAGCGCCAGGCCTTTTTGAAACGCAATCTGCCGCGCCATTTCGCCGCCAACAGCGCCGAGCAGGCCGTGCTGATTGACGGATCGGTGCTCGCCAACGCGCCTTTCCGCCCCGCCATCGAAGCATTGCGCGAACGCCCGGCACGACGACAGGTTGATCGGCGCTTTGTTTATATCGATCCTTATCCGGGCGGAAAGCTGGACTTCGGTGGTCGCAAGGGCGGCGTGCCGGGCTTTTTCCAGACGATCATCGGCGCGGTTTCCGAGCTTCCCCGCCAACAGCCGATCCGCGACAATCTGGAAGCGATCGCCGATCGGTCACATCGCATTGAACGCATGGCGGAAATCATTGCCGGTATCCGTCCGGAGGTCGACAAGCAGGTCGAAGGATTGTTCGGCTATACGCTTTTCCTCGATCGGCCAACCGTGGCGCGGTTGGGGGCGTGGCGACGTCGTGCCCAGATCGCCGCAGCGAGCAAAGCGGGTTATGGCTATGCAGCTTACGGCCATCTCAAGCTCGCCGGTGTTATCGAATATATCGCCCAATTGCTTCACAGTGTCGGTGGCGAACAGGGGAATGATCGGCTCGATCAGATCCGCCGCCACATCGCCGCGACGGTGAAGGCGCAGGGTATGAATGACATGGGCCCCACCTTCGCAGGCGGGACCAACGCAGCGACGATTGCATTCCTGCGTTCCTATGATCTCGGATTCCGCATTCGACGGCTACGGATGATGGCGCGGCGCCTGAGCGACGTCGAAAGCGGGTTCGACGAAGATCAGCTCGCTCCGCTTCGCGAGGCGGTCTATGCATCGCTTGCCGATTATCTCGAGTGCAAGCGCACCGAGACACATCTGGCGCTCCAGCGCGATGTCCGCGCCCTGCGCAGTGATGCAGCCCCTCTCCTCGCCCGCCTCGCCGACTCGCTCAACCTCAAGCCGCTTGATGACGAAACCGAGGTTCGGTTGTCGGCGGCGCTGGCGCAATCATCGCGCGAAGTCCGGCGGCCGATGCTGCTCGCCTATCTCGGCTTTCCCTATTTCGATGTTGCCACGCTCCCCTTGCTGCAGGGCGAAGGCATGGATGAGTTCGATGCGATCAAGGTCGATCGGATCGCGCCGGATGATGCCACCTCAATTCGGGCCGGGGGCGCAGAGGCAACGCTGAAAGGCATTCAGTTCAACAGCTTCGGTGCCTTTTTCAGCCGGGCTTATCGTGAAAATGATTATCTCTGGGGTCGCCTTCACGGGGCCGAACGTCTGATCGATATCGTCATCTCCACCCTGCCCCCATCGATGCGGATGAAGCCGGGGCGGGTTGCCACGATCAAGCGAGACGCGTTCCTTGCGATTCTCGACGAAGAGGAGCCCAAGCTGACTCAAATCGGTGCGCTGATCGCATCGTTACGCACCGAAATTGGCTAGGCTGGCAAAAGTGCCGCCTTGGTCCTAAACCCTATGCAGGTGGCATGGAGCATCCAATGCAGTTTCTGAAAACGCTCTTCTGGTTCCTGCTCGCAGTGATGGTCGCGGTCTTCTCGATCGGGAACTGGACGACGGTGCCGATCAGGCTCTGGGCGGGGCTGATTGCCGAGGTAAACCTGCCGCTATTGCTGGTCCTGACCTTTCTTGCCGGGTTGTTTCCGGTGCTGCTCTATCATCATGCGGTGAAGTGGCGGATGAGCCAAAAGCTGTCGGCCGCCGAGCGCGCATTGGCTGATCTGCGTGCTGCGGCGGCAGCGACACCTTCCGCATCGACGCCAGCGCCCGATACGCCCGCCCTGCCCCCTGCCGCTATCCCGCCAGCCATGACGTGAGTGTAGCCCGATGAGGACCAAAATCTATGTCGCGCTCGACACGCCTGATCTCGATCGCGCGCGCGCTTTGGCAACAAAGGTCCGCCACCATGTTGGCGGGATCAAGCTGGGTCTCGAGTTTTTCGTCGCCAATGGCCGCGCAGGCGTACGGGAGATGGCAGAATTCGGCCTGCCGATCTTTCTCGATCTGAAGCTCCACGACATCCCGAACACCGTTGCCAAGGCCGTGCAGGCACTGGCCGGGCTCGAACCCGCGATCCTGACGGTCCACGCCGCCGGTGGCCGGGCGATGCTCGAAGACGCCAAGGCCGCTGCCCCCACCGGCACCAAAGTCGTCGCCGTCACGACGCTGACGAGCCTGGACAATGAAGACCTGGTGTCGATCGGGGTTGGCGGGACGCCGCATGATCAGGTGATGCGGTTAACCGAGCTGGCAATGACGGCCGGCGTCGATGGCATCGTTTGTTCGGGCGCTGAAGTGGCTGCGGTGCACCGGTTGTGGCCGCGCGGGTTTCTGGTCGTGCCCGGCGTCCGCCCGGCAGATGACGTGGCCGGTGATCAAAAGCGGGTCGTCACGCCGCGTGCCGCACTTGATGCTGGGGCATCGATCCTCGTCATCGGTCGACCGATCACGGCGGCGAGCGACCCCGATCTCGCAGCCCGCGCCATCGAAGCAACGCTTTGACGGGGCCGCTGTCGGCAGGATTAAGGCAAATGCAACCACCATTGCAGTAACAGGCCTATTCTTGTTCTGCCGCGATGAGTTGATCAATGTCGATGAGGCCAGCGCCGTTTCCGTCCCGCTTCGCACGGCTGAAGCAAGGTGTGGTTGGGCGATCCCCCACCCAGCTTGCGGCCGCTGGTTTCAAGACCATCGCCGCCTTCATCAAAAACGCGACGCCAGCAGCGCGCGCAGCGGCTCGGGCGGATGCTGCATTCGATCGGCAATGGGGCACGGACACCAGCCGCCAGATCGGCATGAACGCACTCGATTTCCCAACCGAGCTGAAAAAAGGAAGCTTTCACTATCAGGCAAGCGGCGCACATATCCTGGATGAGGTGATCGGCATCGCCGGTATCGATCCTGCAGAGTACAGCTTCATTGATTATGGCTGCGGCAAAGGCCGCGTTGTTCTGCTCGCCGCGGCCAAGCCGTTCGCGCGGGCGATTGGTGTCGAATATTCGGGCTTGCTGACGGCGATCGCGCGCACCAACAGCATCATCTTTACCGAACGTGGCGGCGCCAAAGTGCCCCCCGAGTTCTGGCAGGGCAATGCAGCCGATTATGTGCCGCCTGCGGGGCCGCTGTTTTGCTATCTTTACAACTCGTTCGGCGCGGAAATTCTTACCGGGTGCCTCGAACGTCTCGAAGTCGCCAAGTCGCGTGACCGCGCCCGCCCCGTCCTGCTCGCCTACGTCAATCCACAATTCGGCGATCTGGTCGCTGCACGGCCGGCCTGGCGGGAAAGCGCCAGCGGCGGTGACATTCGCGTGTTCGAGTGCGCGTCGCCCTGACGACGCTTAGGCGGGCCGCATCATCGACCAAAAGCGTGGTCCGCCCTTGGGCACCGCCCATTCGTCAACCACGGCAAAGCCCATCGCCTGATAAAAGCTGATGTTCTTTTCGAGCGGCGTTTCGAGATAGGCAGGGAAACGGCCATCGACCGCCCGTTCCAGTCCAGCCCGCACCACCGCACCGCCAATGCCTTTGCCCTGATGGATGGGATCGCAACCGGCAATGTGCAGATACCAATATTCGCCAGCGGGCATGTGCGCATCTATCGCATCGCCCACGGCCATACCGCGCCCGATGGCCGATCCGAAACACCCCAGCATCGGCACCAGATAGCGCAATGTCTCAAACAGGCTGGTGTGCACCTGGCCCGGCGCGCGCCAGAAAGTCGCTGCCTCGCCACGATCGGTTACGAGCCGCATGCCCTTGTCAGCATCCGAATCGAATAAAAGCGCAAAAAGCTTTGGAAGTCGCTTGGATCGCAGCACCGGATCAGGGAAAATCCAACCAATCGCCGGATCATCGAAAAACGCCCGCGACAGCATCGCGGCAATCATCCGGCGCTGATCGTTCCGGGCGAGGTGGACGGCCGGCAGCATCTACGCGGTTACCGACCGCCAATCGATCACGCTGCGTCGCCGGCCTTTTCCTTCTTGGTATAGACGCGAATCGGTTCCTTGCGGCCCTCGATGACGTCCTTATCGATCATCACCTCATCAACGCCGTCCATGCCGGGCAGATCGAACATCGTATCGAGCAAGATGCCTTCCAGAATCGAACGAAGTCCGCGCGCACCGGTCTTGCGATCAATCGCCTTTTTGGCGACCGTCACCAGCGCATCGTCGGTAAAATCGAGCTGGACCGATTCCATATCGAACAGCTTTTGATACTGCTTCACCAGCGCATTCTTGGGCTCGGTCAGGATCGTGACGAGCGCAGGCACGTCGAGATCTTCCAGTGTCGCAATCACCGGCAGGCGGCCGACAAATTCAGGGATCAGACCGAATTTGAGGAGATCCTCGGGCTCGACCGACTTGAGTACCTCGCCCGTGCGCCGTTCTTCCGACGCAGCAACATAGGCACCGAAACCGATCGACTTGCCCTGGAGTCGGTCACCAATGATCTTTTCGAGACCCGAAAAAGCGCCGCCGCAGATGAACAGAATGTTCGTCGTGTCGACCTGCAAGAACTCCTGCTGCGGATGCTTGCGCCCGCCCTGTGGCGGCACGCTCGCGGTGGTGCCTTCCATCAGCTTGAGCAGCGCCTGCTGCACGCCTTCGCCGCTTACATCGCGCGTGATCGACGGGTTTTCGGCCTTGCGGCTGATCTTGTCGATCTCGTCGATATAGACGATGCCACGCTGCGCGCGTTCGACGTTGTAGTCAGACGCCTGAAGCAGCTTCAGGATGATGTTCTCAACATCCTCGCCGACATAGCCCGCCTCGGTCAGCGTGGTCGCATCAGCCATGGTGAAGGGCACGTCGAGAATGCGCGCCAATGTCTGCGCCAGCAACGTCTTGCCGCAGCCGGTGGGGCCGACGAGCAGGATGTTCGACTTAGCCAGTTCGACATCGGCGCCCTTCTGACCGTGGTTCAGACGCTTGTAATGGTTGTGCACCGCCACGGAGAGCACACGCTTGGCGCGCTTCTGGCCGATGACATAATCGTCGAGCACATCGCAGATCGCCTGGGGCGTCGGCACGCCGCCATCTTTCTTGCTGACCAATGCTGATTTGGTCTCTTCACGGATGATGTCGTTGCAGAGTTCCACGCATTCATCGCAGATGAACACCGTGGGGCCGGCGATCAGCTTGCGTACCTCATGCTGCGATTTACCGCAGAACGAGCAATAGAGCGTACTCTTCGAATCGCCGCCGCTGAGCTTCGTCATTCAATCCATCCTTCGCGCAATACGCGCGCGTTCGAGGGGCGATCATACTAGACCGCCCCGCTTCAATCGTACAATCACCAAAATCGCGTTACGATCTGGGCAGGTCAGGCGGCTACCGTCGATGCATCTTCGGTTGGCATTGGCCGCTTTTCAATCACTTCGTCGATCAGGCCGAAGGTCTTGGCCTCATCAGCGCTCAAAAACTTGTCGCGGTCCATGGCCAGTTCGATCGCGTCGAGCGGCTGGCCGGTGTATTTCGCGTATAGCTGGTTCAGATTGTGCCGAATACGCAGGATCTCGCGCGCCTGAATCTCGATATCGGTCGCCATGCCCTGCGCACCGCCAGAAGGCTGGTGGATCATGATCCGCGCATTGGTGAGCGCCACGCGCATGCCAGGTTCGCCAGCCGAGAGCAGAAAGCTGCCCATCGATGCTGCCTGACCGATGCAGAACGTGCCAACGCGGGGACGAATATATTGCATCGTATCATGAATCGCCATGCCCGCCGTGACGACACCGCCCGGCGAGTTGATGTACATATAAATGTCCTTCTTCGGATTTTCCGACTCGAGGAACAGCAGCTGGGCAGTGATGACCGACGCCATGTGATCCTCGACCTGGCCGGTCACGAAGATGATGCGTTCACGCAAAAGCCGCGAATAAATGTCGAAACTGCGTTCGCCGCGATTTGATTGTTCAATGACGATGGGGACCAGGCCGCCAGTCTCGGGGTTGGTGAAGGTGCCGGTTTCGAATGGATTATGCATGGGGGTCTCGCTGGTCCTTGTGCGCGCTGAAATGCCTACATCGGCCTTGAGGAAAGCGAGTTCAAGCCCTCTTCCCCCATGGCAGCCCCGGCGCTGTGAACGACAGATAGGCCAACCGCCGCACTTCGCGCCGCCCACGGACCACCGTATCCAGGATCAACCCGGTAAATCCGCACAGCGCGGCAAGGATCATCAGCCCCGTCACCAGCACCGCGGTCGGGAGCCGCGGCACGAGACCTGTTTCGAGATAAGTAGATACCAGCGGCACACTTAGAACCAACGCTGCGAGCGCGAGCACCGCACCGATCGCACCGAAAAACAGCATTGGCCGTTCAATCCGATACAACGTGGCGATGGTGCGCAAAATCCGGAAACCGTCACGATATGTACTGAGCTTCGACGTCGACCCTTCCGGCCGCGCATAATAGGGCGTCGCAATTTCGGCGACCGGCATTTTTAGCTCGAGCGCGTGGACGCTGATTTCGGTTTCGATCTCGAACCCGCCTGTCAGCACCGGAAAACTTTTCACAAATCGCCTGGAGAACACACGGTAACCCGATAAAATATCAGTGAAGCTCCGCCCGAACAGCTGGGTCAGCATCCCGGTCAACACCGCATTGCCCAGCTGATGCCCAGCCCGATAGGCCTCCTGCACCTGCGTGACGCGCGATCCCACGACCATGTCGAGCTGCTCGTCAACCATGCGGGCGACCATCGCGGGGGCAGACGGCGCATCATAGGTCGCGTCGCCATCAGCCATGACATATATATCGGCATCGATATCGGCGAACATGCGGCGAACGACATTGCCCTTGCCCTGCATCCGCTCGCTGCGCACCACCGCACCAGCCGCCCGCGCTACCTCGACGGTGCGGTCGCTGCTGTTGTTGTCATAGACATAGACCGTCGCGTTCGGCAGCGACGTGCGGAACCCCGCGACGGTCTGCGCAATCGCTGCTTCCTCGTTGTAACAGGGCAGCAGCACAGCGATCACGGGCGCATCGCTCATTACCTGCTCCAACGCCCTGCCCGCCTCACGCAGCACTGATCCGGCCACCAACTCGTTCATTCCCGCCCACTCCCATCACGATCGATTGGTCATAGGCGGGAAAGACAAACAAGTCGTGATCAGGCATCCGCCTTCTTGGCAGCCGCCTTTTTGGCAGCAGGCTTCTTGGCGGGCTTGGCTTCGGCGGGCTCGGCGTCAGCATGCTCGGCCGCAGGCTCAGCTGCCTTTTTTGCCTTTTTGGCGGCAGGTTTTGCAGCTTCCTCGGCCGCCGGTTCAGCAGCGTCTTCCGTTGCAGCCGCCTTTTTGGGCGCCGCCTTCTTGGCCTTGGCGGCTGGCTTGGCGTCATGATCGTGATCGTGGCCGCAACCCGGGCCATGGACATGGCTGTCTTCGCTTTCGATCGCCGCTTCGATTTCCTCGCGCGTTACTTCGCGCTCGGTGATCGTCGCTTGCCCAAAGAGCCAGTCGACAACCTTGTCCTCGTACAGCGGCGCGCGCAGCTGAGCGGCGGCCATCGGCTCCTGCCGCACATATTCGATGAAGCGCGTGCGCTCTTCCGGGCTATATTGCTGCGCCGCTTGTGCGATCAGCCGGTTCATTTCCTGCTGAGTCACTTCGACGCCATTCTTCTGGCCAATTTCGGACAGCAACAGCCCCAGGCGAACCCGGCGCTCGGCAATGGCAAGGTAATCGCCGCGCTCAGCCTCCATTTCAGCAATTGCTTCGGCAGGATCGGCCTCATGGCTCGCCTCATGCTGCAGCTGCGCCCAGATCTGCTGGAATTCGGCTTCCACCATCGATGGCGGCACTTCGAAATCATGGCCGACGGCGAGCTGATCGAGCAGCTTGCGCTTCATGTGGGTGCGCGTCAGGCCGTTATGCTCCTGCTCGATCTGCCCTTTCAGCAGACCACGCAGCTGCTCCAGGCTCTCAAGCCCTAGCGAGGTCGCCAGTTCCTCGTCGATCGCGGCTTCCTTGGGGGTGCGAACGTCCTTGATCACCAGATCGAACGTCGCGGCAGCACCCTTCAGGTTTTCAGCCGCATAATCATCGGGGAAATTGACGTTAATCGTGAGCTCTGCGCCCTTCTTCACGCCGATCAGCTGATCTTCGAAGCCAGGGATCAGGCGACCGGTGCCGATCTCAACCGACATGTCCTCACCCGTGCCACCATCGAACGCCACGCCGTCAACCTTGCCGACGAAATCCATAACAACCAGATCGCCCGTCTTAGCCTTGTGCGTCTTCGGGGCGTCTTCGAATCGCTTCTGCTGATCGGCAAAGCGCTGGAGCTGCGCATCGACGGCAGCATCATCCACCGGCACCACGAGGCGCTCCAGCGTCAGCCCTTCGATCGCTGGGGTTGGCACTTCCGGCAGCACTTCAAGCGTTACCGTGATCTCGGCGTCCTTGCCGATTTCATAACCATCATCGAGCGCGACCGAAGGCTGCATCGCTGGTCGCAGTTTTTTCTCGCTGATCAGCTGCTGGATGCCGTCCTGAATTGAGGTGTTGAGGGCGTCCTGAGTCAGCGCCGGGCCGTGCATCTTGCGTACCAGGTTGGCGGGCACCTTGCCGGGCCGAAAACCGGGCATGCGAATTTGCGGAGCGACCTTCTTAATCTCCGCTTCGACGCGCGATTCGATATCCTTGGCGGTGATCTTGAGCGAATAAGCGCGCTTCAGGCCTTCGTTCAACGTCTCAACAGTCTGCATTTTGGCTCTTTTCGTCAGCTAATTCTTAGAAGGGCAGTCCCGGCTGCAAGGCAGCGGGACTGGTGCGGGCGAAGGGACTCGAACCCCCACATCTTGCGATGGCAGGACCTAAACCTGCTGCGTCTACCAGTTCCGCCACGCCCGCAAGGACAGCGCCAGTCGGCGATGGTCTATAGCAGCGATGCACGCCGGGGCAAGCGCGCGATCATCCAGCGATGATGCGCGCGTTCCAGCCCGTTACAGCGCCCCGTGGCACTGCTTGTATTTTTTGCCCGATCCGCAGGGGCACGGCGCGTTCCGGCTCACGCGTCCTTCCCACTGGGAGGGATCATCACCAAATTCATTGCCTTCAAGGCGCGGCATTGTCAGCGGCGCGATGCGCGTCGTGACTAGGCCAAGATTATTACCACCGTCGATATCGTTGCTGTCGTCCAGCCCGGTGAACGGGTCGAAGTGCGATGTGATGAAATCGGGAAGATCAGGCAGCGACGTTTGCGGTTGCAGCTGGAACTGGGCGTGCGCGATCGTCTTGGTCACGTCCTCGCGAATCGTGCCGAGCATGCGTTCGAACAGCGCAAACGCCTCCTGCTTATACTCATTAATCGGCGTTTTCTGCGCATAGGCGCGCAAGTGCACGACCTGGCGCAACGCATCGAGCGTCGAGAGATGCTCCTTCCAGTGGTGATCGAGATTCTGGAGCAGGATCGACTTCTCGACCTGCGTCCAGGTTTCCGGATCGAGCGCCTCTGCCTTGGCGGTTACGTGCGCATCGGCGGCCTCGCGCACGCGTTCCTCGACAAGTTCAGGGTCGATCGCTTCCTCGGCAAGCCAAGCATCGAACGGCGGATCAATGCCCAGCATGTCCTGAACGCTCGCGCGCAACCCCTCGATATCCCATTGCTCGGGATAGCTGTTGGGCGGGCACGCCGTGCCGACAAGCGTGTTCACGGTTTCCGATCGCATGTCAGACACAACGTCGCCCACGGTATCGGCGTCCATGATGTCGCTGCGCTGTTCATAGATAACCTTGCGCTGATCGTTCATCACGTCATCATATTCAACGACCTGCTTGCGGGTGTCATAGTTTCGCGCCTCGACCTTGCGCTGCGCGGTCTCGATCGCCTTGCTGAGCCATTTCGATCCGATCGCCTCACCATCGGCGATGTTGGACCGCATCATCTTCGCAAACATCGTGTCTGGCCCGAAGATTCGCAGCAGATCGTCGTCGAGCGACAGATAGAAGCGGCTGAGGCCCGGGTCGCCCTGGCGGCCTGAACGTCCGCGCAACTGGTTATCGATGCGGCGGCTTTCATGCCGTTCGGTGCCGAGCACGAACAAGCCACCGGCCGCGAGCACCTCGGCCTTTTCGGCAGCGACTTCGGCTTTGATCCGCTCGATCGCCGCCTCGCGCTCCGGTCCTTCGGCGAGCCCGACCAGCTCGTCATTGATGCGGAACTCGATATTGCCGCCCAGCTGAATGTCAGTCCCGCGGCCCGCCATGTTGGTGGCGATCGTCACCACGCTCTTGCGGCCCGCCTGCGCCACGATGTGCGCCTCACGCTCATGCTGGCGCGCGTTCAGCACTTCGTGCACCACGCCTTCCTTTACCAGGAACTCGCTCAAAAGCTCGGATTTCTCGATCGAGACGGTGCCGACCAGCACGGGTTGCCCGAGTTCGGCATGGTGCTTGATCTTTTTAGCGATCGCCTGAAACTTGTCCTGGGTGTTCTTGTAGAACTCGTCTTCTTCGTCGACCCGCTTCACGGGCACGTTGGTGGGAATGGTGACGACGTTCATCTTGTAGATGTCAAAAAATTCGGCTGCCTCGGTCGCGGCAGTCCCGGTCATGCCCGATAGCGTTGGATACATGCGGAAATAATTCTGGAACGTGATCGACGCCATCGTCTGGTTCTCGGGCTCGATCGCAACACCTTCCTTGGCTTCCACCGCTTGGTGCAGGCCATCGGACCAGCGTCGTCCGTCCATCATACGGCCGGTGAATTCATCAATGATGATCACCTTGTCGTCCTTGACGATGTAATCGGTGTCGCGCTTGAACATCTTGTTTGCGCGCAGCGACTGGTTGACGTGGTGCACCACCTGGGTGTTCTCGAAATCATACAGGTTGCTGCCTTCCAGCAGCCCGGCTTCCTCCAGCATCCGCTCGGTGAGCTCGGTGCCCGCTTCGGTCAGGATGATCGACTTCTGCTTTTCGTCGAGCTCATAGGTCGATGCATCAAGCTGCTTCACGATCGCATCGACGCGCAGATACAGATCGGTTTTGTCGTCGGTCGGGCCGGAAATGATCAGTGGGGTCCGCGCTTCGTCGATCAGGATCGAATCGACTTCGTCGACAATCGCGAAGTTGAACTTGCGCTGCACCATCGATTCGCGGTCGTACTTCATGTTGTCGCGCAGATAATCAAAGCCGAGTTCGTTGTTGGTCGCATAGGTGATGTCGGCGTTATAGGCATCACGGCGTTGCTGATCGGTCAGGTTCGGTACGATGACGCCGGTCGTCATCCCCAGATAGCGATAAACATTGCTCATCCATTCGGCATCACGCGCCGCCAGATAATCGTTCACTGTCACAACGTGCACGCCGGTGCCTGGCAGTGCGTTTAGATAGCTAGCGAGCGTCGCGACCAGCGTCTTGCCCTCGCCCGTGCGCATTTCGGCAATCTCGCCGCGGTGGAGCACAATACCGCCAATCATCTGCACGTCGTAATGACGCTGGCCCAGCGTCCGCTTGGCAGCTTCGCGCACCGTTGCAAACGCTTCAGGCAGCAGATCATCGAGCGTCGCACCATTGGCCAACCGCTCTCGGAACACGGCGGTCTGCGCAGAAAGTGTCGCGTCATCCATCGCTGCGATCTGCGGCTCGAACGCATTGATCTTGTTCACGATTGCACCGAGCGATTTGACGTAGCGGTCGTTCGACGATCCGAAAATGGTTTTGGCGAGGCCACCGAGCATGATGCTATCCTATGTTCTGGGAATGGCATGACCGACCGAACGGGGTCGCCACGCGAAAAAGGTTTGCGAAAAAAGTCGACCGCGTTTGGCGTCGACGGGGCCGCGCGCTATTCGCGTCGGCGACCCATATAGATTGGGGCGAAGGCCAGCGGACGGGTGACAGCGATCACTGGCGCTGCGGCAACACCGAGACGTGCGGGCAAAGTCGGTGCTGCGTGATGCACCGGGCGATGCCGTGCGGTCGAGGAACCGACGGCAAGCAGGCGCGTACTCGACACCGTCTGATGCAACCGCACTTCCGGTGCCCGGCCGTTCGCCACCGCGCCGGTAAGGGCGCTCAGCAACGCGGAGAGGATAAGCAGCAGTTCCAATCGGGTCTTCCGTATCAGGCCAAGCAATCACATGGGCGCGGTCGCACATAAGCAGTCGGATGCGTAACGTCCATCGCTGATGAAAGTCGCATCACCGCAAAGCGATGCGCTTTTTCGCTATTCCTTGGCGTCCTCAACATCGCTCAATCGCCAACGCATCGCTGATTTCCAGGTCCCTTTCACCGGGTTGCCGTTGCTATCGAGCGCCGGTTTGAACTGCCCGTTCGCGATCAGCTGGCTGCAGGTGGTGGAATCGAGCAGATCAGAACCACTCGATTCGATGATGTTGCAGCCGGTAATCCGCCCAGCCGCATCGATATCCAGCGAGAATTGCGTACGCCCCTCCTGCGATGCGATCCGCGCTTCGGGGGGATAGGAATCAAGGGGAAACCAGTCACCCGGATTGCCGATTGGCGTCACCCCGGTGGCGACAGGATCGGCAGGGACTGAGGCGGAAGGTGCCTTCGCAGCAACTTTTGCCTGGGCAGCAAGAGGACGTTGCCCGGCTTGCGCAGGAAGGGCGAGTGGAGCCCATAAAATCAACGTGCCAAGTATTGCTCGCCGAACGATTGTTACCTTGCCATCGGTTGTACTCACTTTAACACCCCCTGCATTCCCCCTCCTTCTAGGCTCAGAGTCGATCCATGTCATCCCGCTCGCCGCTCGCCCCAGATCGCTTTCCGGATTTGCCCCCGATTGCCGGGGTCACCGTCCAGGTTGCGCGAGCAGGATATAAGGCGTGGGACAGATATGATCTAACCCTGGTTACGCTCGATCCGACGACCGTTGTTGCAGGCGTCACAACGACCAGCAAATGCCCATCTCCCGAAGTTGAATGGTGTAGGGCCGCGCTCACGCTTGGGTCGGCGCGCGCTTTGGTGGTGAATGCGGGCAACGCCAACGCCTTTACCGGCAATCGTGGCAGGGCTGCTGTCGAAGCGATTACCGCACGGATCGCCAGCGCACTCGATTGCCAGCCGTCGGACGTGTTCGTCGCTTCAACGGGCGTGATTGGCGTACCGCTGCCAATCGACAAGGCCGAAGCCGGGATCGATGCCGCACTGCAGGCAACCCCTTGCAGCTGGGAGGATGCCGCCAACACGATCGGCACGACCGACACCTTCGCCAAGGGCGCGTCGACGACCGCCATCGTCGATGGCCGTACGGTGACGCTCGTGGGGATCATCAAAGGGTCCGGCATGATCGCGCCCGACATGGCGACGATGCTCGGTTTCATCTTTACCGATGCCGCGGTCGATCCAGCCTTCCTGCAAACCGCCCTCGGCGATGCCAACCACACCAGCTTTTCGTGCATCACCGTCGACAGCGACACATCGACCAGCGACACCGTGCTCGCCTTTGCGACCGGTAAGGCCGGCAACGCGCCTCTAGTCGATGCCGAATCCCCGGGTGCCGACGCTTTTCGGGCCGCCCTAAGCGATCTCTGCCTGCAGCTTGCCCATCTCGTCGTGCGCGACGGAGAGGGCGCGTCGAAGTTCATCCGCATCGACATTACCGGTGCGGAAAGTGACAGAAGCGCCCACCGAATCGGTATGTCGATCGCCAATTCCCCGCTCATCAAAACCGCGATTGCCGGGGAAGACGCCAATTGGGGCCGTGTCGTCATGGCGGTCGGCAAGGCAGGCGAACCCGCCGACCGCGATCGGCTCTCGATCCGCTTCGGCACCACGCAAGTCGCCCACGATGGTCTGGCGGTTGAGGGGTATGATGAAGCCCCGGTCGCCGCGCATCTGAAGGGGCAGGAAATCGATATCGGCGTCGACATCGGCCTGGGCGATGGCCGCGCGACGGTTTGGACGTGCGACCTGACGCATGGCTATATTTCGATCAACGCCGATTACCGGAGCTGAGATGCCGCCATCGCTGGTGCCCGAACTGTACGTCAGCGATTTCGACCATAGCCTCGAATTCTACACGACGGTCCTTGGTTTCCGGATCGGCTATGCGCGGCACACCGAGAAATTCGCCTATCTTGAGCGCGAGGATACAGCGTTGATGATCGAGCAGCCCATTGGGCGAATTTGGCTCGCCGGGCCGCTCGAAAAGCCTTTTGGGCGCGGTATCAATCTCCAGATTACGGTCACGTCGGTCGATTCCGTCCATACGGCAACCATGGCTGCTGGTGTGGTGCTCGTCCAATCGCTGGAGCAACGTGATTATCGTCGCGCAACCGATATCGTCACCGTTCGCCAGTTTGTGATCGCAGATCCCGACGGCTATCTGTTGCGCTTCGCCGAAACGATCCGCGTCCGACCGATCGAGCGCCACGCCAACGCACCAGGGGAAATTGCATGACCGATATCATTCTGCACCACTATCCACGCTCACCCTATGCGGAGCTCGTTCGCCGCGCGCTGGGGATCAAGGGTGCACGATGGCACTCGGTCATCATCCCGAACATGGCCCCCAAGCCCGAGCTTACCCCGCTGACCGGTGGCTATCGCAAGACCCCTGTTCTGCAGATCGGCGCGGACATCTATTGCGATACCGCGATCGCGATCGAGGCGATTGAAGCCCACCAACCCTCGCCTACCCTGTTCCCGGCTCCGCTCGGTCGGTTGGGCGCGTTGGTGGCGATGCAGGCGGGTGGGGTGACCTTCGGCCATGCCGTCGGCTCTGCGATGGCGGTGGTGGCCGACCAGATCGACGATGCCTTTTTCGAGGATCGCAAGGCGCTGTTCGGGATGGATCGTGAACGGATGAAGAAAGCTGCCCCGCATCAAACCGCACAGTTCATCGGCTGGCTCGCGCGACTCGATGATGCGCTGGCCGACGGCCGCGCTTTTCTGGGTGGCGATGCGCCCGGATATGCCGATTGCGCGACGGGCATGAATGTTTGGTTTCAGGCCGGGTTCGGGTTGAAGGACGCGCGGCTTGCCCCCTTCCCCCATGTTGCCGCCTGGATCGCGCGGTGCGACGCCATCGGTCACGGCGAGCGGATCGATATGACCGCGCAAGCCGCACTCGACATCGCCCTCGCGGCAACGCCCGCCACCACCGCACAGATCGACGATGGCTGCGGCTTCACCGAGGGTCAGCAAGTCGCCATCCGCACCGAAGATCCTGGTGCCAACACCGTCACCGGCACGCTGCTCCGCTGCACTGCCCGCGACATCGTGCTGCTGCGCGACGATCCGCAGGTCGGCACAGTAGCGGTGCACTTCCCGCGGATCGGGCAGATTTTGCGCGCAGCTTGAGTCCCAATCCCTAAGTTCCTGCCACATGCCACAGCCGTTCGGGCTGAGCGCAGTCGAGGCCCAAGCGTTGCTCTTGCCCTTCGACTTCGCTCAGGGCGAACGGCGGCTTGATCAAGCCGAAGTTTAGAGTTTGATGACGTTACCTTGGCCCGCTCGTTTCGAGCGAAGTCGAGCAACAGGCCAAAAGCGCTACGCAGGATGTCTCGACTTCGCTCGACACGAACGGAATGGGTTTTGATTCAACTAAATGTAATCCCGCTACAGGTAGCGCCCGTCAAGCGAGCGCGCCTTCAAGCCAGGCCTTCAGCTTGCTTTTGGGGGCCGCACCGCTGAAGCGCGCGATTTCCTCACCGCCCTTGAACAGCACGAGGTTGGGGATCGCGCGCACGCCGAAGCGGGCGGCCATTTCCTCGGCATCGTCCAGATTGGCCTTGGCGATCGTCACCTGCCCGGCCAGTTCATCGGACAGTTCCTCGAGACTCGGTGCGATCACCTTGCACGGGCCGCACCAATCCGCCCAAAAATCCACCAGCACGGGCTGATCGGCCTTCAGCACATCGCTGTCGAAGGTTGCATCACTTACTTTGGTCGTCGCCATGTCATTTTCTCCTGATGGTCATCAGATAGGCCGGGTGCGGTTATGTCTCAAGCCAGCTGTCCCAAGCTTTCATGCGCGGCACCAAAGGGCGGCTTGTGCGCACCCAGCAATTCGGGTGGCAGCACGAACAGCACCGGGGTTGCCGTGTAAAGCAAGGCAGCCTCAATGATCCGCCCGGGAAAGATCACGGCAAGCGCTTCGACATAAGCGGCCATCTGACGCAGGTGATAGGGCGGGACATCGGCCAGGCTGGCGGGCGCGCGGCGGCCGGTCTTGAAATCGATCACCCGGACCTTGGTGTCGCTCACCAGCAGCCGATCGACCGTACCCGACACCACAAACCCGCCTGCGACGACAGCAGCGATCGGCGCTTCGGCAAGCGCGTCCGATCCGAATAGCGCGGCAAATTGCGGGTCGCTCAGCACAGTGCAGACGCTGTCGACGATCTCGCGACGCAACGCGTCGTCCGCAACACCACCGGCAGCCTGCAACCAGCGATCCGCCGCCATCCGTCGATCATCCGGCGCAACGGCCGGCAAACGCTCGAACAGCGCGTGGATCAGCCTCCCCCGTTCCGCTGCTACGCGCATCACCGCATCGGGCGGCGGGTCAGCCACCCCGTCCAGCCCCAGCGACGACGGCGCAAGCGGACGCGGCGGACGCGCTTCGACCGGCGCGGGTGTGGCCGCCCATGCGGGCAGCACCACGGGATCGGGCAGCGTTTCGGCATCCCCTTTGCGTCGGTCAATGGGGCGTGCAGGAGCAGTGCCGGTAAAGTGACGCTCGCTCTCGACAGACTCGACCCCCAGTACCGTCAGCGCCCGGTCGGCAGCGGCATACCAGCTCGCCGCCGGTGGCACGCCTTTGGCGCGCGGGCCGAGCGCACCCGCGATCACCAGCCGCTCCTCGGCGCGCGTCGCTGCAACGTAAAACAGCCGCCAATGCTCCTCCAGTTCGCGCGCCTGCACGTTCGCCACCAAATCGAGGAGTGGACCGCCGCGTTCGGCAGCTTTAGGCCTGAAGATCGGGAATGCCTCCGGATGGTCCTCCGGCGCCCAGCGCAGGATCGATCGCGGCGTCTGGCTGGGATCGACCGTCGCATCGGCCAGGATTACCAGCGGGGCCTGCAATCCCTTGGCGCCGTGCGCGGTCATCACCCGAACCGCATCGAGCGGCGCGGAAGGGTCGCGCACGATTTCCACATCGCCGCGATCGAACCAGTCGAGAAAGCCCTGCAACGACGGCGTGCCGAGCGTTTCGAATTCGAGCGCTGCGCTCAGCAACTCCTCGATCGGGTCGCGCGCTTCCTGCCCCAGTCGATTGATCAGCTTGCGGCGTCCATCGAGCGGGCCGGACAGCAACTCCTCCAGCAACTGGTACGGGGTGGCAATATCCGCGCGGGCGAGCAGATCGTAGAGCGGCTGCAACCGTTCATCCGCCTGCTGCGCGCGCAACTGCCGCCACAAGCTGCCCGGTAAGCGGGGTGCTGCAGCAGCGAGCAAATCTTCCTGCGTCCACCCGAGCAGCGGCGAAACGAGCAGGCTCGCCAGCGACAAATCATCATCGGGTTGCAGCGCAAAGCGGATTGCCGCGAGCAGATCCTGCACCGCCAGCGGTGCGTTGAGCCGCAGCCGGTCGACTCCTGCCACCGGTACGCCCTCGGCATAGAGCCGCGCGACGATCAGCGAGGCGAGCTCGCCCCGCCGCTTGACGAGGATCATGACATCTTCGGGCCGCAACGCCCGCCCCTTGGCTTCCAGCATCAGCGGATCGGCGGGGTCGAGCCACGCCTTCAGCTGGCGCGCAATCTGCTTGGCGAGCGCGCGGGTGGCATCATCGATCCACTCCTCCTCATCCGCCTCGCTCGCCCCGGCATTCGTCGGCGGCCACAATGTGACATGGCCTGGTCCAGCGACTTCGCTGGCATGGGCTTCAAGCGCGCCGATTTGCCCCAGCCCGGGTGCGTCGATCGCGCCGATCGCAGTATCGACGAATTCGAGGATCGGCTTGGTCGATCGGAAACTATGGGTCAGCGACAGTTGATTGAACGCCGTCGCTTCGGCTGACGGATTGTCCAGCAGCACCTCGGCTTTTTCGCGAAACAGTTTTTCGGCCCAGGCGAAATAGAGCGGGTCAGTCCCCTGAAACCCGAAAATCGCCTGCTTATAATCGCCGACCACGAACAGCGTGCGGGTCCGATCGCCATGGGCGTCCAGCCCGGCAAAAAATTCGCCCGCCATTGCCTCAACGATTTTCCACTGTCGCAGATTCGTGTCCTGCGCCTCGTCCACCAAGATGTGCTCGGTGGTCTGGTCGAGCTTGTAGCGGACCCAATCACCCATGCCGGGCTGGCCAAGCAGATCGACGACATGGCGGATCAGATCATCAAAATCGACCGCGCCGATCCGGCGCTTGGCGCGCGCATAGGCATCGGCATAGACCCGCCCTGCGCCCAGCGCCGCCGCCAGCAAATCGCCATAGGCCGCCCGCTGGACGAGCCCCAGCAACAGGGTGCACCGCTCGCCGATGGCGATGGCGAGTTCGGCATAATCGAAATCAGCTTCCAGCAGTTTCTTTTGATAAGCGCGCGGTTCGCCTTCCTTGGTGAACACCACACCGCGCAAATCGGCGAGCATTGTGGCTCGTTGGGCGGGTGTCGCCTCCACCCAGCATTCGGCGATATCGGCCTGATTGTTGCCGGTTTTGGTACCCCAGGCACGGTTGGCAGCGGCGATACGGCGCACCGTATCGACGTCGAATTCTTCGTCTACGCACAAATCGGCAATCACCTCGCCGATATTGCCGCTGGGCAAGTCGAGCGCGCGGCGGATGAACGGTGCGATCCCGCTGGGCAGTGCAGCCATCGCGGCCGGCGACCGGGCGCAAGCATGGAGAAATTCCTCTGCACCCCCCTCCCCCAGCCGCAAGCTGAGCGCACCAATCGCCTCGATGATCCCCGCCTGGCCCTGCGTTTCGGCATCGACCAGCACCCCCGCCAACGTCTCGCGCAGTAGCACTGCTTCCTCGCGTGCCTCGATCGGGCGAAAGCCGGGGGACAGTCCCGCCTCGACCGGAAAGCTCGCCAACAGCCCCTGGCAAAAGCCGTGGATCGTCTGGATGCGGATGCCGCCGCCGGGCGCATCGAGCAGCTTGGCGAACAGCGTGCGTGCGCGGGCTACCACCACAGGATCATTGTGCGCCTCACCCAGCGCGAACAGATCTTTCTTCAGCGCCGGTTCGGGCATCCGCACCCAGGCCGCGAGCCGCGCGCTGATCCGCCCGGCCATTTCCGCCGCCCCCGCTTTGGTGAAGGTGAGGCACAGGATCGCCGCCGGATCGGTGCCGCGCAGCAACAATCGGAACACCCGCGCTGCGAGCACCTGTGTCTTGCCGGTGCCCGCTGATGCCGACAGCCAGACATGCGCGTCGGGCGCACTCGCCAGCGCCTGATTGCCGATCAGATGAGGCAGATTGGCCGGGCTATCGCGCATCGCGGCCATACCATTCGTCGCGACGCATCAGCTGATCATAATCGGCATAGGGCGCATATTCGGGGACGAGTTTGGCGGTGAAGGGTTCGTCACCGGTCAGCCAGGTGCCAACGGCCTCGATGAAATTGTGCGCCGCAATTTTGGTGAAATCGGCGGTGACGATCCGGTCCCGTTTGCCCTCCGGGTCGACAGGCGTGCTCACCTTGCCGAACCCGTCGCCGCTGCGCGCCATGGACCAATATTCGAACGCGCCGGCCGTCCCGGTGATCGTATCGAACCCGCCCCGCTCGGCAATCAGGCCCAACAGACCGAGCTGCAGGCTATACCCGGCGCGCACAGCCGCTGCGGAAGGCGCCTTGCCCGTCTTGTAATCGACGATCCCCAGCCCGCCCTCTGCCAGTCGGTCGATCCGATCGGCGGTGCCGCGCAATTCGACCCCGGCGATCATGATCTTGCCGGTTTCCTCGGCGATCAGCACCTGCCGTCCTGATTCCGCCTGTTTGTCCATCTCCGCGACGATCCAGTCGATCGCCTCGATCAACCGGGGCTGCCACAGCGCGCGCATCATTGGATGGGTGCGGGCATCACGCAGCATCGCCATTGCCCGCGCATGAAGCTTGTCTGGCGCGCAGCGATCTTCCTTCGCCCAGGCCTCGAGGATCGAATGTACCGCCGTACCCCGCCACGCCGCGCTCGGATCGGCATCGACCGGGTCGAGCGTTTCCAGCCCCAGCACCCGGCGCGCATAAAAGGCATAAGGATCAGCCTTCAGCCGATCGACCTCAGTCACAGAAATTCGCTTCGGGCGCAGATCGGCAGGCACCGCGGGGGCTGGCCGATCGGCGGGATCATGCGTTGCTGGCGTATCGAGTGCGGTCGCCCAGCCCTCCAGGTCACGCGCACGTGGCAACCCGCCCGACATCGCCTCAAGCCGCAGCCAGAAGCGCGACGGGATTGCCGGCGATTTGGCATCGCGCCGCGACCGGGTGATCAACACATCGGGCGCACCCAGCGCCGCCGCCAGATCATGCGCCGACAGCCCGATCCGGCGATCGACCCCCGGCAACCCCAATTCGGCGCGGATGCGCGGCGCAAGCCACGGGTCCGGCGCGGGCTGGCCCGGCCAGACCCCCTCGTTCAGGCCACCGAGGATCATCAGATCGGCGGTTTGCAACCGCGCCTCGATCAGCCCGTAAATCGCCAATCGGGGATGCCCGCCCTGTGGTGGACGCACCGCGACATCATCCATCAGCGTGCGCAGCAAGGGGGCAAGGCTTTGCGGATCGACCAGCGCAGGGCCTACCCCCGCCTGCTCCTCTATATCGGCCAGCAGTTGCGCTGCCGCACGCCCGGCGACCCCGCTCCACATCGCATCGCCGCACAGTGCCTGCGCCGTTTCGCGGAGCATCGCCATCAGCCGGTCGAGCGGTTGCGCCCCCTTGCCGAACACCGCTGCGATCGGCGCGAGCAACGCTGCGGCTTCGGGCCACCAGGCTGCCGCCGCCCGGCGAATATGCGCTGTCCGCTTGTCGCCGTCGTGCAGATGCGCGGTGATCCCGTCGAGCCCGGTCACCGGTCGCGGGCCGCGAAGCGCCAGATCGAGCGCGCGCACGCCTTCCAGCCATGCCAGCCGCGCCTCGCCGAAACGGACCAACGGATGTTTCAACAGCGCCAACAACGCCAGCGGTGCGAAATCCTGTGCTGCGGCCTCGGCAAGCACGGTCAGCAACGTGCCCGACGGCAGGATCGAGAGCGGCCGCCCGGCGCTGTCGTCGATGGCGATGCCCCAACGCGCGCAATGCGCCGCCACCCGGCGCGCGAGCGCCCGATCGGGCGTCACCAGCGCGGCGGTCTTGCCCGGCGTTTCGAGCGCCTCCCGCAGCGCCAGCGCTATCGCCTGCGCCTCCGCAGCCGGTGTCGCCAGCTCGGCCACGCGAACACCGCTCAGACGACGCGCCTCGGCGGGCAGGCTGGTCCATTTGCCGGTGAACTCGGCTGGTGCCAGCGCATTGGCAACCGCGCGCCCGCGCACCGCTCCTGCATCATGCCCGCCGCCTTCGCGCCATGTCTGCACTTCGGTGCGGTTCACCCCCATCCGGTCAAGCAGCAGCTTCAACTGAAACTGCGGATGCGCCTCAATCGCGCGCCGCCGCTGCCCCGTGGCGGGATCGGGCGCATGCGGCCCGAGTGCCTGCCATTCGGCCTCGTCCATATCGGTTGCGAGGCCAGGAAATACGACCATCCCCTGCGGCAAGTCACTCACCACCCGCAACAGCCGGGCAATCGCCGGGGCGGCGGTGGTGATGCCTGCCGCGCAGACAAAGCCCGGCGGTGGTGATGCATGCCACCGCTTCCCGAGTCGCTCGAGAAGTTGCGCGCGGCGATCCGCCAGATCGATTGCCCCGATCCGGGCAAGCTCCTGCGGCCAGCGATCGAGCACCACCTCAAAACTCGCCAGTGCGCGCTGCCAATGGTTTGAAAGCTCGCTTGCCATCTCAAGATTGCGCAGCGCCCGTGGCGACACTTCCTCGACCAGCATCTGATCGAGCGTCCGGGCAAGCTCCCCCGCCAGCCGAACCGCCTCAGCCGCATCGATTGGCGCGCCTGCGCGTGCGCGTTCCTCGCTCACCAGCCGTGCCAGAATGAGCTGCCGGGTCAGCGGTGCGACAGCGGGCGGTACCGGTGCATCGTCATCGACCGGGTCGATCGCCGCACCTGCCGCCTCGCTTGCCTCGGCATCGCCGATGGCGACGAGCCGGGGCAGCAGCAACCCGCCGCCGCTGGCGCGCACGAACGCGTCGGTAATCGTCCGCTTGGCGCGATTATTGGGAAGCAGCACGATGCCGCGCGCCAGCAGCATCGGATCGCGCCCGAACCGCCGGATCAGCCCTGCCGCCAGCGCATCGGCAAAGGCGCGGTGCGCGGGTATCGTGAACAGCTGGGGCCCGGCGCGATCGGCCATCAGCGCCGCGCTGCCCGATCAGCCATCGGCCAGGATTGCCTCTGCCTTGGCAATCGCGCCCGGCGTGCCGACATCGAACCACAGGCCCTGATGCGTAATGCCATGGGCGCGCCCGGCGGCAATTGCGCGGTCCCAGAAGATATTGGTCGAGAACGGCCCCTCCGGCCAATCGGCAATCAGCCGCGGCGACAGCATCTGCACCCCGGTCCACACAAACGGCGCGAGCCTGCCGGGGCGTCGCCGCCCGGTAATCCGGCCATTGGCATCGAGATGAAAATCGCCCCGCCCGGCATGGCAATGCGCGCGGGCCAGCGGCACCATCAGCAGCAGCGCATCCATCCGCGCATCATCCCCATCGGAAAACACGATCTCCAGTCCCTGATCGCGGCGGCCGAGGTGAGCTTCAACCGAATCGGCGAGGTAATGCACATTCACCACCGCGCGCCGGATCCCCGCCCCGCGCAGCCGATCAAGCGCATGATCGAGCAGCGGCTTGCCCGCCACTTCAACCAACGGCTTGGGGCGCGTCGCGGTGAGCGGGCGCATCCGTTTGCCGAGCCCGGCCGCCATCACCATCGCCGTTTCGGGCACCACACCGCCGGGATCGGGGCGGATCGCCAGCGTGCGCACGGCGCTCATCGGCCGGCAATCGCCATTGGATCGCCACGATGCGACGGTGGCACCTGCGCGGCGAACCAGTCGGCGACAGGCGCAAGCGCCGGATGCGCCAGATCCTGCTCCAGATAGCGCCACACCCGCGGGCACAGCGTGGGATAGCGGGGTTTGCCGTCGCGCTGCCACAGCCGCGTGAAGATACCGATGATCTTGGCGTTCCGCTGGGCACCAAGGACGTGATAAGCGGCATCGAACGCCGCATCCGCGCCGGTCGTACCGATGTAATGCGCCAGCATCGCCCGCTCGATCTCCGGCTCCACATCGCGACGTGCATCCTGCAGCAGCGACACCAGATCATAGGCCGGGTGCCCCGCCAGCGCATCCTGGAAGTCGAGCAACCCCAGCCCGCC